>NZ_JOIX01000031.1 GCF_000720175.1 Streptomyces sp. NRRL S-337
GGGGGAGCCCCCCGAGGCTGTGAGTTGGGGCAGGGATCTACGAAGCCGAGCCCTTGGGTTCCGGGTGGGGCGGGATGGTGAGGAGGGGGTGGTAGAGGGAGGTGTCGGGGGGCGCCGATGGGGCGGCCGTTGACGGCTACCCAGGCGTGGGCTCGGAAGGGCTGGGTGCGTAGCCGGTGCACCACTGGGGCCAGCGGCCGCGGAGGCGGCAGAAGAGGGCGGTGGCCACGGAGCGGGGGAGGCAGCCGTTGCCGGCGCAGTGTCTGCTGACCGTGACCACGGTGTGGCGGGCGCGCAGGGCTTCCGGGGCGGTGGCGGGGCGGGCGCCGCGCCGGATGCGTTCCAGCAGGCGGCAGAGCCGGTGCGGGGAGAGGCGGGACAGGGCGCGGGCGGCGGTGACGGCGCAGTGGGCGGCGCAGCGTTCGCGGACGGTGAGGTGGGCGCGGTTCTCGAAGGAGACGGGGTGGCTCATGGGGTCAACAGCCGGGCGGTGAGCAGGGAGTCCAGCAGGGCCCGGGCGTCGGCCTCGGCGTGGTCGCCGGCGGACGGGTGGCGGGCGCGTAATGCCTCGGCGGCGGTCCGGCAGGTTCCGCCGGTGAGGAGGTGGTCGAGGACGAGGGTGGCGGTCGCGTTCATCTGCCAGTAGCGGCCGGTGCGGGTGTCGAGCAGGACCGTGCCGTCGGCCGCGCGGGTGCTGGTGACGTGCGGGGCGACTGCGAGGGTCATGGGGTGCCTCGGGCCGGTGCGGAAAGGGGTGGCGCGGGAAACGGTGGCGCGGAGACCGGCGGTGCGGAGACCGGCGGTGTGGGAAACAGCGGTGCGGGGCGGGAGGGGGCGGGACGGGACGGCCCGGGGACGGCCGCCGGGGTGAGTGCGCGGAGCCAGTACTCGGTGGCGAGGGTGGGGTCCAGTGCGCGCAGGGCGTCGGTCCGCGGCTGGAGCGACGTCAGGTGGTGCCGGAGGACGGCGGGTCGGATCAGACCGCGTTCGGCGAGGCGGGAGTCGTCGCAGAGCGCGGACAGGGCGCCGCGGTGGGCGCGCAGACCGGCGTAGACCTCGGCGCTGTGCTCGCCCTTCGTGCCGCGGCCGAGCACCGCGTCGGGCACGATGCCGCGCAGCGCACGGGTCAGCAGCGGCTTGTACACGCCGGGCCGGGCGCGGTCGGCGAGCTGGAGGGTGAGCGCCGCGTCGATGACGGCGTTGTCGAGGAACGGCGCCTCGTAGTCGACGCCGTGCGGGGCGGTGAGGGCGACGGCGCCGCGGACGATCTCCCCGGAGCGGACGGCGGCGCGCACGATGTCGTGCTGGCAGCGCAGCGGCGCGAACGGTTCGGGTGCCTCGGCGGCGGCCTCGCGCAGCAGCCGGCGGACGGTGGCGACGGCGTCCGGATGTGCCCACGGCGGCAGGCTGGGCAGGACCTCCCAGTCGGCGCCGCAGATCCGGGGATCACCGCCGGTGGTCACCCGGGAGGCGCTGCCGGCCAGCCAGCGCGGATACGGGCGGCCGCCCAGCAGCGTGCGCAGGGTCTGGGAGGTCTTCCAGTGGCAGAGGTGGTGCACCGTCCAGGCGCGCCGGGCGGCGGTGCGCAGATCGCTGCGGGCAAGGGAGTTGAGGGCGGCCGGGCGGTGGGCGAACAGTTCGTCGCCGCCGACGCCGACGAGGTGCAGCCGGGAGCCGCGGGCGGCGACGAGACGGGCCTGGTGGGCGATCCGGGCGGCCTCCCGGAAGAGGGCGAGGGGGGCGGCCGGGTCGGTGGCGGTGGGGGTCAGGGGGTGGTGGGGCGGGGTGTACCAGGTGGGGGCGTCGGCGTAGGGGAGGGAGAGGTGGAGCGAGAGGTGTTCGCCCGCCTGGGGCTGTGAGCGCGACCGCGGGCTGTGGCCCGTACTCCTGCCGCTGCCTCCGCCGCTACCTCTGCCCCTGTCCCTGGCTCTCCCGCTGCTCCCGCCCGGGGTCGTTCCGCTCGGCCTGTACTCGCCCGTCGCGTTTCGCTCGCTCTTGTTCTTGTCCTTGCCTTTTTCTTTGCCCTTGCCCTGGCCGTGGGTGGTGTCCCCCTCTGTGCGTGGGGTTCGACCGCAGCCGGGGTCTGAGCCTGGGGCGGCCGACTGTTCGCGTTGGCGTTCGGCGGCGCTCAGGTAGGCCGCGCTGCGGGCGCTCCACATGGTGTCGTCGTTGCCGGGATCGCGGCCCACCCAGGAGGTGGTGATCAGCCGGACGTCCTCCTGGGCGGCGAGGAAGCACAGGCCGGTGGAGTCGGTGCCGCCGGAGAGGTCGGCGCTGAGGGTGGGACGGGCCGCGGCCTGGCTCGGAGCCTGGCCTGCCCCGTACGTGGTTCCGCCGGTGGAGGCGCCCGCGGTTCCGCCGGTGGCTCCGCTTGTGGCTCCGCCCGTGGCCCTGCCCGTATCGGCCGGCTCGGTCCGCTCGGTCCGCTCGGCCTGGCGTCGGGCGCGGTGGGTGCGGGCCGCTATGGCGTCGCTGAGGGCCTGGCGTACGGTCTCGGCGGCGCGTTCCAGGGGGACGTCCGGTTCCGGCGGTTGCCACCAACGGGCCACGGTGGGCTGCCCGTTGGCGTCCACGGTGAGGTGGTGGCCTGGGGGGACGGCCGGTACCGCGCGCCACAGCGGGCGCAGGGCGAGGGGGAGCGGGGCGAACGGGAACAGCAGGCGCAGCGCCAGGGATTCCTCGTCGAGCAGACCGGTGCCGGGGGCGCCGGGCGGCAGTCCGCCGGTGGCCGCGCTGCGGGCGAGCGCCGCCAGGTTCTGGGGCTGGTTGCCGGCGACGGTGATGCCGCCGATCCGGGCGTGATGGAGCTGGTGGACCGTCGCGAGGTCGCCCTGACAGCGCAGCTCCGGGCCGACGGCGGCCAGGAGGACGTAGCTGCCGGGGAGTTGGCGGGTGCGCCGGGCGATGCCGTCGAGGCCGTCGGGACCGTGCAGCAGCCGGGCCAGGGTGTCCGGGCGGGCGGAGGTGGTGCCGAGGAGAACGGCGCGGCGCGGGCCCGCCTCCGCTGTCAGGATCTGGTCCGCGGACCATCGGCCCACGATCCAGGGGCGGCCCGAGGGGTGGCGGAGGATCTGTGCGGGCGGACCGGCGGGCAGGTGCCGGCAGAGGGCGTCGGTTGCGGGGTGGTCGGGGAAGACGAGGAAGTCCACGGGATACCTGCCATAAGGGGAGGGGCGTTGCCGCCGGACGGTCGGCCACAGCCCTGCCGGGACGCGGGGAGTCAGGCCCGGCAGGGCTGCCGGTCGTCACCACCCGAAGAAGCCGGCCCAGCCGTCCCAGTGGTAGCCGGTGTAGCCGAGCGTCAGCTCGGTGAAGTTGCCCACCTCGACGAGCTGCGGCGGCTCGTAGTCGGTGGCGGTGGCGGTGGTGCCGGTGATGTCGGGGACGGTCGGCACCTCGTGCGTGTCCTGCATGGTTCACTCCCTTCGCTCTTCTCCGGGCACGCTCGCGCCGCCTCGCCACGGAACGTGCCCGTGTGATTACTCACCGCGTTCGACGAAAATGCTGACAGCGTCCCGGCCGCCTGCCATTACCTCGAACGAGTGGTGTCAGGGGGCGTGCGAGGCACTTCGGTGTCACTTCGTCCGGCGTGTACGCCTCTGCGTCCAGGTCGCTCACGCACAGGGCCGGTGGCGCGTGAGCGCAAGGTTTCGCCGCGGTCACGTGCTGCCACGGCGCGGAAACCCGCCGTCCCTAGCTTCGTCAGGGAGGACCCGACCCCCTGGGAGGCGCGATGACGGCCGAGGCCGCGGCAGGCACCCGTAGCGACAGCAGTAGCGACAGCAGCATCGAAGGCGGCATCGAAAGCGGCAGCGGAGGCCGCAACGGCAGCGACCGCCCTGACGAAAACCGAACGAGCCGTCCGACGTCCGTCCCGGCGTCCGCCCCGACGTCCGATCCGGCACCCGTGGGCACCACGCCCGGTGGCCGGACGCGGCGGGGCGGGCGGTGGATCGAGCGGTGGGAGCCCGAGGACGAGACGTTCTGGGCGGAGACCGGGGCGCGGGTGGCCCGGCGGAATCTGGCCTTCTCCGTACTGTCCGAGCACGTCGGCTTCTCCATCTGGAGCCTGTGGTCGGTGATGGTGCTGTTCATGGGGCCGGAGTACGGATTCGATCCGGCCGGGAAGTTCTTCCTGGTCGCGATCCCGACCCTGGTGGGCGGGGTGCTGCGGGTGCCGTACACCTTCGCGGTGGCGCGGTTCGGCGGGCGCAACTGGACGGTGATCAGCGCGCTGACGCTGCTGGTGCCGGCGACGGCGGCCGCGGTGGTGATGAAACCGGGCACCTCCTACACCACGTTCATGGTGGTCGCGGCTCTGGCGGGCGTCGGCGGCGGCAACTTCGCCTCCTCGATGACGAACATCAACTCCTTCTATCCCCTACGGAAGAAGGGCTGGGCACTGGGCCTGAACGCCGGTGGCGGCAACATCGGCGTACCGGTGATCCAACTGCTGGGGCTGCTGGTGATCGGTACGGCCGGGGCCGCGCAGCCGCGGCTGGTGCTCGCCGTCTATCTGCCGCTGATCGTGGTCGCGGCGGTGCTCGCGGCGCTGTTCATGGACAACCTGGCGCCGGTCCGGAACGACACCGGAGCGGCCCTGGACGCCGCCCGGGAGCCGCACACCTGGGTGATGTCGCTGCTGTACATCGGCACGTTCGGGTCGTTCATCGGCTACAGCTTCGCGTTCGGGCTGGTGCTCCAGATCCAGTTCGCGCGCACGCCCCTCCAGGCGGCGTCGCTGACGTTCATCGGGCCGCTGCTGGGGTCGATGGTGCGGCCGGTCGGCGGCCGGCTGGCGGACCGGTTCGGCGGCGCCCGGATCACCCTGGGGAACTTCCTGGCGATGGCCCTGGCCACCACGGTGGTCATCTACGCGTCGGCGGCGCGGTCGCTGCCGGTGTTCCTCGTCGGCTTCATCGCGCTGTTCGTGCTGACCGGGCTCGGCAACGGCTCCACGTACAAGATGATCCCGGGGATCTTCCAGGCGCAGGCGGTCCGGCGCGGGCTGACCGGGGAGGCGGCCGAGGCCAGCGGGCGGCGGCTGTCGGGGGCGGCGATGGGGCTGATCGGCGCGGTCGGCGCGCTCGGCGGGCTGGCCATCAACCTCGCCTTCCGGCAGTCGTTCCTGACCACCGGGTCGGGTACGCCGGCCTTCGTGTCGTTCCTGGTCTGCTACGCGGTGTGCACCGTGGTGACCTGGGCCGTATACCTGCGGCCGGCGGCGCGCGCACGGCGTACGGCGCGGGCCGGCGCGGGTGAGGCGGCCGCGGATGCGGAGCGGCGGCCGGTCCACGCCGAGGTGTGAGGCCGGCATGGGGCTGCTGGGGCTGGATATGAGGCCGGTTGCCCGTGGTGGCCGCGCGGCGGCGTAACCCGGGGGAAATACTGGAGGACCGGGCCTGTCATGTGCTGTCGGCAGGCTGGACACCTGCGGACTTCCGGACCTCGACACCTCGACACCTCGGGACTTCGGGACCTCGCACCTCGGGGCCGTGGCTCCTCGGGGCCCGGGGCCCGGGGCCAGAGATCCGGGGACGTCGGGGTCCCGGGATTCCGGAGCTTCCCCGCCGCCCGGGCCGCGGCGGCGGGGGAGCGCGAGGCAGCACAACCACTCTGGGCGGAGCGGGACGACCATGCACGATCAGCAGCAACAGGAGCACGACGAGCGGGAGCCGCGGACGGCGCCCGGCCCCGGGCCGGCAGCGGGAGCCCCGGCGTCCCCGGATGCCCCGGCGTCCGCGGCAGCCTCGGCTTCCCCGGGAGTCGCTGAACCCCCAGACGCCGGCCGGGGCCCCGGGCCGGCTTCCGATGCTTCCCCTGTGCGCCCGCTGGACGGGTTCACCATCGGGGTGACCGCGGCCCGCCGGGCCGAGGAGCTGGGGGCCCTGCTGGAGCGGCGGGGTGCCCAGGTGATGCACGCGCCCGCGCTGCGCATCGTGCCGCTGCCGGACGACACCGAACTGCTCGCGGTGACCCGGGCGTTGATCGGTCATGCGCCGGACGTCGTCGTGGCCACCACGGCCATCGGGTTCCGCGGCTGGATCGAGGCCGCGGAGGGCTGGGGGCTGGGCGAGGCGCTGCGGGACCGGCTGACCGGTGTCGAAATACTGGCGCGCGGCCCGAAGGTACGGGGCGCGATCCGGGCCGCCGGGCTCACCGAGAAGTGGTCGCCCGCCTCGGAGTCGATGGCCGAGGTGCTGGAGCGGCTGCTGGCGGAGGGGGTGTCCGGGCGGCGGGTGGCCGTACAGCTGCACGGCGAGCCGCTGCCCGGCTTCGTGGAGGCGCTGCGGGCCGGCGGCGCGGAGGTGATCGGCGTCCCGGTGTACCGCTGGATGCCGCCGGAGGACCTCGGTCCGGTCGACCGGCTGCTGGACGCGGTGATCGGCGGCGGCCTGGACGCGGTGACGTTCACCAGCGCACCCGCCGCCGCGTCGCTGTTGCGCCGGGCCGGTGAGCGCGGCATCCGGGAGGAGGTGCTGGCGGCGCTGCGGCAGGGGGTGCTGCCCGTGTGTGTGGGGCCGGTGACCGCGCTGCCCCTGGAGGCCGAGGACGTGCCCACGTTCCAGCCCGAGCGTTTCCGGCTGGGGCCGCTGGTGCAGCTGCTGTGCCGCGAACTGCCCGGGCGCGCACGGCCGTTGCCGGTGGCCGGGCGGCGGCTGGAGATCCGCGGGCACGCGGTCGTGGTGGACGGCGCGCTGCGGCCGGTGCCGCCGGCCGGCATGGCGCTGCTGCGGGCGCTGGCCCGGCGCCCCGGCTGGGTCGTCTCCCGCGCCGAGCTGCTGCGGGTGCTGCCGGGGTCGGGGCGGGACGAGCACGCCGTGGAGACCGCGATGGCCCGGCTGCGGGTGGCGCTGGGCGCGCCGAAGCTGATCCAGACCGTCGTCAAGCGCGGCTACCGGCTGTCGTTGGACCCGCACGCGGACACGGACAAGTACGGCGCGGCGTAAGAGGGTTCACGGACACGGGTTCACGGCCACGGGGGCGGGGAGCCCCGGTTCAGGCCCCCACGCGCCTCCCGTGCCCCCACCCCCGACGCCCCCCACACCCCGACACCCTCCGCCCCCCACCTCGCCCCCCGAAAAATTTTCTCCCGCCCCCTGAGCACCCCGCCCGTCCCGTCCGTACTCCTCACCGCAAGTCCGATTCATGGCCAGGTCCCCGGCGATCTTGGGTGATCCGGGCTCTCGACCCGGGAGTTGGAGTGCGTAAGGATGCCGTCGTGGCAGACAGGACGACACCTGACGAGGAGCTCATGCGAGCCCTCTATGACGAGCACGCGGGCCCGCTCCTCGCCTTCGTCCTGCGACTGGTGGCGGGCGACCGGCACCGCGCGGAGGACGTGGTCCAGGAGACGCTGGTGCGCGCCTGGCGCAACGCCGATCAACTGCAGCGCGCCACCGGTTCGATCCGGCCCTGGCTGGTGACCGTGGCCCGGCGGATAGTGATCGACGGGTACCGGAGCCGGAAGGCCAGACCGCAAGAGGTCGATGCGACACCGCTGGAGACGATGCCGGCCGCCGATGTGATCGACCGGGCGCTGCGCACGATGACGATCTCCGAGGCGCTGAGCGATCTGAGCCAGGCCCACCGAGAGGCCCTCGTGGAGACGTACTTCAAGGAGCGTACGGTCAACGAGGCAGCGGAGGTGCTGCGCGTACCCGCAGGGACCGTGCGGTCCCGGGTCTTCTACGCGCTGCGCTCCCTGAGGCTCTCGCTCGAGGAACGAGGAGTGACGGAGTGATCCCGCCCACGCAGCCGGACCGGCACAGCGACGTCGGCGCCTATGCGCTGGGCGTGCTGGACGCTGCCGACGCCGAACGGTTCGAGTGGCATCTCGTCGGTTGTGACCGGTGCGCGGCCGAACTCGAGGAACTCATGGGCCTGACTCCGGTGCTGGCCGAGTTCAAGGAGTCCGCCCCCACCCCGGCCACGCTCACCGCCGTCCCCGGGCCCCGGCTCCTCGGCGGACTGCTCGACGAGGTCGCCGCCACCCGCCGCGGCCGGGCCCGTCGCCGGCTGTTCCTGGTCGCCGCGGCCGTCGTGCTGATCGTCGGCGGGCCGCTGGCCGCCGTCTCCGTCGTCAAGGGCGGTACGGAGCAGGCGCCGGTGCCGGCGCCCCCGCTGGCCAATGCGGTGCGCGCCCAGTACGCCGAGGGCGAGCAGGTCCACTCCGTCGACCCGGACACCAAGGTCTCCGCGGGCGTGTCCATGGCGGCCCGCCCCTGGGGCACCCAGGTCGTCCTCCAACTCGCGCACGTCAAGGGCCCGCTCAGCTGCTCCCTGGTCGCGGTCGGCAAGGACGGCCGGCGACAGACCGTCACCACCTGGGCGGTCCCCGAGGGCGGCTACGGCATCCCCGGGAGCGCGGCCAAGTGGAACCGCGAGCCCCTGTACGCGGCGGGCGGCGCGGCGCTCGACCGGAACGAGATCGATCACTTCGAGATCAGCACCCTGGAGGGCAGGCGACTGGCCACGGTGAAGGCGTGAGCCGCACGGAGCGGGCGGCGAGGGGCGGCGGAGCGGGCCCCGCAACGCCCCTCCCGTGACCGCCCAGGACGCCCGAAGTAACGGTCTGCATCAACATCCGACCGAATCCGCCCAGATTTGTCCTTCTTACCAGGTGCGCACGGTGCCCGGTTCGCGTACGGTTGACGGCTGCCCTACGCACAGCAGAAGGGGGCCTGGGTGGCCGCGCACAACGCCACGCACGCACCGGACCACGCCTCGGAATCGGTTCGCGCCCGCGAGATCGAGGCCGAGCAGACGCACCTGGACCGCGTCTACCGGCGCCTCGAGGAGAAGATCCACGAGGCGGAGTTCCTCATGGACGACGCCGCCAAGCGCGGCCAGGTCGGCACGCCCGGCGCGTTCGCCGAGCGTGACGCCCAGGTCTTCCAGGCCGGTGTCCATCTCCACCGGCTGAACTCCGAGTACGAGGACTTCCTCTTCGGGCGGATCGATCTGCTCCTCGGCAAGGACGGCAAGAAGGGCCCGGACGGCGCGTACACCTCCGTCGAGCCCGCCGAGGGCGCGATCGAGGACAACCGTGCCAAGATCGCCGAGACGCTGCACATCGGCCGGCTCGGCGTCCTCGACGCGGACTACTCCCCGCTGGTCATCGACTGGCGGGCGCCGGCCGCCGCACCCTTCTACCGCGCCACCCCGGTGGCGCCCGGCCGGGTCGTCCGCCGCCGGGTGATCCGCTCCAAGGGCCGCAAGGTGCTCGGCGTGGAGGACGACCTGATGCGCCCGGAGATCACCGCCACCCTGGACGGCGAGGAGCTCCCGGCGATCGGTGACGGCGCGCTGATGGCCGCGCTCGGCCGGGCCCGCAGTCACACCATGCGGGACATCGTCGCGTCCATCCAGGCCGAGCAGGACATGGTGATCCGGGCGCCCGCCGCCTCCGTCACCGAGGTCGAGGGCGGGCCGGGCACCGGCAAGACGGCGGTCGCCCTGCACCGTGCCGCCTACCTCCTCTACCAGGACCGCCGCCGTTACGCCGGCGGCATCCTGATCGTCTCCCCGACGCCGCTGCTGGTCGCCTACACCGAGGGCGTGCTGCCCTCCCTCGGCGAGGAGGGCCAGGTCGCCATCCGGGCGCTCGGCTCGCTCGTCGACGGCGCCGAGGCGACCGCCTACGACCCGCCGGCGGTGGCCCGCATCAAGGGCTCGTCGCGGATGCAGAAGCTGCTGCGCAAGGCCGCCCGGGCCGCCCTGGAACTGGCCCCGGGCGACACCGCGCCCCCGTCGGGTCCGGCGGGCCAGCTCGCGTTCGGCGACGACGAGGAGACCGCGCCGGCGGTACGGACCGACCGGCTCCGGGTCGTTGCCTTCGGCTCCCGGATCGAGCTGGACGCCGACGAGCTGCGCGCCATCCGGCACTCCGCGCTCGGCGGCACCGCGCCCGTCAACCTGCTGCGTCCCCGGGCCCGGCGGCTGATCCTGGACGCCCTGTGGGCCAGGTCGGGCGCCGGCCGCCGCTACACCGACCCCGAGCTCGCCGCCGAGGCCCGCGGGGGCTTCGACGAGGACCTCATCACCGAGTCCTCGTTCCAGGAGTTCCTGGACGCCTGGTGGCCCGAGCTGACCCCGCACGGGGTGCTCGCCGCGATGGCCGACGAGAAGCTGCTGGGCTGCTGGGCGCGCCGCGTCCTCAACCCGCGCGAGGTGCGCCAACTGGCCCGCTCCCTGGGCCGGTTGGACGCCTCGGGGCACGGCCCGCTGTCGGTGCACGACGTCGCCCTGCTGGACGAGCTGCAGCAGATCCTCGGCGCCCCGATGCGCCCGGCCCGCCCGCGCGAGGCGGACCCGCTGGAGCACCTGACCGGCCTGGAGGAGCTGACGACGTTCGCGGACCGCAACGGCGGGGGTCGCCGCCGGCGCGAGCGCCTGGAGGAGGAGCGCACCGACTACGCCCATGTGATCGTCGACGAGGCGCAGGACCTGACGCCCATGCAGTGGCGGATGGTCGGCCGCCGCGGCCGGCACGCCACCTGGACCGTGGTCGGCGACCCGGCGCAGTCCTCGTGGTCCGACCCGGACGAGGCGGCCGCCGCCCGCGACGAGGCGCTCGGCACCCGCCCGCGCCGCCGCTTCACCCTCACCGTCAACTACCGCAATCCCGCGGAGATCGCCGAGCTGGCCGGGAAGGTGCTGGCGCTGGCGATGCCCGGGATGCAGTCCCCGAAGGCGGTCCGTTCGACGGGCCTCCAGCCGCGCTTCGCGGTCGTCGGGGACGGTGCCGGGCCCGCCGGTGAGGCTGCGCTGGCCGCCGCCACGGCGGCGGAGGCCGAGCGGCTGCTGGGCGAGGTGGACGGCACGGTCGGCGTCGTGGTGGCGATGCACCGCCGCGAGCAGGCCCGCCGCTGGCTGGCCCCGCTCGGTGACCGGGTGGTGGCACTGGGCTCCCTGGAGGCGAAGGGGCTGGAGTACGACGCCACGCTGGTGGTGTCGCCGGCCGAGATCGCCGACGAGTCCCCGGCCGGGCTGCGGGTGCTGTACGTGGCGCTGACCCGGGCCACCCAGCAGCTGACCGTGCTGTCCGCCGAGCGCGACCAGCCGGACCCGGCCGGGGTGCCCGACCTGCTGCGGGACTGAGCCCGGCGGGCCCGTCCGGGGGGACCTGAAATCCGTACCCCACGACGGGATTCGCTTCCGGAGATGGTTTGTTAGCCTGGGTGACGGCACCGGCTCGATCCAAGCCCCCGGGCCCAACCATCGTCGCTACGAGCGACCACTTGCCGCGAGGCGAGCATGGCGGGTCGGTGTCACTTACTTCGGAGGCCCACGTCACCACGTGACGTGGGCCTCTTTGCTTGGCTGATCATTTCTCGTATGGTGGAAGTGGATTTCCGAAGTCGCCACCTCCTGGTGAACACAACGCACGGAACCCCGGGCGGCTACCGCGTACTCAGGGGTAGGTGCGACGATCGGACGGCACAACGCTGTGACACGCAGCGATACACAGCGAAACGGTGAAAGCAGAGGAAGTCGGCCATGGCAACGGCGCCCAGCGTCTCCTACTCGATGACGGTCCGGCTGGAGGTGCCCGCGAGCGGAACCGCGGTCTCCCAGCTCACCACGGCCGTCGAGTCCCACGGAGGCTCGGTGACCGGCCTCGACGTCACTGCGTCCGGGCACGAGAAGCTCCGCATCGACGTCACGATCGCGGCCACCTCGACCGCGCACGCCAACGAGATCGTCGCGCAGCTCCGCAACATCGAGGGCGTCTCGCTCGGCAAGGTGTCCGACCGTACGTTCCTGATGCACCTCGGCGGCAAGATCGAGATGTCGTCGAAGCACCCGATCCGCAACCGCGACGACCTCTCCATGGTCTACACCCCCGGCGTCGCCCGGGTCTGCCAGGCCATCGCCGACAACCCCGAGGACGCCCGCCGCCTGACGATCAAGCGCAACAGCGTCGCGGTCGTCACGGACGGCTCCGCGGTCCTGGGCCTGGGCAACATCGGCCCCAAGGCCGCACTGCCCGTCATGGAGGGCAAGGCGGCCCTCTTCAAGCGCTTCGCCGGCATCGACGCCTGGCCGCTGTGCCTGGACACCCAGGACACCGACGCCATCGTGGAGATCGTCAAGGCCATCGCCCCCGGCTTCGCCGGCATCAACCTGGAGGACATCTCCGCGCCCCGCTGCTTCGAGATCGAGGCGCGGCTGCGCGAGGCGCTGGACATCCCGGTCTTCCACGACGACCAGCACGGCACCGCCATCGTGGTGCTCGCCGCCCTCACCAACGCGCTGCGCGTCGTCGGCAAGAAGATCGAGGACGTCCGGGTCGTGATGTCCGGCGCCGGCGCGGCCGGCACCGCCATCCTCAAGCTGCTGCTGGCCGCCGGCGTCGGGCACGCCGTCGTCGCCGACATCCACGGCGTGGTGCACGCCGGCCGCACGGACCTGGTCGACGCCGACCCGGACTCCGCGCTGCGCTGGATCGCCGACAACACCAACCCCGAGGGCGTCACCGGCACCCTCAAGGACGCCGTGGTCGGCGCGGACGTCTTCATCGGCGTCTCGGCACCCAACGTCCTCGACGGCGACGACGTGGCGAAGATGGCCGAGGGCGCGATCGTGTTCGCACTCGCCAACCCCGACCCCGAGGTCGATCCGGCCATCGCCCGGCAGACGGCCGCCGTCGTGGCCACCGGCCGCTCCGACTTCCCGAACCAGATCAACAACGTCCTGGTGTTCCCCGGGGTATTCCGCGGCCTCCTGGACGCCCACTCCCGTACGGTGAACACCGAGATGATGCTGGCCGCGGCCCGCGCCCTCGCGAACGTCGTCCTGGAGGACGAGGTCAACCCGAACTACATCATTCCCAGCGTCTTCAACGAGAAGGTCGCGGGCGCGGTGGCCGGTGCGGTGCGGGAGGCGGCCAAGGGCAGCGACCCGGCTGTGACGACGGCCACGACGGTCTGACAACGGCGCGTCGCGGGACACGCCGTCACGACGGCCCCCATAGGGTGGCGGGCAGCAATGGCCGCCATCCTGTGGCTCCGGTCCCGGAGCGGGACGGTGCGGAACGTCATCACCATGTGGCAGTGGCGCTTTTCGTGTGACCCGCCAGGGCGCCGGATTGGCTTTACTGCCGCAGGTAGGGGCAGGATGCGTATTCGGGCGCGAGGGTCTGGCAGGCAGACCCGGGTCCGGGGACTGTCCGAGGACCCTGGCAGCATCGGCTTCGCTGTGCCCAACATGCGGCTCCGGTCGCGTGGCACGCCTCATTGGCAAGAAGAACACGGGAGTACAAACATGAACCGCAGTGAGCTGGTGGCCGCTCTGGCCGATCGCGCCGAGGTGACCCGCAAGGACGCCGACGCCGTTCTGGCCGCCCTCGCCGAGGTGACCGGCGAGGTCGTCGCCAAGGGCGACGAGAAGGTCACCATCCCCGGCTTCCTGACCTTCGAGCGCACCCACCGTGCCGCTCGCACCGCGCGCAACCCGCAGACCGGCGACCCGATCCAGATCCCGGCCGGCTACAGCGTGAAGGTGTCCGCGGGCTCCAAGCTCAAGGAAGCCGCCAAGGGCAAGTAAGGCCCTGAAACGGCGTAACGAGGCGGCTGCCCCGACGGGGGCGGCCGCCTTCGTCGTACCCGCCCACCGCGCGGCCCTGCCCGCACCCGTCCGTACGGCTCTGCCGGGGCGCCACCACGGCCGTACGGGGCGGTAAACGCCGCCCGGCACCTTCCGGGCCGCCCCGCGGCCCGGAAGGCCCCTGACAGCCGTGAGGGGCGGCCACCGGCTGGTGGCCGCCCCTCACGGCGTGGTCCTACGGGCACAGGCGCGGCGCGCCGTGGTGCCCGGGCGTCGTCAGTGGCTCAGCGCCCCGTTGGGCAGCTCCACATGGCCGCCCAGCTCGACGAGCTTCTCCATGAAGTTCTCGTAGCCGCGGTTGATCAGGTCGATGCCGTGCACCCGGGAGGTGCCCTGCGCCGCCAGCGCCGCGATCAGGTACGAGAAGCCACCGCGCAGGTCCGGGATGACCAGGTCGGAGCCCTGCAGCTTGGTCGGTCCGGAGACCACCGCGGAGTGCAGGAAGTTGCGCTGGCCGAAGCGGCAGGCCGAGCCGCCCAGGCACTCCCGGTAGAGCTGGATGTGCGCGCCCATCTGGTTGAGGGCGGAAGTGAAGCCGAGCCGGGACTCGTAGACCGTCTCGTGGACGATGGACAGGCCGGACGCCTGGGTGAGGGCGACGACCAGCGGCTGCTGCCAGTCGGTCTGGAAACCGGGGTGGACGTCGGTCTCCAGGGCGATGGCGTTGAGCGAGCCGCCCGGGTGCCAGAAGCGGATGCCCTCGTCGTCGATCTCGAAGGCGCCGCCGACCCTGCGGAAGGTGTTGAGGAAGGTCATCATGGAGCGCTGCTGGGCGCCCCGGACGTAGATGTTGCCCTCGGTGGCGAGCGCCGCGGACGCCCAGGAGGCGGCCTCCAGGCGGTCCGGGAGGGCCCGGTGGGTGTAGCCGTTGAGCTTGTCGACACCGGTGATCCGGATCGTCCGGTCGGTGTCCATGGAGATGATCGCGCCCATCTTCTGGAGCACGCAGATCAGGTCCTCGATCTCCGGCTCCACCGCGGCGTTCGACAGCTCGGTGACGCCCTCCGCCAGTACGGCGGTCAGCAGCACCTGCTCGGTCGAGCCGACCGACGGGTACGGCAGCCGGATCTTGGTGCCGCGCAGCCGCTGCGGGGCCTCCAGGTACTGCCCGTCGGCGCGCTTCTCGATCTTCGCGCCGAACTGGCGCAGCACGTCGAAGTGGAAGTCCACCGGGCGGCCGCCGATGTCGCAGCCGCCCAGGCCCGGGATGAAGGCGTGGCCGAGGCGGTGCAGCAGCGGGCCGCAGAACAGGATCGGGATCCGCGAGGAGCCGGCGTGCGCGTCGATGTCGGCGACGTTGGCGCTCTCCACGTGCGACGGGTCGAGGACCAGCTCGCCGGGCTCGTCGCCCGGGCGGACCGTGACGCCGTGCAGCTGCAGCAGTCCGCGCACCACGCGTACGTCGCGGATGTCGGGCACGTTGCGCAGCCGGCTGGGTCCGCTGCCGAGCAGGGCGGCGACCATGGCCTTGGGCACAAGGTTCTTCGCACCGCGAACCCGGATCTCGCCCTCCAGCGGGGTGCCGCCGTGGACAAGCAGTACGTCGTCAGTAGAGACGGTCATGGATCTCGCGTTCCTGGAGACGGGCAGGGCCAAGCTGAAATGGTAAGGGCGTCCGAGGGGGTGCCCGTAAGCCCGTGCGGCCTCTGAGCATGTAATGGCTTTGTCACAACACGCTCGGCTACGGTCACCCTTTGATCTGTAATCGCCTTTTGGCGGAAAAGTTGCAGATTGTCTTAAATGCACTGTGACGAAGCCGGGTTGGGGCCGGCGCTCGTGAGGGGCCGGTGCCGTGCGCCGGGGCTGCCGCCGTACGCCCTTCCCTGCGCTCGCACCGGTCACGGCTTTGACCCCCCGCTCGGGGCAGAAGTGCGGGATCATGTGGCCATGACCGAGGTGTCCTCGCTCACAGGCCGGCTGCTCGTCGCGACGCCCGCGCTTGCGGACCCGAACTTCGACCGCGCGGTGGTGCTGCTCCTCGACCACGACGAGGAGGGCTCCCTCGGCGTGGTCCTCAACCGCCCCACCCCGGTGGGCGTCGCGGACATCCTCGCGCCCTGGGCCGCGCTGACCGGTGAGCCGGGCGTGGTCTTCCAGGGCGGCCCGGTCTCGCTGGATTCGGCGCTCGGGGTGGCGGTGGTGCCCGGCGGGGCCTTCGGCGAGGGCGGCATGCCCCCCATCGGTACGGGGGCCGGCCCCGGCGCCGAGGCGGGGGAGACGGCCGGCGCCCAGGTCGCCGACCGGGCGGGCGTGCAGCCGGCCGAGGAGCCGCTGGGCTGGCGCCGGGTGCACGGCGCGATCGGCCTGGTCGATCTGGAGGCCCCGCCCGAGCTCCTCGCGGCCGTGCTCGGCAGTCTGCGGATCTTCGCCGGTTACGCGGGCTGGGGTCCGGGCCAGCTGGAGGACGAGCTGGTCGAGGGCGCCTGGTACGTCGTCGAGTCGGAACCGGGCGACGTCTCCTCGCCCGACCCGGAACAGCTGTGGCGCGCGGTCCTGCGGCGGCAGCGCAACGAGCTGGCGATGGTGGCCACGTACCCGGACGACCCGTCGCTGAACTGAGCGCGACGCCCGGTCCTCCGGTCGCCGGGGAGGTCCCGCGGAACGCCGGATTTTTGTTGAGCGCTGGATTATTGTGACGGCTTCGTCATGAGGAATTGTCAGTGCCCGTCGCTATGGTTCGAGTGACAGGGGACGGTGTGCGGCCGCGTCGGCGGGGCCGCGCAGGACAGCGGGGGAGAGTGCCTATGCACAGGCCGAGTGTGCCCGGGGATCTGGACCATCCGGAGCGGCTGTGGGCGCGGGCCGCGACGCTCGCGGTGGTCGCCGCGGCGGTGGACGACTGGGACGAATTCTCCTGGGGGAAGCACGGACTCGAGTGCTGGAACGGCGGCGGCAGCTACTGGTGGCGGCTGAAGCTGTACGACGGCGGCCGGGCGCTGCTCTGCGGCCAGGACTCGGACGGCAGCTACACCCACAGCGGTGACCGCCAGATCGACTTCCTGGCCGGCGGACCCGAGTGGCTGCCCTGGGAGCAGCTGACGGACGACGCCCAGGGGAACCTCTTCGGATTCGTCTACTGGTGGCAGGACGGCGCCTGGGCCCGCGCCCCGTATCCCGAGAAGCTGCCGGACGACGGCCTGGAGATGGCGATGAGCTGGGCCGCCCCCGGTGACGCGTCGATCGGCCGGATCGTCGACGACCTCGTGGCCCGTACGGAGACCGAGGTCGACGCGGCGGACGCGGTCCGCGCCTTCATCGCCGCCGCCGAGGCCCGTGCGGTCGGCGGGCCGGAGATCGCCGCGCTGCTGGACGCGGTCTGCGACAAGGACTCCTGGTACGAGGTCCGGCCGGAGGCCGCGCTGGCCTTCGCCGAGAAGCTGGGCCTGACCTCCGGCGACCGCGGCGGGCTGGCGGTGGCTTCGGCTTCCTGAGAAGGCGGACCCGGCGGACGTCCGGGCGGGTCCCGCGGCGGCGGGTCTCGCGCTCCACCCGGCGGCGGGCCGTCGCTCCCGGGTCGTCGCGGGCGTGAGTACCCTTGGCAGCTATGAGCACTCTTGAGCCCGAGCGCGGGGCAGGTACGGGGACCCTCGTAGAGCCGACACCGCAGGTGTCGCACGGCGACGGCGACCACGAGCGCTTCGCCCACTACGTCCAGAAGGACAAGATCATGGCGAGCGCGCTCGACGGTACCCCCGTCGTGGCGCTCTGCGGCAAGGTCTGGGTCCCGGGCCGCGACCCGAAGAAGTACCCGGTCTGCCCCATGTGCAAGGAGATCTACGAGTCCATGGGCGCCGGTGGCGACAAGGACAAGGGCGGCAAGGACGGCGGCAAGAAGTAACCGCTGCCCACCGGCCCGCCGCGGGCACGGGTCCGGACCTTTCGGGGCCCGGGCCCGCCGTCGTGCCCGCACACCCACGCGCCGACACCTGACCGGCGTCCTCCGGGGATGCGAGGGACGGGGATGCGAGGGGCGGCGGCGGTTCGACGGGACGGCCGGCCCCGGAGGGGATCCACGGCCCCCGTCTTCGGGAATCACGGGACGGCACGCTGACGCGATGCCGACGGCATGCCGACGGCAGGCCGGACGACGAGTTGGCCGGATCACGGGCCTCGCCGGACCGGCAGATGGCAGCATCGACCCCGACACCGCCCGCGGCACCGTCCGTGACATCGCCCGCGGCACGGGCGGGTGCTCTCCGTACGCCTACAGCGCCGGCCGGTCCCGGGCCCGGGGGCGCGGTGGAGGACAGACGGCATGCCGGACACCGACGGCCCCACGCACCACCCGGACGCCCCCGCGGCCCGACCGGCCCCGGGCACCGCTGCCGTGCCCGACCCCGGTACCCCGCCCGTACCGGGCGCCGGTCTCATTCCCGCGCCGCTGAGCATCGACACCCCGTCCGGCGGCGCCGTCCGGCTCGGCCCGGACACCGCGCTCGCCGCCGCACCCGGCACCGAGGACACCGCGCTGTGGCTGCGGGCCACCCTCGGCGACGCCTTCGGCCTGCCGCTGCCGCCCGGCTCACCCGACGCCACCGACACCCTCGCGCTGGCCCTCGACCCGGCCCTTCCCGCGGAGGGCTACCGCCTGGAGGCCGACGCCCGCTGGGGCGTACGCATCACCGGCGGCGGCCCGGCCGGTGTCTTCTGGGGCGCCCAGACGCTCCGTCAGCTCCTCGGCCCGCACGCCTTCCGCCGCGCCCCGCTCACCCCCGGACAGCCCGCCGCCCTCCCGCAACTGACCGTCGAGGACGGCCCCCGCTTCGGCTGGCGCGGCATGCTGCTCGACGTCGCCCGGCACTTCCTGCCCAAGGACGGCGTGCTGCGCTACCTCGACCTGCTCGCCGCGCACAAACTCAACGTCCTGCACCTGCACCTGACCGACGACCAGGGCTGGCGCATCGAGATCAGGCGCTACCCGAAACTGACCGGAACCGGTGCCTGGCGCGCCCGCACCAAACTCGGCCACCGGGCCTCCCCGCTCTGGGACGAGCGCCCGCACGGCGGCTATTACACCCAGGACGACATCCGCGAGATCGTCGCCTACGCCGCCCGGCGGCACATCACCGTCGTCCCCGAGATCGACGTCCCCGGACACTCGCAGGCCGCCATCGCCGCGTATCCGGAACTCGGCAACACCGACGTCATCGACACCACCTCCCTGAAGGTCTGGGACACCTGGGGCGTCAACCCCAACGTACTGGCACCCACCGACACCACCCTGCGGTTCTACGAGCACGTCCTCGAAGAGGTCCTCGAACTCTTCCCGTCCCGCTTCGTGCACATCGGCGGCGACGAGTGCCCCAAGGACCAGTGGCGGGCCTCCGCCACCGCCCAGGCCCGGATCGCCGAGCTCTCGCTGGCCGGCGAGGACGAGCTGCAGAGCTGGTTCGTCCGGCACTTCGACCGCTGGCTCGCCGACCGCGGCCGGCGGCTCATCGGCTGGGACGAGATCCTCGAAGGCGGCCTGGCCGAGGGGGCGGCCGTCTCCTCGTGGCGGGGCTACGCCGGCGGGGTCGCGGCCGCCAAATCCGGCCACGACGTCGTCATGTGCCCCGAACAGCAGGTCTACCTGGACCACCGTCAGGACCCGTCCCCGAACGAGCCGGTGCCGATCGGCTACGTACGGACCCTGGAGGACGTCCACCGCTTTGAGCCGGTGCCACCGGAGCTGACGCCCGAGCAGGCCGCGCACGTCCTGGGCACCCAGGCCAACGCCTGGACCGAGGTCATGGACGGTCAGCAGCGCCTCGACTACCAGGTCTTCCCCCGGCTCGCCGCGTTCGCCGAGGTCGCCTGGTCCCACCTGCCGGCCCCGGCCGACCGCGACCACCAGGAATTCCTGCGCCGGATGGCCGTCCACTACGGCCGCCTCGACGCCCTCGGCGTCGACTACCGGCCACCCGGCGGCCCCCATCCCTGGCAGAAACGCCCCGGGGTGCTCGGACGCCCGATCGACGGGGCGCCCCCAAACGTGTGAGCCCCGGGGCAAGGAGGGCGCCCGTACGGCCGGACCCTGGGACGGTGGTACACACGGCGGTTCCTCCCCGCACCGCCGTACCGAGCACCGCCGTACGACGGCGCGCGCCCCGCCCGGGCGCACCCCGCACCCGCACCACGCCCCGCCGGCGGGCCCGACCGCGGACTTCACCGGCGGTGGCGGACGAATCCGGACCAGCACCCTGTCCGGGGACGGATCGTCCCTTCGCGGACCCTCGCGCCGAGGGTCCGGGAAGATGTGCCAGAGT
The DNA here is from genome assembly GCF_000720175.1 of Streptomyces sp. NRRL S-337. Taxonomy (GTDB): domain Bacteria; phylum Actinomycetota; class Actinomycetes; order Streptomycetales; family Streptomycetaceae; genus Streptomyces; species Streptomyces siderophoricus. Next base: position 19,860 of record NZ_JOIX01000031.1, read on the forward strand.
TGCCACGTCCGGGCTGTGAGCACGTACCGTACGGCGGAGCGGAACTGCCGGGACACCACCGGGGAAGGGGCAGCTGGCTTGACCACGCACGCACCGCACGCGTCGCACACGGTGACGTTGCCGGCCTCGCTCGACGAGGCCGTGGCGGCACTCACCGCCATGCCCGCCGCCGTGCCCGTCGCGGGCGGCACCGACCTCATGGCGGCGGTCAACGCCGGACTCCTCAGACCCGCGGCCCTGGTGGGCCTCGGCCGGATCAGCGAGATCCGCGGCTGGCAGTACCTGGACGGCCATGCGCTGCTCGGCGCGGGCCTGACCCTCGCCCGTATGGGACGCCCCGACTTCGCCGCCCTCATCCCCGGCCTGGCCGCCGCCGCGCGCGCGGCCGGCCCGCCGCAGATCCGCAACGCCGGCACCCTCGGCGGCAACATCGTCACCTCCGCCCCCACGGGCGACACGCTCCCGGTGCTCGCCGCCCTGGAGGCCACGGTGATCATCGCCGGCCCCGGGGGCGCCCGCCGTGAGATCCCGGTCAGCCACCTCCTGGCGGGTCACGAGATGCTGCACCCCGGCGAACTCGTCGGCTTCGTACGGGTGCCGCTGCTGCACGCCCCGCAGGCCTTCCTCAAGGCCACCGGCCGCACCGGCCCCGGCCGGGCCACCGCGTCGGTGGCGCTGGTCCTCGACCCCGCCCGGCGCGGGGTGCGCTGCGCGGTCGGCGCGGTCGCCGCGATGCCGCTGCGCCCGCTGGAGGCCGAGCAGTGGGTGGCCTCGCTCATCGACTGGGACGGCGAACGCGGCCTGGTACCCGAGGCGCTGACGGCCTTCGGGGACTACGTCGCCGCCGCCTGCATCCCCGACCCGGCCCCGCCGGAGGACGGTTCCGAACCGGCGACCCTGCCGCCGGCCGCGCTTCACCTGCGCCGTACGGTGGCAGCCCTGGCCCGCCGCGCACTTGGGAGGGCGCTCTCGTGAGCGAAGACCACCGTCATCCGCAGCAGCCGCACACCGACCAGGGCTGGCAGCCGCTGCCGCAGGGCGGCGAGTACGAGTCCGAGGCCACGGCCTTCGTGCAGCTCCCGGAGGGCTTCACCACCGGGGTCTACGGCGGCCGGACGCCCGGCTACCCCACCCCGGGGGCCGACCCGCTCGCCGCACCCGGTCACGGCTACACCCCGCCGTCGTCCTTCACCACGCACCAGGCCCCGCCGCAGGCCCCTGAAGCGGGCACCGACCCCTCGGCCACCGGTCAGTGGACCATGCCGTTCACCGACCGGGCCGCCGGCTACGCCGACCCCTCCACCGGGTACGGCGCGCCCGCGCACGACCCCGCCCACCAGGGCGGCTCCGCGCTCTACCAGGGCGGCGTGCCCGAGGCCGCCCGGCCGTGGGGCCCGGACACCGTGGAGTGGCCGGTGGCGGGCAGCGCCGAGGCCGCCGCCTCCTGGAGCATCCCGGCGGCGGACGACGGACTGGAGGAGTCCGGTGAGTACCTGGTCGGCGACGACCGGCTGACGGGCCACCCGGCCGGCCAGCCGCATCCGTCGGGCCACCCGGGACACCAGGGCCTCACGGGCACCGGCGGCGCCGGCTACCAGGGCGGCGGCTACCCGGGTTCCGGCGCGTACGAGAGCGCCGCCACCACGGCGGAGACCGCCGACACCGCCCGCACCGGCCACTGGAACTTCACCGCCGGCCTGAGCGCCACCAGCAACACCCCGGAGGCCGCCGAGGAGCCCCAGGGGCCCGCCCCGGCGCCGTCGGCGGACGATCGCTTCAGCGGTCCCCTGAACGGCGGTTACGCGCCCGACAACGGCCTCGCGGACCACGGCCGGGCGCCGGGCCACGACCAGGGCACCGCACCGGACGCCGCGGCCGCCGGCGCGACCGGCCACTGGTCGCTGCCGGCCGACGCGCTCGCCCAGTGGCCGCCCGCCGCGGAGACGGAGCGGCCGCCGCACGACGACGCGGTGACGGACCACCACGAGGCCGCGGCGGACGCGCCCGCACCCCCGGCCGCCGCCGGCGCCTGGACGGCCCCCGCGGCCGCCGAACCCGCGACGCCGCCGGAGCACACCGCGGAGCGGCCGGACCACGCCGCCCAACAGCCGGACCACACCGCGGAGTTCGCCGCGGCCACGGACGGATCCGCCCCGGAGCCGGCCGCCGCGCCCGCTTCGTCGCCTTCGCCGGACATGTCCGACGGGTCCGCCGGCGAGGCAACGGCCCCCGCGGGCTCCGAGGCCCCGACCCCGGACGAGGCCCCCGCCGCCGCCGCCGACGACGACCGGCCCGCCCCCGAGGACCCGGCCGCCGCCCCGGCCATCCCGGGCGACGACGACCCGTCCGCCACCCCCTCCCACCCCGCGGACGAGCCCGCCCCGCACGACGAACACCCGGCCGCCTCCTACGTGCTGCGCGTCAACGGCATCGACCGGCCGGTCACCGACGCCTGGATCGGCGAATCGCTGCTCTACGTGCTGCGCGAACGGCTCGGCCTGGCCGGGGCCAAGGACGGCTGCTCCCAGGGGGAGTGCGGCGCCTGCTCGGTCCAGGTGGACGGACGGCTGGTGGCCTCCTGCCTGGTGCCCGCCGCCACCACGGCCGGCAGCGAGGTCCGCACGGTCGAGGGGCTCGCGGAGAACGGCGTGCCCTCCGACGTGCAGCGCGCCCTCGCCGCGTCCGGTGCCGTGCAGTGCGGCTTCTGCGTACCGGGCATGGCGATGACCGTGCACGACCTCCTGGAGGGCAACCACGCGCCCAGCGAACTGGAGACCCGTAAGGCGCTGTGCGGCAACCTGTGCCGCTGCTCCGGTTACCGGGGCGTGCTGGACGCCGTCGAAGAGGTCGTCAAGTCCCGTGCGGAGGCCGCCGCGGCCGCCTACGAGACGGACGACCAGACCGGGCCGCCCCCGGCGGACACCGCACGCATCCCCCACCAGGCGGGCCCCGCCGACCCCACGGGCCACGCCCCGCACGAACAGGATCCCCACCCGGGAGGCTCGGCATGACCGGAACGTCCGAGGGCGCCGGCGCCGTCACCGCGACCCCCGCCGCGGGCGTCGAGATGCCCACCGAGGCGCCGCTGCACGGCCTGGGCGTCTCCCTGCCGTCCGCGGACGCGCCGGCGAAGACCGAGGGCACCTTCCCGTACGCGGCCGACCTGTGGGCCGAGGGCCTGCTGTGGGCGGCGGTGCTGCGCTCCCCGCACCCGCGCGCCCGGATCCTGTCCGTCGACACCAAGCACGCGGCCGAGATGCCCGGCGTCCGCGTCGTCGTCACGCACGAGGACGTGCCCGGGGACGCGGGGCACGGCCGGGGCATCGCCGACCGCCCGGTGTTCGCCAAGGACGAGGTCCGCCACCACGGCGAGCCGATCGCCGCGGTGGCCGCCGACCACCCCGACACGGCGCGGCTGGCCGCTGCCGCCATCGCCGTCGAGTACGAGGTCCTGGAGCCGGTCACCGACCCCCAGCTCGCCTTCGAGGCCGAGCCGCTGCACCCCGACGGCAACCTCATCCGGCACATCCCGCTCCGCTTCGGTGACGCCGACGCCATGGGCGAGGTGATGGTCGAGGGCCTCTACCGGATCGGCCGCCAGGACCCGGCGCCCATCGGGGCCGAGGCCGGACTCGCCGTGCCCCGCCCCGACGGCGGCGTGGAGATCTACACCGCTTCCACGGACCCGCACACCGACCGCGACCTGGCCGCCGCCTCCTTCGGCCTCACCCCCGAGCAGGTCAAGGTCGTGGTGACCGGCGTCCCCGGCGCCACCGCCGACCGCGAGGACCCCGGCATCCAGCTCCCGCTCGGCCTGCTGGCGCTGCGCACCGGCTGCCCGGTCAAACTGGCCGCCACCCGCGAGGAGTCCTTCCTCGCGCACGCCCACCGCCACCCCACGCTGCTGCGCTACCGCCACCACGCGGACGCCGACGGCAAGCTGGTCAAGGTCGAGGCGCAGATCCTGATGGACGCCGGAGCGTACGCGGACACCTCCGCCGACGCGCTGGCCGCCGCCGTCTCCTTCGCCTGCGGCCCGTACGTCGTCCCGCACGCGATCGTCGACGGCTGGGCGGTGCGCACCAACAACCCGCCGTCCGGCCACGTCCGCGGCGAGGGCGCGATGCAGGTCTGCGCCGCCTACGAGGGCCAGATGGACAAGCTCGCCGCCGCGCTGGGCCTGGATCCGCACGAGATCCGGCTCCGCAACGTCATGGCCACCGGCGATCTGCTCCCCACGGGCCAGACGGTGACCTGCCCCGCCCCGGTGGCCGAGCTCCTGCTCGCCGTCAAGGAGGCGCCGCTGCCCGAACTGCCCAAGGACGCCCCCGAAGCGGAATGGCTGCTGCCGGGCGGGCCCGAGGGCGCGGGCGAACCGGGCGCGGTGCGCCGCGGCGTCGGCTACGCGCTGGGCATGGTGCACATGCTGGGCGCGGAGGGCACCGACGAGGTCTCCACCGCCACCGTCAAGGTCAGCGGCTCGGTCGCGACCGTCATCTGCGCCGCCGTGGAGACCGGTTCGGGCTTCTCCACCCTGGCCCGGCAGATCGTCCAGGAGACCCTCGGGGTCGACGAGGTGCACGTCGCCGGCGTCGACACCGACCAGCCCCCGGCCGGACCGGCCTGCCACGGCCGGCACACCTGGGTCTCCGGCGGCGCCGTCGAGCGCGCCGCCAAGATGGTCCGCACCCAGCTCCTCCAGCCGCTGGCCCACAAGTTCGGCATGTCCACCGAGCTCCTCCAGATCAGCGACGGCAAGATCACCTCGTACGACGGCGTGCTCAGCACCACCGTCGCCGAGGCCCTGGACGGCAAGGAACTCTGGGCCACCGCCCAGTGCCGCCCGCACCCCACCGAGCCGCTCGACGACGAGGGCCAGGGCGACGCCTTCGTCGGCCTCGCCTTCTGCGCCATCCGCTGCGTCGCCGACGTCGACATCGAACTGGGCACCATCAGGGTCGTCGAGATGACCGTCGCCCAGGACGTCGGCCGGATCCTCAACCCCGCCCAGCTGCGGGCCCGTATCGAGGCGGGCGTCACCCAGGGCCTGGGCGCCGCCCTGATGGAGAACCTCCGCACCACCCGCGGCCAGGTCCGCCACCCCGACCTGACCGGCTACGCCCTGCCGACCGCGCTCGACGCCCCCGACATCCGCATCGTCAAACTCGTCGAGGAACGCGACGTGGTCGCCCCCTTCGGCGCCAAGCCCGCCAGCGCCGTCCCGGTGGTCACCTCCCCGGCCGCCGTGGCCTCCGCGGTCCGCGCCGCCACCGGCCGCCCCATCGGCCGCCTCCCGATCCGCCCCCAGGCGGCGGTCGCCCAGGTGATCCAGCAGTAACCACCCCACACGAAAGCGGCCCGCCACAAAGGTGGCGGGCCGCTTCGCTGTCCCTCGGAGGCCGTGGCGGGATTCGAACCCACGTAACTCGCTTTGCAGGCGAGCCCCTGAACCACTCGGGCACACGGCCGAGTTGCGCTGTGCTCCCGACTCTAGGCCGCGGGGCGGGGGGCCCGGCAAGGGCGCGGGGCGCTCTGCCACGAGCCTGCAACAAACCGCTTTGCGGTGCCTCCCACGTACTTGGCCGTCCCGCCGCGGGGCTTGCTCGCCGTTGCGCTTTGCGGCGCCCCGCACGTACCCGTCTGCTGCGCCGCACGGGGCTCGCTCGCCGTTGCGCCTGCGGCGGGCTGGGTGGGTGTCGGGGTGCGGTGACGGGCCTCCGGGGCCTTGTTCGTGGACTGCTGTCGCTTCACGTCCACGAACAAGGCCCCTCCGGCCCGTCCCCTCCCGTGAGGGGGTGGGAAAAGGTCAGTGGGGGCGGGCACCGGTGGTCAGGTGACTGCGTGTGGAAAAGGTCACAGTCCCGGGGAGACCAGGCCCGCCCCCACTCAGCTGATTCCTCCCACTCACGGGAGGGGCTGGACCGGAGGACGAAGTCTGGAGGGCCAGAACCGCACCCGACAAACAAACGCCCGCCGCCAGGCGCAACGGCGGGAAACAAGCGCGGCGGGACAGACAGGTACGTGGGCGGCGCCGCAAGCGCAACCGCGAGCAAGCCCCGTGGCGGGAAAGCCAGGTACGTGGGAGGAACCGCAAAGCGCCCCCCGGTACGCTGGCGCGGTTGCCGAGAGCCGAGTTCAGCCGACGGAGACCGTGACTACCACCACCAGTGCCACCAACAGCCATCACCTGTCCCCGGCCTTCCCGGGGCGGGCCCCCTGGGGTACCGCGAACAAGCTGCGTGCCTGGCAGCAGGCGGCCATGGACCGGTACATCCAGACGCAGCCGAGGGACTTCCTCGCCGTCGCGACGCCGGGGGCCGGTAAGACGACGTTCGCGCTCACCCTCGCGTCGTGGCTGCTGCACCACCACGTCGTGCAGCAGGTGACCGTCGTCGCACCGACCGAGCACCTCAAGAAGCAGTGGGCGGAGGCGGCGGCCCGGATAGGGATCAAGCTCGACCCGGAGTACAGCGCGGGCCCACTGGGCCGCGAGTACCACGGCGTCGCGGTGACCTACGCGGGCGTCGGCGTCCGCCCCATGCTGCACCGCAACCGGATCGAGCAGCGCAAGACCCTGGTGATCCTCGACGAGATCCACCACGCCGGCGATTCGAAGTCGTGGGGCGAGGCCTGCCTGGAGGCGTTCGAGCCGGCCACCCGGCGGCTCGCGCTGACCGGTACGCCGTTCCGGTCCGACACCAACCCGATCCCGTTCGTGACGTACGAGGAGGGCAACGACGGCATCCGGCGGTCGTCCGCGGACTACACGTACGGATACGGCAACGCGCTCGGCGACGGTGTCGTGCGGCCGGTCATCTTCCTCTCCTACAGCGGCAACATGCGCTGGCGCACCAAAGCGGGCGACGAGATCGCCGCCCGGCTCGGGGAGCCGATGACCAAGGACGCGGTCTCGCAGGCGTGGCGGACCGCGCTGGACCCGCGCGGCGACTGGATGCCGAACGTGCTGCGCGCCGCCGACCAGCGGCTGACCGAGGTCCGCAAATCCATCCCGGACGCCGGCGCGCTGGTGATCGCCTCGGACCAGGAGCAGGCCCGGGCGTACGCCAAGCTGATCCGGGAGATCACCGGGCACGGCGCCACCCTGGTGCTGTCCGACGACTCCGGCGCCTCGCAGCGCATCGACGACTTCTCGCAGTCGCAGGACCGCTGGATGGTGGCGGTGCGGATGGTGTCGGAGGGCGTCGACGTGCCGCGGCTGGCGGTGGGGGTGTACGCCACGACGATCTCCACGCCGCTGTTCTTCGCGCAGGCCGTGGGCCGCTTCGTACGGTCACGCAAGCGTGGCGAGACCGCCTCGGTGTTCCTGCCGACCGTCCCGATGCTGCTCGGCTTCGCCAACGAGATGGAGGTCGAGCGCGACCACGTGCTCGACAAGCCCAAGAAGGACGGCGAGGAGGACCCGTACGCCGAATCCGAGAAGGAGATGGAGGAGGCGAACAAGGAGCAGGACGAGGACACCGGGGAGCAGGAGCAGTTCTCGTTCGAGGCGCTGGAGTCGGAGGCGGTCTTCGACCGGGTGCTCTACGACGGCGCCGAGTTCGGCATGCAGGCGCACGCGGGCAGCGAGGAGGAGCAGGACTACCTCGGCATCCCCGGGCTGCTGGAGCCCGACCAGGTGCAGTTGCTGCTGCAGAAGCGGCAGGCCCGGCAGATCGCGCACAGCCGGAAGAAGCCGGACTCGGAGGCGGACCTGCTGGAGATCCCGGCCGAGCGGCGGCCGGTGGTCACGCACAAGGAGCTCCTGGAGCTGCGCAAGCAGCTGAACACGCTGGTGGGGGCGTATGTCCACCAGAGCGGCAAACCGCACGGGGTGATCCACACCGAGCTGCGGCGGGTGTGCGGCGGACCGCCGAGCGCGGAGGCCACCGCCGGGCAGCTGAACGAGCGGATCAAGAAGGTACGGGAGTGGGCCACGCGGATGCGATGAGCCCAGGGGCCGGGTCGCGGTGAGCCTCCGCGGCCCGGGTCCCGGTGCGGCCGTCCGTCGTACCGGGACCCGGCCGCCGCCCTTGATGCCGGGGACCCGGCTGCTCTTCGTATCGGGACCCGGCCGCCCTTCGTACCGGCCCCGCTTCGCGTCCGGCCGCCTTACGTGGTCGTCCGCGGGCGCTCCGTAGTGGCGTGCCGTCGCGTCACGGACGGGTCGTGTCGTAGCCCTCGCTGAAACAGCGGACGCCCGCTGAGGCCCTGCTGAGAGCACTCGCGAGGCCCTTCCGAGCGGACCAAACGGGATATTACGGGCGCGGAAGCCCGGATTCTGGACGGACTCTTCCGCTGACCGGACTGGCTCGCTACTGTCCCGGTCACGCACACGCCCCGTGGCAGCGCCGCCGCGGAGCGCAGCCGGTGCCATGCGGCCGGCGGCCTCTTGCGCGCGCTGCTCCGGGACTCGCAGCGCACCACGTCGAGCGCCGCCACTCACACCAGGAGGGCGTCGTGACCGCAGAGACCTCCCAGACGCTCGACCGAGGACTGCGCGTCCTCAAACTCCTCGCCGACACCGACCACGGGCTGACCGTCACCGAGCTGTCCAACAAGCTCGGCGTCAACCGCACCGTCGTCTACCGACTGCTGGCCACCCTGGAGCAGCACGCCCTGGTGCGCCGCGACCTCGGCGGCCGGGCCCGCGTCGGCCTGGGCGTCCTGCGCCTGGGCCGGCAGGTCCATCCGCTGGTCAGGGAGGCCGCGCTGCCCGCACTCAGGTCACTGGCCGAGGACGTGGGAGCCACCGCGCACCTCACCCTCGTCGACGGCACCGAAGCGCTGGCCGTCGCCGTGGTGGAGCCGACCTGGACCGACTACCACGTGGCCTACCGGGCCGGTTTCCGGCATCCGCTGGACCGCGGGGCCGCCGGGCGGGCGATCCTCAAGGCCCGCCAGGGGCGCCTCCAGGACGCCGGACTCGCCCTGACGCACGGGGAGTTGGAGGCCGGCGCCAGCGGTGCGGCGGCGCCGCTGCTCGGGGTGAGCGGCATCGAGGGCAGCGTGGGCGTGGTGATGCTCTCCGACACCGTCTCCGAACGGATCGGGCCGCGGGTGATCGACGCCGCCCGCGAGGTGTCCGAGGCACTGCGCTGAGCCGTACCACCGAGCCGCCCGTCCGCCTGGGCCGGGCGCGTGGTCCGGGCTGTCCGCACCGGAGTGTGAAGGGGCGGTGGCCGTGTGGTGAGCCCGCAGCGGCTTACGGGCCTGGTGGGGCGGGGGTCAATTAGGGTGGCGGGGTGTCTTCCCGCGCCCGTGCCCTGGCGGTCTGCACCGCCCTCGTCCTCGCCCTCCTCGTCACCGCGGCCCTCGCCCCGCTGCCGTTCTCGGTGGCGTATCCAGGCATGACGGCGAACGTCCTCGGCGACGACAAGGGCAAACCGGTGATCACGATCAGCGGGGCGGGGTCCCGGAAGACCAGCGGGCAGCTGCGGATGACCTCGATCGTCGCCACCGGCCCGGAAGCCTCCGTCCATCTGGCGGACATCCTCAAGGGCTGGTTCCGCTCCGACGAGGCGGTGATGCCCAAGGAGGCGGTCTACCCGGTGGGCAACAACACCGAGGAGATCGCCGAGCACAACGCCCGGCAGATGAAGGAGTCGCAGGACAGCGCCACCGAGGCGGCGCTCGGGCAGCTCGGCAAATCCCCCAAGGACGTCAAGGTCAAACTGAGCCTCGCGGACGTCGGCGGGCCCAGCGCCGGGCTGATGTTCGCGCTCGGCATCGTCGACAAGCTGGCCGGCGACGGCGCGGGCCACGACCTGACCGGCGGCCGGACCATCGCCGGTACCGGCACGATCACCGCGGACGGCGAGGTCGGGGCGGTCGGCGGGGTGGCACTGAAGACGCAGGCCGCGGGCCGCGACGGGGCCACGGTCTTCCTGGTGCCCCGCAAGGAGTGCACGGACGCCCGCGCGGAGCTGCCCCGCGGCATGCGGCTGGTCTCCGTCACCACCCTCGACGGCGCGGTCAAGGCACTCAAGGCCCTCCGGAACGGCGGCCGGGTCCCCAGCTGCTGAGGACCTGGGCCCGGAAACCTGGGCCTCGAACCGGGAGGCTGAAACCTGGGGAACCTGGGGGCTGAAACCCGGGCCCCGAAACCGGGGCCGCAGACCGCGGGGTGGGTCCCTTAGGGGCAGTCGAACACATCCCGTAGGGGTCCGGAGCGCCCCCTCGGGGCCACAACGGGAAGGGCGGGAGGGGTATTCCCGCCGGGGAGGGGAATTCCCGCGGCTCGGGCCAGGACCGGCACAGGTGGGGGAGGGGTGTCCCCGGCTCGGCCCACGGTCGGGTCCGGCTCGGCCCACGGTCGGGGTCCGGCTCGGCCCAGGAAACCGGGAACCGGGTGGGGCCTCCGTGCCCGGTGTGCGGGCTCGTTCTAGCCCTCCCTGATGAACCCCTCCCTCAGCAGCCAGTCCTTCGCCACCTGGTGGGGGTCCTCGCCGTCGACGTCCACCTTTCGGTTCAGTTCCTGGGCGACGGTGTTGTTCAGCGCCCGGGTGACCGGGGCGAGGACCTCGGCCATCGCCGGGTACTTCTTCAGCGACGCCGCGTTGATCTCCGGCGCGGCGTTGTAGTTCGGGAAGAAGTGCTTGTCGTCGGCGAGCACCTGCAGGTTCATCGCCTTGATCCGGCCGTCGGTGGTGAAGACCTCGCCCAGCGCGCAGGTGCCCTTCTTCGTCTCGGTGTAGACGACCCCGCCGGTCATCTTGCGGACGTTGCCGGACGGCACCTGCATGCCGTAGGCGCGGGCCATGCCCGGCAGGCCGTCGTTGCGGGTCGCGAACTCGTTCTCCACGCACAGGGTCACCGCGCCGGGGTCCTTGTGGGACAGCGCGGCGACGTCCGAGAGGGTGTGGACGCCCAGCTTCTTCTGGTTGGCGGGGTTGAGCGCCAGCGCGTAGGTGTTGTTCAGCTTCGACGGCGGCAGCCAGACCAGGCCGTTCTTCCGGTCCTCGGCGCGGACCACCCGCCACTGCTCCTGCGGGTCGATGACCGGTTTGGTGTGGCCGAGGTAGGTGATCCAGCCGGTGCCGGTGTATTCGTACGCGGCGTCCGCGGTGCCGGACTTCACGGCCTCCCGCGCGCCGATGGACCCCTGGATGCTGGTCTTGTCGATGACATGGGCGCCGGCGGCCTCGAAGACCAGGCCCATGATCTGGCCGAGCACGATCTGCTCGGTGAACTCCTTCGACGTCACCGTCAGCTGCGCCCCGGTCAGCGGACGGCCCGGGTAGCCGGCCTTCGGGCCCGGCCGGACGGTGTCGGTCATCGCGCTGCCGCTGATCAGGCCGCAGCCGCCGGCGAGCAGCCCGGCCAGCAGCGCGGCGGCCACGGCCCGGCACCGCCCCGGCCGTCGGGCGCGGAGCGCCGGGCCGCCGGAACGGAGCGCCGGGCCGCCGGAGCACAGCCCCGGGCCGCGGGAGCGGGGCGCGCGCCTCATACGGCCACCTCCAGGCCGCGCGGCCGCAGCAGCAGTTCGGCGAGCGACGCCAGCCATTCGACGAGCAGCGCCAGCACCACCGTCAGCACCGAGCCGAGCACCAGCACCGGCATCCGCTGGGTGACGATGCCCGCCGAGATCAGATCGCCCAGGCCGCCGCCCCCGCCGAACGTGGCCAGGGTCGCGGTGCCCACGTTCAGCACCAGCGCGGTCCGCACCCCGGCCAGGATCAGCGGCACGGCCAGCGGCAGCTCCACCTTCCCCAGCACGCCGGTGGGGGACATGCCGATCCCGCGGGCCGCCTCGGTCAGCGTCGGGTCGATGCCGCGCAGCCCGGCGATGGTGTTGGCCAGCACCGGCAGCACGGCATAGATGACCATGCCGACGATCGCCGAACGGGCGCCGATGCCCAGCCAGATGACCAGCAGGATCAGCAGGCCCAGCGCCGGGACGGCCTGCCCGAGGTTGGCGAGGGCCATCGCGAACGGGGTGGCCCGGCGCAGCCGCGACCGGGTCAGCGCGATGCCCAGCGGGATCGCGATGACCAGCACGAAGAACGTGGACACCGCGGTCAGCACGATGTGCTGGCGCAGCGCCAGCCACACCTTGCCGTCGTCCACCGCCTGATGGGCGATCGAGTCCAGCTGCGCGCCGCGGAACCACAGCCAGGTGGCCAGCAGCACGAAGAACAGGAACGCCGGCATGAACGTCCACTTCTGCCAGCTGATCCGCCGGCCGCCGCGGGCCGCGGAGGGGGTGGGCGCCTCACCGGCGGCCAGCTCCCGCTGCTCCATCTCGACGTTGTCGCGGAACGCGAACGCCTCGTGGTCGCTCGCCCCGCGCGCGCCGGGCCCCGGGCGGCCGCCCGCGCGCCGCGGCCGGCTGTCGCTCCGGGGCCCGCCGGGAACGTCGGGGGTGCCGGGGTCGCCGGGGTTGCCGGGGTCGCCGGGGGTGCTCATGCCCTGCTCCCCCCGCCCTCGTCCAGGCCTTCCTGCTCCCGCTGGGTGAGGCGGGCACGCTGCTCCTGGAGCTCGTGCTGGTGCTCGACGGCCTCCAGGCGGTCGGCCTCCAGCAGTTCGTGGACGTTGTTCATCAGCGTCTCCATGTCGACCACGCCGATGTACTCGCCGCGCCGCCCGGTGACCGCGACCCGGCCCGCGTTGTCGGTGAGCACCGCCTCCAGGGCGTCCCGCAGCGTCGCGTCCCGGGTGACGGTGTCGGTGACCAGGGTGCCGGCCCGCGCCAGGGTCTCCCTGGCCCGCGCGAGGTCGCTGCGGCGCAGCCATTTGTACGGGCGGCGGTTGCGGTCCAGCAGCAGCAGTTCGTTGTGCGCCCCGGACCGCAGCCGGTCGAAGATCGACTCCAGTGGCTCGGCGATCCCGGCGGTGGGGAAGTCCACCACGCCCACGTCCCGTACGCGGGTGAGGTTGAGGCGTTTCAACGCCGCCCCGGCGCCCACGAACCCGGACACGAAGTCGTCCGCCGGGTTGGTGAGGATCGCCTCGGGGGTGTCGAACTGCGCGATGTGCGAACGCTCCCGGAGCACCGCGATGCGGTCGCCGAGCTTGATGGCCTCGTCGAAGTCGTGGGTGACGAAGCAGATGGTCTTGTGCAGCTCGTGCTGGAGCCGGATCAGCTCGTCCTGGAGGTGGTCGCGGGTGATCGGGTCGACCGCGCCGAACGGTTCGTCCATGAGCAGCACGGGCGGGTCGGCGGCCAGTGCCCGGGCCACCCCGACCCGCTGCTGCTGCCCGCCGGAGAGCTGGCGCGGATAGCGGTCGTGGAATTCGCCCGGGTCCAGCCCGACCAGGTCGAGCATCTCCTCGACCCGGTTCTTCGTCCGGCTCTTGGACCAGCCGATCATCTTCGGGACCAGGGCGATGTTCTGGGCGACGGTCATGTGCGGGAACAGGCCGGACGCCTGGATGGCGTAGCCGACCTTGCGGCGCAGCTTGACCGGATCCATGTCGGTGACGTCCTCGTCGCCGATCCGGATCCGGCCCGAGGTCGGCTCGATCAGCCGGTTGATCATCTTCAGGGTGGTGGACTTGCCGCAGCCGGACGGCCCCACGAAGATCACCGTCTCGCCGGCCTTGATCTCCATGGAGACGTCCTCCACCGCCGGGGCCGGGCTGCCCGGGTAGGTCTTGGTGAGGTTCTCCAGCCGGATGCCGGCGCCGGAGGCGGCGGGTGTCGCCGGCCGGCCGTTCGCCGCCGGCTGGTCGGTCGTCTCAGGCACGGATCCCCCTGGAGATGGTCAGGCGTCCGATCAGGACGTACGCGGCGTCGAAAAGGAGCGCCAGCACGGCGATGCCGACCGTGCCGGCCAGTACCTGGTTGAGCGAGTTGGCGCTGCCCAGCGACGCGATCCCGCGGAAGATCTCGTTGCCCAGGCCCGGCCCGGAGGCGAACGCGGCGATCGCGGCGATGCCCATCAGCATCTGCGTGGCGACCCGGATGCCGGTGAGGATCGGCGGCCAGGCCAGCGGGAGTTCGACCCGGAACAGCCGGGCGGCCCGCGACATCCCGATGCCCTTGGCCGCGTCCACCAGCGCCGGGTCCACCCCGCGCAGCCCCACGATGGCGTTGCGGACCACCGGCAGCAGCCCGTACAGGGTCAGCGCGATCACCGTCGGGGCGACGCCCAGGCCGACGATCGGGATCAGCAGACCGATCAGCGCCAGCGAGGGGATGGTCAGGACGGTGGCGGTGGTGGTCGTGGCGAGAGAGCCCGCCCATTCGCTGCGGTAGGTCACCACGCCGAGGAACACCCCCAGCAGGGTGGCGATCACCATGCACTGGAACACCGCGCTGGCGTGCTGGTACGCATCCGTCAGCAGCTGGGCGTGCCGGGTGCCGACGTACTCCCAGAAGCTCACCGTCGCTCTCCTCGCTCGGTCAGTCTCCCGATGCCTGTTTCACCAGCGGGATGATCCGCAACGGAACCGGATTTTCCATCACGATTGCCGTCGAGGCCCGCACAATCCCATCAAAGCCCACCACGAGGTCGATCACCCGCTGCAGATCGGCGTTGGAACGGGCGACGAGCCTGCAGAGCATGTCCCCGTGTCCCGTCGTTGTATGCAGCTCCAGCACCTCGGGAACGGTGGTCAAGTGGGCCCGCACGTCATTTCCTTGGCCCTGTTTGATCTCCAGCGTCGCGAACGCGGTCACCGGATAGCCGAGCGCCGCCGGGTCCACCTCCGGCCCGAAGCCGCGGATCACTCCATTCGACTGAAGCCGGTCGAGCCGGGCCTGCACCGTCCCGCGCGCCACCCCCAGCCGCCGGGACGCCTCCAGCACCCCGATCCGCGGCTCTATGGCGAGCAGCTCCAGCAGCGCCCCGTCAAGATGATCGATCGCCAATGTCCGCTCCCTCGTTTTCTATGGTCATCATGTACAGATAGCCCGGCCTCATCGAGCTGGCGCTGTACATACTGCCCAGCGGTTTCACAAACTATTGCGCATCTTGTGGATCGGAGGGACTCTGCGGCCATGGCAGACACCACGATGCACACCCAGCCCACCATCCCTGGCTCGGCCCGGCAGGCGGACCCCTTCCCGGTCAAGGGGATGGACGCGGTCGTCTTCGCCGTAGGGAACGCCAAGCAGGCCGCGCACTACTACTCCACCGCCTTCGGCATGAAGCGCGTCGCCTACTCCGGACCGGAGAACGGCAACCGGGAGACCGCGAGTTACGTGCTCGAATCCGGCGGCGCCCGGTTCGTGTTCACCTCCGTCGTCAAGCCCACGACGGAACGGGGCCGCTTCCTCGCCGGCCACGTCGCCGCGCACGGCGACGGCGTCGTCGACCTCGCCATCGAGGTCCCCGACGTCCGGGCCGCCTACGAGTACGCCGTCGCGCACGGCGCCAAGGGACTCGAAGAGCCCCACGAGCTCAAGGACGACCACGGCATCGTCGTCCTCGCGGCCATCGCCACCTACGGCGAGACCCGGCACACCCTCGTCGAGCGCACCGGCTACGACGGCCCCTACCTGCCCGGATACGTCGCCGCCGGCCCGGTCGTCGAGCCTCCGCAGAAACGGTTCTTCCAGGCGATCGACCACTGCGTCGGCAACGTCGAACTCGGCCGGATGAACGAGTGGGTCGCCTTCTACAACCAGGTCATGGGCTTCACCAACATGAAGGAGTTCGTCGGCGACGACATCGCCACCGAATACTCCGCCCTGATGTCCAAGGTCGTCGCCGACGGCACCAAGAAGGTCAAGTTCCCGATCAACGAACCGGCCATCGCCAAGAAGAAGTCCCAGATCGACGAGTACCTGGAGTTCTACGGCGGCCCCGGCGTCCAGCACATCGCGCTGGCCACCAACGACATCGTCAACACCGTCCGGCAGATGCGCGCCGCCGGCGTCGAATTCCTCGACGTGCCCGACTCCTACTACGACACCCTCGGCGAATGGGTCGGCGACACCCGCGTGCCGATCGAGGAACTGCGCGAGCTGAAGATCCTCGCCGACCGCGACGAGGACGGCTACCTGCTGCAGATCTTCACCAAGCCCGTCCAGGACCGCCCGACCGTCTTCTTCGAGATGATCGAACGGCACGGCTCCCTCGGCTTCGGCAAGGGCAACTTCAAGGCCCTCTTCGAGGCCATCGAGCGCGAACAGGCCAAGCGCGGCAACCTCTGACCCCGTGGGCCGTACACGATCTTCCGTGTACGGCCCACGAATGCGAGGCTTACCGCATGGACCTCATCGGACAGCTGCGCGCCGGACTCCCCGCCGACGCCCTCCTCACCGACCCCGATGTCACCGGCTCCTACGCCCGCGACATGGCCAACTTCTGCGCGGCGGGCAAGCCCGCCGTCGTCGTCCTGCCGCGCACCGTCGAGCAGGTCCAGCACGTGATGCGGACGGCGACCGCCCTCGGCGTCCCCGTCGTCCCCCAGGGCGCGCGCACCGGGGTGGCCGGCGCCGCCAACGCCACCGACGGCTGCATCGTGCTGTCCTTGGTGAAGATGGACCGCATCCTGGAGATCAACCCCGCCGACCGGCTCGCCGTGGTCGAACCCGGCGTCATCAACGCCGTCCTCTCCCGCGCGGTCAACGAACACGGCCTCTACTACCCGCCGGACCCCTCCAGTTGGGAGATGTGCACGATCGGCGGCAACATCGGCACCGCCGCCGGCGGCCTGTGCTGCGTCAAGTACGGCGTCACCGCCGAGTACGTCCTCGGCCTCGACGTCGTCCTCGCCGACGGCCGCCTCCTGACCACCGGCCGCCGCACCGCCAAGGGCGTGGCCGGCTACGACCTCACCCGGCTCTTCGTCGGCTCCGAGGGCAGCCTCGGCGTCGTCGTCCGCGCCACCCTCGCCCTCAAGCCCGAACCGCCCCAACAGCTCGCCCTGGTCGCCGAGTTCCCGTCCGTGGGCGCCGCCGGACAGGCCGTCTGCGAGATCATGTCCCGCGGCCACGCCCCGTCCCTGCTGGAACTCATGGACCGCACCAGCGTCCGCGCCGTCAACGACCTGGCGCAGATGGGCCTGCCCGAATCCACCGAGGTGCTGCTGCTGGCCGCCTTCGACACCCCCGACCCGGCCCCCGACCTCGCCGCCGTCGGCGCGCTGTGCGAGGACGCCGGCGCCACCCAGGTCGTCCCCGCCGAGGACGCCGCCGAGTCCGAACTGCTCCTGCAGGCCCGCCGGCTCGCCTTCACCGCCCTGGAACGCATCAAACCCGCCATGCTCATCGACGACGTGTGCGTCCCCCGCTCCCAGCTCGCCGCCATGCTGGAGGGCACCACCGCCATCGCCGACAAGTACGGCCTCACCATCGGCGTCTGCGCCCACGCCGGCGACGGCAACACCCACCCCCTGGTCTGCTTCGACCCGGCCGACCCCGACGAGGAGCGGCGCGCCCACACCTCCTTCGACGAGATCATGGCGCTCGGCCTGAGCCTGGGCGGCACCATCACCGGCGAACACGGCGTCGGTCTGCTGAAGAAGGACTGGCTGGCCCGCGAACTCGGCCCCGTGGCACTCGAACTGCACCGCGACATCAAGCAGGTCTTCGACCCCCGGGGCATTCTCAATCCCGGCAAACTGTTCTGACCCGCACCGGGTTGCCGCGCTGTCGTGCCCATGCCGCCCGCCCCGCCGTAGTGTTTCCGCCATGGAAAACCTGCTTCCCGGCATAGCCCTCGTCGTCCTCGCCCTCGCCGTCCTGTCCTCCTCCACCGACCGCCGCTCCAAAACGCTGGAATTGCGGCTCACCCGGCTGGAGAACAAGGTGGACCTGCTCCTCGCCCACGCCGGCATCGAGGAGCCGCAGGACCCCCGGCTGGCCGAGATCGACGAACTGCTGGCGAAGGGCAAGAAGATCCAGGCGATCAAGCTCCACCGTGAGCTGACCGGCTCCGGACTCGCCGAGGCCAAGGAAGCGGTCGAACGCCGCGCCCGCTGACGGCCCGCCGGACGCACCGGCCGGCCGGCCGACGTACGAGGTGCCCGCCCGCCGGACGGACGCGGTGCCGGTGGGCCACGGTGTCGGTGGGACAGCGCGCCGTGACGACCGCGGCGGATGCGGGGACGGCCCCGTGGGCAGAGGATGGCCAGAAGGGCCCCCGGGCCCCGCGGCCCTTCCCGCGGCCCCCGCCGGGCCGCCCCGCCCACCACAGGGAGCGAGAGCCGATGGCAGCGACCCCAGCGACCCCGGCCGCCGACGAGGCCTACGACGTCATCGTGCTCGGCGCCGGACCCACCGGCGAGAACCTCGCCGACCGCGCCCACGCCGCCGGCCTGAGCGCCGTCATCGTCGAGAGCGAACTCGTCGGCGGCGAATGCTCCTACTGGGCCTGCATGCCCAGCAAGGCCCTGCTCCGCCCGGTCACCGCCCGCTCCGAGGCCCGCCGCGTCCCCGGCGTCCAGGACGCGGCCCAAGGCCCCCTGGACGCCCCCGCCGTCCTCACCCGCCGGGACGCCGTCGCCGCCCACTGGAAGGACGACGGCCAGGTCCGCTGGCTCGACTCGGCCGGCATCGACCTCGTCCGCGGCCACGGCCGGCTCGCCGGCCCCCGCCGCGTCGTCGTCGACGGGGAACGCACCCTCACCGCCCGGCACGCGGTCGCGGTCTGCACCGGCAGCCGCCCGGTCCTCCCGCCCGTCCCCGGCCTCGCCGAGGCCCGCCCTTGGACCAGCCGCGCCGCCACCAGCTCCAAGGCCGTGCCCGGCCGCCTCGTCGTGGTCGGCGGCGGCGTCGTCGGCGTCGAGATGGCCACCGCCTGGCACGCCCTGGGCGCCTCCGTCACGCTCCTGGTCCGCGGCGACGGCCTGCTGCCCCGCATGGAACCCTTCGCCGGCCACCTCGTCGCCGCCTCCCTCACCGAGGCCGGCGTCGACCTGCGCACCGGCGTCGAGGTCCGCGAGGTCCGCCGGGAGATCCCCGGCGGCCCGGTCACCGTCGTCCTCGACGCTCCCCCCGCACCCGGCGGACCCGGAGGCGCCCACCGGGACGAGATCGTCGCCGACGAACTGCTCATCGCCACCGGACGCGCCCCGCGCACCGCCGACATCGGCCTCGACACGGTCGGCCTGGCGCCCGGCTCCTGGCTCGACGTCGACGACAGCTGCCGGGTGACCGGCGTGACCGGCGGCTGGCTCTACGGCGTCGGCGACGTCAACCACCGCGCCCTCCTGACCCACCAGGGCAAATACCAGGCCAGGATCGCCGGCGCCGCCATCGCCGCCCGCGCCCGCGGCGTCCCCATCCTGGAATCCGACCCCTGGGGCGCGCACGCCGCCACCGCGGACACCCGCGCCGTCCCCCAGGTCGTCTTCAGCGACCCCGAAGCCGCCTCCGTCGGCCTGACCGCCGCCGCGGCCGAACGCGCCGGACACCGCTTCCAGGTCGTCGACCAGGACCTCGGCGCGATCGCCGGAGCCTTCCTGTACGCCGACGGCTACCGCGGCCGCGCCCGCATGGTCGTCGACCTCGACCGCGAGGTGCTGCTCGGCGCCACCTTCGTCGGCCCGGGCGTCGGCGAACTGCTGCACTCGGCGACCGTCGCGGTGGCCGGCGAGGTCCCCATCGAGCGGCTGTGGCACGCGGTCCCGGCCTACCCGACCATCAGCGAGGTGTGGCTGCGGCTGCTGGAGACCTACCGCGGCTGACCCACCGGCCGACCGGGCCGGCCGGCCGACCGCCGGGGGAAGGGCCTTCGCACCCCCGGCCGGCCCCTACGCCCCCGGCTCCGGCGAGTCGTCCGCCGACCACCCGGACGACTCGCCGCCCGGCCACGGTTCGTCCCGGGACGCCATCGCGAACAGCTCACTCAGCCCTTTGTCCAGGTCCAGATGCCCCTGCTCCGCCCCGGGCGGCACCACCCGCAGGGTGCGCTCCAGCCACGCCGAGACCGCCGTCGCCGGCGCCTCCAGCAGCGCCTCCCCGTCCGGCGAGTCCAGCGCCATGCACACCAGGCTCCGGCCGTCCACCTTCACCGGCCACACCCGCACATCACCCTCGCCGCACGGCCGGAACACGCCCTCCACCAGCAGCTCACGGGCGAACGTCCAGTTCACCGGCGCGTCCGACCCGACATGGAAGGTGACATGGACGGCGTAGGGGTCATCGGTCCGGTACGTCAGCCGCGCCGGCACCGGAACGCAGCGCTCCGGGGACAGCACCAGGCCCAGTTCCAGTTCTCGTTCCACCACGGTGTGCATGAGCTCCGCCTCTCCCATCCCGCCTGCCGCGGACGCCCGGGACCGGGCCCGCACCAGGAGAGAGGCACCGGATGCCGGACTCTTACACGACTTCGTACAACTTTTTTCCCGGGCCTCTTCCAGGTGGCGTTGAGCGGGCACAGGCACGGTAGTGACCCGGGGTCTGATAGATGTGGACGCCGCGTTGCGGCAGACTGCACCCCACACCCACCAGGCCGAGAACAGATACGGGACTTCGGACATGAGCGCCCCTACCTCAGGATCCGCCGGCGGCAGCCCCACGCCAGGCTTCTACCCGGACCCGTCCATCCCCGGCTACATCCGGTACTGGAACGGTGCCGCATGGGTGCCGGGCACCAGCCGCCCCGCCCCCGCCGAGGGCGAGGCGATGCCCGCCCCGCCGCCCGGCATGACCGCGCCACCCGCCGCTCCCACGCCCGCCGTCGAGGAGACCGGCCCGGTCTTCCTCGACGAGGACGAGCCGGCCGGCGGCGCCGGGCTGCCCGCGGTGCGCCGCAGCGGCGAGGTCGAGACCCGGCCCGCCGCCGCGGGCTGGGACGACCCGGCCCGGCTGCACGGCACCGGCCCGGAACCGGCCGCCGCCTGGCAGGCCGACGCCTCCCGGCAGAGCGGCTTCGGCAACGAGACCGACCGCCGCATCTCCTGGGGCGCCCCCGACCAGGCCCCCGCCGGCACCCCGTCCGGCGCCGCCTCCTGGGGCCCGGTGCCGCAGCAGCGCGACGACCGGCCCGCCACCGACCCCGCGTCCGGCGACGTGCCCGGCACGTCCTCCACCGCGACGCCCGCGCCCGGCGCCCCCCGCACCCCCGACGCCCCGTCCGAC
This sequence comes from Streptomyces sp. NRRL S-337, assembly GCF_000720175.1. GTDB lineage: Bacteria > Actinomycetota > Actinomycetes > Streptomycetales > Streptomycetaceae > Streptomyces > Streptomyces siderophoricus. The sequence continues at coordinate 40,834 of NZ_JOIX01000031.1, forward strand.
GGGACCGTCGCCATCCGCGCAGTCAACCCGGCCGCCCGCCGCCCGAACTCCGGCGACCACGGCACCACGGCGATCCGCGCGGTACGCCCCGGCGCCGCCAAGCCGGCCAAGGGCAACGAGACCATGGCGATCCGCGTCGCGGGCGGCGGCCGCAACGCCTCCCCGACGCCCGGCGGCGCCCCGCAGTCGCTGCCGTCCGTCGGCGCCCCGGCCCAGCAGAACCCGGCCCAGCAGAGCCCCGCACCGCAGAACCCGGCACCGCAGAACCCGGCACCGCACCAGGGACAGCCGGCCCCCGGCGGGCAGCCGTCCGCCCCCGCGGCCGGTTTCCCGGCGCAGCACGCCCCCGCTCCCGCCGCCCCCGCCCCCACCGCGCCCCCGGCCTCCGGGCCCGCCCAGGGCGCCGGCGCCGAGGGCGTCATCCCCTGGAAGCCGCCGAGCGCCGCCGACCCCTTCTTCGCGGCCGCCCAGGCCGCGCAGGGCCACCCGGCCGGACTCGGCCGCCGGCTCGCCGCCCGGCTGATCGACACCCTCGTGCTGGGCGCGGCCACCGCCGCCGTCGCGGTCCCGATGTGGAGCACCGTCACCGACCACATCGACGCCAAGGTCGAGGCGGCCAAGCAGTCCGGCCGCCAGGTGACGGTCTATCTGATCGACGGCACCACCGCCCCGGTCCTCGCCACGATCCTCGCCGTCCTGCTCATCGGCGGTGCGCTCTACGAGGCGCTGCCGGTCCTCAAGTGGGGCCGCACACTGGGCAAGAAGCTGTGCGGCGTACGGGTGCTGGACATCGAGAGCCACGACACCCCGATGCTCGCCGCCGCGCTCAAGCGCTGGTTCTGCTACAGCGTGCTCGGCGTCCTCGCCATCGGCGTGGTGAACGTCGTCTGGTGCGTGGTCGACCGCCCGTGGCGGCAGTGCTGGCACGACAAGCTGGCCCGGACGTTCGTCGCCGCCGACTGATCAGCCCGCCGCTCCGCCCCGGCTGATCCGCCCGACCGGAATCCGTCCCCCGAACGGACGTGGCCGGATGCGGACGGCCGCGACAAGGGGTCGACTCGGGCCATGAGCACCGACCAGCCCGGCAACGGCTCCCCCCGTAACAACGCACCGCAGGGCGGCGGCACGGGCGGCGGCGAAGGCGGCGCACCTCCCCCGGGCGGGACCCCGCCGCCCGGCGGGACGCCTCCCTCCGGTGGGACGCCGCCGCCCGGTGGGACGCCGCCTGGTGGGACGCCGCCCTACGGTGGTTCCCCGTACGGCGGCGGCCCCTACGGTGACCCCTACGGCAGCGGGTACGGCGCCGACCCGCTGGCCGGTATGCCGCCGCTGGCGAACCGCGGCCGCCGGCTGGTCGCACGCATCATCGACGCCCTCCTCATCGGCGTCCCGGTCTCCATCATCATGTACGTGATCGTCGGCGGGGTGGACTACTTCTCCACCAGCAGCACCCAGGCCGGCAGACAGTCCACGGTGTCGGGCGTCACGATGCTCGCGTACCTGATCTACGAAGGGCTGATGCTCGCCAACCGCGGCCAGACCGTCGGCAAGATGGCGATGAAGATCCGGGTGGCGATGCTCGCGAACGGCTCGATCCCGACCGGCCAGGCGGCCTGGATCCGCGCCGCCGTCTACACCCTGCCGGAGATCGTGCCGTGCTGCGGCTTCATCTTCTGGCTGGTGAACGTGTTGTGGTGCACCTGGGACAAGCCGTACCAGCAGTGCCTGCACGACAAGGCGGCGAAAACGGTGGTGGTCTCCACGGAGCCGCGGTAACCGGAAACCGGGGTACAGCCATGGCCCGCAACCCGGGGCCCACAACCCGGAGCCCGGAGCCCGGCGCTCAGCGCGAGTGCTCGCCGACCCGGGCCTCCGGCGCGCCGGCCGTCCCGGTCAGCCGCGGCCGCGGCACCCGGTCGTACGGCGACGGCACGGCCCTCAAGGGGGCAGGTGCGGCCGGCGACTTGGCCCGTACGACGTGCCGGCGGACGACCCGGGACACTCCGGGCATCGGCGCCGTCATCGCGACCAGCAGTCCGAGCCCGAGTCCGGCGATGGCGATGACCGCGACCCCGATCCCGGTCTGCGTCTGCGAGAGCAGCAGCATCGCGAGGGTGGAGAGAAAGACGGTGGCCGAACCGTAGGCGAGCTGGGTGGCGGTAGGACGAGGCATGGCGGAATCCGTCCTCGGAGGGTCGGCAGGGAGGGTCGGTCAAGGGCGCGCCATCACACGAGCCTACGGTCCTTACTGCCCGAGCGGAACGGCAAGTAAGCGTGACCTAACCCACCAGGCGGGGGCACAGGGGGCGCACACGGCAAGCGCGTGAACGTATGTGCGGGGGCGTCCTGGCTGTTGACAATGGGGGCGCATGTCCGGCGGGCATATACGCCCGGTCTCTGCGCCGACTATCCGGACCCGCTCCTTCCGGCCCGCTCCCAACTCCCTTGCCCGACCGGGCCGTTCACCATCCGGACAGCTGTCCGATACCCGTAATCGGCGGACCGGTTAACGTACTTCGGCGATGTGACCAAGTCAAGACCTGTCTTTTCCCCCGTACTTCCGGTCGAATGCCCTCGAACAGTGACCGTGTTCGAAGGGGAGGACCGCTCCAAGTGAGAGAGCAGAGAAGACCGTTCAGACCGGCCGCCTTGGCCACGGCGATCGCCGTGATCGGGGCGGCCGCTTTGTCTTCGGGGGTGGCGATGGCCGACGCGCAGGGCCCGTCGCCCGTCGCCCGGCACCAGGACCCGGCGCCCGAGCGCAACGTGGACCACGACCTCAAGGGCCCCTACAGCGAGCGGCAGCAGGCCGCCCGCAAGGAGGCGCTCCAGCAGGTCATCTCCGGCGAGGCCAAGGCCACCGACCGGGGCGGCTCGAAGGTCGTCAAGCTCGGCCGCAGCAAGTACGTCGAGCTGGCCCGGCAGAAGACCGACAAGATCTTCACCATCCTCGTGGACTTCGGCGACAAGGTCGACAACACCACGATGTTCGACCCGGACGGCGACGGCCCCAAGCCCCCGATCAAGAAGTACGGCGGCGACCCCGGCCCCGCGCACAACCAGATAGCCCAGCCGGACCGTGCCAAGGACAACAGCACGGCCTGGCAGAAGGACTACAACCAGAAGCACTTCCAGGACCTGTACTTCTCGCACGACAAGAAGAAGCAGTCGCTCGCCAAGTACTACGAGAAGCAGTCCTCGGGCCGCTACTCCGTCGACGGCGAGGTCTCCGACTGGGTCAAGGTCGACTGGAACGAGGCCCGTTACGGCTCCAACTACTGCGGCCAGACCAACTGCGCCAACGCCTGGGACCTGATCCGCGACGGCGTCAACCAGTGGGCCAAGGACCAGAAGGCCAAGGGCCGCACCGACGCCCAGATCAAGGCCGACCTCGCCAAGTACGACCAGTGGGACCGCTACGACCACGACGGCGACGGCAACTTCAACGAGCCCGACGGCTACATCGACCACTTCCAGATCGTGCACGCCGGTGAGGACGAGTCCGCGGGCGGCGGCGTCCAGAAGACCAACGCGATCTGGGCGCACCGCTGGTACGCCTACGGCAGCGACGCCGGCAAGACCGGCCCCGGCGCCAACAAGGCGGGCGGCACGCAGATCGGCGACACCGGCGTCTGGGTCGGCGACTACACCATGCAGCCGGAGAACGGCGGCCTCGGCGTCTTCGCCCACGAATACGGTCACGACCTGGGCCTGCCGGACGAGTACGACACCACCGGCACCGGCGAGTCCTCCGTCGACTTCTGGTCGCTGATGTCGGGCGGCTCCTGGCTCGGCACCGGCAAGGACACCATCGGTGACCTGCCCGGCGACATGAGTGCCTGGGACAAGCTCCAGCTGGGCTGGCTCAACTACGCCAAGGCGAAGGCCGCGACGAAGTCCGCCCACAAGCTGGGCGTCGCCGAGTACAACACCAAGGACAAGCAGGCGGTGGTCGTCGAACTGCCCGCCAAGGCCGTCAAGACGGACATCGTCCCGCCCGCGGAAGGCTCCAAGCAGTGGTGGAGCGGCATGGGCGACGATCTGAAGAACACCCTCACCCGCTCCGTGGACCTCACCGGCAAGGCGAAGGCGTCGCTGAACCTCAAGGGCTGGTGGGACATCGAGAAGGACTACGACTTCCTCTACGCCGAGGTCTCCACGGACGGCGGCGCCGACTGGACCGCCCTGGACGGCACCGCGGGCGGCAAGGCCATCCCGCGTGACGGCAGCGACAAGCCCGCCCTGACCGGCACCGTCACCGCCTACCAGGACCTCAGCTACCCGCTGGACGCCTACGCGGGCAAGAAGATCGACCTGCGCTTCCGCTACCAGACCGACGGCGGCGCCGCCCAGAAGGGCTTCGCGGCCGACAGCATCAGCGTGGTCGCCGACGGCACGCCGCTGTTCAGCGACAACGCCGAGGGCGACGACAACGGCTGGACCAGCAAGGGCTTCTCGCGCATCGGCGGGTCCTTCACCAAGGACTACCCGCAGTACTACATCGCCGAGAACCGCCAGTACGTGTCGTACGACAAGACCCTCAAGGTCGGCCCGTACAACTTCGGCTGGCGGACGGCCAAGCCGACCTGGGTGGAGCACTTCCCGTTCCAGAACGGCGTGCTGATCTGGCTGTGGGACACCTCGCAGGCGGACAACAACGTCGGCCAGCACCCGGGCCACGGGCTGATCCTCCCGGTCGACGCGCACCCGACGGCCGAGCACTGGGCCGACGGCACGCTGATGCGCAACCGCTTCCAGACCTACGACTCGACCTTCACCCGCTTCCGGACCGACGCGCTGACCCTCCACAAGGACGGCGCCGAGGTCAAGATCAGCTCGAAGAAGGGCGTCACGCTCTTCGACGACCGGCACGGCGTCTACTACGACAAGGCGAACCCGACCGGCGGTGTGATCGTTCCTGACACCAACACCCGGATCAAGATCACCAAGGAGGCCCGGGACGGCTCCACGGTGACGATCAAGGTCGCCCCTGCCGGTAAATAAAAGATAAAACCAGCAGGTCATCACGCGATCGGTCGTCGCCCCCTAGCGGGCGGCGACCGATTCGCGTTTAGATGCGCACTACAGTTCCTTGTTGACGCCAAGTCTCACGGGGGAGATATGCACATGTCCGGCGGCGGTTTCACCAGGCTTCCCGGCGGAAGCGTGGTGGTCGCCCTGTCCCTGCCCAGACCGGCCCACGGCCCGCGCTCCGGCCCGTACGAGTGCGGCTGCCGGGTCCGGGTCCTGGTGCACGCCGTGAACCGCCAGCGCGCCCTGACCAGGCTGCGCAACCTCGGCCTGCGCGCGGTCTACCTCCGCGGCAACACCGAGCCGCCCACCCCGGACGAGGTCACGGCCGTCCTGCACCACCCCGACGGCCTCGTCTGGCGCGAGACCCCCGACGACGACACCGAGTCCTGGCACCCCATACGCGCCCTCTGGCGCCCCCGCCCCATCCACCCAGCCCGCCCGCCCCATCCGACCCCCGAGCCGGCCCCCCTGAGGGGGAACGAGGACGACCGCCCGGCCTCGGCGGCCTGAGTCACGACGGCCTGAGCCACGGCGGCCCGTGGGCCGGGCGCGCCGCCCGGCCCACGGGCTCGAAGGACGCCCGGCCCACGAGCTCGAAGGGCGGCGGTGAGGCTCATCCACCCAGGACGACCGGCTTGCCCGTCAGCTCCGCCCCGGCCGCCCGCAGCTCCTCCAGGGCCCGCTCGGTCGTACGGGCGGCCACCCCGGCGGTCAGGTCCAGCAGCACGTGCGTACGCAGCCCGGCGGCGACCGCGTCCAGGGCGGTACGCCGTACGCAGTGATCGGTCGCGATGCCGACCACGTCCACCTCGGTGACGTCGTGCGCCCGCAGCCAGTCGCCGAGCCCGGTGCCGTTCTCGTCGGTGCCCTCGAAGCCGCTGTACGCGGCGGAGTGCGCGCCCTTGTCGAAGACCGCGTCGATCGCGCCGGAGGCGATGGCCGGGGCGAAGTTCGGATGGAAGCCGCTGCCCTCCGTGCCGGCCACGCAGTGCGCCGGCCAGGAGTGCTCGTAGTCCGGGTGGTCGGAGAAGTGGTCGCCCGGATCGATGTGGTGGTCCCGGGTGGCCACGACGTGGCGGTAGCAGCTGCCGGCGGTCTCGGCGATCAGATCGGTGATGGCCGCCGCGACATCCGCACCTCCCGCCACCGCGAGGCTGCCGCCCTCGCAGAAGTCGTTCTGCACGTCAACGACGATCAATGCCCGGTGCATGGTGCGTGCCTTCCGGCTGGGAATCGGGTAAGAGGGCGCGGAGCGCGGAGCGGTGATGTGACCGAGGGTAGCCACTGCCGGGCATTTCCGGGAGTGCCCCACCATCCCACCCACCAGCAGCTACACACTGTGATACCTTACGGGGAACTAATAACTCTCCGTAATCGTTGCCGGAAAAGAAGGAGGCCCGCCCGGCCCGAGCAAGAGCAGGCGCCCCCTCAAAGAGGCCCCTCACGGAGTCCTGTAAGAGGCCCTGCAAGAGGCCCCCATCAAAGAGGTCCCTCGACAGGCCCATCCAAGGCCCCTACATAGGCCGGTGGAGGAGGCCGAGGCGACGGACCACAGCCCGAGCCCACGGACCGCGGCCCGACAGAACCGCAGGCCTGCTCAATCCGACCCGTGACACGCACTCCGGTCGGCTCGCCCCGTCACACGAACTCCGTCGGCAGCACCGGCTCGCCGCGTGACAGCTGGGTGGCCGACAGGGGCAGGCGGGCGCGGGCGGTGATGTGGCGGTCGCGGGGGGCGTCCAGCGGCTCGCGGGCCACGACCTCGCCCCCGGTCACCAGCGGCACCTGCAGCTGGTGGTCCGCCAGCTCCGCCGGGACCGGCCCGGTGCCGATGACCTCGGCCTCCGCGACGCCGTGCTCATCGAGCCGGCGGGCGGCCCATTTGCGGCCGCCGACCGAGGACTTGGCGCCCATCGACTTCTTCGCGACCGGCCGCAGCGGGGCGCCCGGGGCGTCGCTCTCGGCGCGGGCGACCAGCTTGTAGACCATCGAGCAGGTCGGGTGTCCGCTGCCGGTCACCAGCTGGGTGCCGACGCCGTACGCGTCGACCGGGGCGGCGGCCAGCGAGGCGATGGCGTACTCGTCCAGGTCGCTGGTGACCACGATCTTGGTCTTCTCGGCGCCCAGCTCGTCCAGCTGCTGGCGCACCCGGTGGGCGATCAGCAGCAGGTCGCCGGAGTCGATCCGGACGGCGCCCAGGCCCGGGCCGGCCACCTCGACGGCGGTGCGCACGGCCTCGGCGACGTCGAAGGTGTCCACGAGCAGGGTGGTGCCACTGCCGAGGGTCTCCACCTGGGCGGTGAAGGCGTCGCGCTCGGTGTCGTGGAGGAGGGTGAAGGCGTGCGCGCTGGTGCCGACGGTGGGGATGTTGTAGCGGAAGCCGGCGGCCAAGTCGGAGGTGACGTGGAAGCCGCCGACGTAGGCGGCGCGGGCCGCGGCGACGGCGGAGAGTTCGTGGGTGCGGCGGGCGCCCATCTCCATCAGGGGGCGGTCGCCGGCCGCGACGGCCATCCGGGAGGCGGCCGCGGCCACCGCGGAGTCGTGGTTGAGGATCGAGAGGATGACCGTCTCCAGGAGGACGGCCTCGGCGAAGGTGCCCTCGACGCGCATGATCGGCGAGCCGGGGAAGTAGACCTCGCCCTCGGGGTAGCCCCAGATGTCGCCGCGGAAGCGGTAGTCGGCGAGCCAGGCCAGGGTGGGCTCGTCGAGGATGCCGCGCTCGCGCAGGAAGCCGAGGATCGTGTCGTCGAAGCGGAAGTTCTCCACCGCGTCGAGCACCCGGCCGGTGCCGGCCACCACGCCGTAGCGTCGACCCTCGGGCAGCCGGCGGGTGAAGACCTCGAAGACGGCGCGCCTGTCCCCGGTGCCGGACCGCAACGCGGCCTGCAGCATGGTGAGTTCGTACTGGTCGGTGAAGAGCGCAGTCGACGGCACGGCCACCGGCAGCCCCAGGTCTGCTGTGTTCATGAGGGAGATGCTACCCCCAATACTCGTCACTTTGACGATAGTGGTGGAGACGCCCGACCAGCTCGCCACCGGACCCGCCCGGGGCTCCCGCACTGGACCCGACCAGCTCCCGAACTGCGGACCTGACCAGGCTCCCGACCAGGCTCCCGAACCGGACCCGACCAGGCTCCCGAACCGTGAGCCCGACCGGCCTCCCGCACTGGATCCGCCCTCGGTCCCGCAGCGTCCTCACCCCACCCCGCCGTTCACCTCTCGACAGGCCCCCGCTCGCCGACCAACCCACCCCACCCCCCCATCCCCCGACGCGGCCCAGGTGAGGGGCATTTGTGCATGGCAGGCCCCTGGGTGGCAGCATGGGGCGTGTGAGCGCCCACCCGTCACCCACGATCACGCTCCGGCCGCATCACTGCACGCTCAGTGTGCCGGTCGAGATCGAGCGTCCCGAGTCGAGCGAGGCCCCGTTCGAGGTGCCCGAGCCGGACGTCCCGTGGGTCACGATCGTCCACAACGACCCCGTCAACCTCATGAGCTACGTCTCCTATGTCTTCCAGACGTACTTCGGTTACTCCAAGGACAAGGCGCACCAGTTGATGCTCGACGTCCATCACAAGGGCCGCGCGGTGGTCTCCAGCGGCAGCCGCGAGGAAATGGAACGGGACGTACAGGCCATGCACGGCTACGGCCTGTGGGCGACCCTGCAGCAGGACCGCCGATGACCGGACACTTCGAGCCGCTGCCCGACGGCGGCGCGGCGGTACCGCTCGACGAGGTCGAGATCTCCATCCTGCGCAGCCTCGCGGTGCAGCTGATGGAGCTGATGGGGCCGGGCGAGCAGGCCGCCGACGACGAGAGCGAGGACCTGCTGGCGTCGGTGTTCAACGACGGCCCCAGCGAGCCGCCCGCCGACCCGGTCCTGGCCCGGCTCTTCCCCGATGCCTACGGCGGCCCGGACCTGGTCCCGGACGACGACGTGCGCGCCGCGGCCGCGGAGTTCCGCCGCTATACGGAGAACGATCTGCGCGCCCGTAAGCGGACGGACGCCCTCGCGCTGATCCGGGCGCTGGACACACTCTCGCCGTCCGGCGGTGATCCGGCGGTGCTGCGGCTGACCGCCGACGAGTGCCGGCAGTGGCTGGGTGCCCTCAACGACCTCAGGCTGGCGATCGGTACGCGCCTGGAGGTCACCGACGAGGAGGACGGCGGCGAGCTGCTGCGGCTGCCGGACAGCGATCCGCGCAAGCCGATGGTGATGGCGTACCTGTGGCTGGGCGGGCTGCAGGAGACGCTCGTCGAGTCGCTGACGGCCTGAAATCTACTTGCAGGGGGCACGGGGTCCGCTTGCCGGCGGCAGGCGGACCTGCCCACGGGGGTGGGCAGGGGCGGATTCGGCCGCGGGTCGGGGTCCCGGCGGCAGGTCGATGACCGCCCGAAGGGGAGGGAGTCGGGCATATCGCCCGACGCGTCCCGGTGTGCCGGGGGCTGGGTGTTCGCTCAGCGGAGGCTCAAATCCGGATAACGATCGCGTCACACCCAGCCGGGTAGTGCGCCGCCATTCGCCCCTCTTGTCCGTATTTGCCGGGCGTGTGACGTATCTCATCCCTAGGCGATCAAGTTAACGCCGTGATAAATGTTCACGACCTGCCGCGCGTGACGCCACCCTTGTCGCCGCGGGAGCGCTGAGCCGGCCGACCGTCGGCGTGCAGGACTCCATCCGGGGGGATCGGGACCCGATCCGGACAGACCGGGTCGGTATGGAGAAAGGCGCACCACTCATGACCTCTGTGCAGGTCGACAAGCAGCACGACGGCAACGAGGCAGCTGGAAAGGCCCCCGAAGAGGGCTATCAGCGAGGTCTGGGCAACCGGCAGATCCAGATGATCGCCATTGGTGGCGCCATCGGCACGGGCCTGTTCCTCGGAGCGGGCAAGGCCATTTCGATGGCCGGGCCGAGCATCATCCTCGCCTACGCCATCGTCGGTCTGGTCATCTTCTTCATCATGCGGGCCCTGGGCGAGCTGCTCATGTACCGGCCCGTTTCCGGGTCTTTCTCGGAATACGGCCGCGAATTCCTGGGCCCGTTCATCGGCTTTGTGACCGGCTGGACGTACTGGCTCTTCTGGGTCGTCACCGGAATTACGGAAGTCACCGCCGCGGCCACCTATGTCCAATACTGGAACAAGGGCATACCGCAATGGGCGTCGGCGCTGGTCTTCACCGTCGCGCTCTTCGGCATCAACCTGATCTCGGTGAAGCTCTTCGGCGAGCTCGAATTCTGGTTCTCGATGGTCAAGGTCACCGCGATCATCGGCATGATCCTGATCGGCATCGGCGTGATCACCCTCGGTTTCTCCGACGCCGGTGACACCGCCTCGTTCACCCTGCTCTGGTCGCACGGCGGGTTCTTCCCCAAGGGCATCGGCGGCACGCTGATGACGCTCCAGATCGTGATGTTCGCCTTCCTCGCCGTCGAACTCGTCGGCGTCACCGCCGGTGAGGCGACGAACCCGAAGAAGGTCCTGCCCAAGGCGATCAACACCGTGCCGTGGCGGATCGGCCTCTTCTACATCGGTGCGCTGATCATCATCCTGTCCGTGGTCAGCTGGACGGCCTTCAAGCCGGGCGTGAGCCCGTTCGTCGCCGCCTTCCAGCAGATCGGCCTGCCCGCCGGCGCCGGCATCGTCAACTTCGTCGTGCTGACCGCCGCGCTCTCCTCGGCCAACTCCGGCATGTACTCCACCGGCCGGATGCTGCGCGACCTGGCGCTCAACGGCCAGGGCCCGAAGTTCTTCACCCGCCTCAGCAAGAACGGCCTGCCCACCTGGGGCACCGGCGTCTCCGTCGCGATGATGCTGGCCGGCGTCTGGATCAACTACCAGTGGCCCGGCGACGCGTTCAACTACGTCGTCTCCTTCGCCACCATCTCCGGTATGTGGGCCTGGATCGTCATCCTGCTCTCGCAGCTGCGCTACCGGGCCAAGGCGAACCGCGGCGAGCTCCCGCAGTCCGAGTTCAAGGCCCCCGGCAGCCCGTACACCTCGGTGTTCGCGCTGGCCTTCATCGCCATGGTGATCGTGATGATGGGTCTCGACCCGGACGCCCGGATCTCGCTCTACGCGGCTCCCGTGTGGGCGCTCATCATGGGCGTCGGCTACCTGTGCATCCAGCGCAAGAACGCCGCCGAGGCCGCCAACGCCCCGGCGAACCAGGGCTGATCGACCGGCCGTCCGGCGCCGCCGGCGGTCCGGAAGGACCGGCTGTCCAGCATGCGGGCCGGTGCGTACCACTCTTCGGTACGCGCCGGCCCGCGTGTCTATTCTTGGCGCCATGCTGACCCTCACCAAGGCCCTTCACGACCAGATCGTCGAGCACGCCCGCCAGGACCACCCCGACGAGGCCTGCGGCGTGGTCGCGGGCCCGGCCGGCAGCGGCCGCCCCGAGCGGTTCGTCCCGATGCTGAACGCCGCCCGGTCGCCCACGTTCTACGAATTCGACTCCTCGGACCTGCTCAAGCTCTACCGCGAGATGGACGACCGGGACGAGGAGCCGGTGATCATCTACCACTCGCACACCGCCACCGAGGCCTACCCCTCGCGCACCGACATCTCGTACGCCAACGAGCCCGGCGCCCACTACGTGCTGGTCTCCACGGCCGACACCGACGACGCCGGCCCCTTCCAGTTCCGCTCGTTCCGGATCGTCGACGGCACGGTCACCGAGGAAGAGGTCGAGATCGTGGCGGAGTACTCCTGATCCGGCCCTGCGGAGTGCTCCTGACCCGGTACTTCTGTCCCGGCGCGGGAGCCGGGTGGGTGGGCGCTCACCGGGCCGCGCGGCAGCCCGGGAAGATCGCGTCCCAACTGGCGTACACCAACCGTCCGCATGATGGGACATGGTTCCAATACCCGGACCGGGAATCGATACGATGCCCGCATGGTTGACCACGACGTGAGCGAGAAGAGGCCGGGCATGCTGCTGCTGCTCGCTCCGCTCGCCACGCGTCGCTCCGCATCGGCCCTGCTGGGCGCGTTCGGCTGCGGAGCCGCACGGCTGCACGTCGATCTGTGCCGCCTGTCCAGCGCCATCTGTCCGCGCTGCGCCGCCGGCTGACCCGGCCCGACCGGGCACGCGGCGCGCGCCGCCGGCACTCCGCCACTTCCGCACTTCCCGCGTCACCCGCCGCCCACCCGGCAACCCGCCGCCGTGCAACGGGACGCACCGCACCCGCCACCGCACCCACTCCCACAGGAGCACTCCCATGGCCATCGAGGTCCGAATTCCGACCATCCTGCGCACCTACACCGACGGCCAGAAGGCCGTCGAGGGCACCGGCGAGACCCTCGCCGACCTGTTCGCCGACCTCGACAGCCGGCACGCGGGCATCCGCGAGCGCCTCGTCGAGGGCGAGCAGCTGCGCCGCTTCGTGAACGTCTACCTCAACGACGAGGACGTGCGCTTCCTGGAAGGCATCTCCACCAAGCTGGCCGACGGCGACAGCGTGACGATCCTGCCGGCCGTGGCCGGCGGAATGGTCTGACGGTGCGGTACGACTCCCCGCTGGCGGCGGTCGGGAACACCCCTCTCGTCCGCCTCCCGCGCCTGTCACCCTCCGAGGACGTCCGTATCTGGGCGAAGCTGGAGGACCGCAACCCCACGGGCTCGGTCAAGGACCGCCCGGCGCTGCACATGATCGAGCAGGCCGAGAAGGACGGCCGGCTCACCCCCGGCTGCACCATCCTGGAGCCCACCAGCGGCAACACCGGCATCTCGCTCGCCATGGCGGCCAAGCTCAAGGGCTACCGCATGGTGTGCGTCATGCCGGAGAACACCTCGTCCGAGCGGCGCGAGCTGCTCGCCATGTGGGGCGCCGAGATCATCTCCTCGCCCGCGGCCGGCGGCTCCAACACGGCCGTCCGGGTCGCCAAGGAGCTGGCCGCCGAGCACCCGGACTGGGTGATGCTCTACCAGTACGGCAACCCCGACAACGCCGGTGCGCACTACGCCACCACCGGCCCCGAGATCCTCGCCGACCTGCCCTCGGTCACCCACTTCGTGGCCGGCCTGGGCACCACCGGCACCCTGATGGGCGTCGGCCGCTATCTGCGCGAGCAGGTCCCCGGCGTCCAGATCGTGGCCGCCGAACCGCGCTACGACGACGTGGTCTACGGCCTGCGCAACCTCGACGAGGGCTTCATCCCCGAGCTGTACGACGAGTCGGTGCTCACCACCCGCTTCTCGGTCGGCTCCGAGGACGCGGTCCGCCGCACCCGCGAACTCCTCGCCGAGGAAGGGATCTTCGCCGGCATCTCGACGGGCGCGGCGCTGCACGCCGCGATCGGCGTCGGCCGGAAGGCGGTCCGCGCCGGACAGTGCGCGGACATCGTCTTCGTCGTCGCCGACGGCGGCTGGAAGTACCTCTCGACCGGCGTCTACACCGCCGAGTCCACCGAGGCGGCGATCGCCACGCTGCACGGGCAGCTCTGGGCGTAGCGGGACCCCGGTGCCGGGCCGCTTCGGCGGGGGCCGGGGCGGCCCGGGCAGCGAGCGTCGTACGGCCCGGCAACGGGGCCTCGCGGTGGGCGTCGCACGGCCGGCAACGGGCCCTCGCGGTGGGCGTCGCACGGCCGTGCGGGCCGTCAGCCCGGACTGGTGATTCCGCCCACAGCTCGCCCCGCCGGAGGAGCCACCGGACCTTTTGCGCCTTACGCTCGTGGGCACCGCACAGAACGCCCAAGACCCGGCAGCACCCGGCAAAGGCCCCGCCGGGAGTACCCGCACGGACCGCCGGCCGCCGCCCCCGCCCACGGAGGTTCACCCCCGTATGAAGCTCACTGTCGTCGGTTGCTCGGGGTCGTTCCCTTCCACGGAATCGGCCTGTTCGAGCTACCTCCTGGAGGCCGACGGCTTCAGGCTGCTCCTCGACATGGGCAACGGAGCCCTGGGCGAGCTGCAGCGCCACTCCGGCCTGTACGACCTGGACGCCGTGCTTCTGTCGCATCTGCACGCCGATCACTGCATCGACCTGTGCGGCTATTTCGTGGTGCGCTACTACCGCCCCGACGGCGGCCGCTGCGACCCGATGCCGGTCTACGGGCCGGCCGGCACCGAGCAGCGGCTCACCGTCGCGCACGCCGACGTGCCGCACGACGGCGCGATGAGCGAGGTCTTCGACTTCCGCACGCTGACGCCCGGCACGTTCACCGTCGGGCCGTTCACCATCCGCACCGAGCGGGTCAGCCACCCGGTGGAGGCATTCGGCTTCCGCATCGAGCACAACGGCCGGTCGCTGACGTACTCCGGCGACACCGGGCCCTGCGAGGCGCTGGGCTCCCTGGCGGCGGGCAGTGACCTCTTCCTGTGCGAGGCGTCGTTCACCTACGGCAAGGAAGACATCCCGGACCTGCACCTGAACGGCCGGGAGGCCGGCGAGCACGCCCGGCGGGCGGGCGTCGGCCGGCTGGTGCTCACCCACATCCCGCCGTGGACCGACCCGGAGATCAGCGTCCGCGACGCGCAGAAGGTCTACGACGGGCCGGTCGAGGTCGCCCGGGCGGGCGTGGTCTACGAGATCTGAAGCGGGCGGACCCGCGTCACGCCACGCCACGACACGACAGGGCCCCGGAACCAGCTGTGGTTCCGGGGCCCTGTGTCGTGTCGCGGCGTGACGCCCGTGTGGTGGCGGGACGCCGTGGGCGCGGCGGCCTACGCCTTCGTCAGGTCCTCGATCTCCTCCTCGGGCTCCCGGCCCGGGGTGGTCAGGTTGAACTTGCTGATCGCGAACCGGAACAGCACGTAGTAGACCACCGCGAAGGCCAGACCGATCGGGATGATCATCCAGGGCTTGGTGGCGAGGGACCAGTTCATCGCGTAGTCGATGGCGCCGGCCGAGAAGGTGAAGCCATCGTGCACGCCCAGGGCCCAGGTCAGCGCCATCGAGACGGCGGTCAGCACCGCGTGGATCGCGTACAGCACCGGGGCGATGAACATGAACGAGAACTCGATCGGCTCGGTGATGCCGCAGACGAAGGAGGTCAGCGCCAGCGAGATCATCATGCCCAGCACGGCCTTGCGGCGCTCGGGGCGGGCGGCGTGCGCGATGGCCAGGGCGGCGGCCGGCAGACCGAACATCATGATCGGGAAGAAGCCGGACATGAACTGGCCGGCGGACGGGTCGCCGGCGAAGAAGCGGCCGATGTCGCCGTGCGCGACCTTGCCCGCGGCGTCGGTGAAGTCACCGAGCTGGAACCACGAGACGGTGTTGACGAACTGGTGCATGCCGATCGGCAGCAGCGCCCGGTTGATCAGGCCGAAGAGGCCGGAGCCGGCCGCGCCGAGCCCGGTCATCCACTCGCCGAAGCTGGAGATGGCGCTGCCGACCGGCTCCCAGACGAGGAGGAACAGCACGCCGACGGCGGTGCCGACGAACGCCATGATGATCGGGACGAGCCGGCGGCCGTTGAAGAAGCCCAGCCATTCCTTCAGCTGCTTGCGGTGGTAGCGCTGCCAGAGGACCGCGGCGAGCAGACCCATGACGATGCCGCCGAGGACGCCCGGGTTGTTGACGACCGGCTCGACCCACTTGCCCTTCTCGATGTGGCCCTCGGTGACCGGGAACGCCTTGAGGACGTTGCTGTAGACCAGGAAGCCGACCAGGGCGGCGAGCGCCGTGGAGCCGTCGGACTTCTTCGCGAAGCCGATGGCCACGCCTATGCAGAACAGCAGCGGCAGGTTGTCGAAGACCGCGCCACCGGCCGCGGCGAAGACCTTGCTGACGTCGACCCAGCCCAGGCCCTTCTCACCGAAGACGTCCGGCTGGCCGAGGCGGTTGAGGATGCCCGCGGCGGGCAGGACGGCGATCGGCAGCTGGAGGCTGCGGCCGATCTTCTGCAGGCCCTGGAACAGGCCGGAGCCCCGCTTCTTCGCGGGGGCCGCCTTCGCGGCGGTGGCCGAACTCATCGGATTCCTCCTGGTGAAGCGGGCATGTGCAGGGGGAAGGCCCGCTGGTTGGTCTACACCTTGGTCTACACCACCGGTGGTTTAGACCATTCTTAGCATGTAGCCCGGGCATAAAGGAATCCATTCTTCCAAGTGGTGTGGACCACAGGGGGACCGGCCCCCGAAACGCCCTGCTCACCGGCCCGCCGAGGCCTCCCGGGGCCCTTGCGGGTGCCTTGCCAAGGCCTTCCGCAGCCCTTCCGGACGCCCTCCCCCCGGCCGCGCCCGCGCCTACTTCACGTTCTCCCGCTCCATCGCGTCCCCCACCTCATCCGGTTCGCGCCCCGGCGTCCGGAGGTCGAACTTCGTGATCACGAAACGGAAGATGAGGTAGTAGACCGCGGCGAAGCACAGGCCGATCGGAATGATCAACCAGGGTCTCGTCGCCAGCCCCCAGTTGATGACGTAGTCGATCAGACCGGCCGAGAAACTGAAGCCGTCGTGCACCCCCAGCGCCCAGGTCACCGCCATGGAGACACCGGTGAGCAGCGCATGGGCCGCGTACAGCAGGGGCGCGATGAACAGGAACGAGTACTCGATCGGCTCGGTGATGCCGGTCACGAACGAGGTCAGTGCCACGGAGAGCATCAGCCCGCCGACCTCCTTGCGGCGGTGCGGCTTGGCACAGTGCGTGATCGCCAGGGCGGCCGCCGGGAGCGCGAACATCATGATCGGGAAGAAGCCCGAGGTGAACTGACCGGCGTTCGGGTCGCCCGCCAGGAACATGTTGATGTCGCCGTGCACCACCGCGCCGTCCGGCTTGGTGTAGCTGCCGAACTGGAACCAGATGGGCACGTTGAGGAACTGGTGCAGCCCGATCACCAGCAGCGCCCTGTTCGCCACGCCGAAGACGCCCGCCCCCCAGGAGCCGAGGTCGCTGAGCCATCGGCTGAAGCCCTCCAGCGCGTCCCCGATGGGCGGCCAGACCCACAGACACAGCGCGGCGAAGGCGATCGCCACGAAGGCCATGATGATCGGGACCAGCCGGCGGCCGTTGAAGAAGCCCAGCCAGTCGACGAGCCTGGTGCGGTGGTAGCGGGCCCAGAAGAAGGCGGCGAGCAGCCCGATGACGATGCCACCGAACACGCCGGGATTCTGGTACGTGAACGCCGTGGCCGTCGCGTCCGGGGCCACACAGCCGACCCCGGGCACGGGTTTCGCACCGCCGGCGCACAGCTTGGGGAACTGCCGCAGGACGCCGTAGTAGACGAGGAAGCCTGCCAGGGCGGCAAGCGCGGTGGAGCCGTCGGACTTCTTGGCCATGCCGATGGCCACGCCCACACAGAAGAGAAGGGGAAGCCCCAGGGCGCCGTCGAGCAGGGCGCTGCCCGCGCCCATCATGACCTTGGAGACCGCGTCCCAGCCCAGCCCCTTCGCGCCGAACACGTCCGGCTGCCCGAGACGGTTGAGGATCCCCGCCGCGGGCAGGACCGCGATCGGCAGCTGCAGACTCCGCCCCATCTTCTGCAGCCCCTGGAAGAGGTCCGACGCCCGGTTCCTCCGCGGCTCCGCCGCCGCTGCCTCCGCACTCATCCGCGCCGTCCTCCCGGCAGCCGCCCCGGGGACGGCCGGCCCGCTGCATACCGCATACTGGTGGTGTAGACCACTTGGCGGCGGTCGCCGAACGCGCGCCCGCCGTCGCGTGATCACCGTCCCGGTGATCGCCCAACCGGTGATCGCCATCCTTCGTCAGACAGCGGACAAACGCCCACATAGTTGGGCTGAACGTGCGTTACGGTGTGAAAACCGCACGGCGGCACCGCCGGCGGCCGAGACAAGCAGGAGTGGACATGGCCAGCAAGGCTGAGAAGATCGTCGCCGGCCTCGGCGGACTCGACAACATCGAAGAGGTCGAAGGCTGCATCACCCGCCTCCGCACCGAGGTCTCCGACGCCTCCCTCGTCGACGAGGCCGCCCTCAAGGCCGCCGGCGCCCACGGCGTCGTCAAGATGGGCAACGCGATCCAGGTCGTCATCGGCACCGACGCCGACCCCATCGCCGCCGAAATCGAAGACATGATGTGAGGACCTGAGCCGCCGGGCCGACCGACCCCCGACCGCGCCCCGCTCACCCTCCCAAGGCCCCGCCCCCGGACACCCACCGCCCGGAACGGGGCCTTCACCATTCCCCGATAGGGTCTACGCCATGTCTCGCATCGACGGCCGCACCCCCGAACAGCTCCGCCCCGTCACCATCGAACGCGGCTGGAGCAAGCACGCCGAAGGCTCCGTCCTCATCGCCTTCGGCGACACCAAAGTCTTCTGCACCGCCTCCGTCACCGAAGGCGTCCCCCGCTGGCGCAAGGGCACCGGCGAAGGCTGGGTCACCGCCGAATACTCGATGCTGCCCCGCTCCACCAACACCCGCGGCGACCGCGAATCCGTCCGCGGCAAGATCGGCGGCCGCACCCACGAAATCAGCCGCCTCATCGGCCGCTCACTGCGCGCCGTCATCGACTACAAGGCCCTCGGCGAGAACACCATCGTCCTCGACTGCGACGTCCTCCAGGCCGACGGCGGCACGCGCACCGCGGCGATCACCGGCGCCTACGTGGCACTGGCCGACGCCGTCAGCTGGGCCCAGCACAAGAAGCTCGTCAAGCACGGCCGCAAGCCGCTCACCGGCACCGTCTCCGCGGTCAGCGTCGGCATCGTCGACGGCACCCCGCTCCTCGACCTCTGCTACGAGGAAGATGTCCGCGCCGAGACCGACATGAACGTCGTCTGCACCGGCGACGGCCGCTTCGTCGAGGTCCAGGGCACCGCCGAAGCCGCCCCCTTCGCCCGCGACGAACTCAACGCCCTCCTCGACCTCGCGGTCAGCGGCTGCACCGACCTCGACACCATCCAGCGCACGGCGCTGGCTGGCACGCTCTGACGCCAACGGGCGGTGGGCCCCTTCCGTCGCCCACGCCCGGATCACGCCAATCTCCTGCGGTCCGGCGGCCGGATCATGCCGCCGCCGGACCACCGGGCAACCAAAGACCCCCGGCCCCGCGTTTCCTCCTTTGCCTGCACATGACCCGGGACACACGCCCCGGCTCCATGCCCCGCCGAGGAAGGAAACGCACCCCATGGCCCCCAGCACCCTCCGCCGACCCACCCCCCTCGCCGTCGCCGCATTAGCCGCCGCCACCCTCACCGTCCCCTTCCTCACCTCCTGCGGAGCCGTCCAGAAAGCCGTCGACTGCGCCAAGACCGCCACCTCCGTCGTCAACGCCGTCGACAAACTCCAGCAGGCCGCGGACAACGCCCTCACGGACCCCAAGAAGACCCAGCAGGCCCTCGACAACATCGACAGCAATCTGCGCAAGCTCAGCAACGAGGCCAACGACCCCGAGCTGTCCAAGGCCATCGACAAGACCAACGCCGGCATCAAGAACGCCCGCAAGGACATCGAGAACAACAAGGCCCCCGACATCCAGCCGATCGTCGACGGCACCAGCCAGATGACCAAGATCTGCACCCCCGGCTGACCGGAGCGGCCGGCACGAGGACGGGCCGGGGAGCCGACCGGCCGGCTTACGGCGACGGCGTCCCGCCCGGGGCATCTCCCGGCAGCACGGCCGGGATAATCGCTCCCATGCAGCCAGAAACCGGCGGACGCCCCGCAACCCACCGCCGCCTGATCCTCGCCACCCGCAACGCCGGCAAGATCCGCGAACTCCACGCCATCCTGGACGCGGCCGGCCTCGACGTCGAACTCGTCGGCGCCGACGCCTATCCCGACGTCCCCGACGTCAAGGAAACCGGCGTCACGTTCGCCGAGAACGCCCTCCTCAAGGCGCACGCCCTGGCCCGGGCCACCGGCCACCCGGCCGTCGCCGACGACTCCGGCCTCTGCGTCGACGTCCTCGGCGGCGCCCCGGGCATCCTCTCCGCCCGCTGGTCCGGCAAGCACGGCGACGACCGGGCCAACCTCGACCTGCTCCTCGCCCAACTCGCCGACATCGCCGACGAACACCGCGCCGCCCACTTCGCCTGCGCCGCCGCCCTCGCCCTCCCCGACGGCACCGAACGCGTCGTCGAGGGCAAGCTCGAAGGCACCCTCCGCCACACCCCCACCGGCACCGGCGGCTTCGGCTACGACCCGATCCTCCAGCCCCTCGGCGAGACCCGCACCTGCGCCGAACTGACCGCCGACGAGAAGAACGCCATCAGCCACCGGGGGAAGGCGTTCCGGGCGTTGGTGCCGGTGGTGCGGGAGTTGTTGGGCTGAGTTGACGGAGCAGGCCCCGCACCTATGAATCGAAGGTGCGGGGCCTGGTTTTCCTGTGGGCCCGGTGGGATTTGAACCCACGACACACCGGACCTAAACCGGCGCCCTCTGGCCAGCTGGGGTACGGGCCCGCAGCGGTGCCTACTCTACTGGTCGGGGTCAGTTCGCCGGTGGCGGTGTCCCTCCTCGGCACCACGTGCTCGTGATCGCATGGCAGTTGGGGCACAGCAACCGCAGGTTCTCCCGCCGGTTGTCGCGCCAGTCCCCGTTGATGTGATCGACCTCTAGGGTCATGGGTTTGCCCAGCCACTCGGGCGCGACGTCGCACCTGGCGCACTGCTCCGGTACGCCGACTTCGCGTAGTGCGCGGCGCAGGCGCTTGGTTGCGATTCGGTGCCTCCCGCTGTGCCGTACCAGGACCTCTTCCGGCCGTTTGGCATTCGTGCCCCGTTTCCCCTTCTGGTGCGCCTGCCCCACGAACCGGGAGATGTCGAGACCCTCCTGGGCCACCCATGTGTGGAACAGAGCTCGCAAGCGGTTGCTGTACGGCTCCTTCCCTAGCGCGCGGAGAGCGCCGGCGATGGATGTCGCCCCCTCGACAGCGCGGCGTAGCTCATCGGCAGGCGGTTTGGCGGGTGCCCCCTTGGCCCGCCTCTGACGTGGAAAGTGCGAGACATCGATTCCGAAGTGCTCGAAGCGCCGGAACAGATACTGCCGGAGGTGACCGTACGGTCGGGTGCCCAGGAAGGCGATGGCCTCGTCGATGTCCGAGCACTGTTCCGCCGCTTGTTTCAGCCGTTCGCGGGTGTAGCGCACACTGGTGCTCATGCGGTGGTACCCCTGGTGCGCCGTCCCTTGCTGCGGCCCCGGTAACTGTCGGTCGTGGAATGGCAGTTGGGGCAGAGGAACCGCAGGTTCCCGATCCGATTGTCGCGCCAGTTGCCGTCGATGTGGTCGACCTCCAGGGGGAGCCGCTCCCCCAGCCAGACCGGTTCGATTCCGCACAAGGCGCAGCGCTCCTCCACGCCCAGCTCGTGCATGGCCCTCTTGAGCCGGGCATTCGGCGTGCGTGTGACGTGCGCTGACGTGGACTCGACGAGGATCTCCACGGCAGCTCGACGACGCTGGTTGCCTTTCATGCGCGCCGTTCGGACCACCGACGTGAAGTGCGAGGTGTCGATCCCGTACGACTTGATCCGGCGGCTGATGTGCGTGTGGTGTCCGCCGACGACCTCAAGCCCGAGACGGCGCAGGACTTCGCACATGTTCGTGGAAGCCGCCACCGCTTCTTCAAGGACCTCCTTCGTCCACTTGGCCCCCTCCCGCTCGAAGTGCGACGTGTCCACCCCCAGCTTCCTCATCCGCTCCCTGAGGTAGGTCCGCGTCGGACTCCGCGGATCCACCCCCAACTTCCCCACCGCCTCCGACAGCGTGCGCGACGACGACGCCGCGGCCTCCAGTCGCTCGCGGGTGTACGGGCTGACCGGCATTGCTTCCCCCTCGTCCCCGCACCGGAACCGCCCCGGTGCTCGCTCGAACAGAACAACGATCGAACGCCGGGGCGGTTACGCAGGGTCAGGAAGAGAAACTGCAGGTTCCGGTCAGAAGCGGGGCTCCTGGACCTGGGCGGTGATGAGTTCGACGGCCTCTTCCTTGGTGGCCACCGAGGGCGGGGAGCCGTCGAGGGGTTGCTGGGCGGTTTCCTTCATGCAGGCCACGGCGATGACGCCGACGAGGGCGGCGCCCATCGTGTAGTAGGCGGGGACCATCACGTTCTTGCCGAAGGCGTCCATCAGGGCGGTGATGACGAGCGGGGTGGTGCCGCCGAAGAGGGAGACCGCGAGGTTGTAGCCGATGGAGAGGGAGCCGTAGCGGACGTGGGTGGGGAACAGGGCGGGGAGGGCGGCGGACATGGTGCCCAGGAGGCAGACCAGGGAGAGGCCGAGGAGGGCCATGCCGAGGCAGACGGTGAGGATCGTGCCCTGTTTGACCAGGAGGAAGGCCGGGATGGCCAGGAGGAAGAAGCCGAGCATGCCGGCCATCAGGAGCGGTTTGCGGCCGTAGCGGTCGTTGAGTTTGCCGACCGAGGAGATGACGCACATCAGGGCGATCATCGTGCCGAGGAGGATCAGCAGGCCGTGGGACTCCTCGTAGTGGAGGGTGTCCGTCAGGTAGGTCGGCATGTAGGAGAGCAGCATGTAGTCGGTGATGTTGTACGCGCCGACCAGTGCGATGCAGAGGGTGAGGGTGGGCCATTGCTGGGCGAAGATTTCGCCCAGCTTTTTCTTCGGGGCGTTTTCGGAGAGGTGGGAGAATTCCGCTTCGGCCTCGACGACGGAGCCGGTGGCGTGGTGGGTGTGGGACGCCTCGAATTTCTGGAAGGCGGGGGTTTCGTCGAGCTTGACCCGCAGGTAGAGGCCGACCAGGCCGAGCGGGCCGGCGATGAGGAAGGGCAGGCGCCAGGCCCAGGAGTTCATCGCGTGGTCGCCGAGCAGGGTGGTCAGGAGCAGGACGATGCCGGCGGCGCCGGTGTAGCCGATGAGGGTGCCAAGTTCGAGGAAGCTGCCGAAGAAGCCGCGCTTCTTGTCGGGGGCGTATTCGGCGATGAAGGTCGAGGCGCCGCCGTATTCGCCGCCGGTGGAGAATCCCTGGATGAGGCGGAAGAGGATGAGCAGGGTGGGGGACCAGAAGCCGATGGTGTCGTAGGACGGGATCAGGCCGATGCAGAAGGTGCCCAGGGCCATCATGATCATGGTGAGGGCGAGGACCTTCTTGCGGCCGATGCGGTCGCCGAGCGGGCCGAAGTAGGCGCCGCCGAGGGGCCGTACGAGGAAGGCGACGGCGAAGGTCGCGAAGGACGACAGCAGGCTGGTGGTGTCGCTGCCGCCGGGGAAGAAGACCTTGCCGATGGTGACCGCGAGGTAGCTGTAGATCCCGAAGTCGAACCATTCCATGGCGTTGCCGAGGGCGGCGGCCTTCACCGCGCGCTTGACGACGCGCTCGTCGGTGACGGTGATGTCGGTGCGGCGGAGTCGGGGGTTTCTTCGCCGGGCGACGGCACGGAAGAGCCACCGGTGGCGCTTGAGCGCTTCCCGGTCCTGGTCGGGAGCGCGTTCGGCTTCAGTGCTACCGGTCGGCACGAGGCGGTCCTCTCGGTCGTTCGGCGCGCGGGGCGCGGCGGGTGCGACGGATACGACAGGTGCGCCTGCGCAGTGGAGCGCGGATCAAACCACTCTGGCGGTACGAAGCGATGTACGTCACGTGTGGGTGGGCCGTCCGGGGCAGTGTGGGGGGCGGATGTTCGGGGGTGCGCCAGAGGTGTGACGGTGCTTGTTACAGGACTGGTACACAGCCGCGCGGTCACTGCAGTATTCGGGCAATCTGCCTGTGTCGCGGGGGCGAGAGAGTGGCGGGGCCGGGCGTGGCAGTCGTGTTTGCTGGTGGGGGTACGGGGCGTGGTCCCCGGGAGGAGATCGTGATGACCGACCGCGAAGGGTCCCGCTGGGTGCGGGGGCGTACCGCGCTGGTGGCCTTTGTCGTGGTGACGGCGCTGGCGGCCGGTGGGGTGTGGTTGAGCCAGGTGTCGGACCGGGCGTCGGCGGTGGATGCGGCGCCGAAGACGTCGGCGGTGCAGGACGTCAAGGAGGACGCCAAGCAGTCGGGGGGTCTGCCCGGGGTGCGGGACTGCGGTATCGGGGAGCCCGAGGTGAAGCCGCAGGTGATCACGTTGACGTGTGCGGATGCGGGGATGGTGGCGACCGCGATCACGTGGAAGAAGTACGGGGCGCGGGATGCGCTGGGGGTGGGTGTGGTGCAGGTGGAGAAGACCGGCGCCGGTGTGGGGGCTGATTCGGGTTTTCCGGCGACGTTCCGGCTGTACAACCCGAAGTCGGTGGACGGCGGGCTGGCGTTCACGGGTCTTGAGGTGACGTACGAGGGGTCGACGCCGCTCGGGGACACGACGGAGATGTACAACCTCGCGTGATGGGCATTCGAGGCCGGATCGCCCTGGCCATTTCGTGTATGACGGCGCTGGCTGTGGTGGTGCTCGGGTTTGCGGTGCATCACATAGCGGATGCGGAGCGGGAGCGTTCGGCGCGGTCGTATCAGGACGACCGGCTGAGTTCTGCGCTGCAGATCTACGAGCGGGACGGGACGCTGGCGCTGGGTGCGCAGCTGGATGATGCGACGTTGCCGGGGCCGTTGCGGGAGGCGGTGTTCAAGGGCCGTTCGGGGACGTACGTCAGTGGTGGTGAGGATCCGCGGGTGTGGGCGGCGACCGGGGTCGGTGACGGCGGTGGGGGCCGGCCGGTGCGGTCGTTGTCGGTGTCGGCGGCGTATCCGGATGACGATCCGGCGCAGGTGGCGTTGGACCGGGCGTTGTTGATCGCGGGGTGCGGCACGGTCGGGTTGATGGCGGTGGTGTCGTGGTTCGTGGCGCAGCGGTTGTCGCGGCGGTTGCGGCTGAGTGCGGCGGCGGCGCGGCGGATCGCGGCGGGTGAGCCGCCGGACGCGGATGCGTTGGCGAGCCATGGCCGGGACGAGGTGGCCGAGTTGGGCCGGAGTGTGCATCACATGGCGACGTCGTTGGCGGCGCGGGTGGAGGCGGAGCGGGAGTTCACCGCGGATGTGGCGCATGAGTTGCGGACGCCGGTGGCGGGTCTGGTGGCGGCGGCGGAGTTGTTGCCGCAGCCGCGGGCGGTGGAGATGGTCCGGGACCGGGCGCAGGCGATGCGGCGGCTGGTGGAGGATCTGCTGGAGGTGTCGCGGCTGGACGCGGGGGTGGAGCGGGCGGATCTTGATGCTTGTGAGCTGCCGTCGTTGGTGCGGGGGATCGTGAAGCGGGCGGCGCGGCAGCGTGGGGTGGACGAGGTGTCGGTCGTCGTGGAGGGGGAGCCGCGGATCGTGGAGACGGATCGGCGGAGGGTGGAGCGGGTGCTGGTGAACCTGTTGGCGAACGCGGCCAAGCACGGGAAGCCGCCGATCGAGGTGGTGGTGGCCGGGTCGCGGATCGTGGTGCGGGATCACGGGCCGGGTTATCCGGCGGAGTTGTGTGCGGAGGGGCCGCGGCGGTTCCGTACGGCGGCGCCGGAGCGGGGGACCGGGCACGGTCTGGGGTTGACGATCGCGGCGGGGCAGGCGGAGGTGCTGGGGGCGCGGCTGGACTTCGGCGCCGCCGCGGAGGGCGGCGCCGAGGCCGTGCTGGAGTTGCCGGACCGGGCGGCGGTGGGGCCGGCGGTGCCGGTGGCTGGGGTGTGAGGGGTCAGAGGCCGAGGTCCTTGATGATTTTGGCGACGTGGCCGGTGGCCTTGACGTTGTAGAGGGCGCGTTCGACCTTGCCGTCCTCGTCGACGATGACGGTGGAGCGGATGACGCCGGTGACGGTCTTGCCGTAGAGCTTCTTCTCGCCGAAGGCGCCGTAGTTCTCCAGGACGGTCTTGTCGGGGTCGCCGAGGAGGGTGACCTTGAGGTCTTCCTTCTCGCGGAACTTGGCGAGCTTTTCCGGCTTGTCGGGGGAGATGCCGATGACGTCGTAGCCGTGGCCGGTGAGGAAGTCGAGGTTGTCGGTGAAGTCGCAGGCCTGCTTGGTGCAGCCGGGGGTGAGGGCAGCGGGGTAGAAGTAGACGATGACCTTGCGGCCCTTGTGGTCGGCGAGCGAGACCTGCTTGCCGTCCGCGTCGGGCAGGGTGAAGGCGGGGGCGGTGTCGCCGGGCTGCAGTCGCTCGCTCATGGTTCTCCTCGTACGGCGGTGTCGGCGGGTTCGGTACGCCTTCGACATTAGCCACCGGGTCCGACAGTCGGGACGTGTGGGGCGTGCAGGGCGCGCGAAACGGGGGTGCTGTGGGGCGCGCGCGGGTGTGAGCTGACAGACTGTCCATCATCGAATGGCGCGAGACGACGGAGGCAGCGCGGTGGCGGAGGCCAGGACCCCGGCGCAGATCGAGGCGGACATCGTCCGCAGGCGGCAGGAGCTCGCCGTCACGCTCGACGAGATCGGTGTGCGGCTGCACCCGAAGACGATCATGGGTGAGGCGAAGGCGAAGGCGATGTCGGCGGTGGACCGTACGGCGGGTCGGGCGTATGTGGTCACCCACCGTGCGCTCGCGGACGTGCGGGGGCAGCTGGTGTCGGAGGACGGGGCGCCGCGGCTGGAGCGGATCGTTCCGGTGGCGTTGATCGGTGTGGCCGTGGTGGGGCTGCTGACGCTGCGGGCCAGGCGGCGCGACTGAGCGGCCGGGCCGGGCGGCGCTCCTGAGAGGCGGCGCGGGGCGTCGGTGGCCGGGCCGATCCGGGCTGCGGTGCGTGATCGGGGCGCCGGGCCAGGTACGGTCATGGCGTGAGCCCGAATAACACCAAGGACACCCACGACAAGCTGCCGATCCGGATGCTGCACGACCGTGTGCTGGTCCGGACGGACATTCCCGAGGGCGAGCGCCGCTCGTCCGGGGGCATCGTCATTCCCGCGACCGCGGCGGTCGGCCGGCGCCTGGCCTGGGCCGAGGTCGTCGCCGTGGGGCAGAACGTGCGGACCGTCGAGGTGGGCGACCGGGTGCTGTACGACCCGGAGGACCGGGCCGAGGTCGAGGTGCGCGGTGTGGCGTACGTGCTGATGCGCGAGCGGGATCTGCACGCGGTGGCCGCGGAGCGGCTGGAGGGCGCGGACGACGCGACGGGGCTGTATCTGTAGCCGGACGGGGCTGTATCTGTAGCCGGCCGCCGGTGGCCGGTGCGTAGGACGGGATGCGGGCGGTGACCGTGGTCACCGCCCGTTCGGCTGTCCGGACCTGCCCGTTTTGCTAGCCTCGAACGTCCCGACGAGACGCGCCGTACCGGGTCAGGACAAGACGACGCACCCCTGTTGAAGCTGAGGTTCACGGAGGTGCCGTCATGGCGTGGGTCCTGCTCGTGGTCGCCGGTCTGCTGGAGGTCGGCTGGTCGATCGGGATGAAGTTCACCGAGGGGTTCACCCGGCTGTGGCCGAGCGTGTTCACCGGCGGGGGCATCGTCGTCAGCATGATGCTGCTGTCGTACGCGGCCCGGACCCTGCCGATCGGTACCGCCTACGGCGTGTGGGTCGGTATCGGGGCGGCCGGTGCCGCGGTGGTCGGGATGGTGGTGCTCGATGAGCCCGCCACGGCGGCCCGGATCTTCTTCATCTGTCTGCTGCTGGTGGCCGTGGTCGGCCTGAAGGCGACGTCCGGCCACTGACCCCCGGCCGGTTCCCGGCGTGTGTCACATGCCCCATCGGGCGCGCAGCCGCCGGCTCAGCGCGTCGCCGTCCGGGCCGGCGGTGGGGAAGTCCTGCGTGGGCTCGGTCGTCGGCGGGGTCGGGGTCGGGAAGGTGGGGGAGGGCGGCCCGGTGGTCGGCGGGGTCGGCGGGGCGGTGGTCGGGGTGGGCCGCGTCGGGGAGGCGGACGGCTCGGGTGAGGGCGGCGCGGAGTCGCTGGGGGACGCCGATTCGCTGTCGGACGGTTCCACCGACGGTGCGGGCTCGGCGCCGTCCGCGAGCTGGAGGTCGAAGTCGTGAACGGGGCGGCCGCGCAGGGCGGCCGCGGTGTAGTCGGCCCAGATCTGGGCGGGGAAGTCCCCGCCGTTGACCCGGTCCAGGCCCGCGGCGCCGTACAGCGGCTCCTGGGCGGCGGTCTCCGGGTGCTGGCCGAGGACGGCGACGACGGTGGCCAGCTCGGGGGTGTAGCCGGCGAACCAGGCCGCCTTGTCCTGCTCGGCGGTGCCGGTCTTGCCGGCGGCGGGCCGCCCGGCGGCCTGGGCGGCGGTGCCGGTGCCGCCGTCGACGACGCTGCGCAGGACGGAGGTGGTGGTGTCGGCGGCCTCGCGGGGGATCGCCGTGGTCGTCTCGCGGTCGGGCAGGTCGATCTCCTCGTCGCCCTTGGTGATCTTGTTGATGAGGGTGTAGGGGCGGCGTTCGCCGTGCCGGGCGAGGGTGGTGTAGGCCTGGGTCATGTCCAGGACGCTGGGGGTGGCGGTGCCCAGGGCGATCGCGCCGCGGGAGGCGGCGAGGCCGGGGGCGTCGGCGGGGATGCCCAGGTCGACGGCGGTGTCCTTGACCTTGTCCGGGCCGACGTCGATGCCCATCTGGGCGTAGACGGCGTTGACGGACTTGTCGGTGGCCTCGGAGACGGTGATCGGCCCGTAGGAGCGGTCGTCCTCGTTGGCGGGCGCGAATCCGGTGGCGTGGCCGTGGTCGACGGTCATCCGTTTGTTGTCGCCGTCGTAGACGGTGTTCGGGGTGATGGGGTCGCCGTCCTGGGTGGTGGCGTGGTGCTGCAAGGCGGAGGCGAAGACGAGCGGCTTGAAGGTGGAGCCGACCTGGTAGTCGCGGCGGGTGGCGCTGTTGACGTACTGCCTGGCGTAGTCGATGCCGCCGTACAGGGCGACGACCCGGCCGGTGCGGACGTCGATGGAGGCGCCGCCGGCGCGGACGTAGCCGTCGGTGGTGCGGGAGTCGTCGAGCCGGTCCATCAGGCGGGTGTCGACCGCGTGCACGAAGGCGTTCTGGCGCCGTCGGTTGAGGGTGGTGGTGATGCGGTAGCCGCCGGCGCGCAGGGTGTCCTCGTCGAGGATGTGGTGGTCGGTGAGGTAGTCCTTGACCGCTTCGACGAGGTAGCCGCGCTGGCCGGTCAGTCCGGGCGAGGTGCGGGCGGGCCGGGGCACCGGGAAGCGCATCGCGGCGCGTGCGCCGGGGCTGAGCCACTTCTGCGTGACCATGCCGTCCAGGACGTAGTTCCAGCGGGCCAGGGCGCGCGGGGTGTTGGCGGGGTGGGCGGTGACGTCGTAGACGCTGGGGGCGTTCAGGAGCGCCGCGAGGTAGGCGCCCTGGGCGGTGGTCAGGTCGACCGAGTCGATGCCGTAGTAGGCCCGGGCCGCGGCCTGGATGCCGTAGGCGTTGCGGCCGTAGTAGCTGGAGTTGAGGTAGCCCTCGAGGATGTTGTCCTTGCTGACCCGGCGGTCCAGCTTGACGGCGATGAAGAACTCCTTGGCCTTGCGGGTGAGGGTCTGTTCCTGACCGAGGTAGTAGTTCTTGACGTACTGCTGGGTGATGGTGGAGCCGGACTGCTTGCCCTTGCCGGTGAGGGTGTTCCAGGCGGCCCGCAGCATGGCGGCCGGGTCGACGGCGGACTCGGAGTAGAAGTCGCGGTCCTCGGCGGCGAGCACGGCCTGCTGGACGGACTTGGGCACCTGGCCGAGCGTCACGTTCTGCCGGTTGACGTCACCGTCGCGGGCCAGTTCGGAGCCGTCGGAGTAGAGGTAGACGTTGTTCTGGGCCTTGGCGGCGCTGTTGGCGGGCGGGATGTCGACGAGCAGGTAGCCGGCGATCAGCGCGCCGATGACGAGCAGCGAGAACCCCAGCACGGTGCCGAGCACCGTGCGCCAGCTGGGCAGCGCCCGCCGCCAGACTGTGCGATGTCCGCTCATGTCGGTATGGACTCCTCGGCCTCCGCCGGAGGTTGTACCGCGGCGGAACGGTCTCGTGTCGGGGGATGTGCACCGTACGCCGGAAAAGCACCTGTTGCCCGTGGGGAAACTTTCGCATCATGCGTCCCGTTCAGCGGGGGTGGCACGCACCCGGTCCTGCCACCGGACCGGCCGAATGGCGCCCATGGCTCACCCGGATGGGTGGTAATTCGATGGTGCCCGCCGGGCCCACGACTTAGGCTCCGGTGCTTTGCCGTCCGGACGGGACGGAATCCGAACGGTGACGAGAACGGGCCGGGTGAGCGTGCGTGTGGTGCGTGGCGGTGGCGGCCGGCAGCTTCCGGCGGTACGCCACCTATCGGGTCGCGACGGCGGCCGGGGTGTTCACCAACACCGTCTTCGGCTTCATCGTGGCGTACACCTTCGTCGCCCTGTGGGCCGAGCGGCCGCATCTGGGCGGCTACGGCCAGGCGCAGGCGCTGACCTTCGTGTGGACCGCGCAGGCGCTGCTGGCGGCGGCGGCACTGATGGGCGGCGGCGGCCTGGAGGAGCTGCAGGAGCGGATCCGCACCGGCGACGTCGCGGTGGACCTGTACCGGCCGGCGGACCTGCAGCTGTGGTGGCTGGCCGCGGACCTGGGCCGGGCCGGGATGCAGCTGATCGGCCGCGGGGTGGTGCCGATGGCGGTGGGCGCGCTGGTCTTCCCGCTGGCGCTGCCCGGGGACGTGCTGACCTGGGGCTGGTTCCTGCTGTCGGTGCTGCTGGGGATCGTGGTCTCCTTCGGGCTGCGCTATCTGGTGGCGCTGGCGTCGTTCTGGCTGCTGGACGGCTCGGGACTGTCAATGATCAGCGGGCTGGCCTGCCTGTTCTTCTCCGGGATGCTGCTGCCGCTGCGGGTCTTCCCCGGCGGTTTCGGGGAGGTGGTCCAGCTGCTGCCGTGGGCGGCGATCCTGCAGGTTCCGGCCGATGTGCTGATCGGCGTGCGCACCGGCGGCGCGCTGCTGCGCGGGCTGGTGTTCCAGGCGGCGTGGGGCGCGGCGCTGCTGGCGCTGGGCCGGCTGGTGCAGTCCGCGGCGACCCGCCGGGTGGTGGTGCACGGTGGCTGATCACGACAGGTGGCCCGCGGTCCGGGAGGGGTGGCGCACGGCCGCGGCCCAGGGGCTGTACGCCTACGGGCTGATCGTGCGGATGTGGGTGCGCTCGACCCTCGCCTACCGGGCCTCGTTCGTGATGATGGCGGTCGGCAACTTCGCCGCCTGCGCACTCGACTTCGTCGCGATCCTGCTGATGTTCTCGCAGATCGACGCGCTCGGCGGCTTCACGCTGCCCGAAGTGGCCTTCCTGTACGGCACGTCCGGGCTGTCGCTGGGCCTCGCCGACCTGCTGCTGGGCAGCATGGACCGGCTGGGCCGGCGGGTCCGCGACGGCACCCTCGACGTCCTGCTGCTGCGCCCCGCCCCGGTGTTCGCCCAGGTCGCCGCCGACCGGTTCGCGCTGCGCCGGCTGGGCCGGATCTCCCAGGCGCTGCTGGTGCTGGGCTGGTCGGTGACCCGGCTCGACGTGGACTGGACGGCGGGGAGGCTGCTGCTGGTGGTGCTGATGACCGTCTGCGGCACGGCCATCTTCGGGGCGGTCTTCACCACCGGCGCCGCCTTCCAGTTCTGGGCGCAGGACGCGGCCGAGGTGCAGAACTCCTTCACCTACGGCGGCAACGCCCTGCTGCAGTACCCGCCGACGGTGTTCGCCAAGGACCTGGTGCGCGGCGTCACCTTCGTCGTCCCGCTGGCCTTCGTCAACTGGCTGCCCGCACTGCGGCTGCTGGGCCGCCCCGACCCGCTCGGCCTGCCCGGCTGGGTGGACTTCCTCGGCCCCGCCGTGGCCGCCCTGATGTGCGCCGGCGCGGCGCTGGCCTGGCGGTACGGCCTGCGCGGCTACCGCAGCACCGGAAGCTGACGGGCCGTCGGCACAGGTCCCGTACGACGCCCGACTCCCCGAAAGGAAGCACAGGATGACGGACTCCGACGGCACCGGCCCGGAGCCACTGATCGACGTCCGCGGCATCGAGAAGGTCTTCTCGGTACGGCGCAAGGCGGGCCGGCTGCGCCGGGTGCGCGAGGAGGTGCGGGCCGTCGACGGCATCACCTTCCAGGTGCCGCGCGGCGAGATGGTCGGCTACATCGGGCCGAACGGTGCGGGCAAGTCCACCACCATCAAGATGCTGACCGGCATCCTGGTGCCCAGCGGCGGCCGGCTGCGGATCGCCGGGATCGACCCCGCGCGCGAACGGACCCGGCTCGCCCGCCGGATCGGCGTGGTCTTCGGCCAGCGCACCACCCTGTGGTGGGACCTGCCCCTCGCGGACTCCTACGAGCTGGTGCGCCGGATGTACCGGATCCCCGACGCCGTCTACCGCGCCAACCTGGAGCGCTGCGTCGAACTCCTCGACCTGGCCCCGCTGCTGGCCGTCCCCGTACGGCAGCTCTCCCTCGGGCAGCGGATGCGCGGCGACATCGCGGCGGCCCTGCTGCACGACCCGGAGGTGCTCTACCTCGACGAGCCCACCATCGGGCTCGACGTCGTCAGCAAGGCGAAGGTGCGGGAGTTCGTCCGCGAGGTGAACGCCGACCGGGGCACCACGGTCCTGCTCACCACCCACGACCTGACCGACATCGAGCAACTGTGCCGCCGGGTGATGGTCATCGACCACGGCCGGCTGGTCTACGACGGCGCACTGGACGGGCTGCGCGCGGCGGCCGACGGCGAACGCACCCTCGTGGTCGACCTGGAACGCGAACTGCCGCCCATCGAGGGCGTTCCCGGTGCCCGTACGGTCCGGGTGGAGGGCCCCCGGCAGTGGCTGGTGTTCCCGGCGGCACAGAGCGCCGCGCCGCTGGTCACCGCGGTCGCCGAACGCTATCCGCTGGTGGACCTGTCGCTGCGCGAGCCGGACGTCGAGTCACTGATCGCCGAGCTGTACGCCCGCGGCGCGACCCGCGCGGAGCCCGGCCGCACCCCGGACGGCCAGCGCGCCCCGGCCTAGGCAGGAAGGCGCGACCGGAGGGACACACACCGGCCCGCCGCCCGCCGTTGCCCCATACGCTGTCCGTATGACTGACGACCTCCCGGCGCCGCGGGCCTCCGCCGCCGAGTTGCGTGCCTCCGACGCCGACCGCGACCGGGTCGCCGAGATCCTGCGGGACGCCCTCGCGGAGGGGCGGCTGGAGATGGCGGAGTTCGACGAACGGCTGGAAGCGGCCTATCTGGCCCGCACCTACGGGGAGTTGGCGCCGCTCACCGCCGACCTGCCGGCCACGACGGCACCCGCCCCGGCAGCGGCGGCCCCCGTGTCGCTGCACAAGGACACCGCCGCGGTGGGCTCCTGGGCCGGCCGGATCGCCGGCGACGCCCGCGGCTCGACGACGGGCCTGGCGGTCCTGGGCGGCTTCCAGCGCAAGGGCCGTTGGACGATCGGCCGCCGCTTCACCGCGGTCTGCTGCATGGGCGGCGGCGAGATCGACCTGCGCGAGGCCGACTTCGCCGCGTCGGAGGTCGTGATCGACTGCTGGGCCTTCATGGGCGGCGTGAACGTCATCGTCCCGCCGGGTGTCGAGGTCGACGTACGGGGACTGGGCATCATGGGCGGCTTCGACTCCCACGAGGACGGCGTCCCCGGCGACCCCGGCGCACCGCGGGTGATCGTCCGGGGCCTGGCACTGATGGGCGGCGTCGGCGTCGAACGCAAACTGCCCACCTCCGAAAAGCGCCGCCTGAAGGAGGAACGCCGCCGCCTGAAGGCCGAGGAACGCGCCCGCGGCAAGGAACTGGACTGACCGCCGACCGACTTCAGGGCCCGCCCGGCCCCTCGTCGCCGTCCGGCTGCCGGCCCTCGGCCACGCCCCTGCGCCGGCCGAGGAGGAAGGTGACCAGCGCGACGGCCGGGGTCATCACCGTGCCCAGTGCCGTGAGCAGGGTGGGGGGCCCGCCCGGCGACGGCGGGAGCGCCAGCGCGATGGAGAGCTGCCCGATCGTCACTTGGCCGCCGCCGGCCGAAGGCCGGGGCGACGGGGGCGAGGGCGTCGCGGACGGGACGGGCCGGGACGGCGACCCGGGGGACTCGGGGGACCCGGGAGGGGACGGCCCTTCTGAGCCCACGGTGGGCGGCGCGGAGGTGGGCGCCCCGCTCGTACGGGGTGCCGAGGGCGTGGGGGCCGGGGAGACGGTTGCCGGCGGAGTGCCGGGCACCGGCCGCAGCACCACGGGATTGCCGGACTGGTCGTGGGACGTCAGGACGAGCAGCGGGACCGACAGCAGTGTCCCGATGCCCGCGACGAGGATCGCCAGCACCGTCGCGACCCACCGCACGTCGTGGAGCCGGGACCCGGACCGTGTCCTGGCCGGGCGGTCACTTCGCCGCTTCGGTTCCTCCATGGGCCTCGCATATCAGGACGAGGACGGGCCGGTGGGGGCGGAACGCGCCGGAAGGGCGTGGGGCCCGGAGGTAACCACCCGGGCGGCCGAACGGGCCCGCGGCGGTGGGACGGAGGTCAGAGCGACGCCGGGGCGGACTGCCGCAGGAGGTCGAGGTCGACCGTGTGGGCCATGGCGCGGTAGCCCTCGTCGCTCGGATGGAGGTGGTCGCCGGAGTCGTAGACGGGGCGCAGGCGGACCGGGGCGGCGGGGTCGCGGAGGGCCTTGTCGAAGTCGACGACCTCGTCGTAGACGGTGCCGGAGCGGATGATGCGGTTGACCCGTTCGCGGACCGAGTTCAGCTGGGCGGAGTAACCGCGGTGTCCGCCGAACGGCGTAAGGGTGGAGCCGGTGACGCGCAGGCCGCGGGCGTGCGCGTCCCGGACGATCTGCCGCATGCCCGCGACGATCTTCTGCGGGTCGAGCTGGCGCGGGGACTTGAACAGGTCGTTCAGGCCGATCTCGACGATCACCGCCTTCACGCCGGTGCGGGAGAGCGCGTCGCGGTCGAGGCGGGACAGCACGCTGGGGCCGTTGTTGGGCGAGAAGCGGCTGCCGTTGACCAGCAGGCGGTTGCCGCTGATGCCCTGGTTGAGGACGCCGTAGCGGGGCGCGCCGGGCTCGTTGCGCAGCCGGGCGGCCAGGAAGTCCGTCCAGCGGTGGTTGGCGCCGGCCGTGGAGGTGATGCCGTCGGTGATCGAGTCGCCGATGGCGACCACCGAGCCCTGCGCCTGGGTACTCCACACGTCGACCCCGGTCAGATAGCGCCAGTAGGGGCTCTGCTCGGTGTAGGCGGCGCCGGTGCCGTCCTCGGCGCGGTCGCCGCGCGCCAGGTAGGAGGTCTGCCGGGCGTACGGGTGGTAGGTGGCCGGGCCGGAGGGGGAGGGGGAGTACGTGGTGACCAGGAGGTCCGCGTCGCCGGGGACCTTCAGCCGGGTCGGGTCGCTGGTGACCGCGCCGCCCGCGGGGATGGTCACCGCGGGCTTGCCGCCGAAGGACAGCCGGCGCATCGTGCCGTCCGCGGCGGTGGGGTCACTGGGGGCCGCGGCCAGGGCCACCGAGGCGTGGCTGACCACCAGCGGCCGGGTGCCGTAGAGGTTGGAGAGCTGGATGCGGACGCCGGAGCCGCCGACGCTGGTGTGCACCACGTTGCGTATCGACATCCCCGCGTAGCCGTCCAGGGTGCCGGGCTCGGCCGCCGCCGCGGCCGCCGACCAGGTGCCGACCCACTGCCCGGAGACCGCCGGTGCGGCGGGATCGCGCGGCTTGTGCGGGGAGCTGCCCGGGCCGCCGTCCTCGCCGCCGAAGCCGGCGAATATCGCGACCGAGATCAGCACCACCACTGCCGCCAGGGCGGCGAGCAGGGCGTAACCCACACTTTTCTTCATGCGGGAGGGGTCTCCTGGGGAAAGCGGAGCTCCAGGCTCCGGGCGGGCAAGGGCAGCGGGCGGGCAGCGGCACCGTTGGCGTCCGGTCGGTCTCCCATGATCCCACGGACCTCCTGGGAGCCGCCCGGCACCCCGTTCGGTGCCGCCCCCGGCGGGTGCCGGGAACTCGTGGTTGGCTCCAGGAGTAGGTCACAGTGGGACATACGGCCGGACCGGTGGCCGGACCCGCGGCGCAGCATAGGCCGTGGGAGTGGTGGGGGGCACGGTGGGAGCGGTGGAGCGGATGGAACGCACGAGAACGGACAGGGCATCGGCGGGGGACGCCTCCCCGGCGGCGGACGCGGCGCCGCGCGGCCCGGTGGCGCCGGCCGGCGGCTTCGTCTACGGTGCCGCCGACGAGGAGCGGCGGCACGCCGTACGCCGGATGAAGACGCTGGCCACCGGTCTGCTGCTGGCCGTCGCGCTGGTCTACGCCCTCGCGACGTGGGCCGGGCGCGCGGGGGCGGGCGGCTGGACCGGGTTCGTCGCCGCGGCTGCGGAGGCCGGCATGGTCGGTGCGCTGGCCGACTGGTTCGCGGTCACCGCACTGTTCAAACGGCCCATGGGACTACCGATCCCGCACACCGCCATCATTCCCACGAAGAAGGATCAACTCGGACAGAGTCTGGGGGATTTCGTCGGTGAGAACTTCCTTTCCGCCGAGGTCGTCCGCCGCCGGCTGCGGTCCGTGGGCATCGGCCGCCGCCTCGGCGGCTGGCTCGCCGAGCCGCGCAACGCGGACCGGGTCACCGCCGAACTCTCCACCGCGCTGCGCGGCGCGCTGACCGTACTGCGCGACTCCGACGTGCAGGCGGTGGTCGGCGAGGCGATCACCCGCCGCGCGGACGCCCAGGAGATCGCACCCGGCCTCGGCACCATGCTGGAGAAGGTCGTCGCCGAGGGCGGCCACCGGCGGGTGGTGGACCTGGTCGTCGCCCGTGCCCACGACTGGCTGGTCGAACACGGCGACTCCGTCATGGCGGCGGTCTCCGGCGGCGCCCCCGGATGGACGCCCCGGTTCGTCGACCGCAAGGTGGGCGACCGGGTCTACAAGGAACTGCTGCGCTTCGTCACCGAGATGCGGGACATGCCCGAGCACCCCGCGCGCGGCGCCATCGACCGCTTCCTGGCGGACTTCGCGGACGACCTGCAGACCGACCCGGACACCAGGGCCCGGGTCGAGCACCTGAAGTCCGAGGTCCTCGGGCGCGGCGAGGTCCAGGACCTGATCGCCTCCGCCTGGGGCGCGGTCCGCGCGATGATCGTCGCCGCCGCGGAGGACGAACAGAGCGAACTCCGCCTCCGGGTACGGGCCGCGCTGCTGTCCCTGGGCCGCCGGCTGTCCGACGAGGAGCGGCTGCAGAACAAGGTGGACGGCTGGCTGGAGGGCGCGGCGGTCTACATCGTGACGACGTACCAGCGCGAGATCACGTCCCTGATCACCGACACGGTGGCCGGCTGGGACGCCGCCCACACCTCCCGCAAGATCGAGGCCCACATCGGCCGCGACCTCCAGTTCATCCGCATCAACGGCACGGTGGTGGGGGCACTGGCGGGGCTGGCCATCTATACGGTTTCCCGTGCGCTTGGCTGACGCTGACTTCCCACGTACCTGGCTTTCCCGCCGCGGGGCGCTGCGCTTTGCGGCGCCCCGCACGTAGCTGTCTGCGGCGCCGCGGGGCTTGGTCGCCGTTGCGCCTGCGGCGGGCTGGGTGGGTGTTGGGTGCGGTGACGGGCCTCCGGGGCCGGTTGTGTGGACTGCTGACGCTTTACGCTCCGCTGCGCTCCGCCTTCGCTCCTTATTGAGTCCTTGGAAGCGGGGCTGGGGCGGTATTCCTCACACCCCAACATGACGTACATCCGGAACGACGACGCTCACCCCCACCGGCCTCCCACCCCCACCCACGGGAGGGGACAGACCGGAGGACGAAGTCTGGAGGGCTGTCACCGCACCCGACACACAAACGCCCGCCGCCAGGCGCAACAGCGAGAAGCCCCGCGGCGGGACGGTCGACAACGTACGCGGCGCCGCAAAGCGCGCAACAGCGAGAAGCCCCGCGGCGGGACGGCCGACAACGTACGCGGCGCCGCAAAGCGCGCAACGGCGAGCAACACCCGCGGCGGGACGGCCAGGTACGTGGGAGGCGCCGCAAAGCGCAGCGTGGGCGCCTACCCTCAACTTGTGCGAAAGCGTTCGAGAAGCCGGCTGTGGTTGCTGCTGCCCTACGTGCTCTTCCTCGGGGTGCTGCCGGCGGCCAACCGTGTGGCGCCGACCGTGTTGGGGCTGCCGTTCCTGTTCTTCTGGATGCTGGTGGCGACGCTCGCCACCCCGCCGGCCGTGTGGCTGGCGCGGCGCGGTGACCGGGCGCGGGGCCGGGGCGGGGAGGGGGCATGAACGCGACCGTTTCCACCGCCCTGTTCGGTGGGTTCATGGTCGTCACCGTCGTGCTCGGGCTGCTGGCCGTCCGGGGCCGGGGCTCCGGCGGCGGGCTCGCCGAGTGGTCGGTGGGCGGACGCAGTCTCGGGACGGTGTTCATCTGGGTGCTGATGGCCGGTGAGAGTTACACCAGCTTCAGTTATCTCGGCGCGGCCGGGTGGGGGTACAACTTCGGTGCGCCGGTGCTGTACGTGGTGGCCTATATGTCCTGCGGCTATGCGCTGGGGTATGTGGTCGGGCCGATGCTGTGGGGCTACGCCCGCCGGCACGGCCTCGTCGGGATCACCGATATCGTCGCCCACCGCTACCGGCGGCCCTGGCTGGGTGCCGCGGTGGCCGTTCTCGCGACGGTGTGCCTGCTGCCGTACATCCAGCTGCAGATCACCGGCATGGGCGTGGTCGTCTCGACCATTTCGTACGGCACGATCAGCCTCAACTGGGCCTATTTTCTCGGGTTCGCGGTGACCTGCGGGTTCGTCGTGGTCAGCGGCCTGCGGGGCAGTGCCTGGGTGTCGGTGCTCAAGGACGTCCTCGTCATCGGCACCCTTGGTTTCCTGGTGGTGTACGTGCCGCTGCATTATTTCGGCGGTTACGGGGATTTTCTGCACCGGGTCACCACCGAGAAGGCGCAGTGGCTGACGTTCCCGGGGCACGCCTCGGGCGGGCTGGGGCAGGTCTGGTTCGTCACCACCACCGTCGTCAACTCCCTCACGGTGGTGATCTTTCCGACGACCGTCGCCGGCTACCTCGGTGCCCGCAACGCCGAGGCGCTGCGGCGCAACGCGATGTACCTGCCGTTCTACAACGTGCTGTTGTTCGTGCCGATGCTGCTGGGGCTGGCGGCGCTGTTCGTGGTGCCGGGGCTGACCGGTGCGGACTCCAATCTGGCGTTGTTCAAGCTGGTGGTGGACTCCCTTCCGGCCTGGGCCGTGGGCCTGATCGGGGTGGCCGCGGCGCTCTCCTCCATCGTGCCGATGGCCGTGTTCATGCTGGTCATCGGCACGATGTGGGGGAGGAGCGTGCTGGGTGCGGTGCCGCGCCTGGCCACCCGGCAGAAGCTGTGGTCGCAGGTGGTCGTGGTGGCGGCGGGTGCGCTGGCCCTGGTGCTCACGTACACCGCCCCGAACACCCTGGTCCGGCTGTCGCTGATCTCGTACGAGGGCATGGCGCAGCTCGTGCCGATGTTGCTGCTGGGGCTGGTGTGGCGGCGGCTGACGTGGCTCGCCGCGGTGAGCGGCCTGGCGGCGGGGTTCGCTCTGGTCTGTGTCCTGGTCTTCGGGGGACACGATCCGGTGTGGGGGATGAACGCGGGGCTGGTCGGGCTCGCGGTGAATCTGGCGGTGGCGCTGACGGTCACCTGGCTGGGGCCGCGGGAGGCGGACGACCGGCCGGACGCCGAGGTGCTGGCGGTGGAGGACGGGTCCCCGGAGGGAGAGGCCGAACCGGTCAGGGCGTCGTCGTGAGCTTCTTGCCGTCCTTGGAGACCGCGAACCACAGGCCCATCTTGCCCTGGCCGTTGATGTCACCGGGCTGCTTGTCGCCGGTGAAGGTGTAGACGGGCCAGCAGTCGACGGCCAGCTGGCGGATGCCGTCGGGGCGGGTGACGGTGGAGATGAGCTTGGGGGCGATGCCCTTCAGCTTGGAGCGGTCGGCGGGCTTGGCGGGCTTCCAGGTGTCCAGGCAGGCGTCGTTGCAGCCGAACTTCATCGGCCAGGCGCTGTCCTTGTTGAAGCGGTAGAGGGTCATGCCGTTGCCGTCGACGAGGATCTGGCCGAGCTCGGGCTGGTTGAGCACCGAGACGTCCGCGGGTTCCTGGGCGACGGCCTTCTTGCCCTCGGCGGTCAGCGCGTTCCAGGTGCCGCCGACGCCCTGGCCCTTGGTGTCGCCGGCCTTGGTGTCCTTGGCGTAGCGGTAGGCGGGCCAGCCGCCGATGGTCAGCTGTTTGGTGCCGTCGGCGCGGGTGACCGAGCCCAGTGCGCTCTTGGCGATGCCCGCGGGGGCCGAGGAGCCGTCGGCCGGCACCGGGGGCCAGGTGGTGGCGCAGGAGCCGGAGCAGTTGGACTTGGGCGGCTCGGCGGTGTCCTTGTCGAAGCGGTAGAGCGTCATGCCCTTGGAGTCGGTGACGACCGGGCCGAGCTTGGCGTCCTGGTGCAGCGCCAGCGTGCCGGCGCTCGGCCCGGTCGGCGCCTTGCCGCTGTCCCCGCCCGCCTGCCCGCCGTATCCGTCGTCGCCCTGTCCGGAGCCGGAGGAGCCGTAGCCGTATTGGCTGGTGCCCTGGCCGGCGGGCTGGACGTTGTCGGTGGTGGGC
This sequence comes from Streptomyces sp. NRRL S-337, assembly GCF_000720175.1. GTDB lineage: Bacteria > Actinomycetota > Actinomycetes > Streptomycetales > Streptomycetaceae > Streptomyces > Streptomyces siderophoricus. The sequence continues at coordinate 81,119 of NZ_JOIX01000031.1, forward strand.
GTGCCGGCGCTCTGGTTGTCGCTGCTGCCGCAGGCGGCGGTGAGCGCCAGGGTGGCGACCGCGGCGGCCGCGAGTCCCGCACGACGTCGAGTGATCATGGTGTCTCCAATGCCGTTGGGCGAAGTCGATGGGTGAGGTGGTGCGTTGCTTGCCGGCCGGTTGCCGTCGCACGGGGATACGGCGGTCGGGGTGCCCGGCGTTCATGCCGCGCGAAGTTTTTCTCCGGCGGTCAAAAACCGTGCGGGAGCGGTCAGTTGCCGCCCTGGACCCGCAGGGCGAGGGCCGGGCAGCGGCGTACCGCGAGCTGCGCCCGGCGCCGCATCCGGGCCGGCAGCGGCATGCTGGCCCGCTCCGGGTAGCCGTCCGGGCCGAGCTTGATGACGCCCGGCACGACGTCCGCGCACAGGCCGTGGCCGCGGCACAGGGTCCAGTCGACCAGCAGCCGTTCCTGCGGCGGGGCGGCCGGCTTGGCCTGGGCGGGCACCGGGGCGGGCAGTGCGGCGGGCGACGGCCGGTGCCCGGTGACCGGCAGCGCTCCGGTCACCGGGCGGCCGCACCCGAACCCCCGCGCATGGCGCTCGAACTCCTCGGGGAAGGCGGCGAGGGCCGAGGCCACGAACCGCGCGGTGCCGTCCGGGTGGCTGCATGCGCCGCGCTTCTCGACCGCCCGCATGCGGCTCTGCACGGCTTCCAGGGCGGCCTCGCCGCCGCCCCGTACGGCCAGGTCGAGCTGGTCGGCGAGGGCCGGCAGGCCCAGGACGCAGGGGCCGCACTGCCCGGCGGACTCGGCGGCCATCCACTGCGCGACCCGTACCGTCTCCCCGGCCGGGCAGGTGTCGTACGGCAGCGGCAGCACCGCGCCGGCGCCCAGGACGGCGTTGCACTCGGCCAGCGAGTCCCGGGACAGCGTGACGGTCTGCGCGTCCGTGGGGGAGACGAACGTGCCGTGGTAGCCGCCGATCAGCACGCCCTGCCCCTGGTCCATCCCGCACAGCGCCAGGACCCGGGCCAGCGGCACCCCGTAGGGGACCTCCACCACCCGGTTGCCGGCGACGGTCAGCAGCAGGGTGCCCGGTTCCGTGGGCAGGCCCGCGGTCCGGTAGCCGAGGGCGCCGAGCCGGGCCGCCACGGCGAGCTGGGCGTAGGTCTCGGTGTTCGACAGCAGCGTCGGCACCCCGTTCAGCCCGCGCTCGCTGGAGCGGATCTTGCGGCCCGAGGGCAAGCCGGGGCCGCCGCCCAGCCCGTTGGTCATCGCGCTGCCCTCGCCGGTGACGAACCGCTCGGTCAGCAGGGTGACCCGTAAGGCCGGCCGCACCGGGCCCCGTTCGGCGATCGCCCGCCGCACCGAGTCCTCCACGTCCGTGCGGGTCACCCCGAGGGCGACCTCCTGGGCGCCGAGCGCGTCGGCGGCCAGCAGCGCGCCGTCCAGCACCAGATGCGGGGCGTGCAGCAGCAGCGCGGTGTCCTTGAGGCAACTCGGCTCGCCCTCACTGCCGTTGACGACCACCGCGGCCTTGCCCTCGGCGCGCCGCATCCCGTCCAGCACCGCGGACACCTTGCGGGCGAACGGGAAGCCGGCGCCGCCGCGGCCGCGCAGCTCGATGTCCTCGGCGAGCGCCACCAGTTCCTGCGCGGTGAGCTGCGGCAGGCTGCCGTGCCGGGCCAGATGCGCCACCCGGTCCATGCGCGGCATCTCGTCGAGCCCGGCCAGCAGGCGTGGCGGGCCGAACGACGCCAGCGTCGGTACGGGCTCCGGTGCGGGCAGCGCCGGCAGCAGGCGGGTGGGGGCGGGGGCGGTCATGGGAGGTCTCCTGAGTTCGTGCGTGCATCGCGCAGTCGCAGGGCCAGCCGTACGGCCACCGCGGCGAGACAGACGGCGTATCCGGCCAGGGCCCAGCCGGCCGCGGCACGGCCCGACTTCAGGCCGTGCACCAGTGCCAGTCCCCACGCCAGGTAGGCGCTCATGTGCAGCGCACGCCACCAGCGGGAGGCCGCGATGCCGGTGAACGCGCCGCGCACCGCGCCGGTCACCGCGACGGCGACGAACACGTAGGCGGCGAGCGTGCCCAGGCCGATGAGGACCGGGCGGGCGCCGTCGGTGAAGGGCACCGCGACGGACAGCGTGCCGGTGTGGCCCTCGGCGACCTTGACCCAGATGTGCAGGCCGAGGAAGCCGAGTCCGGCGACGCCGGTGCCGCGGTGCACGGCCTGGGCGAGCAGCCGGTGGCCGGTCTGCAGCACCATGCGGTCGGTGGCCGCCAGGCCCCACAGCACCGTCACCGACAGCGAGACCAGCGCGAGGACGCCCGCGCCGTAGTCGAGGAAGCGCATCAGGGTGTCCATCGCGCCGGAGTGCAGGGTGACGGCGATGAAGAGCAGCAGCGCGGCCGGAAGTGCGGGGCGCAGCAGGGCGGTCGGGGCGGGGCCGCCGGGCGTACGGCGGCCCGGCGGCCCGGGTTCTTTGGGGGGCCGCCGGGCGCGTGTGCGATCCGGCGAGGGCCGGGCGCGGTGTGCTGCCCGGCGGCTCTGGCGGGTCTGCAAACGCGGTGCGGACATCGGACCTCCCGGTGTCGGGGCACGGGTGCGGGACGCGAATTCCGGTGAAATTCCGTCGGCGGGGTATTTGCCCGAAGCTATTGCGGGGCTTTTGTGCAGGTGACCCCCGGTAACACTGAACATTCCGTAACCGGGTGGATACACAGGGCCGTAAACCGGATGTGCAAAAGCATCTACGAGCGCGTTCAGGCTTTCGTAAGGTTTATCGCGCTGTGACAAATTCCTGCAGCGGCGTCGCGGTCGCGCCGGGGGACTCCGGATGATGCCCAGTCAGGCGCACGGGGGCGCCCTTCCCCAGTCCAACCCCCCATCCCCGCCAGGATCGAGGTAGCTGATGTGTGATCTCCTGAACCGCATCTGGTCGCGTCCCCGAGGCGAGTGGACCCGGGTAGTCAGAAATGAACTCCCGGGCCTCGCGGAGAAGGTCGTCGCGGAGTTGCAACGCGGATTTCCCGCATTGGCGTCACTTCTCGGCGATACCCCCGTGGAAGAGGCGCAATGGGCCCTGGAACAGGCGCTGCTGACAGTTCTGGGTTACCAAAAAGAGTCGGAAAGTAAACGTCCGGCCGTGTCATCGGTCGTCACACCGATGCCGGTCGCCCGGGCCCGTCAGGACCTCTTCGAGGTGCTCGCCGGCCAACGCGAGACCCCCGACGAGGGGTTGGGCGAGCTGGCCCGCGCGGCCGGCTGGCCGGTCCCGGACACCCTCCAGGCCGTCGTCCTCGCCACCCCCGCCGAGGCGCCCCAACTCGCCGCCGCACTGGGCCACGCGCTCATCGGCACGGTCGACGGCTACACCTGTCTCTTCGTCCCCGACCCGGCCACCCAGACCCGGGCCCGGCTGGAGGCCGCGCTCAAGGGGCGGCCCGCCGCGGTCGGCCACGCCGTCCCCGCGACCGACACCGCCTCCTCCCTCCGCTGGGCCCGCTACCTCCTCACGCTGGGCCCCGGCCGGGTCGGACCGGAGTCCCGCCCCGCCTTCGTCGACGACCACCTCTCCGCCCTGCTGCTCCTTCAGGACGAGTCCCTCGCCGATGCTCTGACCTCCCGTTGGCTCGGCCCCCTGGAGGAACTGACCCCCCGGCAGAGCGAACGCCTGGAAGTCACCCTGCTCGCCTGGCTGGAGGGCGGCGGCGCCCCGGAAGCGGCGAAACTGCTGCATGTCCACCCGCAGACGGTCCGTTACCGGCTCCGCCAGATCGAGAAGCTCTTCGGCCCGGTCCTCCGTGACCCCCGCACCCGCTTCGAACTCGAAATGGCCCTCCGCAGCCGCCGCCTGATGGCCCACGTCCGCTCCTACCGGGCCCGCGCCGGCCGCCGCGCCCGCGCCGTCGCCTCCTCGATACGGCCCCTGGGCATGGCCCGGGAGGCCCGGGTGAACGGCCTCTGACCCTCGCTGTTCCCTCTCCCCGCACCATCCGGCCCGCCGCCCCGTCCTCCTGCAGGGACGGGGCGGTGGGCCGCTGTGCGGGGTCAGTCCCGCTCCGGCCCCGCGAAGATGCGGTCCAGGTGGTGGTGGAGGACCGTGAGGGCCGAGTCGGGGGTGCGGTGGCCGACCAGGATGCTGGTGCCGAGGCCGGCGGAGAGGGCCAGCAGGCTGCTCGCCTCCAGGCGGGGATCCAGGTCGGGGGTGGTGAGGCCGGCCGCGGCCGCCTGGCTGAGCAGGTCGGTCAGGACGTCCTCGGCGGCGCCGGGCTGCTGGAGGAACGGCTGGGCGGCGAGGGCCGGTTCGGTCACCGACAGCACCGCGTACGAGGTGTAGACGAGGTGGAAGGCGCGGCTCTCCTCGTCGGTGGGCAGGGACGTCAGGAGCAGGGACTCCACGGTGGCGCGCGGTCCGGGGGCGGTGCCGGCGGACCGCGCCCGGGCGGTGACGCGTTCACCGAAGCGGACGGCGAGGTGCTGGAGCCCGTACAGCAGCAGCTTCTCCTTGGTCTCGAAGTAGTACTGCACCAGCCGCAGGGAGACGCCCGCCTCCGCTGCGACGTCCCGCATGCCGACCGCGTGCAGTCCACGCCGCCCGGCGACCCGGACGAGAGCCTCGGCGATCTGGGTGCGCCGTTCTGCGTGGTCCACGCGCTTGGGCATCGGGCGTTGTCTCCGCTCGTCGTTTCCGCCGGTGGGCCCGGCCTCCGATTTTTGATGATACCGCTGTACCAACATCATGGTACGGTCGTATCACGAAAACACACGCCCCTGGAGGTGACCGTGTCCCCGTCCACCACCCGTAGCCGGGCCGATATCGGCCGCTATGTGAACGACGCCCTGCGCGACCGCTACTTCGCGGCCTGCGATGCGGTCTACGCCCTCGGTGCGCCCATCCGTGAAGAGACCGACGTGGAGACCTCCTACGGCACCACGCGCGTCTACCGCTACGGCCCGGCGGACCCCGCCGCGGCGCGGCGCACGCCCGTCGTCCTGATGCACGGCTCGGGCAGCTGCTCCGCCATGTGGTACCCGAACACCCCCGCGCTCAGCGCCGAGCGGACGGTCTACGCGATCGACACCCCGGGCGACCCGGGCCGCAGCGTGCACCGGGAACCCATGTGGCGGCCCGAGGACGCCGCGCAATGGCTGGACGAGACGCTGGCCGCACTCGGCCTGGACCGGGTGCACCTGGTCGGTTCCTCGTACGGCGGGTGGCTGGTACTGAACCAGGTGCACCGCGCGCCCGGCCGGCTCGCCTCGGTCATCCCGCTGGACCCGGGCGGTCTGGAGAAGGTGGGGCTGCGCTTCTTCGTCTGGATCTTCGTCAGCCTCTTCGCGACCTCCGCGCCGCGGGTGTGGCGCCCCGCGCTGGCGAAGTGGCTGGAGCAGCCGGTGCTGATCGTGCCGGAACTGCGCGCGATGATCAGGGCGGGCGTCCGTGCCTTCCGTATCCGCCGCCCGGCCCCACTGCCGCTGACCGAGGACGAACTCCGCACCATCCGCACCCCCTTGTACCTGGTGCTCGGCAAGCGGAGCCTGCTGCTGCACCCGAAACGGCAGGTCGAACGGGTACCGCGGCTGATCCCCGGGGCCCGCGCCGAGATCGTCTCCGCCACCGGTCACGGACCGCAGATCGATCACGCCGACCTGGTCAACGAGCGGATGCTGGCGTTCATGGACTCCGTGGACCGTGCGGACGACGAGAGCCGTTCGCCGTCCGGCCTGACGGGGTGAGTGACCCCACGCACCGATGACAGCGGTGCCGGCCGGGCAAGGCCGGTCCACGTGCGAGGGCCCCGGGGCGGACAGCCACCCCGGGGCCCTGGCGCATCAGCGGATCAGCGGCATTCGCGGCCGCTGTTGATGCAGGAGACCGCCTTGTTCATCAAGTCGTCCGACATCACGTTGATGAAGTCGCCGTGGTCGGTGACGGGTTTGTGCAGCTGCTCGGGGAAGCTGTCGACGGCGAAGCTGTTGCCCTGCGGGACGTCGTAGGTGATCCGCTCGACCAGTTGCGGGATCGGCCGGAAGTTGTTGGGGCAGTTGCCGTTCCGGTCGGAGAACGTCACGTGGTCGCGGTGGTTGCCGCTGTCGATGTCGCGGCCGTCCCAGCAGTTCTGGAACGCGAAGGTGCGGACGACCTGCGAACCGTTGGGGCACAGCGGGTACTTGTCCTTGAGCTGGCGGTCCTCGAAACCGGTGCAGGACCAGGAGGCGTTGGCGTTCTTCGTGCCGTTGGTGAACGCCTTCGCGTCGCCGGTGATGATGCGCAGGAAGCGGGGCATGGCCTGGACCTGGCCGGCCTGGCTGCCGCGGTAGGTGAGGGTCACCGTGGCCGGGGTGATCACCGAGCCGACGTTGGCGTCCTGGGCGGCACCCGGCTTCTGCTCGGCGTTCCCGTCGAGCTTGCGCAGCACCGGCCAGTAGTAGGTGGACTGGTCGCCGTTGGTGCAGGTGGTGTCGGAGGCGGCGAGGGAATCGTTGTTGGAGAAGGCGTCGGTGGTCTTGTTGCCGACGTAGTCGTGGGTGTGGTGCGCGCCGTTGCTGACGCCCGGCGTGACGATGACGTTGTCGGGGTTGAAGTGGCCCTCCTCGTTGCGGCCGCACTCGGTGGTGAAGGTGCCGGTCGTGGCGTTGCCGCCGCGGGGCGCGGCGAACGGCGGGTCACCGGCGTTCGGCTGGACGGCGGTGATGTCGACGAAGTCGTCGGGGGAGGGCCCGCCGGGCCGGCCCTGCTGCTGGCCACCGTTCTGGCCCTGCTGCTGACCCGGGTCCTGCGACTGCTGCTGGCCGCCGTCCTGGCCCGGTTGCTGGCTCTGCTGCTGGCCGCCGTCCTGGGGCTGGGGCTGCTGTCCCTGGTACCAGCCGTCCCGGGTGGACTTCGTCGAGTCGAAGCCGCCGGTGCCCGCCCCCTCGTCGGCGGGCTTCATGGTGCAGCCGCTCATCTTCCACAGGTACGACGGCCGTTTGGCGTCCCGGGCGATGGCGGTGATCATCGTGCTGATGGTCCGCTGCCGCTGCTGCTTGAGCTGAGTGAGGACGGTGCTGCCGCTGCCCTCCATCATCCGGTGGTAGGCGTCGTGCACCTGCCGGTCGAGGGTGGCCAGGCTCTTGGAGACCTGCAGCTGGGCGCTGTGCGGGACCTGGCGGAGCCGTATCCCCACGTCCGGACAGGAGATCGTGCTGGCCAGGACGGTGTGCTGATGGCCGGCTGCCGGCTGGGAGTCGGAGCTGCCGGCCAGCGCCGTGGTCGCGACCGCTGCGAGGCCGCCGCCGCCCAGCAGGAGCGCGGCCGCGGCGACCAGCATTCTGTTCGTCAGGCGGGAGCGTTTATGGGACTGCTGGCGCTGCTGCCGTGGGCGGTGCCCTTGCCGTTGCGTCATGAGATCACTTCGCTTCGTCCGGTGTGAGGGGTGGGGTGGATGCGCCTTGGGGTTGGCCGGCGTGCGCCCCGGCTGCCGTCCGCCGCGGCCGGGTACGGCCCGCCGCTGGACGGCTCAGCTGCTGTGCAGGGTGTTGAAGTCGACCTGGCCGGTGTTCTCCAGGACCGTGATGTGGTCCAGCACGGTGGAGTTGGCCTTGTTCGCCAGTGAGCGCACCATCGTGTTGCGGGTCTGGTCGCGGACCATCGCGATCAGCCCGAAGACCTTGCCGTGCGACCGGCGCAGCAGCTCGGCGAAGAGGCGCGGGTACTCGGCGTCCGAGGCGGAGTTCAACTGGCCGAGCCAGCCCTGCTGTTCGGCACTGGGCTGGTTGGGCAGCGGGATGCCCAGGGCCCGCCCGGCCTCCACCGACCGCCGGTCCAGCTCGGTGTGGCCGGCCACGAGGTGGTCGCCCGCGGTACGCACCGCCGCCGTCCTGCCGCGCTCCTGGGCCTGCCGGCCCGCGGGCATCTCCCACAGCCCGGCCAGCCTGACCTTGCGTACGAAGTCCCGGTCCATGGCGGTCAGCGGGCCGTAACGGGTGTTGACCGTGCCGCCGCCGTCATCGTCGTACGAGACCGTGTTCGTCGCCGCCGACGCGCTCTCACCGAAGAGCTGCACGGGCAGCAGCAGCGCCGCGAGCGTGGCCACGAGCGCGGCGACCACCAGTCCCGTGGCGATGGTCCGCCCGGATGCTGCGGAATTGCTGAGGATCGACCGCACGGAGCGCCTCCCGGTTCGTCCCTACGGGAATGGACTGGAATGCCACCGGACGCTAGGCCGCGCACCGCCCCCGTGGACGCGGGTTCTCACCCCTGGACAAATTACGGCCGGGCCCGCCGCGACACTGCTACGGTGCCGCGGGCGGGCCCGGCCGGGAGCCGGTGCGCGGGCGGACAGGCGTGTGCCCGGCGCGCGGGCAGCACCGTGCTCACCGCCCACCGCCGGGGACCGGGTCCTTCCGCGTGCGTCCTTCAGCGTGCGTACAGGCCCGCCGCCGCCCACCGGCGGCGTTCCTTGCGGGTCTCCGGCTCCTGGCGCTCACCCTGGGCGTACAGGGCGTCGATCTCCGCCGCGTAGGCCCGTACGATCGCCGCCCGGCGCAGCTTCATCGAGGGCGTCACCAGGCCGGACTGCTGGCTGAACTCGCCCGGCAGGATGCGGAAGGCGCGGATCGACTCGGCACGGGACACCGAGGCGTTGGCGCGCGCCACGGCCCGCCGGACCTCCGCCTGCAACTGCTCCTCCGGCGACGGCCCCGAAGCCGCACCGCCGCCCGTACCGCCCTCCTCCGGCTCGCCGCGCAGCTTCCGCCACTGCGCCAGCGCCTCCGGATCGAGGGTGATCAGCGCCGTCACGTACGGCCGGTTGTCGCCGACGACCACGCACTGCGAGATCAGCGGATGGGCACACAGCCGCTGCTCCAGCCCCTGCGGAGCAACGCTCTTGCCGTTGCTGGTGATGATGATGTCCTTCTTGCGGCCGGTGATGACCAGATAGCCGTCGTCGTCCAGGTGCCCGAGGTCACCGGTCGGCAGCCAGCCGTCGTACAGCCCGCTGCCGGGACCGTGGGCGGTGCTGGGGGCGGTGCCGGGGGACGGGCCGTTGCCCGGGCCCGCGCCGCGCCGGTGCCTGCCGTTCGGCCCCGCCCCGGCACCGGCGCCGGTAACGCCGCTTCCACCTCCGCCCCCGTCGCCCTCCTCGTCGTCCAGATAGCCCGCGAACACCACCGGCCCGCGCACCCACACCTCCCCGTCCAGCGCCAGATGGATCGCGCTGCCGGGCAGCGGGAGGCCCACCGTCCCGAAGCGGACCTGGCCCGGCGGCTGGGCGGTGATCGCACCGCTGGTCTCCGTCAGGCCGTAACCGTCGTAGACCGTGATGCCGATGCCGGCGAAGAGCAGCCCCAGCTCCCGCAGCAGGGGCGAACCGCCGGACACCGCGGTCCGCACCCGGCCGCCCAGCAGGTCCCGGATACGGGAGTACACCAGCCGCTCGTAGAGCGCGTGCCGGGCCCGCAGGAACGGATCGGGGCCGCGCCCGGTGCCCCGGGCCTCCGCGGCCTGCGCCTCCGCGTACCGCACCGCCACGGTCATCGCCGCGTCGAACATCCGCCGCCGGCCCGCCCGTTCGGCGGCGAGCCGGGCGCGGGCACAGATCTTCTCGAAGACGTGCGGCACCGCGAACAGGAACGTCGGCCGGAACGACGCGAGGGCGGGCAGCAGCTCCTCCGAGGACGGATCGGGCTGATGGGCCAGCTTGACCCCGCCGCGCAGGCACGCGACCTGCACCACGAGCCCGTAGACGTGCGCGAACGGCAGGAATGCCAGCAGGGAGGGGCGTTCGCCGGGCGGGGCCAGCAGCCCGCCCCAGCCCGCGTAGAGGGTGTCGCACTCGGCGGCGAGATTGGCGTGCGTGATCACGCAGCCGCGCGGACGCCCGGTGGTGCCCGAGGTGTGCACGATCGCCGCGGTCGAACCGGGCGCGACGGCATGCCGCAGACGGTGCACATCGGCGTCGGTCAGCCGGGTGCCCTCCTCCATCAGCCGCTGCACGCAGTCCAGGTCCAGCTGCCACAGCCGGCGCAGCCGGGAGCGCGCGTCGCACGCCTCCGCCACGGTCATGGCGTGCGCCTCGTGCTCGACGACGATCGCGGTGACCTTCGCCCCGTTGAGGATGCAGCGAAGCTGCTCGGCCGACGCGGTCGGATAGACCGGCACCAGCTCCCCGCCGATCGCCCACAACGCATAGCTGAACAGCGTCCACTCGTAACGGGTCCGGGACATCAGCGCGACCCGCGCCCCCGGCCGGATCCCGTCCGCCAACAGCCCCCTGGCCAGGGCCATCACCTCGTCGCGGAACTCCCCGGCGGTCACCTCCAGCCAGCCGTCCGGCGCCCGGTCGTCGCGCCGCGCCAGCTGGGCGAAGTCCGGCTGGTGCGCGGCGGTGTCGAAGACGGAGTCGGCGAGGCCGCCGGTCCGTAGCGGAGCCGCCAGGGCCGGAACGCTGATGTCGCGCACAGCACCTCCTAGGTGTTCCCCCTTGGTCCCCGGTCCCCCCTCCCGGTCCACCGCCGTCCCGACGGCAGGGAGGGCAAGTTACCCACAGGTGTCCCGGCTGCCCAGGTCTCCGGCTACTCTTGAGCGGAAGACGACAAGTCCTGGTAAGCGGGTAGGCGGAAGGAGGCGCAGCATGTACCGGCTCGTCGAAGCATGGCGGCTGTACACCTCCGCGATCCTCTTCCTCCTCGTCGGCCTCCTCCTCACCCAGACGGGCCTGACGACGGCCCTGGCCGCGGCCGCGACCACCGCCGCGCTGTTGCTGCTGTGCAGCGCCTTCCTGATCGCGTCCTGCGCACAGCCGGTGCCACCGGGCCGGATCCGTACGGCGATCCGCGACCGCGAGCGGCGAACGGCGTTCCTGCCCCAACGCGACCCCGACGCGGCCGGCCGACCACGCCCCCGAGCACCGGGCCGCGCCCTCCCGACGGCCGCGTAGACGCACGGGCAACTCGGCAACTCCGCACTCCTCAGGGGCGGATACCGCATTCCGGGATTCCGGCCTTCCGGGCCTCCGGCATTCCAGGCTTCCGGTTCTTCCGGTGTTCCGGGATGAGGCCCGCGTCCGGATTTCTGGGATCAGGCCCGCCTCCGGGCTTCTGGGCGTAGGCCCGCCCCGGACTTCCGGACTCCCAGGCTTTGCTGCCCCCTTTGCCCGCGTCTGCGCAGCTCGTCACGCCGACATCCTGTCCCGGCACGACGAGACCCGTGGAGGGCTCACCCATGTCCATGTTCGGCTTTCTCGGCGATGCGCTCGGGCGCGGCGCCGCAGCGCTCGATCCGCTCTTCGGCGGTGCGGCCGTGGCCGCCACCATCGTCCTGTTCACCCTCGCGGTACGCGCCGCACTGCATCCGCTCGCCCGCGCCGCGGCCCGCGGCGAGACGGCCCGCGCGGCCCTCGCCCCCCAACTCGCCGCCCTCCAGCGCAAGCACAAGAACGACCCCGAGCGGCTGCAGAAGGCGATGGCCGACCTGTACGCCAAGACCGGCGCCTCGCCGCTGTCCGGCTGCCTACCGTCGCTGCTCCAACTGCCCGTGTTCTTCGTGATGTACCACCTCTTCTCCACCGGGGGCGGCGGCCTGCTCGACCACACGCTGCTGGGCGCACCGCTCGGCGGCCACTGGAGCGAGGCCCTGGCGGACGGCGGTCCCTTCGGCCCGCAGGGCCTGGTCTACCTCGCGCTGTTCGTGCTGATAGCGGCGGTCGCCACCTGGAACTACCGGCGTGCCCGCGCCACCGCGGCCCAGGCTCCGACCCAGGCCCCGACCCTGACCCCGGGCCGATCGGTGCCCGGCATGGCCTCGTTGACGAAGCTGATGCCGCTGCTGTCGTTCGGCACGCTGATCACGGTGGCGGTGGTCCCGCTGGCCGCCGGCCTGTACATGGTGACGACCACGACCTGGACGGCCTGCGAACGGGCGCTGCTGAAGCGGGACAAGGGGGAGAAGGGGGCCGAAGGAGCGGAGGGGCCCGAGGGGAAGAAGGAGTCTGAGGGGAAGAAGGGGCCCGAGGGGAAGAAGGAGTCTGAGGGGTCGAAGGGTCCCAAGGGGGACGAGCAGCAGAAGCAGGAGAAGCGGCAGAAGCGGCAAGGTGCTGTACCGGCCGCGGCGGAAGGGAACGGGGCCGCGGCGAAGAAGCCGGCGGTCACCCCCGCCGCCGGTACACCGTCCGCCGCCACCGCCACCTCCCCTGGGCGCGCACCGCAGCAGCACGGACCGCAGCAGCGCGCACCGAAGAGCCGTGCGGCACGGCAGCGGGTGGCCCGGGCAAGGGCCAACGCCGAGGCGCGCACCCGGACCGACGCACAGACGAGGCGCCCCCTGCCGGCCGATGTGCAGGCGAGGGCCCGGCGCGACTCGGGCGGCGACTCGGGCGGCGATTCGGGCAACGACTCAAGTGGTGCCGGACGCATCGTTACTACCGCTCAGTAACGGTCCAGTCTGTGAACGGGGTCTTGCGGACTGGACCCCGTTCTCGGAGGATCAACCAAATCGCTCGATGGCCGTCCCCCATCGGCCGGCCCGGAAGACCCCTTCCAGGGCCGACCCTTCGACCACGGGAGTTGAACCGATGAAGCTGCTGCGTGTCGGAACGGTGGGGGCGGAACGCCCGGCGCTGCTCGACGAGGAAGGGGTCCTGCGGGACCTGTCGGGACTGGTGCCGGACATCGACGGAACGCTGCTCGCGGACGACGAGAAACTCGCCCGGATCCGCGCCGCCGCGGCCGCCGGCGACTTGCCCGCGCTGGACGCCGCGGGGCTGCGCACCGGTCCGCCGGTGGCCCGGATCGGCAAGATCGTGTGCATCGGGCTGAACTACCACGACCACGCCCGCGAGACCGGCGCCCCGACCCCCGAGGAGCCGATCATCTTCATGAAGGCCCCGGACACGGTCGTCGGGCCGGACGACACGGTGCTCGTCCCGCGCGGCAGCGTGAAGACCGACTGGGAGGTGGAACTGGCGGTCGTGGTCGGCCGTACCGCCCGCTATCTGGAGACCGACGAGCAGGCGCTGGCGGCGGTCGCCGGTTACGCGGTGGCGCACGACGTCTCGGAGCGCGCCTTCCAGATCGAGCGCGGCGGCCAGTGGGACAAGGGCAAGAACTGCGAGACGTTCAACCCGCTGGGCCCGTGGCTGGTGACCGCCGACGAAGTACCCGACCCGCAGGCCCTCGGCATCCGGCTGTGGGTCAACGGCGAACTGAAGCAGGACGGCACGACCGCGGAGCAGATCTTCCCGGTCGCCGAAGTGGTCCGCTACGTCAGCCAGTTCATGACCCTGTACCCGGGCGACGTCATCAACACCGGCACCCCGGCCGGCGTCGCCATGGGCCAGCCCGAACCGAAGCCATACCTCAAGCCCGGCGACGTCGTCGAGCTCGAGATCGACGGCTTGGGCCGCCAACGGACCCAGCTGAAGGCCGCGTAAGCGGGGCGCTTCCCACGTACTTGGCCGTCCCGCGGTGGCTGCGCTTGGCTTTCCTCCCACGTACTTGGCCGTCCCGCCGCGGGGCTTGCTCGCCGTTGCGGCTTTGCGGCGCCCCGCACGTTGTCGGCTGTCCCGCCGCGGGTCGTCTCGCCGTTGCGCCTGCGGCGGGCTGGGTTTGTGTTGGGTGCGGTGACGGTCCTCCGGGGCCTTGTTCGTGGACTGCTGTCGCTTTACGTCCACGAAC
>NZ_JOIX01000032.1 GCF_000720175.1 Streptomyces sp. NRRL S-337
CCGTTCGTGGAATGGCTGATGGGCCTGACCGCCGGCCACGTCACCGACGTACCCGAACTGACCCGAACCCAGCAACTGCGGGCCCTGGGCAACGGCGTCATGCCCCAGCAGGCCGAAGCCGCCATCCGCTGCCTGACCGCGGCCCACACCAGCCAGGAGCGGTGGGGGTGGGCGGCATGAAGTCCGAACCGATCGCCGCCGCAACGGTGTTCCGTGCCGTGATGACTGCGGCCGCCTGGCGCTGCCAGTGCACCGGAGTATGCGGCCAACCGCACGCCAAGTCCGACGGACGCTGCCCGCGCGAGCACGACGGCTACGCCGACAAGCACGGCGGCCCCATCCGACTCCTGGCCGCCCCGGCCGACCCGCACACCCCCGAGCGGGAGGCCGTCGCCCTCCCGGCCCGCGCACTGCGGGCCTGGTGCCCCGGCTGTCACGCCGCCGCCCGCAAGCCCGCACCGGCACCCGATGCCCTCCAGGGCGGGCTGTTCGACCTGTAGCCCTGCTCTGCCCAGTCATGGTCAGGGCGGCCCACACACGCCAATTACCGGGCCGCCCTGGTCTCTCCGCTCATTCCACAGAACAGGAGACATCCAGCATGACGCATGAACCCCGCTCAGCGCTGCTGCGTGCAGCGCTCGACGCCGCCGAACAGGGCTGGGCGGTCATCCCGCTGCGGCCCGGCGACAAGCGGCCGGCGCTGCACGGTGAGACGTCCTGCCCCGGCACCGGGGACTGTGCGGGCGGGCACCTCAAGTGGGAGCAGCGCGCCACCACCGACCCGGACCGCATCCGAACCGCCTGGGCCACGTTCCCCTTCAACGTGGGCATTGCCACCGGCCCGTCCGACCTGGTCGTCGTCGATCTCGACATGCCCAAGAGCAACAACAAGAAGGACACGCCTTCCGGCGTGACGACCTTCGAAGCGCTCTGCGAGCGCACCGGCCACCCCGCCCCCACCACCCGCACGATCCGGACTGCAAGCGGCGGGCGGCACCTGTACTTCACCGCGCCGTCCGGCGCCCGGCTCACGAACACCGCGGGCATGCTCGGGCCGCTCATCGACACCCGGGCATGGGGCGGATACGTGGTCGCCCCCGGCAGCATCGTCCGCAGCGGCGCCTACACGGTCGAGGATGCCGCGCCGGTACTTCAGTTGCCCGGATGGCTCCTGAACGCTCTCAAGCCCCCTCAGAAGCCCGCAAAGGCCGTAAGTCACGTACTGCCAAGCCGAGTTTGGCGCTACGCCACGGCGGCGCTGCGCTACGAGGAACAGAACGTTGCTTCCGCCCCCGAAGGCGAGCGCAACGCTGCCCTGGTCAGGGCAGCGCGAGCACTGGGGCGGCTGATCGCGTCCGGCGACCTCACGCGGGAGGAGGTCGAGGAGGCTCTTAGTAGGGGGGCGGAAGCGGCCGGCCAGCAGCCGTACGAGTATCGCTCGGCGCTCACCAGCGCCCTGAACTGGTCCATCCAGCACAACAGCGGCAGCCGGGGGACGGCATGACCTCCCACCCACATCCCCCTACTAAGAGCACTCCGGCCGCCCACGCCCCGCTCAGCCTCGCCGAACCGGCCCCGGCCGGCAGTGGCGCGCCGAAGGGCGTCGCCCGAAGGGCGTCCGTTCATGCCCTTCGTTCTGACCTGCAGAACATCACCGTCGCGGGCATCCAGCGCGGTCTGACGGTCCGCGGCCTGGACCGGGGCGAGATCCCGGTAGCCGACTGGCTGTGCCTGTGCGGCCACTACGAACGTGCCCGCGGCCGCGCCGCCGTCGCTGCCCTGAACGGCCGCGCACGAGTAGGGCACTGCCCGCACAACGCCCCCGCAGCAGAGAGGAGGACTGCCGCATGAGCGTGCCGGACACGGACCTGTGGGCAGGCTTCGACGCCGAGGCGGCCGAGGAACTGACCGGGCCAGTATGGGACGAGCCGGTACCGCTCAAGGCCCGCCGAGACCTCCCCGCCTTCCCCGTCGAAGCACTGCCCGACTGGCTGAGCAACATGGTCGCGGCCGTCGCCGAGGAGACCCAGACCCCGGCGGACCTCGCCGGATGCATCGCCCTGGCCGTCATCGCGACCGCCGCCGGGGGCCGCGCTACCGTCTGCGTGCGCGGCCGGTGGCGCGAGCCGGTCAACATCTACACCGCCGTTGCTCTCGATCCCGGCAATCGCAAGTCTGCGGTTTTCGCCCTGATGACCGAGCCTCTGATGGCAGTGGAGAAGTCCCTGGTGGAGTTGTCGGGACCGGCACGCGCTGAGGCCGAGACCACCGCGAAGTTGGCGAAGGCAGCAGCCGACAAGGCTGCGGCGAAGGCAGCCAACGCCGAGCCGGACAAGCGCGCAGAGCTGACCGCCGAGGCCGTTGCGCTAGCTCAGCAGGCCGACGAGATCAAGGTGCCGGGCAAAACACAGCTCGTCGCTGACGATGTGACGCCGGAGAACCTGGCGACGCTGCTGACCGAACAGGACGGACGCATCTCCGTGCTGTCCCCGGAAGGCGGCATCTTCGACATCATCGCCGGTCGCTACAGCGGCGCCCCCAACATGGAGATCTTCCTCAAGGGCCACGCCGGAGACATGGTGCGCGTCAACCGGCAGGGCCGCGACGCCCAGCACATCGAACGGCCGGCCGTGACCATGGGTCTGGCCGTGCAGCCCGAAGTCCTTGAGTCCATCGGCACCATCAAAGGCGCCGACGGCCGCGGGCTGCTGGCTCGCTTCCTGTACGCACAGCCCGAATCCCTGGTCGGGCACCGCAATCTGACTCCGGACCTCATCCCCGACGATGTCGCCCAGACCTACGCGCTCCGCCTTGGCGGCCTGGCCATGGCCATGGCCGACTGGACCGACCCCGCCGTACTGACCCTCACGCCCGAGGCGGACGCGGTGATGTTGGCCTACCAGAAGATCACCGAAGCACGTATCGGCAAGGGCGGTTCCCTGGCTTCGATTGTGAAGTGGGCCTCCAAGCGCGATGGTGCCGTTGCCCGCATCGCGGGACTGCTGCACCTGGCCACCCACCCCGACGACGGATGGGCCCGCCCGATCGAGGCTGGCACCCTGGCCGCCGCAACCGACCTGGGCAACTACTTCACCGCCCACGCCCAGTACGTCTTCGACGCCATGGGCGCCGACCCTGCCCAGGAAGCCGCACACACCGTCCTGACCCACCTCCGCGAAACCCGCTTCAGCGGCTTCACCAAGCGAGAGCTGTTCCGCGGCCTGTCCCGCGCGGACTTCCCCGCCATGGCCGACCTCGACCCCGCTCTGGCTCTCCTGGAAGAACACGGCTGGGTCCGGCAGCAGCCGCAGGCCTCGCGCACCGGCCGCGGCCGGCCGCCCTCCCCCCGCTACGACACCCACCCCACGCTCACTCGCGCCGCCTGACAGAAATCCCGCCACCGCTGACAGAAATGACAAAAATCCGCGAACCGCCCTCTGACCTGCACAGATGCCGCCTGCGGAGCGCGTGACAGAAAGAATTAAAAATCTGACAGAAATCCCCCGACCCCGGTTGCACCTCCGTGCCACGAGCCAGCCTTTCCCTGGTCAGGGTGCCGCCGCCGGACGGGTCCGCGATTTCTGTCAGATTTTCCGCGATTTTTGTCACGCGCCCCAGAGGGGGTATCAGCGCAGGTCAGAAGGCAAATCAGCGATTTTTGTCATTTCTGTCAGCGCTCCCGCCATTATCGAGCTCCACGCATCGCGAACGTGAAGGAGCACGACGTATGCCGTCCTCACCCGCACACCGGTGCCTCCCCGACACCTACCTGGGCCCCAGAGACATCGCCAGGCTCTTCAACGTGCCCCTAGAGACCGTCTACCAGTGGCGCAAGAAGCGCACTGGACCGCCCGGTTTCCGCATCGGCAAACACCTGAGGTACGACCCCGCCGATGTCCGAGCCTGGGTCTCCGACCGTATGGACGACGACACCTGACGCACGCCAGCACACCCAGGGAGGACTGTGGCCCTCCCACCCGCTTTCGAGGAGGAGTTGTCACATGGCCCACCCGAAGATGCTCAAGCTGCACGAGGTTCTAGACGAGATCGGCATGAGCCGCGCCGCCTTCTACCGCATGCGCGCCCGCGGCAAAGCTCCCAAGCTCCACAAACTTCCCAACGGACAACTCCGAGTCAGCAGGGCGGACCTAGACGCCTGGTGGGCGAAGTGCGAGCAGAACGCCACCTGAACTTCGCCACCCACTAGAAGGGGCCTGCCAGCTGCTGGCAGGCCCCTTCTTCGCGCCCTACCCACCCAGAGCACCGGCGGGGGACGGCCGGACGACCTCTGTCGCCCCCGGCCCCAAGACCACAGAAGTAGCCCTGCACCGTCCTTGCCCCGTGACAAGGCCCGCCCTTCTGCCGCCCAGGAGGCACTCCCGTGCACAACTCACTGACCACAAGCCATGAGGCGCTGACGGTCCCCGAGGTCATGGAGGCCCTACGCCTCAGCCGCAGCAAGGTCTACGACCTCATCCGTTCTCGTCAGCTCCAGAGCTTCACCGTCGGTCGCTCCCGCCGGATCGCTGCCGACTCCCTCCGCACCTTCATCACTCAGCAGATCGAGGAGGCAGCCGCCTGATGGCGCGCAAGAGAAACCCGAACGGCGCCGGCAGCATCTGGCAGCGCAAAGACGGCCGCTACGAAGCCCGCGTGTATGTCCCGCAGCCCGACGGCACCCGCAAGCGCAAGACCGTCTACGGCGCCACCTGGGAAGAGTGCGACACCAAGCGTCAGGACCTGGTCCGTCGCGACCGGCAGTGCATCCCGACGCCCACCCGGTCGGCCAAGCTCTCCGAGTGGTTGCCGTACTGGTTGGAGGAGTACGTGAAGCCCGAGCGCAAGAAGACGACGTACGCGAAGTACGAGACGCACGTGCGCCTCTACCTCACGCCACAGATCGGCGTGAAGCGGCTGGAGACCCTGGGCGTCGCCGACGTGCGCCGCATGCTCACAGCCGTGCAGCGTCAGGTGTCGGCACCCACGGCCAAGGAGTCACACCGGGTCCTGCGGTCGGCCCTCGCCGCCGCGTGCCGGGAGGAGCTGATCAACCGGAACGTGGCCCAGCTGGTACCCGCCCCGCGCGTCCAAGCCAGGGAGCTGAAGCCGTGGACGGTGGACGAGACCGCCACATTCCTGGAGGCAGCGCGAAGGGACCCGCTGTACACAGCCTTCGTCCTGGCCGTATCGCTGGGCCTGCGGCGGGGCGAAATCCTGGGGCTGCGCTGGTGCGACATCGATCTTGACCGCCGGACTCTGTCGGTGCGGACTCAGCTCCAGCGCGTACAGAAGGAGCTGTACACGGACTCCACGAAGAACCGCCGGAGCCGGACCATCCCCCTGCCCCTGATGTGCATCGCTCCCCTGCGATGGCAGCGCCTGCGGCAGGAGGCCCAGCGACGCGCCGCCGGAGACGACTGGTCGAGCGAAGGTGACTACGTCTTCACGACGCGCACAGGGCGACCGATCGAGCCCCGGAACCTCAGTCGGTCCTTCGAGCGGATCGGGCAGGCCGCGGGCCTGCCCCGCATCCGGCTGCACGACGCTCGGCATGGCTGTGCGTCTCTGCTCTTCGCCGCCGGCGTCCAGCCACGGGTCGTGATGGAGATCCTCGGGCACTCGCAGATCGCGGTGACCATGAACGTCTACACCCACGTCTCGGAGGATTCACGGCGGGAGGCGGTGGGTCATATGGACCGGCTCTTGCGGCGCCGGCGGGGGCGTCCGGAATAGGGACTGCCGTCAAGCTCTACCGTCAACGCCCCCGTGGAGGGGACTCCGCGGGGGCGTTTTCGCTGGTGGGCACAGACGGATTTGAACCGCCGACATCTGCTTTGTAAGAGCAGCGCTCTACCGCTGAGCTATGCGCCCTGGCCGAGCCGACAGACTACCTTGCCGTCGGGGTTGGTCTGCAAACCAGTGGGCGAAGTGCGAACTTACCGGCCGGTGTGTTCGTTTCCGGTGGGTGCGAGAATGACATTCGGTCCTGGGGCGATCCGGTCGGGAGAGGGAAGTGACGGCGACACATACGCAGCCGCTTGAGCAGCGAGAACGTCGTCGTGCGCGGGGGGGCCCGGTCCGTGACGTGGTGGGGCTGATGTTGTTGCCGTTGCCGCTGGTGGCGGCGGTGGCGACGATGTCGTTCGCGGGTGGCGGCACACGTCGGTGGTTCGGGCGCGGGGAGAGCCAGCGGGCCGACGCGCAGGCCGCGAAGGATGCCGCGGCCGCGGCGTTCTATGAGCTCGACACCGCGCAGCGGGATCTGCGGATCACCATAGAGACGATCACCGCGGTCGACAGCTCTCCGCGGGCGCGCCAGGCCGCGCAGGAATACGAGGACTTCGGGCGGCGGATCGACGAGGTCAGCCAGGCGTACATCACCGCGGTCGACTCCTGTGACCTGGACCGGGACGATCTGGACGGCGGTGCGGTGGCGCGGGCGCGGGCGGATCTGAACCGCGCCAAGGACGAGCTGAACCGGGTGAAGGGGGAGCTCGACCGGTTCGCGCAGGGGCTGGCGCCGCTGCTGCAGTCGGCCGAGACCCAGCTGGCGCAGCTCGCCCCGGCCGTCGAGCGGGCTCGGCAGGCGCTGCTGGCGGCGAGCGATGCGCTGGACACCGTACGCGCGCAGGGTCTGCGGGCGGACGAGCTCGCCGCCCGGCTGGCGGCTCTCGGACCCGAGCTGACCAAGCTCAATCAGGGCGCCGGGCAGCACGGTGTCCAGGAGACGATCCGGCGCGCGGACGATGTACAGCGCAGGGCCGGGGAGATCCGCGCCGAGGCCGAGCGGCTGCCGGCGCGAGCGGCGGAGATCGACAAGCGGCTGGTGTCGCTGCGGACCCGGGCGCAGGCGATCACGACGCGGGCCGGGAAGGTCGAGCCGATCCTCAGCGAGCTGCGCCGGCGCTACAGCGCGGCGTGCTGGCAGGACCTGCAGCACGTTCCGGAGCGGGCCGCGCAGTCCGTCGAGCAGGCCGAGGTCAAGCTCCGAGAGGCGCAGCAGGCGCGGGACGAACAGCGCTGGGCGGACGCGACGAGCCGGCTGGCGACCGTACGGGCGCTGCTGGACACCACCGACGAGGCGGTGTCGGCGGCCGGTGACCGGCTGCAGCGGCTCGATGCGGTCTCGTTCGACCGGCAGAAGGAGGTCGACCGGACGCGATTCGCGATCCGGGACGCCCAGCGGCTGGCGATGGCCGGGCGCAGCTCCCCGGACCCCCGGCACGCGCAGCCGCTGGACGACGCGGTGGCGCGGCTGGACCGTGCGGTTGCGGGCCTGGAGGGGCGGCATCCGGACTGGTGGCACTTCCTGACGGAAACCGAGGCGGTACGGCAGACGGTCGCCCGCGTGGTGCAGGAAATTCGTGAGGGCCGGGGCGGCGGTACGGGGGCGGGCGGCTGACGTCGGGGCTGCGGCTGGCGTCGCGCCCGCGGCTGGGCGGCTGGCGTTGGGCCCGGCGGCTGGGCGGCTGGGCGGCTGGGCGGCTGGGGGCCGTATCGCTTTGTTGCGGCGACCTATTCTCGTTGGGTGGCTGTTCGTTGCGCGCGCAACGAACGGGCGGCTTGAGCCCGGAAGCAGTACGGCACCGGCACGGGACTGGCCGCTCCCCTTCGCAGTGGCCCAGAAGTGCTCCCATAGCGCTCCCATGGCGCTCCCATCGCGTCGTCCCCGGTCGGGAGCCCCACGGGAGAGATGGCGTGATGCGGCGGGTGGGCGGATCCTGGAGATTGGATTGAGTACGGCCCAGGCGGCACCTCTGTGCAAAGGAGGCCGGACATGGCTACTGGGGCTCCTGGCCAGGCTCTGCCCGGGGGGCGGTTCCACCGGGCGAAGCGACGCACCCGGCTCGATGAGCATCTGCCCGTGGACCACGGGCTGAGCAAGGTCTACCGCATCGGCGCCGGGCTGATGGGCCTGGTACTGCTCGCATTCGGCATCCTCGGACTGATCCACCACATCGGCTTCTTCGACACCGGCGGCGACACCGTGTCCGGGCTGCAAACCAACGGCGCCCTGAGCGTGCTCTCGATCGTCGTCGGCGTGATCCTCTTCGTCGGCATGGTGATCGGCGGGAACTTCGCCTCGAACCTCAACCTCACCTTCGGCCTCCTCTTCCTCCTCAGCGGGTTCGTGAATCTGGCGCTGTTGCAGACCGACGCGAACTTCCTCGCGTTCAAGATCCAGAATGTGCTGTTCAGCTTCGTGGTGGGCCTGATGCTGATGGTCTTCGGCATGTACGGACGGGTCAGCGGCGGCCTCCCGTCCGACAACCCGTACTGGCGCGCCCGGCACCCGGAGGAAGCGGAGCGCTTCGACCGCGGCGAGTGGCATCCCGTACCCGGTATGACGGCCGGACGGCAGGCGATGCTCGTCAAGATCCAGGGCGCGTCGCACGCCGGGCGCGGTTCGTTCGGGCCCGGGACCAGCGGGAGTGGCATCCGGCGCAGTACGGTCACCGAAGCGCACGGAGCCGCCAGAGGCAGTGGCAGTGACAGCGGTGGCAGTGGCAGTGGGATGACCAGTGGCGGTAGTGGCGGTGGGGCCAGCGGCAGCGGCAGGGAATCGCGGCCGTCCGGCCGGTCGAGCGGAACGAGTGGATCCTGAGTGGATCCGGTAAAGCGTGCGGCGCGAGTGGTTCCGGCGGCAACGAGCCGTGAGCCGACCGTGAGCCGGCGTCGCGCGGAGGCGTCAGGGCGTGCCGAGGAGGGACCGGGGTTCGGTACGCCCTGACGTCGCATGCATCAGCCGTCGTATGCGTCAGCCGTTGCATGCGTCAGCCCTCGCACGCATCGGCGTTGCATGCGTCAGCCGTCGCACGCATCGGATGTCGGGCGCTTCGGGCGTCAGGCGCATCGGTGACGTCAGGCGCATCGGTGACGTCAGGCGTATCGGTGAGCGTCGTACGCATCGGTCCGGAGGCCGAGGCCGGGGGCCCGGGGTCCGAGTCCGGGAGCAGGAAGCAGGAAGCACGAAGCAGGGAAGCAGGGAAGCAGGGAGTGGCAAGCATGAACCGGTCGGGGCAGCCCGCCCCCGCCGCGGGAAGCAGTGTGCAGCACGCGGCGGTCGAAGCGCTCGCCAAGCGGATCCTCACGGGCGCGTACGGTGAGGGCGAATCCCTCGTCATGCCGGAGCTGATGGCAGAACTGGACGTCAGCCAGACCGTACTGCGCGAGACGGTCAAGGTGCTGACCACCAAGGGGCTGCTCGGCACCGACCAGCAGCGCGGGACGTTCGTCCTTCCCCGGGCGGAGTGGAACCTGCTGGACACCGACGTACTGCGCTGGAAGCTCGCGGCCGGGGTGTCCTCCGACTTCTTCGCGGACGTGCTCGAACTACGGCGTTCCATCGAGCCGGCCGCGGCCGCGCTCGCCGCGGAACGCCGTACCGAGGAGGACCTGGCAGCCCTCGACGCGGCGCTGAGCACCATGGCCGCGACCGACGACGACCCGGAGCTGCTGGTCCGGGCCGACGCGGACTTCCACACGGCGCTGCTGATCGCGTCGAACAACCGGTTCTATGCGCAGATGCACCGGGTGATCGTGCCGGTGCTCGTCCAGCGTGATCGGGCGGTGCTCGGTGCCGACGGCGCCTTCGAGCACCCGCACGCGATGCACGCCACGGTCCGCGACGCGGTGCGGGACCGGGACGTGGACGGCGCGTACATGGCGATGCTCGAACTGCTCGACAAGTCCGCGCGCGAGCATCCCTGAGCACCGCTGTGGCGGCGAGGCGAACGGGGAAGCTGCACGCAGCTACGCGACTCCCCTTCTACGCGGCGCCCTTCGCCCCGCCGCGCCCGTCACCGTTCCCGGCGCCCCGTTACGACACCCTTCACATGGGGCAGAAGCCCCCGTCACAGAAACCACCGTCACGGAAGCCACCGCTACAGAACTCACCCCCGCAGAACTCACCGTTGTCGAAGCCACCGTTGCGGAAGCCACCACTGCAAAACCACCGACGGCACAGCTCGCCACCCCGCCCCCTCAGGCGGGCCCAAAGCTCCGGAGGTCCCTCATGAAGATCAGCCGTATCGAGACCTTCCTCGCCCCGCCGCGCTGGATGTTCGTGCGGGTCGGGACCGACGAGGGTCTGGTCGGCTGGGGTGAGCCGGTGGTCGAGGGGCGGGCGGAGCCGGTGCGGGCGGCCGTGGAGGTGCTGACCGAGTACCTGCTGGGGCAGGAACCGGAGCGGATCGAGGACCACTGGCAGGTCATGACCAAGGGCGGTTTCTACCGCGGCGGGCCCGTCCTGTCGTCCGCCGTCGCCGGGCTGGACCAGGCGCTGTGGGACATCAAGGGCAAGCGGCACGGCCTGCCCGTCCACCAGCTGCTGGGCGGGCCGGTCCGGGAGAAGATCCGCACCTACGCATGGGTCGGCGGCGACGAGCCGGAAGCCATCCGCGACGCCGTCACCGCGCAGACCGAGGCCGGCTTCACGGCCGTCAAGATGAACGGCTGCGGCCGGATGAGCCCGGTGGCGACCCGCGCCGAGGTACGGGCATGCCTGCGGCGCGCCGAGACCGCACGCGAAGTCCTCGGCGACGACCGGGACTTCGGTCTCGACTTCCACGGCCGGGTATCCCCCGCCAACGCCCGCAGGCTCCTCCCCCTGCTGGCCGAGCACGCACCGATGTTCGTCGAGGAGCCGGTGCTGTCCGACTACATGCAAGCCCTCCCTGATCTCGTCAACGCCTCCAACATCCCCCTCGCGCTCGGTGAACGTCTCTTCAGCCGACGGGAGTTCCTGGCTCCGCTTCAGGCCGGGGTGGCGATCCTCCAGCCCGACATCTCGCATGCCGGGGGCGTCTCCGAGCTGCGCCGGATCGCCGCGCTCGCGGAGACCTACGGGGCGCAGCTCGCCCCGCACTGCCCCCTCGGGCCGGTCGCCCTGGCCGCCTGCCTCCAAGTCGCGTTCACCACCCCGAACTTCCTCATCCAGGAGCAGTCCCTCGGCATCCACTACAACCGGGACGCCGAGCTGCTCGACTACGTCGTGGACCCGGAGCCGTTCCGCTTCCACGGCGGCGCGCTGCTGCGGACCGAGCGTCCCGGCCTCGGCGTGGACGTCGACGAGGCCGCCGTACGCGCCGCCGACGCGCGCGGACACGCCTGGCGGAACCCGGTGTGGCGCCACGAGGACGGGTCGTTCGCGGAATGGTGAGCCGAGCGGTGAGCGGAATGGTGAGCGGCGTGGTGAGCCCAACGGTGAGCCGGGTGATGAGCCGAGCGGTGAGCCGAATCCTGGCCCGCCCAGTGAGGCGACGCTGGCCCGCCAGGGGAGCCGAACGGTGCCCAGCCCCGTGGGCCGAATGCTGATCCGCCCGGTGAGCCGAATGCCGGCCCGTCCGCCGCGCCGACCGGTGACCCGACCGGGCGCCGCAGGTCCGGCGCGCCTGTCAGTCCGGACCGGAATAATCGGAGGCGGAGGCAGCACCCGCGCGACCGGACGACCCGCCCGCCTGGCATCTGCCGGGCGGGAACGGGAGAAAGTAGGAAACGCCATGGACTTCAGCACAGCGCTCCGCACCGAGCGGCTGGTCGCCATCATCCGGGGCAGTGACGCGGAGGCGTCCTTCCGTACGGTCATGGCCCTCGCGGAGGCGGGGCTGCCGCTGGTCGAGATCTCGCTCACCGGCAAGGACGCGCTGGGCGTCATCCGGCGGGCCCGCGCCGAGCTCGGCGACGCCGCCTGGATCGGCGCGGGCACGGTCCTGACCGGCAGCGACGCCCGGCGCGCCGCGGAGGCGGGAGCGAACCTCATCGTCACGCCCGGCCTGGGGGCCGGGCTGGAGGAATCCGTCCGGCAGGGGCTGTCGACGCTCGCCGGTGTGCTGACGCCGTCCGAGGTGATCGCGGCGGAGGCGCTGGGCGTGTCGGCTCTGAAGCTGTTTCCGGCGTCGGCGGGCGGTCCGGCGTATTTGCAGGCACTCCGCACGCCCTTCCCCGAGCTGCCGTTCGTTCCGGTCGGCGGGGTGGACGCGGCGATCGCGCAGGCGTACTTCGACGCCGGGGCGGTGGCCGTCGGGGTGGGCTCACCACTGGTCGGGGACGCGGCGGACGGCGGTGATCTGGACGAGCTGCGCAAGCGCGCGGCGGAGTTCCGGGCGGTATGCGCCCGATGAAGCGAGAGGCCCCGAGGAAAGCCCCCAGGGAAACCCCGGTGAGAGGGGAAACCCCGGTGACGGGTGAGGGCCCGATCGCAAGAGAGGCGGGGGCGGAAGCGGAAGCAGGAGGCCCACGGCCAGCAGCAGAGACAGAGGCGGAGGCAGGAACGAAGCCGGAGGAGCCGGAGGGGGAGGAGCCGAGGGCGGAGGCGAAAGCGGAGGCAACGGCGCGGCCGCTTCCCCTGCCCCGGCCCGGCCGGCCCGACGTCCTCACCTTCGGCGAGACCATGGTCGCGCTGCGCGGCAGCGGCCCGCTGAAGCTCGGCGGCACGATGCAGGTGTCCGTGGCCGGGGCGGAGAGCAACGTCGCGATCGGCCTGGCCCGGCTCGGGCACGCCGTGAGCTGGGCGGGCGCGGTCGGCGACGACGAGGCCGGGCAGCTGGTGCTCCGTACGCTGCGGGCCGAGGGTGTCGGGGTGTCCGGCGCCACCGTCGACCCCGGTGCGCCGACCGGGCTGCTGATGTTCGAGCCGCGGCTGCCCGACGTCACCCGGGTGCACTACTACCGCGCGGGTTCGGCCGGCTCCCGGCTCACGGCGCACGCGGTCGAGGCTGCCTTCGCCGCCGCTCCGCCGCGCATCCTCCATCTGACGGGCATCACCCCGGCCCTCGGCCCCGCGGCCCTCGCGGCGTCCCGGCACGCCCTCGAACTCGCCCACCGGGACGGCTCGTTGATCTGCCTCGACGTCAACTTCCGGGGCCGCCTGTGGACCGCCGAGGACGCTGCCGCCGTGCTCCGGCAGTGGATCCCGTTCGTGGACGTGCTGATCGCCTCGGACGACGAGCTCCCGCTCTGCCTGCCGGAGGGGGCGGGCGGTGCGTACGGGCCCGGTGCGCGCCCAGCAGACGGGGCCGGCGCCGGGCGGGTCGCCGCGCTCGCCGAACGGGCCGCGCCGCTGCTGGAGCTGGGCGTCGCCGAAGTGGTGGCGAAACTGGGCGCGGACGGGGCGGCGGTCTTCACCGGCGAGGAGTCCCTCCACCGGCCCGCCACACCGGTCCGCGCCGTGGACGCCGTGGGCGCCGGGGACGCGTTCGTGGCGGGATATCTCTCGGCGCTGCTGGACGGCGCGGGGCCCGCGGAACGCCTGGAGCGGGCCGTCACCACCGGTGCGTTCGCGGTCGCCTCGCACGGCGACTGGGAGGGCGCGCCGACCCGCGCGGAGCTGGGCCTGCTGGGCGCGCCGCCCGGCACCGTCGTGCGCTGACCGGCGCCACCGTTAATCTGTGGCCATGCCTCGTTACGAATACCGGTGCCGCCCCTGCGGCTCCACCTTCGAGCTGAACCGGCCGATGGCCGAGTCCTCCGCCCCGGCCGTCTGCCCGGAAGGTCACGAGGACACCGTCAAGCTGCTCTCCACGGTCGCCGTCGGCGGCTCGGCGGCCGCCCCGGCCCGGAGCGCGCCCAGCGGCGGGGGCGGCGGCTGCTGCGGAGGCGGCTGCTGCGGCTGACCCGCCACGGCCCGCCCCACCGCGGACCCGAGCCACCTCGGACCTGCCCCGCCACGGACCCGAGCCACCGCGGACCCGCACCATACCGTCGGCGGGCGGCCGATCAGCTGCCCGCCGCTCACCCCGTCACCCCCAGCAGACCTGCCCGCCGCTCACCCCGTCACCCCGGGCGGACCTGCCCGCCCGCTCGTGGCCCCACCCCTGCCGGCCTGCCCCGCCCCCGCTACCGCTTGCGAGCCAGTGTCACCCCGTCCGCCACGGTGAGCATCACCGCCTCCATCCGGGCGTCCGCCTGGACATGGTCGTTGAACGCCCGGATCGCCAGCGCCGATCCGGTGGCCGCCGGGTCGATGACCTCACCGCGGTAGAGGACGTTGTCCGCGACGATCAGGCCGCCCGGCCGCAGCCGTGGTACCAGCTCTTCCCAGTACGCGATGTAGCCGCCCTTGTCCGCGTCGAGGTACGCGAGGTCGATGTGCGGCTCGGCCCGCATCGCCCGCAGCGTCTCCAGGGCGGGCGCGATCCGCAGGTCGATACGGTCCGCGACGCCGGCGCCGGCCCACGCCTCCCGACCGTAAGCCGTCCACTCCTCGGAGATGTCGCAGGCGATCAGCGTGCCGTCCGCGGGCAGCGCCTGGGCCATGGACAGCGCCGAGAAGCCGGTGAACGTGCCGACCTCGACCACGTGCCGGGCCCCGATCAGGCGCACCAGGAACGCCAGCAGCGCCCCCTGCTCCTCGGCCGACTGCATCCCCGCCGCCTCGGGGAACTTCTGGTGGGTGAGGTCCACGATGTCGCGCTGTGCGGCGTTCAGCGGCGGGTTGTGGGCGAGGACGTAGTCGTACATCTCCGCCGTGATCGGCGTGCTCTTGGACTCGGCCACTGGCTCTCCTCCGGATCAACGATCGGGTGTCGGCCGATCATCGGAAGGGCGGCCGACCGCGCCATGGCGAGACTAGCCGAGGGCCGGGGCCATCCCCCGGTTATCCACAGCCCCCAGGAAGGCCCGGACGATCTCCTCGCCCGCGGCGGCGCCCCGGGCGTCGAGCGCGGTGACGTGGTCGGCCCGCCAGCCGGAGTCGGCCAGTTCGCCGTGGCCCGGCCGCCAGCCGCGGTCCGCGGCCAGCAGCAGGTCCGCGTCGAGCAGGGAGTCACCGGCCGCGAGCACCTGGGACGCCCCGGTACGCCGGGCCACCTCCGCCACGGCCGCGCTCTTGGTCAGCGGCCGGGGCACCGCGTAGATCTTGCGGCCCTGCAGGGAGACGGTCCAACCGCGCTCCTCCGCCCAGCGGGCCAGCTCCTTCGCCCAGGTGTCGGGCAGCAGCGCCCGCTCCACGACGAGGTAGGCGAAGAGGTCCTCGGCGACCCGTTCCTTGAGCAGCCAGGCGGGATCGGCGGTGCGGACCAGGTGTTCCCGGACCTCCGCCAGCGGCGCGCACTGCGCGGCGAGCCGCTCGGCGACGGTGCGCCGCCAGTCCGGGTCGGACTCGCCCCGGACGAGCAGATGGCCGCCGTTGGCGCAGATCGCGAACTCCGGTGGCGGGCCGGGGAGGTGGATCCGGCCGTACTGCTCGCGGGTGCGGGTGGTGGTCGGCACGAAGGTGGTGCCGGCGGCGAGTTCGGCGAGCAGCCCGGCGGCCGTCTCCGTCATGTAGGAGAGCGGTGCGCCCTGGTAGACCTCGACGCACAGCAGCCGTGGGGCCTCGGCGTCGGGCATGGCGAGGCCGAGGGCCGGGGCCGAGTAGATCAGGGTGCGGTCGAGATCGCTGGCGACGACCGTGCTCATGAGGAGACCACCGCCTTGCCGTCGACTCCGGTGGCGCCGCGGGTGAAGCGCGGGTGGATCAAACCCACGCAGCTGTAGGGGAGTTCGTCGACCTCTTCGACGGGCACGCCCCGTTGTTCCGCCAGGAGCCGGACGTGGTCGAGATCGGTCCCGGCACCGCGGCGGGCCAGGATCTTCCAGGGGACCCGGCGCAGCAGTACCCGGGTGGTCTCACCGACGCCGGGCTTGACGAGGTTGACGTCGTGGATGCCGTACTCCTCGCTGATCCGCTCGACGGCCGCCCAGCCCTCCCAGGTGGGGGCCCGGTCGGCGCCGGCCAGCTCCTTCACCTCGGCGGTGACGTCCTCGGCGACCTCGTCGAAGCAGACGCTGACGGTGTCCAGGAACGCCCGCGAGACATCGGCGCCGGCCAGTTCGCGGTAGAACTTGGCGCCGTGGAAGTCGTCCGGGCCGACCAGGTCGTCGCGCAGGACCGTGCGCGATATGAGGCCGGAGACGGTGGAGTTGAGGCAGGCGGACGGGATGAGGAAGTCGTCGCGGGTGCCGTAGGTCTCGACGCAGCCGCCGGGGTCGGCGAGCACGGCGATCCGCGGGTCGAAGCCGGGGAAGTCCGCCAGCGCCTGGGCGAGTTCGCGGGTGATGGCGCCCTTGCCCGTCCAGCCGTCGACGAAGACGACGTCCGTGGGGTCGTGGTGGGCGGCCAGCCAGCGCAGTGCGGTGGTGTCGATGCCCCGGCCGCGGACGATCGAGACGGCGTAGTGCGGCAGGTCGAGGCCGTGTGCGTGCCGGGCCCAGCGGCGCATCAGCACGCCGACCGGGGTGCCGGCCCGGGCCAGGGACACCAATACGGGGCGCGGGCTGCGCTCGGCGAGCACGGTCTCGGTGACGGTACCGACGGCGCGCGCGATCCGGCGCGCGGAGCTCTGCAGTGCGCTGTGGAACAGCGCCTGGTAGCGCTCGCTCGGCTGGTATTCGACCGGCAGCGACTCGGCGTAGTGGGCGCCGCCGCGCTGGATCGCCTCCTCGCGTTCCTCGGTGGGCGCTTCCAGGGTGACGTCGGACAGGTCCTGCAGCAGCCAGCCGACCTCGTCGGCGTCGTAGGAGGAGAAGGCGGGGCCGCGCAGCGGCTCGGGGAGGGGCATGGGGGCGGCCTGGGGTTGCGGGGCGTACGAGGGGAGGACGGCGAGCAGCAGCCGGTCGGTGTGGCCGGCGAGCC
Source organism: Streptomyces sp. NRRL S-337 (assembly GCF_000720175.1). Lineage (GTDB taxonomy): Bacteria > Actinomycetota > Actinomycetes > Streptomycetales > Streptomycetaceae > Streptomyces > Streptomyces siderophoricus. Next base: position 16,616 of record NZ_JOIX01000032.1, read on the forward strand.
GGTCCAGCAGCCCGCCGGGTGCGTGCAGTTCGGGGCGGTCGCCGTGCGAGTCCACCACGGCGACGACGGCGTCGAAGCGGCGGGCCGGGTCGCTGCCGGGCGCGACGTTGTAGGCGTACCGCTCCCCCGGTCCGTCGGCCGGCCGGTCGTGGGCGGGGAAGGACAGCCGGGTGCGTATCGCGTAGCCAGGGTCGTCCACGGCGAGGACGGGCGAGCGGGTGGTGGTCGAGAAGCGGACCTCCGCGGCCGCGCCGAGGTGGGAGTCGAGCGCCCCGGCCAGCCGCAGCGGCGCGTACATCAGCTCCTCGTTGCCGAGGACGAGGATGCGGCGGGCGCCGTCCAGATGCGGGGCGAGGCGGGCCGCCAGGCCGGGGAGTGCGGCTTCCAGGCGGGCGCGGTGCGCCGGGGTGAAGCCGTGCCGCCCGCCGTCCGGCAGCCCGGCGGGCCAGCCGAGATCGACGCGTACGACCTCCGCGCGGCCGCCGTCTCCGGATCCGGGCGGGCTTTCCGGAGCCGCTGGTTCCAGCGGCGTGCGGGCCTCGTACTCCGCGACGAGCGCCTGCCCGCGGTCCAGGACGTCCTCGGGAAGGCGTACGCCCCCCGCGGCGAGCGTCACGAGGTCGACCCGGGCGCCCAGTTCCGCCGCGAACTCCTCCAGCCGGCCGCGGTCGGCGTCGGAGCGCATGTCGACCAGGGCGACGACGACGTAGTGGTCGCGCGGGAAGCGGGCGTGCAGCGCGCTGATGGTGTTCAGGACCGTCCGGCCGGTGGAGAACTCGTCGTCGACGAGCACCAGCGGCCCGTCCCCCGCGAGGAGTTGCCGGTCCTCGGGGAGCAGCAGGTGCGAGGTGGCGTGGCTGTGCTCCTCCTCGAACCCCGCCTGGTGGGCCACCCCTTCGACCGGCCGGCGGGTGGAGTGCAGGTACGGCGCGAGCCCCAGGCCGTCGGCGACCGAGTGCCCGAGGCCGGTGGCGGTCTCGGCGTAGCCCAGGACGACGGCGCGGGCGGCCGCCTCGTCCCCCAGCAGCGTGCGCACCCGGCGCCCCAGGCCCACGCCGGCGCCGTGCACCACGTCCGGCCGCTGCGGCACGTGCTTGCCCAGCACGTTCGACACGAGCAGATGGGCCCGCTTGGGGTTGCGCCGCAGCGCCAGTCCCAGCAGGCCGGTCAGCTCGTCCCCGCCGCTCAGCGAGACGCCGAGCCGGCCGGCGACCCATTCTCCCGTCCAGACCACGCGTTCCGTCTCCTCCGTCGTACCGTTCATGTCGTGCGCCGTTTGTCCCAGGTGGTGCTCAGGTCTGCGGCAGGCTCGCCGTCAGCATTTCCACGAATCCGATGCCCTCCCGCGCGACGCCGAACGCCTCGGCGCGCAGCAGGGTGCGCTCGGCCCAGGCGCGGTGCGGCTTCACCTCGTTCATCTTGTTCGTGTACGCCGAGCGCAGGACCCCGCCGTCGCAGCGTTCCGGCCGCAGGATGTCGACCGCGTCGCTGAACTCCTCGTGGCTGACGACCGAGAGGGCGTGCACCGGCGCGACGTGCGAGGGGTGGATGCAGGTCTTGCCCTGCAGACCGTTGGCGCGGTCCAGCTCGATCTCGCGCAGCAGGCCGTCCATGTCGTGCTCGATCAGCGCGGTGCGCAGCTCCTCGGCGCGTCCGAGGAACGGCGAGCGGCGCAGCTGGGGCTTGAACATCCGCTCGTGCAGCCGGAAGTACTCCCAGACCGGACCGGTGACGGTGAAGCCGGTGCCGTCCGCCCGGCCCAGCACGTTGACCACGTCGGCGATGACGGAGGCCACGATCTGGACGTCGTACGCGGTCATGTCGGGCGCCCTGCGCAGCCCGTAGGCGGAACAGAAGTCCGTGACGCCCAGCCGGAGGGCGAGGACGCGGTCCCGGTATTTGTCGACGGTGCGGGCGATGCCCTGGAGCGTCTCGGGGCGGCTCTCCAGGTGGAGCAGTTCCGGGGACTCCAGTACCGGCATCGCGAACAGCCGCCGGTCGCCTGCGGACTCGGCCGCGGTCAGCGCTTCGAGGAACGGCACACCACGTTCTTCGGTGAACTTCGGAAGTACAAATCCAGACAGCCGGCGCACGGCCGGTCCGATACGGCGGATCAGATCCGGTATCTGCCCGGGCGCTCGTACCCGGATGAACAGCAGCGGGAGGTCCGTGCCCGCCTCGGCCGCCTCGTCGAGCAGTCCGAGCTGCCGTACGAGGTTCTCCTCACCGGCCGCGACGTCCGCGTCGCCTATGGAATCCTCCAGACACAGCACCATGGACAGCACGCCGCGCCCGGCCTGTTTGAGGACGTCGGCGGCGAGTCGCGGCCGGGTGGCGGGGCTGTAGAGGGTGGCACCGAGGGCGACCGCGAGCGTGCGGGCCGGGGAATCGGCGGTGAACTCCACCGGCTCTTGGTGGAACAGTGTCTTCCGGATGGCGGGCGGAAGATGCCCAAAATGCCGCATATAACTCCCCGATTACCTGCGGGACCCGGGCACCCCCGCTGCGTCTCGCTGTCTGGATCCAGCCGGTAATCGTACGTCCGGCGGGGTGGGGTTGGTTCCCACGCGCGTGAAAATCACGTAACCCTCATGAGGCGCCCGGGTGTCGGGCCGGACGCCCGACGCACCGGCTCGCGTGCCCCGCGTTGTCCCTGCCACCTCCGGGAAGGCAGGATTGCGGCATGACGCACGCGATGTTGAAAGGGTCGAACGTACCCCTCGACGCCACGGCCGTCCGGGCCGTCCTGCGCTGGACGCCCGGCGCCGACGTCCCCGACGTCGATGCCTCGGCGCTGCTGGTGGGGCCCGAGGGGCGTGTGCGTTCCGACGAGGACTTCGTCTTCTACAACCAGCCGCGGCATCCCAGCGGTCTGGTGCGGCATCTGCCCAAGGCCCGGCTCGACGAAAGTCTGGCCGAAACCATCGAGGCGGACCTGGCCGGCCTGGATCCGTCGATCGAACGGGTCGTACTGGCCGCATCGTCCGACGGCGGTGCCTTCGCGGGCGTAGCCGACCTGCGGGTTCTGCTGTACGACGCGGCGGCGGGCGACGGTGAGCCGATCGCGGTCTTCGACGTGGAGCCCGAGACCGGCGACGAGACCGCGCTGATCTGCGGGGAGTTGTACCGCCGTGCCGAGTCCTGGAAGTTCCGCGCCCTGGGGCAGGGGTACGAGAGCGGCCTGACGGGCCTGGCGAACGAATTCGGCATCTCGGTGGAGGAGAACGACGAAGCGGTCGGCGGCGCCGCGTCGGATGCCGGGGCAACGGCCCCCGCGGCAGCCCCGGAAGCAGCGGCGTCCGCCTCGGCCGCCACGACGGCGGTCACCCCGGCCCCGCAGAGCGGGCCGACCGGTACCGGCGCCGTCACCCCGCCGCCGAGCACCTGGCCCGAAGGGGCGTCCGGCCCGGGAGCCACGGGCGACCCGGAGAGCTACCCGCTGGCGGACCCGGAGGCCGTCACCCAGCACGTGGCGGACGCGATGCCCGAGCCGTTCTCGGCCGCCCCGCTCCCCCCGGCCGGCGCCCCGCCCCAGGCGCCCGCGGCCGCCCCGACGACCGGCGGCGGCTACGGCTACCCGGCGCACGTCCCGCCGCCGCCCACCCAGCCCCCGGCCCAGCCCGGCTACGGCTACCCGGGCCCGCCGCAGTACGCACCGCAGCAGCCGCCCGCGTACGGCTATCCGCAGCAACCGCCGGCCCCGGCCCCGGCGTACGGCTACCCGACCCAGCAGTACCCCGCGCCGGACCCGTCCTTCGTGCTGCCGCCGCAGGGCCCCCAGTTCCAGCGCCGCTAGCCGACGTCCGGCCGACCGGGCGGGGTGCGGGTCAGACCTTGGACTTGTACCCGCGCCCCCACTGGAGCCCCCAGCCGTACAGCCGGTCGAGCTCCGCCTGGAAGCCGTAGACGTACTTGACCTCGCGGCGCACCGTGAGCTCACCCTTGGTGTTCTCCAACGTGAAGATCGCGCAGGACCGGGCCTGTGGCGCGCGCTCGTCCAGCTTGACCTCCACCCGCGGTCCGCTGCTGGGGTAGAGCGTCACGACCGCATGCGTGCGGTCGAACGCCGGGGTGCCGTCGTAGATGTAGACGAAGATCAGTAGCCGCTTGATCTCGTCGCGGTGGTCCAGGTTGATGTACAGCGTCTCGCCGGAGCCCGAACCGAACCGGTCGTCCCCGCTGAGCTGGACGAACGGCGGACCGTTGAGGTCCCCGAGGAAGTTCCCCAGCGGCTGCACCACGCCCTTGGTGCCGTCCTTCAGCTCGTACAGGCAGGCCAGGTCCAGGTCGACGTTGACCACGGCCGGACCCTGCGCCTGGACGATCTCGGGCTTGAACAGCTTGCCCGGATGCCGCAGCAGCCCGCCCCTTCCCTGCCCGCCCCGCTCGTGGAAGTCGGACGTCCGCATCTGCCAGTGCAGATTGACCCGCAGATGACCGGCCGCCGCGCCCTGCTTGGTCAGCGAGATGACCGGACTGCGTTTCGTCAGCTCGACGACGTACGACGCCCCGCCGCTGTCGAAGTCGTATTTCTGGGCGCCACCGCGCCACAGGTTCCCCAGGAACGACACCTTGCCCACCCCATTGCTCGGCCCCAATTACCGCGGGGCGGCCCGGGGTCCGTACCCCAGGCCGCCCCGCAGAGAGCGTTCCTCATTCAGCGACGCGTCACACTCCGGACGCGACTTCCGGTTTTGCCCCGGAGCTGTCGCCCGGCTTGCCCTCGCGCCGGTTGCGGACCACCGAGGAGGCGAACGAGAGGGCGATCAGCATGACGCCGATCAGACCGGTGACGACCTCGGGGATCTCGAACTTGATCGAGATGAGCAGGATGACGGCGAGCGCGCCGATGGCGTAGTGCGCGCCGTGCTCCAGGTAGACGTAGTCGTCCAGGGTGCCCTTGCGGACCAGGAAGACGGTCAGCGACCGGATGTACATCGCCCCGATGCCCAGGCCCAGCGCCATCATGAAGATGTCGTTGGTGATGGCGAACGCGCCGATGACGCCGTCGAAGGAGAAGGACGCGTCGATGACCTCCAGGTAGAGGAACATGAAGAACGCGGCCTTACCCGCCAGGCCGAGCGCCGAGCCGGCGCCCTTCGTCGCGGGCGGCGCGGCGACCGCGGTGGCCTCCTCGTCGTCCTCGTCCTCGTCCTCCTCCAGCTTGCCCTCGAAGTACCCCGAGATGCCGCCGACGACGAGGTACGTGATCAGGCCCGCGACGCCGGACAGCAGGACCGTGGCGGTCTTGTCACCGCCGCCGTGCGCGACGTTCGTCGCCACCGTCATCGCGCTCACCAGCAGGGCGACCAGCGCGATGATGACGGAGAGCATGTCGAGCTTGCCCATCTTGGCCATCGGCTTCTCGATCCAGGACAGCCACTTGTAGTCGCGCTCCTCGAAGATGAAGTCGAGGAAGATCATCAGCAGGAACATCCCGCCGAAGGCCGCGATGGCCGGGTGGGCGCTGGTGACCAGCTCCTGGTAGTGCGCCTTGTCGTTGAGGGCGAGCTTGACCGCCTCGATCGGCCCCAGTTTCGCGGTGATCGCGACGATGACGACCGGGAAGACCAGCCGCATGCCGAACACCGCGATGAGAATGCCGACGGTGAGGAAGATCTTCTGCCAGAAGGCATTCATCTTGCGCAGGATGCCTGCGTTGATGACGGCGTTGTCGAACGAGAGCGAGATCTCCAGAACGGACAGGATCCCGACGATCGCGAGCCCCTGCCACCCCCAGAGCACGCCGGCCAAGGCGAGACCGACCACCGTGATGGCGAACGACCAGCCAAAGGTTTTCAGGAGCACTGCCTACCCAATCCCTCGCTGTGTGGGTCCCCCGCGCGCAGCGCGCGGCGCTTTACGAAACGTTGACCCCGAAGTCTAGAGCGATGCCCCTCAGGCCTGACGCGTACCCCTGTCCTACCGCCCGGAACTTCCATTCGCCGTTGTAGCGGTACACCTCACCGAAGATCATTGCGGTTTCGCTCGACGCGTCCTCGCTCAGGTCATAACGGGCGAGTTCACTGCCGTCGGACTGATTGACGATCCGGATGAAGGCATTGCTGACCTGGCCGAAACTCTGGCCACGCAGATCCGCCTCATGGATCGAGACCGGAAAGACGATCTTGTCGACCTGCTCGGGCACCTGTGAGAGGTCCACCAGGATCGATTCGTCGTCGCCCTCGCCCTCACCGGTGAGGTTGTCACCGGTGTGCTCGACGGAGCCCTCGGGGCTCGTGAGGTTGTTGTAGAAGACGAAGTACTCGTCGCCCAGCACCCGGCCCGCCTGGCACAGCAGCGCGCTGGCGTCGAGGTCGAAGGGCGCGCCGGTCGTGGACCGTGCGTCCCAGCCGAGGCCGACCATGATCTGGGTGAGATTCGGCGCGGCCTTGGACAGGGAGACGTTGCCCCCCTTGGCGAGCGTGACACTCATCGTTCGCTTCCTCCCCGGTGTCGTACGGGCCCGCCCTGGCGCGGCCCGGCTCCTTCACGAGCGCCCGGCGCCGCACTCCCCGGGACGGGGGCGTACGGCGCCGGGCGCGGTCACTCTCCTGGCCGGGCGGCCACCGCGGTGGCCGCCCGGCCGAACGTCGGCGATCGGCTCGGGCCGGTCAGACGTTGACGCCGAAGTCCTGGGCGATACCGCGCAGGCCGGAGGCGTAGCCCTGGCCGATGGCGCGGAACTTCCACTCCGCGCCGTTGCGGTACAGCTCGCCGAAGACCATGGCGGTCTCGGTCGAGGCGTCCTCGCTCAGGTCGTAGCGCGCCAGCTCGTTGCCGTCGGCCTGGTTGACCACGCGGATGAAGGCGTTGCGGACCTGGCCGAAGCTCTGCTGGCGGGTCTCGGCGTCGTAGATCGACACCGGGAAGACGATCTTGGCGACATCGGCCGGCACGGCGGCGAGGTTCACCTTGATCTGCTCGTCGTCGCCCTCGCCCTCGCCGGTGATGTTGTCACCGGTGTGTTCGACCGAACCGTCCGGGCTCTTCAGGTTGTTGAAGAACACGAAGTTCTGGTCGTTGGCCACCTTGCCCTGGTCGTTCGTCAGCAGGGCGCTGGCGTCCAGGTCGAAGTCCGTACCGGTGGTGGTACGCGCGTCCCAGCCCAGACCGACGACGACCGCGGTCAGATTGGGGGCTTCCTTCGTCAGCGAGACGTTGCCGCCCTTGCTGAGGCTGACTCCCACGAGTCCTCCCGTAGATTCGAGGGGTACGTAGAGATCTGCGCCCCCATCGTGCATGGCATCGGATCAACGAATTGATCCTAGTGACCGGTTCCCACCGATTGCAGATATCGCACCTGGATCGCTGCGGATGTCGGCGCGGCGGGCACCGGCGGGTGGGAGCGCGCCCCGGCTCAGAGGGCTTCGAGGGCCTTGACGTAGTCGTTCAGGTCGCGGGCGTCGGGCAGGCCGTTGACGACCGTCCAGCGGACCACGCCCTCCTTGTCGATGACGAAGGTGCCGCGCACCGCGCAGCCCTTCTCCTCGTCGAAGACGCCGTAGGCGCGGGAGGCCTCGCCGTGCGGCCAGAAGTCCGACAGCAGCGGGTACTCCAGGCCCTCCTGCTCGGCGAAGACGCGCAGCGAGAACGGGGAGTCGTTGGAGACGGCCAGCAGCTGGACGTCGTCGTTGACGAACTTCGGCAGCTCGTCGCGCAGGGCGCACAGCTCGCCGGTGCACACGCCGGTGAAGGCGAACGGGTAGAAGAGGAGGACGACGGCCTTCTCACCGCGGAAGTCGGAGAGCTTGACCAGCTCGCCGTGCTGGTTCTTCAGCTCGAAATCCGGAGCCTTCGTGCCGACCTCGATCGCCATGGGGGTGCATCCCTTCCGCTCACGCTCAACAGAACGCGACCACCCTACGCGCCGGGGCGCCCCGTCGGGGACCCGGTCCGAGCGGGGCCGAGCCCCCTCCGGAACAGGGCGGAGGGGGCTCGGTGGCGAGTGAGGGGCCTGCGGCTCAGCGCTTGCCGGACTTGGGCGTGACCAGCCGGCTGCCCGTCCAGTCCTTGCCCGCGTTGATGCTCCGGGTCTGCGACAGGCCCGCGGTCTGCGCGGCTTCGTTGATGTCGCTGGGCTCGATGTAGCCGTCACGGCCGGTCTTGGGCGTCATCAGCCAGATCTGGCCGCCCTCGTCGATCAGACCGATGGCATCCACCAGCGCGTCCGTGAGGTCGCCGTCTTCATCGCGGAACCACAGCAGAACGACGTCGGCCACATCGTCGTAGTCCTCGTCGACGAGATCCTGGCCGATCACGGTCTCAATGGCTTCGCGGAGATCCTGATCGACGTCATCGTCGTAGCCGATCTCCTGGACCACCTGTCCGGGCTCGAACCCCAGCCTGGCGGCAGGGTTGGTCCGCTCCTCCGCGTGGTCCGCGGTCGCGCTCACGGATTGCCTCCTGTCATGTTTCGGAAAATGCTCGGGGACCCCGCGCGTGCGCGGAGCATTGGGCGTAGTCCACACGGGCCGGGCGGATCGCGCAAGTACCCGGCGGTCCAGACCGCCGAAACGGTGACGTTTCGCGGCGTCTCGCCGCAACCGCGACCCCCGGGAGACAGGGTGAAGTGATTCACACCACAGCGTTCTGCGGGGTTTATCGGGTAGATGCGCGCGACTGGTCCCTTCGGGGGGTGGCCGGGCCCGGTGCCGGATCTCATTTCGGAGGGCGTACGTCCGTACGCGAAGCACTTTCGACGTGGGCGTATGGTTGCGATTTGGCCGACCTGAGAAATCGGCCTTTTCAGCGCCATCTCTCAGCGGATGGTTACCCATCGGTAGAGGTGACGTATCGCTGTGGCTCGGTACACGATGGAAGACGGCGCGACACCAAGGCAGAGACAGCATTCGTCCCGTGCACGGCATGAATAACGTGCGGAGCACGACACGACCCGAACACGAAGGAACAGCGTGGCTTCCGGATCCGATCGAAACCCGATCATCATTGGCGGCCTTCCCAGCCAGGTCCCGGACTTCGATCCCGAAGAGACCCAGGAATGGCTCGACTCGCTCGACGCGGCCGTCGACGAGCGAGGCCGGGAACGTGCCCGCTATCTCATGCTCCGGCTGATCGAGCGGGCCCGCGAGAAGCGCGTGGCCGTGCCGGAGATGCGCAGCACGGACTACGTCAACACCATCGCGACCAAGGACGAGCCGTTCTTCCCCGGCAACGAGGAGATCGAGCGCAAGGTCCTCAACGCGACCCGGTGGAACGCCGCCGTCATGGTGTCCCGCGCCCAGCGTCCCGGCATCGGCGTCGGCGGTCACATCGCCACCTTCGCGTCCTCCGCCTCCCTCTACGACGTGGGCTTCAACCACTTCTTCCGGGGCAAGGACGAGGGTGACGGCGGCGACCAGATCTTCTTCCAGGGCCACGCCTCCCCCGGTGTCTACGCCCGCGCGTTCCTCCTCGACCGGCTGACCGAGGCCCAGCTGGACGCCTTCCGTCAGGAGAAGTCCAAGGCCCCCAACGGCCTGTCCAGCTACCCGCACCCGCGGCTGATGCCGGACTTCTGGGAGTTCCCGACCGTCTCGATGGGCCTCGGCCCGCTCGGGGCGATCTACCAGGCCCGGATGAACCGCTACATGGAGGCCCGCGGCATCGCCGACACCTCCAAGTCGCACGTGTGGGCCTACCTCGGCGACGGCGAGATGGACGAGCCCGAGTCGCTCGGCCAGCTGTCCATCGCCGCCCGCGAGGGCCTGGACAACCTGACCTTCGTCGTGAACTGCAACCTGCAGCGCCTGGACGGCCCGGTCCGCGGCAACGGCAAGATCATGCAGGAGCTGGAGTCGCAGTTCCGCGGCGCGGGCTGGAACGTCATCAAGCTGGTCTGGGACCGCAGCTGGGACCCGCTGCTCGCGCAGGACCGCGACGGCATCCTGGTCAACAAGCTCAACAGCACCCCCGACGGCCAGTTCCAGACCTACGCGACCGAGACCGGCGCGTACATCCGCGAGCACTTCTTCGGCGACGACCACCGCCTGCGGAAGATGGTCGAGAACATGACCGACGACCAGATCCTGCACCTGGGCCGCGGCGGTCACGACCACAAGAAGATCTACGCGGCCTATGCGGCGGCCAAGGCGCACAAGGGCCAGCCGACCGTGATCCTCGCGCAGACCGTCAAGGGCTGGACGCTCGGCCCGAACTTCGAGGGCCGCAACGCGACCCACCAGATGAAGAAGCTGACGGTCGACGACCTCAAGGGCTTCCGCGACCGGCTGCACCTGCCGATCCCGGACAAGGACCTGGAGGACGGCCTGCCGCCGTACTACCACCCGGGCCGCGACTCCGAAGAGATCCAGTACATGCACGACCGGCGCAAGTCGCTGGGCGGGTACGTGCCCACCCGTGTCGTGCGCGCCAAGCCGCTGGCGCTGCCGGACGACAAGGCCTACGCGGGTGCCAAGAAGGGCTCGGGCCAGCAGAAGATCGCCACGACCATGGCGTTCGTCCGCATCCTGAAGGACCTCATGCGGGACAAGGAGATCGGCAAGCGCTTCGTGCCGATCGCGCCCGACGAGTACCGCACCTTCGGCATGGACGCGTTCTTCCCGTCGGCCAAGATCTACAACCCGCTGGGCCAGCAGTACGAGTCGGTGGACCGCGAACTTCTCCTGGCCTACAAGGAGTCGCCGACCGGCCAGATGCTGCACGACGGCATCACCGAGGCGGGCTGCACGGCCTCGCTGATCGCGGCCGGCTCCGCCTATGCCACGCACGGTGAGCCGCTGATCCCGGTCTACGTCTTCTACTCGATGTTCGGGTTCCAGCGCACCGGTGACCAGTTCTGGCAGATGGCCGACCAGCTGGCGCGCGGTTTCGTGCTCGGCGCGACCGCGGGTCGTACCACGCTGACCGGTGAGGGCCTCCAGCACGCCGACGGCCACTCCCAGCTGCTGGCCTCGACGAACCCGGCCTGTGTCGCCTACGACCCGGCCTACGGTTACGAGATCGCGCACATCGTCAAGGACGGTCTGCGGCGGATGTACGGCGAGAACGCCGAGGACATCTTCTACTACCTGACCGTCTACAACGAGCCGATCCAGCACCCCGCGGAGCCGGCCGACGTCGACGTCGAGGGCATCCTCAAGGGTCTGCACCGCATCAAGGCCGGCGAGAAGGGCGAGCACGCGGCCCAGATCCTCGCTTCCGGCGTCGCGGTGCCGTGGGCGGTCGAGGCCCAGCAGATCCTCGCGGACGAGTGGAACGTCAAGGCCGATGTGTGGTCGGCGACCTCCTGGAACGAGCTGCGCCGCGACGCGGTGGACGTCGAGGAGCACAACCTGCTGCACCCGGAGGAGGAGCAGCGCGTCCCGTACGTGACGCAGAAGCTCCAGGGCGCCGAGGGCCCGAAGGTCGCGGTGTCGGACTGGATGCGTTCCGTCCCGGACCAGATCTCCCGCTGGGTCCCGGGTACGTACCAGTCGCTGGGCGCCGACGGCTTCGGCTTCGCGGACACCCGTGGTGCGGCCCGTCGCTTCTTCCACATCGACGCGCAGTCCATCGTCCTGAGCGTGCTCACCGAGCTCGCCAAGGAGGGCAAGGTCGACCGTTCCCTGCTGAAGCAGGCCATCGACCGCTACCAGCTCCTGGACGTCGCGGCCGCCGACGCGGGTGAGGCCGGCGGCGACGCCTGATCCCCCCGCGGCCTGCCGCCGCACCGCTTCCGTCGCGCCCCCCGGCCGGTGTCCTCCACCGGCCGGGGGGCGCGGTGGTGTGCGGCCCGGCGGGCCGGCACCTCGCGGTGGGACCGCCGCTGCGCGGTTCATCGCTCCCACACCTTGAACGCCCTTACCTGGTAAGGGGATCGGGGCACCCAGGTGCCGCCGCCGGGGTAGGTGTTGTACTCGGCGGTCTCGGCGCACTCCGCGCTCTGGTACGTGGTGACCGGCCGGCCCATCCGGTTGGCGAACGAGGCGGCGCTGACGCCCTTGGGCAACGTGATGCAGCTTTCGATGTCGGTGTCGGACAGCTCGTGGGTCTGCCGCTTGCCGGTGAAGTCCGCCTTCGGCCAGAGGCACAGCTGCCCCGCCGCGCATTCGCCCGAGGCCGCGGCGGCGCGGCCGGTGGTGGCCGCGTGTGCGGGGACGGTGCCGAGCGCGGCCGGGAGGGTGAGCGCGGCGGCCAGGGTGGCGAGGCCGGTGAACAGGGCGGTGGCGGTGGTGGCGGACGTGCGCAGACGCAGACGCATAGGAATCTCTCCCCCGTGAGGTACGTGACGTGCCGCGGCGGGCGGGCTGCCCGCGGCGGGTTCGTCATCGACCTTCGCCGGGCCGCGGGGCGATTGCCAAGGCCCGGCCGGGTCCACCACCCGGATCAGGTATGTGGACAAGCGGACCGGCCGGAAGCGGGGCTGCGGCGTACGAGGTTGACGTGGTGCGGGGCGGCCGGACGGGCCGCGGAAACCGTTCTTCGCGGCCGCCTTGCGGGCACGGGGGCAGGGGCGTCACCTGTAATGCGCGCAGGGGCCGGGCCCGGTTCCCGGCACGGCTCACCCGGATGAGGGATTCGGCGTTCCGGAAGGGGTCAACTGCCGCTTGGCGCCCGGAAGGTGGGCCGTGCGGTGGCCCGGGACGGGTGGTTGACACGGCCGGCCCCGCGGCTCCGCGCCGCGGCCAGGCGACGGCGGACACGCGGCGGGGGCGTAGGCAGCGGCGGAGCACGCGACGCTGGCGTACGCGACGGCGCGCGGCCGGCCGAGGAGTGCCTCGACCGGCCGCGCGCCGGGGTACTGCGGGTGGGCCCGGGGCGCTCAACGGCCCTCGGCGCCGGGGTCAGATGTGGCCGACGCCGGCACCAGCCTCGGCGTTCGCTCCGCGCTTGGTGAAGAGCGCAACGATCGCCGCGACGACCGCGACACCGCAGGCGACGGTGAAGGCCAGGCCCATGCCGGACACGAAGGTGTCGTGCGCGACCGAGGTGATCTTCTGGGCGAACTCCGGCGGGGTGTGCTTCGGGACCGGCGCGATACCGGCCGAGACCGCGTCCGAGACCTTCGGCATCTGGGCGGGCGGGATCGGCGGGAGGCCGGCCGACTGCCACTTGCCCGGGAGGTCGCTCTCCACGCGGGAGGCCATGACCGCCCCGAGCACGGCCGTACCGAGGCTGCCGCCGACCTGCATGGCGGCCTGCTGGAGGCCGCCGGCGACGCCGGAGAGCTCCAGGGGCGCGTTGCCGACGATGACCTCGGTGGCGCCGACCATGACGGGCGCGAGGCCGAGGCCGAGCAGGGCGAACCAGACGGACATCGGCCCGGTGCCGGTGTTGGTGTCGAGGCCGGACATGCCGTACGTCGCGATTGCGGTGAAGACCATGCCGCCGACCAGCGGGATGCGCGGGCCGAACTTGGTGATCAGGACGCCTGCCAGCGGCGACGCGACGATCATCATGCCGGTGAGCGGGAGGAGGTGGAGGCCGCTGTCCACGGGGCTCATGCCGTGGACGTTCTGCAGGTAGAACGTCACGAAGAACAGGCCGCCCATGAAGGCGAAGGCCATCAGCACCATGAGGATCGTGCCGGCGGTCAGCGGCACGGAGCGGAACATCCGCAGCGGGATGAGCGGTTCGCGGACCCTGGTCTCCAGGAGGGCGAACAGCGCGAACAGGACCACGGCCCCGATCAGGAAGCCCCAGGTCTTCATGTCACCCCATCCCCAGTCGGCCGCCTTGATCAGCGGCCAGATGAGGCAGAACATCGCGGCCGAGAGCAGCACGATGCCGGGGATGTCGAACGAGCGGGGGGCGTTCTCCGCGCGGTGGTCCTTGAGGATCACCAGGCCGAGGACCAGGGCCAGCACGCCGACCGGGACGTTGATGAAGAACACGGACTGCCAGTTGACGTGCTCGACCAGCAGTCCGCCGACTATGGGGCCGCCGGCGGTGGAGGCGCCGATGACCATGCCCCAGATGCCGATCGCCATGTTGAGCTTCTCGGCCGGGAAGGTGGCGCGCAGCAGTCCGAGGGCGGCGGGCATCAGCAGCGCGCCGAACAGGCCCTGGAACACGCGGAAGACGATGACCAGCGTGACCTGGCTGGAGAAGCCGATGGCTCCGGAGGCGGCGGCGAAACCGACGATGCCTATGAGGAAGGTCTGACGGTGACCGAAGCGGTCACCGAGCTTTCCGGCCGTGATCAGCGAGACGGCCAGCGCGAGCATGTAGCCGTTGGTGATCCACTGCACGTCGCCGAACGAGGCACCGAGGTCATCCTTGATCGCCGGGTTGGCGATGGCGACGATCGTGCCGTCCAGGGCCACCATCATGACGCCGATGGCGACGGAGAAGAGGGTCAGCCACGGATGGCCTCGCAGCCCCCGCGGGGGCTCCGGTACGGGAAGTTCCGGCGCGGCGTGGGCGACCGGGGTCTGGGAACTCATACCCCGAGGCTAATGTCAGCGACTGACAATTGACAAAGCAATCCATGAGTCGGTAACTGTCATCTCCCTCACAGGTAATCTGAGCAGCGAGAACACCACGGAAAGGCGGCGCAGGATGGCCACCTCGACGCCGCAGACGGCCCCCGGAGGCGGACTGCGCGAACGCAAGAAGCAGCGCACCCGTGACGCCCTGATCCGCGCCGCGCTCGAACTGTTCACGGAGCAGGGCTACGAAGAGACGACCGTCGACGAGATCGCCGAGGCGGTGGACGTCTCCCAGAGGACGTACTTCCGGTACTTCGCCAACAAGGAGGACGTCGCCTTCGCGGTCCAGGAGATGGTCGAGGCCCGCTTCCTCGACGAGCTGACCGCGCGGCCCGCCTCCGAGGATCCGCTGACGGCACTGCGCAGCGCGGTGCTGGTGGCTTGGGACGACATCGGCAGCGCCATCGCATCGGTGGTCCCGGTGGAGCTGCACATGCGGACGTACCGGATGATCGAGTCCACGCCCACGCTTGTGGCCTCCCATCTGCGGCGCTCGTCCGAGCTGGAGGAGCGGATCGCGGGACTGATCGCCCGGCGCGAGGGGCTGGACGTCGATGCCGATCCGCGGCCGCGGGTGCTGGTCGCCGCGTTCTGCGGGGTGATGCGGGTGGCCGGCAAGGTATGGGGCGAGGGTCCGGACTGCAGCGTGGAGTCCATCCGTGAGCTGACCCAGTCCTATCTCGACCACATCCAGCCGGCGATCGGCGGCGACTGGCGCTCCGCCCGTTGAGGCCGAATCCCCCGCAACTACCCGTAACGGACAGCCGCCGCTGAGCAACCCATTAACCGCATGATGAGACCGCTCCTGCACGACTGAGCGCAGGAAATCGGCAATTCATGTCCGGTTTGGTCGAAATACCCACCGCGAAACGTGATATCACTCACGGGCCCGGCAGCGTGCCTTCCTCGTCTCCTAGGGTGGCCCGCGGTGACTTCCTTCCCGGGCCTGGGCCCCTCCTCCGGTTTTCTGCAGTCCACCGCCTGGCGTGCGGCACTCGCCTTGGCGGTGGTGTTCGTGATGCTCGCCATGACCGGCTGGACGGCCGTCAGAGGCACCAAGGACGATGCCAATCCCCTGGCCACGGCCAGAACGGCCTGGAAGCACGCCACCTTCCTCGGGCGTCCGCTGCCCGACCCCAACGGCTCCCCGGCCACCCTGCGGGCCTTCTTCGCCGCGCTCACCGGCGCACAGAAGCAGCAGCTCGCCGCTCGGTACCCGCTGGTCGTCGGCAACATGGGCGGCGCGCCCGCCGCACTGCGTTACCGGGCCAACCGGATGGCGATCGACGACGCCCGCGCCGTGGAGAAGCGGCGGATGGGCGACCACCGGCTCACGCCCGTGGGCCGCCAGGAAGCCGGCCGGCTGATGCACCGCTTCGAGTCGATGATGAGCCCCGGGCGACAGATCCTCGCCTTCGATCCGGCCGGCGGCGGCCGGGCGGCGGAGGTCTTCGGCAACCTCCCGGCGGCGAAGCGGGTCTCCGTAGTGGTGCCCGGTGTGGACACCAACCTCTCGACCTTCGAACGGACCGCACGGGCCACCGCGGCGCCCGTCGGCATGGCGCGTTCCCTCTACGCCGCCGAGCGCACGGCCAAGCCGGGCGTGCGGACGGCCGTGATCGCCTGGGCCGACTACACCACGCCGTCCGGCCTCGGCGTCGAGGCCGCCACCGGGAACCTCGCCGAGGCCGGCGCGATCCGGCTGCGCGCCCTGGTGAAGTCACTGCCGTCCTCCGACACCGTCTCGCTGTTCTGCCACAGCTACGGCTCCGTGGTGTGCGGCGTCGCCGCCCGGCACCTGCCGGCGAACGTCGAGGACATCACGGTCGCGGGCAGCCCCGGCATGCGGGCGGAGAGCCTCTCCGGGCTCGGCACCCACGCCCGGGTCTGGGCGATGCGGGACTCCGACGACTGGATCCAGGACGTGCCGTACCTGGAGGTCGGCGGCCTCGGCCACGGCGCCGACCCGGTGGATCCGTCCTTCGGCTCCCGGATCCTGTCCGCCGACGGTGCCGTCGGACACGCCGGCTACTTCGCGCCCGGCACCCGCAGCCTGCGCAACTTCGCTCTGGTCGGGGTCGGGGCGCTCGACTCGGTGGACTGCGCGACCGACGATCCGCACTGCAGCACGGGCCTGGCCTGAACTCCCGCGCGGATACGGCCGGTTCCCGCCGGCACGGCCCGGCGCCCGGGGACGGGCCGTGCCGACGGGAACCGTCCCCGGTGGCGAGCGCGTCAATGGGGCGAGGGCCGGAAGCGGCTGGGCCGAGGCGCGTGACGCGCGTAGTCCTGGCAGGCGCCTTCAAGGTGTCCGGAAGGGGGACGGGCGGGCAACCGCCCGCATACGATGAGCCGCATGGGTGATGTGCTGGCCGGTTTTCATGCCGTCTGGGAGTTCGACACGGACTCCGTACTCATCCGCTTCGAACGGGGGATCCGCAGGCCGAAGCTCTTCCAGGCGCTCGGCGAGCGACGCATTCCGTACGAGGCGCTGAGCTCCGTCGAGCTGTCCGAGGGCAGACGCGGCACGGTGGTGCTGCACGCCGTGCCCAGGCCTGGTGCCGACCCCCTGATGGAGGCGGCGAACGGGCAGCTGAAGGAGGAGGCCGATCCGTATCGGCTGGTGCTGCCGGCCGAACGCGCGACCCTGGCGGAGTTCTACGCGGACGAGCTGCGCACGGCGCTGGGCCCCGACGCCAAGGAACCGGCCGAGCGTCATCTGGTGACCGCACCGGAACCTCCGCTCCACTTCAAGGCGTACGACGGCAAGGCCTCCTTCGACGGCCGTTCGGTCGCCTTCCGCTGGTTCTGGACCGGGGCATCGTCGGCGAAGTGGAAGTGCGGCGACCAGACCTTCACGGTCGGCGAGTTGGCCGGCGTCGAGTGGCGCTCGCCGGAGATCTTCAACGGCTACCTCCGGCTGTTGGAACGCGGGGCGGCCGAACCAGGCAAGGGCGAGGCCGATCAGGACCCGGCAGCGGTGGTGTTCGGGCTGGGGTACGGCCCCGTCCACGAGTCGCTGCCGTTCGCCGCAGCGGTACTGCAGGCGGTGCGCGCCGCCGAGCCGGAGCAGGAGAGCGCGGAGCGCGAACCGGTGTGCCGCCGGGCCGGGGACGCAGGCCGGGACCCCGCGGACATCGCGGACCGGATACGGCACTTGGGCGAGCTGCACGACGCCGGGCTGCTGACGGACGACGAGTTCAGTATGAAGAAGGCCGAACTGCTGGCCGAGCTGTAGGACCCCGGCTCACCGCGGGCCGGCTGCCGACCGGCGGTGTCGTGCCGCGGTCTCGTGCGGCGGTTTCGTGCGGTGGTGGGTCATACCGTGGTACGGGGCCGAAGGCCGACCCGTGGTATGACGCCCGGGCCCAGGCCGTCCGCTTACATTGACTCCGCGATGAACGGACGATCCCCAACCCCAGCCCCCGAGGCGGCCCGCAGCGCCGAGCGCGAGCCGGCCCGGTCGAGAGCGCTGCGCGCCGCACGGCAGGCGCTGCGCATCCTCGCCGTCGAGCTCGGCACCCCGACCGAACCCGGCATCCCACTGTTCGCCGGCGTGCAGAGCCGCTGGCTGCGCCGGGTGCCGTACCTCGTCGCCTTCCCGTTCACGGTGTCGTTGCTGCCGACGACCATCAACGTCCTCGGCAACGACTACGGCATGAGCGGCGGTCTGGCCGGCGCGCTCGCCACCGCCCAGACCGTGCCCCTGATGCTGGCCGTGACCCGGCCGCTGCAGGCCTGGTGGGTGATCTTCGCCGCGGATGTCGTCTGCGCCCTGGGGCTCACCGTGGTCGACGGCGTGGCGGACCGCGCCTGGCCCTGGACGCCCCCGGCGATCGTCGGCTATCTCGCACTGATGCTGGCACTGTCCCTGCGCGAGCGCCGGCGCACCCTGATAGCCGTCTGGCTGACGACCGGCTTCGCCGGAATACTCTCCGAGATAATGACCCCGGAGCGCAGCCAGAGCACCTGGGTGCTGACGTTCGTGCTCGCCGGCGTGATGCTGCTGATGGGCGCCACTCTGCGAGAACGGGGCGACGCACAGCGGAAGTTGATCGAGCAGGAGACCATCAGCGAGGCCGAACGCGCCCGCCGAACGCTCCTGGAGGAACGCACCCGGATCGCCCGCGAACTGCACGACGTGGTCGCCCACCACATGTCGGTGATCACGGTCCAGGCGGACAGCGCCCCGTACCGCATCAGCGGGATACCCAAGGAGGCGGAGGAGGAGTTCGGGTCGATCGCCGCGACCGCGCGCGAGTCCCTGACGGAGATGCGCCGGCTGCTCGGCGTGCTGCGCAGCGAGGAGACGGAACGGCAGGGCGGCGGCCCGGAGAAGACCCCGCAGCCCGGGGTGGCGATGCTGCCGAAGCTGGTCGAGGGGACCGTACGGGCCGGTGTGCCGGTGGAGTTGGTGCTGCCGGAGGAGCCGGTGGTGCTCGAACCGGCGGTGGATCTGTCCGCGTACCGCATCGTGCAGGAGGCGCTGGCCAATGTGGTGCGGCACGCCCCCCGCGCACAGACCCGGGTGTCGGTCATACCGACCGCGGACCGCACCCGGCTGACGGTGCTGATCGTCAACTCCGCCCCGCCCGTGGCATCCGCGCCCTCCGCGCCGTTCGAGACGAGCGGGACCGGCCACGGCCTGGTCGGGATGCGGGAGCGGGTGCGGCTGGTGGACGGTTCGCTCGACACCGGTCCGCTGCCCGACGGCGGCTTCCGGGTCGCGGCCCAGCTGCCTCTCGCGCCCGCGCCCGGCTCCCCCGCGTCCGGCTCCGCCGCTTCCCCCTCGGGATCTCCCCTCTCAGCGAAGGATTCCGCCTCTTCATGACCACGCGCGTGATCATCGTCGACGACCAGGCCATGGTGCGCGCGGGGTTTGCCGCGCTGCTCGCCGCGCAGAGCGACATCGATGTGGTGGGCGACGCTCCCGATGGTGTGCAAGGGGTGGAGCTGAGCCGTCGGACGCACCCCGATGTGGTGCTGATGGACGTCCGGATGCCGGAGATGGACGGGCTGGAAGCGGCCCGGCAACTGCTCGCTCCGCCGCGCGGCGTCACCCACCGCCCCAAGGTGCTCATGCTGACCACCTTCGACGTCGACGACTACGTGTACGAGGCGCTGCGCGCGGGGGCCTCGGGGTTCCTGCTCAAGGACGCCCCGCCGGCCGATCTGATCTCCGCGGTGCGCGTGGTGGCGGCGGGGGAGGCCCTGCTCGCGCCGTCGGTGACCCGTCGGCTGATCGCCGATTTCGCCCGCCAGCGGCCGGCGCCCCGCAAGGACCGTGCCTCGCTGCGGCTGAACGGCCTGACTCCGCGGGAGACCGAGGTGCTGGAGCTGATCGCCCGCGGTCTGTCGAACCAGGAGATCGCCGAGGCGCTGATCCTCGCCGAGCAGACCGTGAAGACCCACATCGGGCGGGTGCTGGCCAAACTGGAACTGCGGGACCGCGCGCAGGCCGTGATCTTCGCGTACGAGTCGGGGCTGGTGGCGCCGGGGAGTGGCAGTTAGAGCAGTAGAGGGAGCTGTCGTTGAAGCTGTAGCTGAAGCTGTGGTGGCAGCTGTGGTTGAAGCGTCGGTGAGGCTGTGGTGGGAGCTGTGGTTGCAGCTTTCCCTGGAGCTGTAGCTGGAGCTGGAGTGGAAGCGGTGGGGGCGACACGCCTCGGCTAACGCGGCCCCGGTTGCCGGTCCTCTTCGGGCCGGTGGCTGGGGCCGTGGCCCGTCGCCCGCCCCCTGACGCGATTCGCGTAGCCCGTCCACCCGCGCAACCCCTACGCCCCTCCTCCGTTTCCTACGTTCCCTCCACGGCCCCCTACGTTCCCCCAACGCCCTTTTCGCGCGCGCTCCTTCCTGAGGACGAGCGCGGTGCCGGACCCCCTACCCCGGTATCACCCCGGAGTTGGCTCCGCGGTGTGACGCCGTGTCATGCACCGTCTTCCTACCTTTCCTCCGCCACACCAACGGGAGAGGGAGACACACCATGTCCGTGCTGCGCACCGTCGCACGACGCAGCAAGCGCACGCTGATCGCCGCCGCGCTCGCGGTGACCGTGGCCGCCGGAACCGGCGGCTGGGCGGCAGGTTCCGCGCAGACCGCCGTTACCGGCCCGCCGCCCGGTGCCTCCGCCTGGCGCGCGGACCACTCCCTCGGCGTGCGGTTGCCGGATCCGGCGACCGCCCGACCGACCGCCGTCGCCCGCTTCTTCGCCTCGCTGACCGATGCCCAGCAGCAGGCTCTCGCCGTCCGGCACCCGCTCACCGTGGGCAATCTCGACGGCGCCCCGATCACCCTGCGGTACAGGGCAAACTCCCTTGCCCTGAAGGCGGAACGAGCCCGTCAGCTGGCCCGTGCGGCGGATCCGGCCGGCACCCTCCAGGACCACCAGCAGGCCAGGAAGGCGGCCGACCGGTGTGCCGCACTGCTCAAGCCCGGCCGCCGGATCCTCGCCTTCGACCCGCGCGGACGTGGTCAAGTGGCGGAGGTGTACGGGGACTTGGTCGCCGCGGAACACACCGCCGTGATCGTGCCGGGCTCGGACATCGACCTGGCGTCGTTCGACCGCGCCAAGGACCCGTACGGCACGCCGACCGGGATGGCCAGGTCGCTGCGTACCCAGATGACCGCCGACGCTCCCGGAACCCGTACCGCCGTCATCGCCTGGGTCGGGTACACCACCCCGGTCGGCATCGGCCCGGACGCCGTCACCGGCCGGCTCGCCGAGGCCGGTGCGCCCCGGCTGGCCCGCTTCCTGTCCGGGCTGGCGGCCACCGGCGTGCCGGCACCGGCCGTGCTGTGCCACAGCTACGGCTCGGTGGTCTGCGGACTGGCGGTGCCGCGGCTGGGTGGTCAGGGTCGCATCGCCGATCTGATCGTCTTCGGCTCCCCCGGTATGCGCCGGGACGATGTGGCGGAACTGCACACCTCCGCCCGGGTCTGGGCGGCTCGGGACGCGTCCGACTGGATCGGCGATGTCCCGAACGTCGAGTTGCTGGGCCTCGGCCACGGCGAGGACCCCACCGACCCCGAATTCGGCGCCCGGCACGTCTCCGCGAAGCGGGCCGAGGGCCACACCGGCTACTTCGCCCCCGGTACGGACTCGCTCCAGAACTTCGCGGCCATCGTGCTGGGCCGGTACGGCCGCGTCAGCTGACGCGCACAAGCGGGGCGCGGCATGTCACCACGCGGCACGTCACCGCATGGTCGCCCCGTACCCCTCCACCTCCCTGCACCTCCCTGCATCACCCACCTTCAGGACGCAGAGGCCAAGGATCCCCATGAAAACCACATCCACAGTCCGCTCAGCCGTCCGCGCGATCGAGGCGCGTACCCCCGCGGAGCGGGACCGGGCGATCGACGGGCTGCGGGCGCTCGCGCTGCTCGCGGTACCCACCGGCCACTGGCTGCTCGGTGGCTTCACCCTGGACGCCGAGGGTGCGCTGCACAACGCCAGTCCGCTGACCGCCTTGGGCTTACTCGCGCCCGCCAGTTGGGTGCTGCAGATGCTCGGCATCTTCTTCCTGGTCGGCGGCTACGCCTCGGTGCTGTCCTACCGGCGCGCCCTCGGGCGCGACGAGTCCGTGGGCGGTTGGCTGCGCGGACGGCTCATCAGACTTGGCCGGCCGGTGCTCGGCGTCACGGCCGTATGGGCGGCGCTGCTGCCGCTGCTCTACAGCGTGGGCGTACCGGATGCGACCCTGCGGACGGGCGCGACGCTGGTCATCCAGCCACTGTGGTTCGTCGGCGTGTACGCGGCGATCACCACGCTGACGCCGTACTGCGTCCGCGCGGCGAGCCGTATGGGCGCCTGGGCTGCCGCGCCGCTGCTGGTGGCCGTGGCGGCGGTGGACTTCCTGCGCTACGGGCCGTTCGCCGACGCCATGCCGTCCTGGCTGAGCCTGCTGAATCTGGTCCCCGGGTGGATGTTCGCCTATCAGCTGGGCGTCTCCTGGGGCGAGCGGCGGCTCGGCCGGCGGGCCGCCTGGACGCTCCTGTTCGGCGGGGCGGCTCTGTTCGCGGCACTGCTGCTGTTCTTCCACTACCCGGCGAGCATGGTGGGCGTCCCCGGCCAGGACCGTACGAACTCGCATCCGCCGTCGCTGCTGGTCCTGGCGCTGGCGGCGGCCCAGTCCGGTGCAGCGATCCTGCTCCGGGACCGGATCGCCCGCCTTCTGCGCCGGCCCGCGCTGTGGGCGCCGGTCGTGGTCATCAACCTGTCGGCGATGACGATCCTGTGCTGGCACCAGACGGCGATGCTGTCCGCGGCGGTGCCCGCGTCCTTCCTCGGAGCGGTGCCCGGTCTGACCGTCGCGCCCGTCACGCCGGGGTGGATCCTCGTCCGGCTCGCCTGGCTGCCGGTCTTCGCCGTCGCCCTGCTGCTGATCGCCCGCAGCACCCGCCGTTTCGAGGCCCCTTGGACGGATGTCACCCGTGCCCGCCGCGGCCTCGCCGCGGTCCTGGCTACCGCGTTCGCGGCGTTCGCGCTGGGGCTGGCGTAGGGCCGGGGCGCAGCAGCCCGGGCGCAGCGGCCCAGGCCTCGGCAGCCCGGGGCATGCCCGTCGAGCCACCCGGCCCATCCGAGCCCCCGGACGGCCCGGGCCACCCGGGCGGCCCCGGACCGACGCCCAAGCAGGACACCCCGTGATCGGCCCACCCCCAGCCCGCGGGCTACTCCCGCCCCGCCGACGTGTGCGTCATGTCCGCGTAGCGCTCGCCCGCCACCTTGTCGGCGATCGGCTCCAGGAGGGCCAGTTCCTCGTGGGTGAGCCGGATGCGGGTGGCGGCGGTGTTCTCCTCGACCCGGTGGCGCTTGCGGGTGCCGGGGATCGGGACGACGGCCAGGCCGTGCACGGCGGCCTGCTGCTGCACCCAGGCCAGGGCGATCTGCCCGAGCGTGGCGTCGTGGGAGTCGGCGACCGTCCGGACCGGTTCCAGCAGTGCGGCGTTGGCGGCCGCGTTGTCGCCGGTGAAGCGCGGCTGGGTACGACGGAAGTCGTCCGTGCTGAGCTCCTGGTCGGCGTGCACGAACGCGCCGGTCAGGAAGCCGCGGCCGAGCGGCGAGTAGGGCACCAGGCCGACGCCGAGCTCGGCCGCGGCGGGCACCACGCCGGACTCGATGTCCCGGCTGAAGAGGGACCACTCGGACTGGACGGCCGCGATCGGGTGGATGGCGTGCGCCGCGCGCAGTTCGGTGCCGGTCACCTCGCTCAGTCCCAGGTGCTTGACCTTGCCCTCGGTGACCAGTTCGGCCATCGCCCCGATCGACTCCTCCAGGGGGACGTCCGGGTTGCGGCGGTGCATGTAGTAGAGGTCGATCTCGTCGACGCCCAGCCGCTTGAGGCTGCCTTCGACGGCCTGGCGGATGTAGGCGCGGTCGTTGCGGATGATGCGCCGGTACGGGTCGTCCGGGGCGTCCGGGTCGGGGGAGATGGCGAACTTGGTGGCCAGGACGACCTCGTCGCGGTGCGCCTGGATGAAGGGGGCGATGAACTTCTCGTTCTCCCCGCTGCCGTACATGTCGGCGGTGTCGTAGAGCGTCACGCCCAGCTCCAGCGCGCGCTCCAGGGTGGCCCGTGCCTCGTCGGCGTCCGTGGGCCCGTAGGCGAAACTCATGCCCATACAGCCGAGGCCCTGCACTCCGACGCGGGGGCCGCCGGTGCCCAGCTCGACCGTCTCGATCTTCTCGCTACCCATGAAACCTCAGAACCTCTCGGACGCCCGCCGGGCGTCGGCGTAGATGTCGATCTTGTAGTCGAGTACGTCCAGCGTGCTCTGCAGCTCCGTGATGCGCTGCCGCACGTCCTCGCGGTGCGCGGTCAGCAACTGCTCACGCTCGGCGAAGGTGCTCTCGCCCTGCCGGACAAGTTCGGCGTAGCGGACCATGTCGGCGACCGGCATGCCGGTCAGCCGCAGCTTGGTGACCAGGCTCAGCCAGTCCAGATCGCGGTTGCTGAACCGGCGCTGCCCGGTGTGCGTACGGTTCACGTGCGGCATCAGGCCTATCCGCTCGTACCAGCGGAGGGTGTGGGCGCTGAGCCCGGTGTGCTCCGAGACCTCGCTGATCGTGTACCGGTCCTGGCCGGTGGGCTTGGGGTGCGGGAGCGGCGGGGGGCCGCAGTTGCGGACCTTCACCGGCCGTTCGGCGGTCGCTGCCAGGCCGCTCGTCACCGGTTCGCTCTGCGTGACCGTCATGCCCCGTCTCCCCTGTTTCGCCGGATTGCTCTCGACTTCGCCGCGGACCTCGCGGCTTCACGCCGGATGCCTTGCGACGTCTTCAACGCTAGAGAGTTCGAGCGCACTCCAAGCAAGCGCGGATCGGGCGCAGACTTGACCTGAATTTGGGAAGGCTAGGCTCGGAGCATGCAGAGCCTGCGGATGATCGAGAACTGGCCGGTGCCCACCGCTGCGGCCGCCGTCGTACGAGCCGACGGGTCGGTGGCCGGATCGTACGGCCCTTTGGAGCAGCGGTTTCCGCTGGCGTCGGTGACGAAGCCGCTGGCCGCGTACGCCGCCCTGCTGGCCGTCGAGGAGGGCGCCGTCGAGCTGGACGAGCCGGCCGGTCCGGAGGGTTCCACGGTCCGTCATCTGCTCGCGCACACCTCGGGGCTCGCCTTCGACGAGCAGCGTGTGATGGCCGCCCCCGGCACCCGTCGGATCTACTCCAACACCGGCTTCGAGGTGCTGGGCGACCACATCGCCAAGGCGACCGACATCCCCTTCCCGCAGTATCTGCACGAGGCGGTGCTGGCGCCGCTCGGCATGACCGCGACGGAACTGCCCGGCTCGCCCGCCAAGGACGGCGTCTCCACGGTCGCCGACCTGATCCGGTTCGCGGCCGAACTGCAGGCGCCGCGGCTGCTCGCACTGCAGACGCTCGCGGAGGCGACGCAGGTGGCCTTCCCCGGGCTGACGGGTGTGCTGCCGGGCTACGGCCACCAGAAGCCGAACGACTGGGGCTTGGGTTTCGAGATCCGCGACGGCAAGTCGCCGCACTGGACGGGCGCCGGGTCCTCGCCCCGCACCTACGGGCACTTCGGGCAGTCCGGGACGTTCCTGTGGGTGGACCCGGAGGCCGGGGCCGCCTGTGTGGCGCTGACCGACCGGGCCTTCGGGCCCTGGGCGATCGAGGTCTGGCCGACGCTGACCGACGCGGTGCTGGACGAGCTGGCGCGGGCGGTCTGACGCGGCCGGTGGCCGGGCGCGTGTCCCCGTAGGACCACGAAGCGGAACCGCGCCCGCCGCGGCTCGTGCGGAATCGCGGCCCGCCGCGGCTCGCCCGACCCCGCCGCGGCCCCGCTCACCCGTGGACCGACTCCGGCCCCATCTCCCACATCAGGCACTCCGCGGCCGCCAGCGCCGTCATCTCCAGCCCGGTCCGGTCCGTGATCCGCGCCGCGTCGCCCGCCTCCAGGCGCTGCCCACCGATCCTGACCGCTCCCCGCACGACGTGCACGTACACCCGCTCCGCGTCCGGGACGGCGGTGCGCTCGCCGTCCGTGAGGCGGCGCACATGCAGCAGGGCGCCGGCCCGCTGGACCGCGTACGGCGTGCCGTCGGCGATGCCGCGGACGATCTCGTACGCCGGCTCTCCGCCGAATTCGTGCGGGGCCAGCCACATCTGGACGAAGCGCAGCGGGGCCCCGCCCGCGTTGCGCTCCACGTGCCGCACGCCGCCGGCGGAGCTGAGCCGCTGGAGATCGCCGGGCCGTACGGTGGTCTCGTGGCCGGCCGAGTCGCGGTGGGTCAGCTCACCTTCGACCACCCAGGTCACGATCTCGGTGTCACGGTGCGGATGCTCGTCGAAGCCGGCACCGGCCGCCAGCCGCTCCTCATTGCAGGCGATAAGTGCACCGAAGCGCAGATTGTCCGGGTCGAAGTGGGGCCCGAAGGAGAATGCGTGGAGTGACTCGATCCCGGCCTCCGGATCGCCGCCCCGATAGCGTTCCTCGCCCCTGCGCACCTGAATCATGGGCCCACGGTAGCCCCGCCCCCTCACCTCCTCGCCCCGATAGTGCAGGCTTGTCCCGTGTCTGAACCCGCATCGCGCGACGCGCACCCGCACTCCGCGACCCTCCGGCGCCTGGAGAATTCCTCCGGCACGCTGGCGGCCGCGGCCATCGCCCGCATGGACGCCACGCTGCCGTGGTACCGCGCGATGCCCCCGGAGAACCGCTCCTGGATCGGCCTGGTCGCCCAGGCCGGTATCGCCGCGTTCACCGAGTGGTTCCGGCATCCGGAGACCCCGCAGGCGATCAGCACCGACGTCTTCGGCACCGCGCCGCGCGAGCTGACCCGGGCGATCACGCTGCGCCAGACCGTGGAGATGGTCCGGACGACCATCGAGGTCATGGAGGCGGCGATCGACGAGGTCGCGGCCCCCGGCGACGAGTCCGTGCTGCGCGAGGCGCTCCTGGTCTACGCCCGGGAGATCGCCTTCGCCACCGCCCAGGTGTACGCGCAGGCCGCCGAGGCCCGCGGCGCCTGGGACGCCCGCCTGGAGTCGCTGGTGGTCAACGCGGTGCTCTCCGGAGAGGCCGACGAGGGCGCGGTCTCCCGGGCGGCGGCGCTGGGCTGGAACTCCCCCGAGCACGTGTGTGTGGTGCTGGGCACCGCCCCGGACGGCGACAGCGAGCTGACCGTGGAGGCGATCCGGCGGGCCGCCCGGCACGCCAAGCTGCAGGTGCTGACCGGGGTGCTGGGCACGCGCCTGGTGGTGATCGCGGGCGGTTCGGACAATCCGCTCAAGGCGGCGAAGGCGCTGATCGGCCCGTATGCCGCCGGCCCCGTGGTGGCCGGCCCGGTGGTCTCCGACCTCCTGGCGGCGACCCGTTCCGCGCAGGCCGCGGCGGCCGGTCTGCGGGCGTGCGCGGCCTGGCCGGACGCACCGCGCCCGGTGCTCGCGGACGATCTGCTTCCGGAACGTGCGATGGCCTCGGACCCGGTCGCGCGGGAGCAGTTGGTGGAGGAGATCTACAGACCACTGGAGGAAGCCGGGTCGGCGCTCCTGGAGACGCTGAGCGTCTATCTTGAGCAGGCGAGCAGTCTGGAGGGCGCGGCCCGGATGCTGTTCGTCCATCCCAACACCGTGCGCTATCGGCTGCGACGTGTGACGGACGTCACCGGGTGGTCACCCTCCGATGTGCGCTCGGCCTTCACCCTCCGTATCGCGCTGATTCTGGGGCGTCTGGCTGACGGTGAGGCGCAACTCTAGACTTTTGTCGGAGACCAACAATTCCCCCGATGGTTCTTCGTCCTTGTCCCCACGGGCGGGCGGAACCACCCACAAGAGAGAGTGTGAGGGTGCTCGTACTCGTCGCTCCCGGCCAAGGCGCCCAGACGCCCGGCTTCCTGACCCCATGGCTCGACCTCCCCGGTGTCGAAGACCGGCTCCGTGAGTGGTCGGCCGCCATCGACCTCGACCTGGTCCACTACGGCACGAAGGCGGACGAAGAGGAAATCCGCGACACCGCGGTGGCGCAGCCGCTGCTGGTGGCGTCCGCTCTGATCTCCACCCGTCAGCTGTTCGCGACGGCCGACGACTTCTCCGCCAAGGTCGGTGCCGCGGCCGGCCACAGCGTCGGTGAGCTCGCTGCCGCCGCGCTGACCGGCACGCTCTCCGACGAGGCCGCGATGGGGCTGGTACGCCGCCGCGGCCTGGCGATGGCCGAGGCCGCCGCCGTCACCGAAACCGGCATGGCCGCCCTCCTGGGTGGCGACGAGGCCGTCGTGCTCCCCCATCTGGAGCGACTGGGCCTGACCCCGGCGAACGTCAACGGCGCCGGCCAGATCGTCGCGGCCGGCACCGCCGAGCAGATCGCCGCGCTGGTCGAGAACAAGCCGGAGGGCACTCGCCGGGTCGTACCGCTGAAGGTGGCCGGCGCGTTCCATACTCACCACATGGCACCCGCCGTCTCCGCGCTGGAATCCGCGACCGCTTCGCTGTCGGTCGCCGATCCGCACACCCGCTACGTCTCCAACAAGGACGGGCAGCTGGTCTCCTCCGGCCAGGAACTGGTGCAGCGGCTGGTCGGCCAGGTGGCCAACCCCGTGCGCTGGGACCTGTGCATGGAGACCTTCAAGGCGCTCGGCGTCACCGCGCTCATCGAGGCCGCCCCCGGCGGCACGCTCACCGGCCTGGCCAAGCGCGCCCTGCCCGGCGTGCGGACCCTCGCCCTCAAGTCGCCCGACGACCTCGACGCGGCCCGCACGCTGATCGCCGAGGCGTCCGCCGCCACCGCAGCTGGCTCGGCACCGGTCGAATAGGAGTCCGAAGCGCATGACCTCGAAGATCAAGCCCTCCAAGGGCGCTCCGTACGCCCGGATCATGGGCGTCGGCGGCTACCGGCCGACCCGTGTCGTGCCCAACGACGAGATCCTCAAGCACATCGACTCGTCCGACGAGTGGATCCGCTCGCGGTCCGGCATCGCGACCCGCCACTGGGCGGGCCCCGAGGAGACCGTGGCGCAGATGTCGGTCGAGGCGTCCGGCAAGGCCATCGCCGACGCCGGCATCACGCCCGAGCAGATCGGCGCCGTGATCGTCTCCACCGTCTCGCACTTCAAGCAGACCCCGGCGATCGCGACCGAGATCGCGCACCGCATCGGCGCCGGCAAGCCGGCCGCCTTCGACATCTCGGCGGGCTGCGCGGGCTTCGGCTACGGACTGACCCTCGCCAAGGGCCTGGTGACGGAGGGTTCGGCGGAGTACGTCCTGGTCATCGGCGTCGAGCGACTGTCGGACCTGACCGACCTGGAGGACCGTGCGACGGCCTTCCTGTTCGGTGACGGAGCCGGCGCGGTGGTCGTCGGCCCGGCCAACGAGCCGGAGATCGGCCCGACGGTCTGGGGCTCGGAGGGCGACAAGGCCGAAACGATCAAGCAGACCCTCGGCTGGGACGTCTACCGTTCCACGCCGGTCCCCGGAGGCGACGGGCCCGAGGCGCGCCCCGCCCTGGAGGAGATCCGGTACCCCGCCATCACCCAGGAGGGCCAAGCGGTCTTCCGGTGGGCGGTGTTCGAGATGGCGAAGGTCGCCCAGCAGGCGCTGGACGCGGCCGGAGTCAGCCCGGACGACCTGGACGTCTTCATCCCGCACCAGGCCAACATGCGGATCATCGACTCGATGGTGAAGACTCTGAAGCTGCCGGAGAGCGTGACGGTCGCCCGCGACGTGGAGACCACCGGCAACACCTCGGCCGCCTCCATTCCGCTCGCCATGGAGCGGCTGTTGGCGACCGGACAGGCCAAGAGCGGCGACACCGCGCTGGTCATCGGCTTCGGGGCGGGTCTCGTGTACGCCGCGACGGTCGTTACCCTCCCCTAGGCAAGATCTGCGCAGCACCGTCCGTCTCCGGACGTGCCGGTCGCCGCACGGATCTTCACCGCAAGTAACGCAGTTTCCCCTTAAAATGACCGAAGGAGCGCCATCATGGCCGCCACTCAGGAAGAGATCGTTGCCGGTCTCGCCGAGATCGTGAACGAGATCGCCGGGATCCCCACCGAGGACGTCCAGGTGGACAAGTCCTTCACCGACGACCTGGACGTTGACTCGCTGTCCATGGTCGAGGTCGTCGTCGCCGCCGAAGAGCGCTTCGACGTGAAGATCCCGGACGACGACGTCAAGAACCTCAAGACCGTCGGCGACGCGACCGACTACATCCTCAAGCACCAGAGCTGATCCAGCTCCCGCGCATGTCGCCACCCCGCGGTGGCGCCGTCGATTCAGACCCCTCTACCCGTGGAGTAAGAATTCCCGTGAACACGACCAATCGCACCGTGGTCGTCACCGGTATCGGCGCAACCACACCGCTGGGTGGCGACAGCGCTTCGACCTGGGAGGCCCTGCTCGCCGGACGCTCCGGCGTGAGCACCCTCGACCAGGACTGGGCCGCCGAGCTGCCCGTCCGCATCGCCGGGCAGATCGCCGTTGAGCCGTCCGAGATCATCCCGCGGCCGCAGGCCCGCAAGCTGGACCGCTCGGCGCAGTTCGCGCTCGTCGCGGCCCAGGAAGCCTGGAAGGACGCGGGCTTCACCGCCAAGGCGGGCGAGGACACGTCGGTCAACCCCGACCGTCTGGGCGCCGTCATCGCCTCCGGCATCGGTGGTGTGACGACCCTGCTCGACCAGTACGACGTGCTCAAGGAGAAGGGCGTACGCCGCGTCTCCCCGCACACCGTGCCGATGCTGATGCCGAACTCGCCGTCAGCCAACGTCGGCATCGAGTTCAACGCCCGCGCCGGTGTGCACACGCCGGTCTCGGCGTGCGCGTCGGGCGCCGAGGCCATCGGCTACGCCATCGAGATGATCCGCTCGGGCCGCGCCGACGTCGTCGTCGCCGGTGGCACGGAAGCCGCCATCCACCCGCTGCCGATCGTCGCGTTCGGCAACATGATGGCGATGTCCAAGAACAACGACGACCCGCAGGGCGCCTCCCGCCCGTGGGACGTCGACCGCAACGGCTTCGTGCTCGGCGAGGGCGCCGGCGTGATCATCCTGGAGTCCGAGGAGCACGCCAAGGCCCGCGGAGCCACGATCTACGCCGAGGCCATCGGCCAGGGCATCTCCGCCGACGCACACCACATCACGCAGCCCGAGCCGTCCGGCAACGGCATCGCGGCGGCGCTGACGAACCTGCTCGACAACACCGGTCTCAACCCGGCGGAGATCGTGCACGTGAACGCGCACGCGACGTCGACCCCGGCCGGTGACGTCGGTGAGCTCAGGGCGCTGCGCAAGGCGTTCGGTGACGACGTCGATCACATGGCCATCACCAGCACGAAGTCGATGACCGGCCACCTCCTGGGCGGCGCGGGCGGCATCGAGACGGTGGCCACGATCCTCGCGCTCAAGAACCGCATCGCCCCGCCGACGATCAACATCGACCAGCTCGACCCGGAGGCCGACGCGGACATCGTCCGCGGCGAGGCCCGCAAGCTGCCGGCCGAGGGCACGATCGCAGCTCTGAACGACTCGTTCGGCTTCGGCGGCCACAACGTCGTGCTCGCCTTCCGCACGGTCTGAGGCGCGCCGGTAGACGCGTAGGAGGGCCCGCCCGGTGACGTTCACCGGGCGGGCCCTCCGTCTTTCCCGGTCCGCTGCTCTCAGTCGTCGAAGCTGGCGAAGTACGCCGCGGCGCCGTCCTCGTCGCCGTGGCCCTGCGCCTCGGCCCGGCGGAAGCGCTCGGCGGCCGCCTCGGTCAGGTCCACCCGTACGCCGGCCCGGTGGGCGGCCTCGGTGATCAGACGGGTGTCCTTACGGGCGGCGGAGACGGTGAAGCTCGCGGGGTACTCACCGGAGAGGATGAGGTCGGACTTCATCCGCAGGTACGGCACGTCCAACGCCCCGCCGGCGACCGCCGCGAGCACATCGCCCGGGTCCACACCGAGTCCCTTGGCCAGCGCCATGGTCTCCCCCGTGCCGGTGATGAGGGTCATCACCCAGTTGTTGACGACCAGTTTGAGCCGGCTGGCGGCCCCGCTCGCGCCGTCCTCGCCCACCCACTGGGTGCGGCTGCCGACGATCCCGAAGACCCGCTCGGCGCGCTCCCGCACGTCCGGTGAGCCGGCCGCCAGAATCGTCAACTCCCCCTTCTCGGCAGGTGCCTTGGTGCCCAATACGGGGGCGTCGACGAACCGCAGTCCATGGTCGTCGGCGAAACGGGCGAGCGGGTCGACCGCCTCGTCGCCCACGGTGCTCATCTGGAGCCAGAGGGCGCCGTCGGGCAGCGCCGGGGCGGCCTGCCGCACCGCGTCGAGGACGGCGTTTCCGTCGAGCAGCATGGTGAGCACCACATCGACGCCGCCCACCGCCTCCGCGGGCGTGTCGGCGATCCGCACCCCGTCGGCCGCCAGCGGCTCGGCCCGGGCCCGGGTACGGTTCCACGCACGGACGTCCAGCCCGGCCCGGGCGAGGTTGCGGGCCATCGCCGTGCCCATGATTCCGGTGCCCAGGACGGCTACTGACAGGGTGTCGGAAGAGTTGTTGTCGGCCATGAGGGCACGCTAAGTCTTAGAGCGCACTCCAGGGCAACCGGGGCGGTGTGTCGCCCTACGGACGCAGCGGTGGAAACGTCAGACGCCCTGGCGGAGGCAGCGCACGGGCGGGTGACACCTCATACGACCTGGTGGAGCCAGCGCACCGGGGCGCCCTCACCGGCGTACCGGAAGGGCTCCAGTTCGTCGTCCCAGGGCTTGCCGAGGAGCTTGGCGACCTCGGCGGCCAGCTCGGTCTCGCCGCGCGCGGAGCGGGCGACGGCGGCGCGCAGCCGGTCCTCGGGGATCAGGATGTCGCCGTGGATGCCCGTGACGGCGTGGAAGATGCCCAGGTCGGGGGTGGAGCTGTAACGCTCACCCTCAGCGGTGGCGCAGGGTTCCGCGGTCACCTCGAAGCGCAGCAGGTGCCAGCCGCGCAGCGCGGAGGCAAGCTTGGAGGCCGTACCGGCCTCGCCCTGCCAGGAGAATTCGGCTCTCCACGTGCCCGGCGACGCCGGCTGTCGGATCCAGTCGAGGTTGACGCGCACCCCGAGGACGCCCGCCACGGCCCATTCGACGTGCGGGCACAGCGCGCGCGGAGCGGAGTGGACGTACAGAACTCCACGTGTCGTCACCGGGACCTCCAGTGCGGTTCGAGGTTCGCCTTCCCCAGCGGCCTCGTGCCCGTTCCGGTTGCGGCCGGGACAGTTGCCATTCTGCCCCAGTGATCACTTCGGCACCAGCATGCGAGGTGACCTACAGTAAACACCATTAGGCGGAATTTGCCGCAAAAGGGACAGGAAATGACGTCATGTAATTTGTCTGTGCCGACCGCACGTGCCACTTTGGGTCACCGCCCGGCAGGCACGGGGCAAAGCTACCGCGCGGTGCCGGACGAGGGGGTGACGTACCGTCGGTACCCGAAGAGATATCACTCGCACGCCGGAGGGGACAGGGGATGACCCAGATCGATCGGCCCTTTCGCCTCCGTCGCCACGGTCGTCGCGCACGTCGCACACGCACCGTCACCGCTGTCTCCGCCGTCTCCGCCGTCTTCACCCTGCTGCTCGCCCTCGCTTCCTGTAGTGCCGGCGACAGCGCCCGTCCCCACTCCAGCCCGTCGGCCGGACGGCAGGCGAAACAGGCGTCCGCCTGGCGCACCCACCCCGGCTCGATCGCGGCGCTCGGCGACTCGATCACCGTCGGCTTCAACGCCTGCACCATCCTCTCCGAATGCCCCGAGGTCTCCTGGTCCACCGGCACCGACCCCAAGGTCGACAGCCTCGCCAGACGCCTGGTGAAACGTCCCGCCACCCACAGCTGGAACTTCGCCCGGGCCGGCGCCCTGATGAACGACCTGCCCGGCCAGGTAGCCGCCGCGGCCGTACGGAAGCCCGAGCTGGTCACGGTCCTGATCGGCGCCAACGACGCCTGCCGCCCCAACGTCGGGGCGATGACCCCCACCGCCTCCTTCCGCGCCGACTTCACGCGCTCCCTGAAGGCGCTGCGGCGCGCCCTGCCGCACACACAGGTCTATGTCGCGTCGGTGCCCGACCTGTTGCGGCTGTGGGCCGAGGGGCGCAAGAACCCGCTCGGCAAGGAAGTCTGGAAGCTCGGCATCTGCGGCTCGATGCTGCGGGACCCGGACGACCTGACGAAGTCGGCCCAGGACCGGCGGGAGAAGGTGCGCGAGCGGGTCATGGCCTACAACTCGGCGCTGGCCGAGGTCTGCGGCAAGGACCCGCTGTGCCGCTTCGACCCCGCTGTCTTCGACTACCGCTTCAGCGGCCGCCAGTTGAGCACCTGGGACTGGTTCCACCCGGGCGCCGGCGGCCAGAAGGAACTGGCGGAACTGGCGTTCCGGACGATCACGCGCAGGCAGGGGTAGCGGGGCCGGCCAGCGGGCGGTCGGTCCAGCGGGTCCGTTGGGCAGGCTCGTACCTTTGGGCGGGTGGGGTTCGGCGTGTTGGGCGGGTGATGCTCGGCGTGTTGGGCGGACGGTCTGCGCGTGGGCAGCGTTGCCCCGTGGGCGCGCGGCAGATCGCCTCCCCCAGGCATCGGCTCCCGACCAGGCATAGGCTCATGCCCATGAAGACGCAGGTCAGCAGGGAACCCTTCGGCATGCTGGACGACGGAACCGGCGTCGACCGCTGGACCCTGGAGTCGGGCACCGGCCCGGACGCACTACGGGTGCGGATCCTGACGTACGGCGGCATCGTCCAGACCGTCGAGGCTCCCGACCGGGACGGCAGGTCCGGCCAGCTGGCGCTCGGCTTCCGCGACCTGACCTCCTACGTGGCCCACGGCGGCTCCCACTTCGGCGCGCTGGTCGGCCGCTACGCCAACAGGGTCGCCGGGGCCGCCTTCCCCCTCGACGGCAGGACGTACCCGCTGACGGCGAACGACGGGCGCAACAGCTTGCACGGCGGGCCGCGCAACTTCTCCCGAGTGGTGTGGGACGCGCGGCAGATCGAGAACGGAGTGGAGCTCCACCGGGTCAGCCCCGACGGCGAGGAGGGCTTCCCCGGCAACCTGGACGTGCGGGTGGCCTACACCCTCTCCCCCGGCCCGCGCGGCGGCGCCCTGCACCTCTCCTACGACGCGCACACCGACGCCCCCACCGTCGTGAACCTCACCAACCACACCTATCTCCACCTGGGTGGGGACGGCAGCGGCAGCGCCACCGGGCACGAGCTGCGGCTCGCCGCGAGCCGCTACACGCCCGTCGACGACACCGGCATTCCGCTGCCCGGCGCGCCGGCCGAGGTCGCCGGCACCCGCTTCGACTTCCGGACCGCCCGCGCAGTGGGCGGCCCGTACGACCACAACTTCGTGCTGGACGGCGGCGTGACCACCACCCCACGCCCGGTCGCGGAGCTGTACGACCCGGCCTCCGGCCGTGCCCTGGAGCTGGCCACGACAGAACCCGGTCTGCAGCTCTACACCGCCGACCACCTCGACGGCTCCCTCACCGGCTTCTCCGGCCTGCCCTACGGACCGGCGGCCGGCCTGGCCCTCGAGACCCAACACTTCCCGGACTCCCCCCACCGCCCGGACTACCCCAGCACCGTCCTGCGCCCCAACGAGGTCTACCACTCGGAGACCGTGTACCGCTTCTCGGTACGCCCGGCGGAGGCGGGCGCGGCGTGAGCCGGGGGCTGTTGCGGGACTCCCCAGGGGGCACCCCTTAGGGGTTCTGGGGCGTCGCTGGGGCGTCTCCCCTAGGGGCCTCTCATACCGTGCGGTGATGCCAAAGGTCATACCCTGCGGTGACGATTCCCGATTCGCGATACCCGAAGATGATCAGTGTCCGGCCCACCCGGTCCGGAACCGCTTCGGTCCCCTTTCCTTCGTCTCGGGAGACGTATCACCATGGCCCGCCTCCGCGCTCCTCATCTCGTCCTGTCCTGTGCGGCATTGACCGCGCTGGTGGCCGGCTGCTCGCTCTCCGGTTTCGGCCCGACCAAAGAGGCGAAGCGCACGTACACCGTGGACGGAAAGATCACTGCTCTCTCGGCGACGACCCATGGCGGGGACATCGAGGTGATCCCGGTCGCGGCCGGCGGCTCGGTGAAGGTCACGGAGAAGTACCGCTACAACGACCGCAAGCCGACCCCGGCCCACAGCGTCAAGGACAGCCGGCTGACCCTGAAGGCCGAGGACTGCGGCATGGGCCGCAAGTGCGAGGTGGACTTCCGCGTGCTGCTGCCGCGCGATGCCTCCGTCAATCTGCACACCAGCGGCGGGGATGTCACCGTCCGCGGCACCTCGGGCGCCATCGACGCGGAGACCAGCGGCGGTGACGTCACCATCGCGGACTCCACGGCCCGCAGAGCCCAGGCCAGAACCAGCGGCGGAGACGTCGACCTGACGCTGACCACGATGCCCGACGACATCTCGGCCCGCACCAGCGGAGGCGACGTCACCGTCCGCCTCCCGAAGGGAAGCTACGCGGTCAAGGCCACAACCGCCGGCGGCACCAGCAAGGTCTCCGTACCGACGGACCCGCGCTCCCCGCACAAGGTGACGGCCCACACGAGCGGAGGCGATGTGTCGGTGCAGACCTCTTAAGGACCGATCGCGGTCGCGGTCGCCGTCTTCTCATCGCCCACCTTCTCATCGCCCACCCACGGGTCGTCGCCATCCGTCGGCACCTCTTGTCACCTGTCATCGTCTCTGGGCACCAGTCGTCACTTGTGGGCAACTGTCATCGCCTGTCGGCCGCACTTCTCGGAGCCCCCTTCGGTTCGGGCCGATGCGGGCCCCTGGCAGGGCGGCGGTCTCGAACGGTGCGTGTGTGCGGTGCTGCATCGGCAGGGCGAGTGGGTGCAGCGCGCCGGGGGGCCGTGTTTGTGGACGGGCGTATCAGGACTGCCGTGATGTGGATGCGCTGTAGCCAGGGTGCCGCGATATGGACGTGCTGTATCCGGGTGCCGTGATGTGGATGCGCTCCGCGGGGGCCCAGGCTCGGGGGCTTGAGTCAGGCGGCGGTGACCGACTCTGGCTGTCAGGTGGCGGTGGCCTGGGCTGACAGGTGGCGGTGACCTCGCTATCAACCGGCGGTGACCACGGCTATCAGGTGGCGGTGACCTCCGCTGTGAGGCGGCGGTCGGTGAGGCTGTGGGCTGCCTCGACGGTGTAGACGCCCTTGATTCGGCGCCAGTGGCCCGCCTCCTCGTCCCAGATCTCGAAGGCGCGGTCCGGGAGCGGGATTTCGGCCTCGGTGCTCTCACCGGGGCCGGCCTCGACGACGGCGAAGCCGACCAGCCAGCGGGCCGGTCGTTCGGGTGCCGGTGCCTTTGGGGTGGCGTCGGCGGTTGCGGTCGGGGCGGGGCCGGGCTCGGACGTGGCGGTGTACGGGGCGGGATCGGTGCCGTTCAGGGTGGGCGAGGTGGCGTGGGCGGTCGCCGTCGGGGCGGGCTCAGCACTGTTCGGGGTGGTGGGAGTGAGGGCGGGGGCCAGGTAGATCTGGATGATTTCGCGGCCGGGGCGGGGGCCTGTGTTGCGGAGGCGTACGCGTACCGAGTCGGGGGTGGTGTCCAGGGACTCGTACTCCCAGTCGGTGTAGCCGAGGCCGTGGCCGAAGGGGTAGGCGGGGGCGGGGAGCGACGCGGAGCGTTGCCAGGCGCGGTAGCCGATGAACGGGCCTTCGGAGTAGGCGAGTTGACCGTTGGTGGGGGTGACGGTGGTGACCGGGGCATCGTCGAGGCGGGCCGGCCAGGTGGTGGGGAGCCGGCCGCCGGGCTCGTGGATCCCGAGCAGGACGTCGGCGAGTGCGGCACCTGCCTCCTGTCCGGGGAACCAGCTCAGCAGGACGGCGGCGACCTGCTCGCGCCAGGGAAGTTCCACCGGGGAGCCGGAGTTGACCACGACGACGGTGCGCGGGTTGACCGCGGCGACGCGGGTGACCAGCTCGTCCTGGCGGCCGGGAAGACGTAGATCGCTTCGGTCGTAGCCCTCCGACTCGACCTCTTCGGTCGTGGCGACGACCACGACCGCGACATCCGCGGCGGCCGCGGCGCGGACCGCTTCCTCGATCTCGGCGTCCGCGTCGAGCTGCGGCGCGTTGTGGCCGAGGGTGAAGTTCAGCGCGTCCAGCCCCTCTCCCGGCCCGAGGCTGCGCGGTACGAACCGCAGGGTGACGTCGACCTGCTCCCCCGCTGCCAGTTCCGCCGTCAGCTTCTGCTCGACGGGGTTCATGAACGCCTCGAAGGGGTCGCTGCCCTCGGGTGTGACGGTGTCGTCGAAGAGGACTGTCCCGCCCACGGTCAGCCGGAGGGCGCCGGTGCCGGCGACGGCGAAGGTGTGGGCGCCGCCGAGGTGTGGGGTGTAGGTGCCGGTCAGTTCGACGGCACTGAGGTTGTGCCGGGTGACGCCGGCGGGGAAGCGCCCCATCACCTGCACTTTCCCGTCGAACTGCGGAGTCTCGGCCAGCAGGTTGCCGTTCGAGTCGAGGTAACGGGCGTGCAGGGTGAACCCTGCACGGGCGTGTGGGATCCGGGTGCGCGGGTCGGCGCCGACGGCGAAGGTGACCTCGACGTCGTCGGGCAGGGCCGCGCGTAGTCCGTCCAGCGGGGCGACGATCCGGTCGGGGAAGACGGTCGCGGATCCGCCGCCGAGGACGCGGGCGTCGCGCGCGGTGGCTCCGATGACGGCGAGGGAGCGGATCGTCGTTACGTCGAGGGGTAGTACCCGGCGGGCGGCATCCCCCACTGGTTGGGCCCCCACCGCCTCACCGATCACCGCCGTTCCACGTCCTTCCGGTTCGTGGGCCGCCGCTTCACGTCCTTCCGGGTCGTGGGCTGCCGCTTCGTGGGCTCCCGGTTCCTCGGCTACCGACGCGTGGATAGCCGAAGCCTGGGTTGCCGACGTATGGGCCGCCGACGTATGGGTCCCCGAAGCCTGGGTTGCTGGTTTGTCCGCTACCGGCGCGTCGGCCAGCGGTTCACCGCCGACCGGCTCGTTGCGGAGCAGGACGAACGCGCGTCGGGCGATCTCGCGGGCCATCGCGGGACCGTCGACGTACTGGGGAACGTCGGCCGGGGCGACGGCGGCTGGTACGCCCGCGAGGCATCCCGTCCGAGCGGCGAGCAGGAGTACGCGGCGGACCGCGTCGTCCACCTCGCATTCGGCCACCTCGCCGGCTCGGACGGCTTCGGCGAGCGGTGCGCCGTAGACGGTACGCGGGCCGGGCATCGCCACGTCCAGGCCACCACGCAGCGCCCGGACGGTGTCACGGGCGGCTGTCCAGTCGGAGAC
Organism: Streptomyces sp. NRRL S-337; assembly: GCF_000720175.1. Lineage (GTDB taxonomy): Bacteria > Actinomycetota > Actinomycetes > Streptomycetales > Streptomycetaceae > Streptomyces > Streptomyces siderophoricus. The sequence goes on from NZ_JOIX01000032.1 coordinate 55,773, forward strand.
GTTGCAGCCGTCGAAGCCCCATTCGCCGCGCAGGACCTCCTGGACGAGGTAGCGGTGTTCGGTCATCGTCGAGCCGTTGACCTGGTTGTACGCCGTCATGATGCCCCAGGGGCGGGCGTGGGTGACGATGTGCTCGAACGGCGCGAGGTACAGCTCGCGGAGCGGGCGGGGAGCGATGCGGTTGTCGACGGTGAGCCGGTCGGTCTCGGCGTCGTTGCCGACGAAGTGCTTGACCGTGGTGGCGACGCCGCCTTCCTGCACCCCGCGTACGTATCCGGTGCCGATCGCGCCGGTGAGAAGCGGGTCTTCCGAGTAGCACTCGAAGTGGCGGCCGCCCAATGGGGAGCGGTGCAGATTGACGGTCGGCGCCAGGAGGACGTGCACGCCCTTGCGGCGGGCCTCCTGGGCGAGCAGGTGCCCGGCGCGGCGGGCGAGTTCGGGGTCCCAGGTGGCGGCCAGCGCGGTGGGGCTGGGCAGGGCGACCGAGGGGTCTTCGGCGCTCCACTCCTGGCCGCGCACGCCGATCGGGCCGTCCGACATCACCAGCGACCGCAGGCCGATCTCGGGGACGGCCGGCAGGGTCCACATGTCCTGACCGGACAGCAGGCGGACCTTGGTGTCGAGGTCGAGCGCGGTGAGCGCCCGTTCGACGGCCGCGGCGTGTTCGCCTGCGAGTGCTTCCTCGTGTTCGTCGGGGTGCATTCCGCCGTATGCCTCCGCGTGGTCGCCGGGGTGCATCTCGCCGTATGCCTCCGTGTGGTCGTCGGCGTGCATCTCGGCGTGTGCATCCGCACGGGTGGAGGCATGGACGGGGGCGGTGTCGCGGGACGGGCGGTCTGGCTGGGCATCGGTCATACAGCTCTCCGGTCTCGCTGTTGATCCTGTTCGACCTGTTGATCCTGTTCGACCTGTTGGGCTTGTAGGCCTGTTGGGCTTGTAGGCCTGTTGGGGCTGGCAAGACTGGCGGGGCTGTTGAGGCTGTTGGGTTGTGGGACCTGTCGGGTCTGTGGGAGCTACTGGCCCGCCCGGGACGTCATGTGGCATCTCCTGGCCGGATTCTGATCGCCCAACCTCCTGAACGGTAGGCATTGTGACCTGTCCGTTACCTTGCCCGTACGAGTTCTCCACTCCGGGGTTACGCTCGGCCGGTGACAGCACGAGATCGGGGCGCCTCCCGCGACGCTCGGACGGGGCCGCGGCGGGGCGGGGGCGGACGAGAGGCCCAGCGCGCGGAACGGCGCGAGGCCATCCTGGAGGCCGCCATGGCACTCATCGCCGAGCGGGGTTACCGCCGCACCTCGCTGGCCGCCGTCGCCGAGCGTGCCGGGCTGACCCAGCAGGGGCTCTTGCACCACTTCCCCACCAAGGAACTGCTGCTGGTCGGTGTGCTGGAGGCGCGCGACCGTTGGGATCTGGCCTCGTCCGCCGCCGCGTCCGGCACCTGGCGCACCGACACCCTCGCTCAGCTCGTCGACTACAACGCCACCCGCCCCGGCATCGTCCAGACCTACACCGTCCTGGCTGCCGACAGCGTCACCGAGGACCACCCGGCCCGCACCTTCTTCGAGTCCCGCTTCGGGACCGTACGCGCGGCGATGGCGGCGGCGCTACGGGCGGAGTTCGGGGAGCGGCTGCCCGGCGGCCTGACGCCGGAGCGTGCGGCTCCGCTGCTGGTCGCGGTGATGGACGGGCTCCAACTGCAGTGGCTGCTGGACCCGGAGAACGTCGATATGCCCGCGGCGTTCAGGGACTTCGTGGCGTTGCTCCGGGGCGGGGAGGGCGAGGGGACGAACGACGGGACGAGTGACGGCACAGGCCACGGGACGAGCGGCGGCACGGGCCACGGGACGAGGGGCGGAGAAGGCACCCGCCGGAGGACGTGACGGGCGGGCCGGCGGGCGGGGGGACGCGGGGGGACGCCGGAACGCCTACCGGAGGGGGGTGAGGCAGGAGGTCGTCATGCCGTCCGAGCTGTACTTGGTGTCGGCCAGGTAGTCCCCGTCGGCGCACTGGTCCCCCGAGGAGTGGAGGGTGCGGGTCACCTTGAACTGTGCCTCGGCCGATCCGCAGTCCAGTGTCCGCAGGTCCTGGTCGTGCCAGTCGCCGTCATTGTGTACGCAGTCACCGACGAGGAGGGTCTGTGCCTTCTCCCCTCCCGTAGTGGACGAGCTGTCGTACGGGTCGTCTGCGAGCAGGCCGATGACGAACAGCACCGGCAGCAGCAGGGCGAGCAGCGCCATCGGCACCAGGAACAGCATCGCCTCGGGGCGGCGGGTGAGCGGCTTGCCAGGATCGAGCGCGGGCCGGAAGCCGCCCATGGGAGGTGCCAGTTTGCGGAAGCGGGCCCGGGGGCCGAGGTTCATCAGGAGAGTGAGCGGTGTGATGGCCACAGAGAGCGGGCTCCACCACCCCTGCCACAGGGTTTTCGCCGACATCTCCCGGTAGGTGGCCAGTCCGCACGAACGGCAGAACATGCCGCTGCGGCTGAGGAACCGCATGACGTAGAGGATGCCCTGATGCCCCCGCACGGTGGCCTGGACGGCGGGCTGCGCACCGCAGAACACGCAACCGGGGGCGGCGGGGGCCACGCCGTACGGCTGGGCATACGGGCCCGGGTGCTGGTGGGGTGGGTGCAGGGGTGAGTACTGGTGAGGCGGGTACTGCGGGTGCTGCTGGGGCGCCGGCGGTTGCTGGGCGTGCGCGTACGCTTGCGGTGCTTGGGCGGCCGGGACCGGGGCCGGGGCGGGTGTCGAGGTTGGGGCGGGTGTCGAGGTCTGCGTCGGGGTCGGGTAACCCGGCGGTGGGCCGTACGGGTTCGGGCCGGCCTGGCTCGGCGGCGGAGCGTACGGGTGTGTGCCGTGCGGTGGTGGCGGGGTGGCCACAGAGATCCCCCTGAGTCTCGTGGAAAGGATGTCTGGTGCATGCCATGCCATGTCGCGTGGTGACATCGCATGGCATGACATCGTGTCGTGTCGCGTCCGGAATCGAGCCCGGTGACGAGCCCGGCAACGAGTCCGGCAACGAGTCCGGTCAGGTGCCCGCCATTGAGTCGAAACCCGTACCCCGAACGGAATTTGACGCTCGGGAGCGGACCGGACCCGAACCGGACGGACAGAACCGAACCAGGACTGAAGCCGGACCGAACCGTACGGGAACCGGAACCCGGACCGGACGGGAACCGGAACCCGGACCGGACGGGAAACCTTATCCGTGGCCGCGCAGGGCCATGCACGCGCCCTCTACCGTCGCGCCCCGGGCCCCCGCTTTACTCACCCCATGAGATCGCTCTTCAACCCCTCACGCATGGCGTACGCCGGGCGCTCAACTGCTCGGCTGGGCACGCTCGGTGTCGCACTCTTAGCCGTCGTTCCGCTGTCCCTTCCAACCCCATCGGCCGCAGCAGCCCCGGCGCCCACAACGATCGCCACCACTCCCACCACCACCGCCACCGTCGTCGCCACCACCACCTCAGCCTCCCTAACCTCCATAGCCCCCATAACCTCCACAACCCCCATAACCTCCGCGAGACCCACAACCGCCACCAGTACGGCTACGCCGACGGACCTCACCGTGGAGGAGGGCCGACTGACGCAGGCCGCCCCTCAGGAGATCCTGCGGCGCAGTGGATTTGCCGTGTGGCCACGGGAGTTCGTGCGTGGACTGGCGCGGATGAGCACGTATCCGCAGGCCAGGCGGTATGTGGAGGCGGAGGGGCGGGCGTTGTGGCGGCGTGCCGTGGACCGGGCGCAGGGGCGCGGGCCCGCGGGGGGCGACCTCAGTCGGGACGACGACCGGCCGCTGTATTGGGCACGGTTGGGGATGTCGAAGGAACTGCGGCAGTGGCGGCCGGGCTTTGACCTGTCCGCTGCTCAACGGGACGCACTGTTAGGCTCGTTGGAGCGTGGATCGCGGGGCCAGGACTCGATCGAGCTGCCTGCGGGCAAGCACCTGCTGCGGATCGTGGTGACCGGGTTCGACCCGTTCCAGCTGGATACCGATCCGCGGCGGAGCAATCCGTCGGGAGCGGCGGCACTCGCGCTGGACGGGACGACGATACGGACCGCGTCGGGTGAGCCGGCCCGGATCGAGGCCGCGGTCTTCCCCGTACGGTGGGCCGATTTCGCGCGGGGAACGGTGGAACGCACGCTGGCCCCGTATTTCCGGCGCGGGCCGCGGCAGGTGGACCTGTTCACGACTATCAGCCAGGGGCGACCGGGGCGGTTCGACGTGGAGCGGACAAACGGGGCCTGGCGGGGCGGCTATCCGGACAATGTGCGGGAATCGCGTACGGAGACCGTGCCGATTCCGCCCGGGGTACCGACCGTTACGCCGCAACCGCAGTGGACGAGCACAAGCCTGCCGTACGCGCGGATCGTAGCGGCCGGTACCGGGCCCTATCCGGTGGTCGATCACACCGCCGTGACGGAGATCCCGGCGGGCGGCACGGTGCCGGTCGAGCGGCCGGACGGGCCGACTCCGGGGTCGACCGCCCGGGCCGGGGGCGGTGGGGACTATCTGTCCAACGAGATCGCCTATCGGGCGACGCTGCTGCGGGATGCGGTCGGGCGTCCGGCGCTGCCGGGCGGGCATCTGCACACCCCGGTCCTTGAGTTCGGTCCCGACAACACGGATCCGGCGAACGGGCAGGTCACCGACCCGGTCCTGGTGCAGAACCGGATGGCGATCAACCAGCAGGTGCGGGAAATCGTGACGGTGGCGGCCGACTCGGCGGGCGGCGCCGAGGCCGGTACCTCGTAGCGGAAGGAGGGGGCGAGCGGGTGCGGAAAGCCGGCGCGACCGGGCCTGCGAAGAGTTATCCACAGGCCCGCACGCGTCGGGGCCGCGGCGGGCATCATGGGGGAATGATCACCGCAGCCGCACAGTTCGCCCCCGTGCCAGGGGATATCGAGGCCAACGCCGCGCGGATGGCCGCGCTCATCGGCGAGGCCGCCAGCCGTGGCGCCGGCCTGGTGGTCTTTTCCGAACTCGCCCTGACGCACTACGACCTGCGACTCATAGCGGCCGATCCGGACCGGCTGACGGTCGCTCCCGACGATGCCCGGCTGACGCCGGTCCGGGACGCCTGCCGGGCGAGCGGGGTGGCGGCGGTGGTGAACGCTGCGGGCCGGGCCGTGGAGCCAGGTGGCCGGCCGACGATCTCCTCGTTCGTCTACGGACCGGACGGTGCCCTGCTGACCCGCTACGACAAGATCCATGTGTCCGACGACGAGAGCAAGGTCTTCGCGCCGGGCAGCGCTGAGGGGCGCTTCTTCCTCGGCGGGATCCGGTTCGCGCTGGCGACGTGCTTCGACAACAGCTTCCCCGAGGTGCCGGCGCGGGCCGCGGCGGACGGATGCCGGGTGTATCTCTCCAGCGCCTTCCACGATTCGGCGGAGAGGGTGGCGCGGTACGGCGAGATGGCGCGCGAGCACGGACTCCTCGTCGTGCTCGCCAACGGGACGGAGGTCGGCAGTCCCGAGCCGGCCTGCGGGCTGAGCGGAGTCTGGCTGCCGTCGGGTGAGCGGGTGGCGGCGGCCGCCGAGTGGACCGCGCCGGTGCCGGGCGACGGTGCGGAGCTGGTGCTGAGCGACGTCCGTGACCGGATCACGCTGATGTCGGACCCGGCGGTGGCGGCGATACCGGTCGAGGAGTGCGGTGAGCCGCTGGTGGACGTACGGACCGCGGCGCCCGGCCTGCTGGTGGCCGCGGACCGGCGCGACGGGCAGGGTGCGTTCGCGTATTTGCGGGAGGGTGTGCTGCGGCGGCTGCGGGAAGCGCAGCGGGCGTTGCCGGACGGGCTGCGGCTGCAGTTCGTCGAGGGGTACCGCCCGCCGGGCCTCCAGCGACGCTATTTCGAGGAGTACGCGGACGAACTGCGCGCCGCGCACCCGGACTGGGACGGGGCGCGGATCCATGAGGCCGCCAGCCGGTATGTGTCCCCGCCGGAGATAGCGCCGCACAGCGCGGGTGGTGCGGTGGACCTCACGCTCGTCACCGCCGACGGCGAAGAGGTCGACATGGGGACACCGATCAACGCCTCCCCGGAGGAGAGCGCCGGTGCCTGCTACACGGCCGCGCCGGGCCTGTCCCCCGCGGCGCGCGAGCACCGCCGCATAGTGAGCGCTGCGCTCACCGCCGCCGGGCTGGTCAACTATCCGACGGAGTGGTGGCACTGGTCCTACGGCGACCGCTACTGGGCAGTGGCGACCGGCGCGGACCGTGCGCTGTACGGACCGAAGGAGCTGAGGGAGGAAGGGGCGAAAGAATTGGTGACAAAGGGTTGGTGACAGAGAGTTGGTAGCAAAGGGTTGTAGCAAAGGCGAGGTGGCAAAGGACAAGCAGCAAGGGAGGGGCAGCTAGGAGGGGTAGCAAGGAGAGGTGGGAGAGGGCAGGTGTCAGTCGGTCGCCCGGGCCTGCATCCCCGGGAGGTGGGGCCGGGGCGTCCCCGGCAAGGCCGGGGACGATGACCTCACGCCGGTAACACCGGGGACGATGACCTCACCGCCGGCAAGGCCGGGGACAGTGGCCCCGGGTCGGCAAGGCCGGGAACGGTGGCGCCTCAGGCCGGCAGGCCGGCCTGACAGGGGCCTCAGGCCGGCACTCGCCTTAGCTGCCGCCACCCGCGTCCTGGGCGGTTTCCGGGACCATGGCTTCCAGTTCGGCACGGGTGGGGTAGGACGGCTGGGCGCCGGGCTTGGTGACCGCTGCGGCTCCGACCCGTACGGCGAAGCGGGCGGCCTCGGGGAGGGTGTCGCCGCGGGCCAGGCGGGTGGCCAGGGCACCTGTGAAGGCGTCGCCGGCGCCGGTGGTGTCCACGGCCTTGACTCGTACGCCGGGCACCTCGGTGGCTCCGGAGGCGTCCAGGACCAGTGCGCCGTCGCCGCCGAGGGTGACGACGACGGAGCGGGCGCCCTGGTCGCGCAGTGCCCGAGCCCACTCGGCGGGGGTGCCGTCGGCGCGGCCGGAGAGCTGGCGGGCCTCGTGCTCGTTGACCACCAACGGGTCGGCCACCGCGAGGAGTTCGGGGGCAAGGGCCGTCTCGGGTGCCGGGGAGGGGTTGAGGACGACGCGGGTACCGGCCTGTTCGGCGGTGGCCGCGGCGGCCCGTACGGACTCCATGGGGATCTCCAGCTGGAGGGAGACCACTGCGGAGGCGGCGATGGTGTGTTTCGCCGTGGCCACGTCCTGCGGGGTGAGGGCGGCGTTGGCTCCCGGGGAAACGACGATGCTGTTGTCGCCGTCCGGATCGACGATGATCATCGCGGTGCCGGTGCGGGCCGTCTCGTCCACGATCACCGGCGTGACGTCGGTGCCCGCCTCACGCTGGGCGTGCAGCAGCAGTTCACCGTAGGCGTCGCCGCCGACCCGGGCCAGCAGCGCGGTGCGCCCGCCGATCCGGGCCGCGGCGGCCGCCTGGTTGGCGCCCTTACCGCCGGCCGATTCGACCAGGTCCGTGCCGAGCACGGTCTCCCCCGCGCCGGGTCGTCGCTCGACCCGGACTGTCAGATCCGCGTTGGCCGAGCCGACCACCAGGACGTCATACATGCGCCGTTCTCCCGTTTCCGAGCGTCGCTCGGTGCTGCCGATGGCTGTCCATGCGCCGCTCTCCTTCTGTTCTCGTGTGTGGTGTGTTGGTCGTGTTGTTGCAGTCGAGGTATTGCTGTCAGGTTGTTGCAGTCGACGTTGTTGCTGTCGAGGTAGCTGCGATCGAGGTTGTTGCTGACACGTGTGCGGTTGTGGCGTGTGGTTTTCGGTGTGTTGCTGTCGCGTGGCCGTTGTTGCTGGCGGGTGGCTTCGGGTGACTGTTGTTGCTGTCGGGTAGCTGTTGTTGCTCTCGCGTGTGTGTCGTTGTTGGCGCGTGTGTCGTTGTTGGCGCGTTCGGTGTTGCTGTAGAGCCTGCCGTTGCTGTCCTGTGTGGTGGGTGGGTCCGGCCCCCGTGGCGGGTCTGTGTCGGGACTGTGGGTGGACTGGCCTCATCCGCCGTCGAACGTGGCCGCGTTCTTGCGGGTCACCAGTACCACCGGGACCTTGACCGACTGCGGCAGCTTCTCACCGTGGGCGGCCTTCAGGGCCCAGTCCACGGCCTGTTTGCCGAGGAGTTCCGGCTGCTGGGCGATGGTGGCGGTCAGGGTGCCGTTACGGACGGCCGTGATGCCGTCGGGTGTGCCGTCGAACGCCACCACCTTCACGTCCTTGCCCGACCGGCCGCCCAGCGCCTTGGCGGCGCCGAGTGCCATCTCGTCGTTGGCGGCGAAGACGCCGGCGATGTCGCGGTGGGCCTGGAGCATGTTGGTCATCACGTCCATGCCCTTGGTGCGGTCGAAGTCGGCGGGCTGACGGGCGACGACCTGGATGCCGGGGTACTTCCTCAGGCCCTCCTCGAAGCCCCGGCCTCGTTCGCGGGCGGCGGAGGTGCCGGGTTGTCCTTCGAGGAAGGCCACCTTGCCCTTGCCGCCGAGCGATTCGGCCAGCGTCTTCGCGGCGAGCCGGCCGCCGGCGACGTTGTCGGAGGCGATGGTCGAGCCGACCGTGCCGCCGTTGACGCCGCGGTCGAGGGAGATGACCGGCACCTTCGCCCGGTTGGCGACACCGACGGCCGGGACGGCGGCGTCCGACTCGACCGGATTGATGATGGCGGCCTTGACGTCCTGGCTGGTGAACGTCTCCATCTGGTTGATCTGCTGGGTGGGGTCGTTCTGGGCATCGGTGATGTTGATGTGCAGCCCGCGGGCGTCGGCCTCGGCCTGTGCGCCCTTCTTGATGCCGACGAAGAACGGGTTGTTCATCGTGGACAGCGCGAGGCCCAGGTCGGTGTTGCCGCCGCGGTCGCAGCCGGTGAGCGCGAGGGCGGCCGTGAGGGCCGCGGCCATCGCCATCGTCATCGCGAGCGTTCTCCCACTACGGGCACGCCCCTGAGTGTCCCTACGAGCCCCCCTCCGGACGTTCCGACGGACCTCCCTGCGAGCACCCCTCCTGGTATCCCCACGGACATCCCTGCGAGCGCCCATCCGGACATCCCCACGGGCATCCCCACGGGCGCCCTTCCCGGCCGTCCGCGCCCACGCCCCGGCCCGCTCCCCCGCCCTCATCGCGTGCTCCGGCGGCGCAGCGTGTCCAGGAGGACCGCGAGGGCGATGACCAGGCCGGTGGCCACCTGCTGCCAGAAGGCCGAAACGCTCAGCAGATTGAGGCCGTTGCGCAGTACGGCCAGGATCAGCGCGCCGATGAGGGTGCCGGACGCCTTGCCGGAGCCGCCGGAGAGGCTGGCCCCGCCGATCACCACGGCCGCGATCGCGTCCAGTTCGTAGCCGGTGGCCGCCTGGGGCTGGGCGGAGGTGAGGCGGGCCGCGAGCACGATGCCGGCGACCGCCGCGAACAGCCCGGACAGCGCGTAGATGACGAGCTTGCGGCGCTTGACGTGGATGCCGGAGAGGCGGGCCGCCTCCTCGTTGCCGCCGATCGCGAACATCGCGCGTCCGGCGTACGTACGGGCCAGGATCAGTGCGGCGACCAGCCCCATGCCGATCATGACGAGTACCGGTACCGGCAGCCAGCCGCCGAGGGTGTCACCGAGCCTGCTGACCGAGGCGGGGAAGGGGATCGGCGAACCGCCGGAGATGACCAGGGCCAGACCGCGGCCCACGGACAGCATCGCCAACGTAGCGATGAAGGCGGGCAGTTTGCCGTAGGCGACCAGTGCTCCGGAGAGCAGTCCGGATCCCGCGCCGACCGCGAGGCCGAGCAGTACGGCGATCCAGACGGGCAGGTCCTGGCCGGTGGCGGCCCAGGCGACGACGGTGGCGGCGAGCGCGGCGACCGATCCGACGGACAGGTCGATGCCGGCCGAGACGATCACGAAGGTGACGCCGAAGGCGAGGATCGCGGTGACCGATGCCTGGACGCCGACGTTGAGGAGGTTCTGGCCGTTGAGGAAATCCTTGGAGAGCGCGGCCATCACCACGACCAGGGCGGCCAGACCACCGAGCGGGCCGTTTTTGAGGACCGCCCGGGAGAACCACTCCGCCGGCCGGCGGCCGCCGGGGCCCTGGTCCGGGGCCCGTCCCACCGCCTCGGCGGCGGCTCCTGTCTTCAGCTCAGCGGACATCGGAGCCCTCCATCGCGCTCTTGTCGGGGTGATTGCCGTGGTCGGTGTCGGGGGCCTTGTCTTGGTTCGTTTCGTGGGGTCTGGCGCGGTCGGTGTCGGGGGCCGTGTGGAGGGCCAGCTCCATCACGGCGTCCTGGGTGGCTTCTTCGGCGGTGAGTTCACCGGCCAGCCGGCCCTGGGACATCACCAGCACCCGGTCGCTCATGCCGAGCACCTCCGGCAGGTCGCTGGAGATCATCAGGACCGCCCGGCCGGACGCGGTCAGCTCGTTGATGAGCTGGTAGATCTCGACCTTGGCGCCGACGTCGATACCTCGTGTGGGCTCGTCGAGGATCAGCAACCGGGTGTCCGCGAGCAGCCATTTGCCGATGACGATCTTCTGCTGGTTGCCCCCGGAGAGCGTCCGGGCGGGCTGCGCCAGGCCGCTCATCCGGACCTTCAACTGCTCGGCCACGGTGGCCGCTCGGCGTCGCTGGGCGCCGCGGTCCACCAGCCCGCCGCGGGTGTCGCGGTTGAGCCGGGCCAGGGTGAGGTTGTCCTGGAGGGACGCGTCCAGGACCAGTCCCTGGCCCTTGCGGTCCTCCGGTACGAGGCCGAGCCCGGCGCGCATCGCGGCGCGGACGTCTCCGCGGGCCAGCCGCTCGCCGTCGATCTCGACCGTGCCGGCGTCGTACGGGTCCACCCCGAAGACGGCCCGGGCCACCTCGGTGCGGCCCGCGCCGACCAGCCCGGCCAGTCCCACGACCTCACCGGCCCGCACCTCGAAGTCGACGTCCCGGAACACCGGTCCGGTGCCACGGCCGTGGCGGGTCAGACCGCGGACCCGCAGCAGCGGCGGCCCGGGCCGGTCGGGGCGTTGCCGCGGGTATTGCTCGGCGATGTCCCGCCCCACCATGAGGCGGATCAGCTCGTCCTCGCCGGTCGAGGCCGGCACCTGGGCGACCGAGCGACCGTCGCGCAGCACCGTGACGCGGTCGCCGAGCGCCCCGATCTCCTCCAGGTGGTGGGTGATGAAGAGGATTCCGACGCCGGCGGCGCGCAGTTCGCGGACGATCCCGAAGAGGGTCTCGACCTCCTCGGAGGTGAGCACCGCGGTCGGCTCGTCCATGATCAGCACCCGCGCGTCGAGGCTGAGCGCCTTGGCGATCTCGACCATCTGGAGGCGGGCGATGCCCAGTTCGGCGACCGGGGTGTCCGGGGAGACGTCCAGCCGTACGCGCCGCAGCAGTTCGGCGGCGCGGGTCCGCATCGTCTTCTTGTCGATGAGGCCGAGGCGAGTACGCGGCTGGCGGCCGAGGAAGAGGTTCTCGGCGACGGTCAGGCCGGGAACGAGGGTGAACTCCTGGTGAATGGTGGCGATGCCGAGCCGCTCGGCGTCCTGGGCAGAGCGGATGTGCACCTCGCGCAGGCCGCCGTCGGGCGGGGCGTCGGGCCTGGTGGGCTTGGTGGTGGGCCGGGTGCCGGGCCTGGTGCCGGGCCTGGTGGGCTCGGTGGTGGGCCCGGCGTCGGGCCCTTCCGGCCCGGGGGCGGCGAGGATGCGGCCCTGGTCGGGGCGGTGGGCGCCGGACAGCATCTTGATGAGCGTGCTCTTGCCCGCGCCGTTCTCCCCGAGGAGTACGTGCACCTCCCCGCCGCGCAGGCTCAGGTCCACGCCGTCCAGCGCACGCACCCCCGGGAAGGACTTGGTCACCCCCTCCACGCGCAGCAGTTCGCGGCCGTCCGGTACGTCGGCCGGTCCGCCGCCCGGCAGGCCGGCTGCCGCACGGCCCGGCACATCGGCCGGTACGCCGGCCGGTACGTCGCCCGGTGCGCCATCCGGTACACCGTCCGACACGCGATCCGGTATGCCGTCCGGAACGTCGGCCGGTATGCCGTCCGGAACGTCGTCGTTGACGCCGGTCATGCGCTGCCCCTCTCGTCCTCGTGTGACTGCTGGCTGCTCGCTGATGGCTGCTGTCTGCTGGCTGCTCACTGGTCTGGCTGGTGCTGGTGCTGGTGCTGGTGCGACGGTTGTGGTTGTGGTCCTGTCCGCCGATCCGGCTGGTGGTGTGGCTGCTCGTGTGGTCCCTCGGGGCTCCTCGGAGACGAAGTACGGAGGTCGGGGCGGTGTGCCGGGCGTCGGAGTCGGTCGGGGCGGGGTGCTGGGCGTCGGAGTCGGTCGGGGTGAGTCGCCGGGCTCGGGGCTCCGGAGGTGGAGATGAGGGCCGGAGGTCGGAGACGGTCGGGTGGGCGGCACGCCGCGGGTCGGAGGCGTACGTACCACCCCGCAGGTCAGCCGGCCGTCGGTTCGCCGCAGGAGCGGCGGGGCACGAGCCGGGCCGGGAGCAGTACCGATTCGGCGGGCCGGCCCTCGATTCGGGCCAGCAGGGCGCGGACGGCGGCCCGGCCCAGTTCGCGGGTGGGCTGGGCGATGGCGGTCAGCGGCGGATCGGTGTGGGCGAACCAGGGAACGTCGTCGTAGACCACCAGCGCCATGTCGTCGGGGACCCGCAGTCCGCGGGCGCGGAGTTCGTCCAGCGCGCCGAGCGCCATCAGGTTGTCGGTGGCCAGGACCGCGTCCGGTGGCTCGGGGAGGTCGAGGAAGCCGCGCATCATCTGGCGGCCGCCGGTGGGCTGGAGATCGGGGGTGGCGCCGACCCGTTCGTCGGGCAGCGGGATGCCGTGGTCGGCCAGCGCCGTACGGAAGAGGGCGAGGCGCTCGTCGCCGGTGGGGGTGCCGGCCGGGGCGACGATGATCGCGGGGCGGCGGCGGCCGAGCGCGGCGAGATGGCCGGCGAGTTCGGTGAGCGCGGCGCGGCCGTCGGCGCGTACACAGGGGGCGTCGATGCCGGGAACGCTGCGGTCCAGCAGGACCAGCGGGGTGCCGGAGGCGACGACCTCGCGGAGCATCGCCGACCCACTACCGGCCGAGCTGACCAGCAGCCCGTCGATCCGGCGGTCGAGCAGGGTACGGATGTAGTCGTCCTGCTGCTCGGGGCGTTCGCCGGCGTTGCCGATGACCAGGCTGTAGCCGAGGCTGCGGGCCGCGTCCTCGACGGCGTCGGCCAGCTCGGTGAAGAACGGGTTGGTCAGATCGCTGATGATCAGGCCGAGCGCGCCGGTCCGGGCGGTGCGCAGGGCGCGGGCGACGCTGTTGGGGCGGTAGCCCAGTTCGCGTACGGCGGCGAGCACCCGGTCGCGGGTCTCGGCGACCGGGCTGTGCCCATTGAGGACCCGGGAGACCGTGGCCACGGAGACCCCTGCCCGCTCTGCCACGTCCTTGATGTTCGCCATGGCGCCGTTGCCGTTCCGTTCGTGTGGGTAATCGTGTGTGTGTAATCGTTTTCACGGGGTGCCGTGAGGGCTACGAAATCGATTACATGGTGGGCGCGTCAAGGCACGGTGCGCGTGGCCTGTGTCACACAGGGGATGCGTGGCGGGCCTACGAGGTCGTACGAGACGTCGCGAAGCGGGGTGGCACACGGGCCGGCACACGGGCCCGGCATACGAAAGGGGCCGCACCCCGGGTCGGTCCGGGATGCGGCCCCTGGCTCGTGCGCAGAGACGCCGTTACGGGAATCCCCCTCGGGAAAGCCCGTTACGACGAACGCCATTGCGGAAGGCGCCTCTGCGGAAGATGCCGTCGCGGCGACGGTCAGGCGACGGTCAGCTTGACGTCGATGTTGCCGCGGGTGGCGTGGGAGTACGGGCACACCTGGTGCGCCTTCTCCACGAGGTCCTTGGCGGTGGCGGCGTCGACCGTGGGGATGGAGGCGACGATCTCGACCGTGAGGCCGAAGGCGCCGTCCGGGGTCTTGCCGATGCCGACCTTGGCGGTCACCCGGGAGCCGGAGACATCGGCGTTCTCCCGGCGGGCGACGACGCTGAGCGCGCCCTGGAAGCAGGCGCTGTAACCGGCCGCGAACAGCTGCTCCGGGTTGGTGCCGGCGCCGCTGCCGCCCTGCTCCTTGGGCGGGTTGACGACCACGTCGAGCTTGCCGTCGTCGCTGGCGACGCGGCCGTCACGGCCGTTCTCCGCGGTGGCGACGGCGGTGTAGACGACGTCGACGGTCTGGATGGACATACGAAATCCTCCTGTGGTTCGCCGCGACTCGCGCCCACGGATCGCGACGGCTTGCCGCCGAGCCTAACGGGCCCGCGCAAGGGCACGGCCAGGAGGGCTCGCCGCCCGGCGGCCGCCGCCGCTGATCGCTCAGGCTTCCGTCAGGCTCACGATCATCTTGCCGGTGTTCTCACCGCGGAGCATGCCCAGGAAGGCGTCCACGCCGCGCTCGATGCCGGCGACCTTGGTCTCGCTGTACTTCAGCTCGCCGGAGCGGATCCAGGCGGAGACCTCCTCGACGAACTGCGGCTGCAGCGCGGAGTGGTCGCTGACCAGCAGGCCCTGGAGGCGCAGCCGCTTGCCGATGACCATGGCGAGGTTGCGCGGCGCGGGGCTCGGCTCGGTGGCGTTGTACATCGAGATCATGCCGCAGATGGCCGCCCGGCCGTGGACGTTGAGGGCGCTGATGGCCGCTTCGAGGTGGTCGCCGCCGACGTTGTCGAAGTAGACGTCGATGCCCTCCGGCGCGGCCTCCTTCAGCTGCTGGGTGACGTTGCCGTTCTTGTAGTTGAAGGCGGCGTCGAAGCCGTACTCCTCGACCAGGAGCTTGACCTTCTCGTCGGAGCCGGCCGAGCCGATGACCCGGGAGGCGCCCTTGAGCTTGGCGATCTGGCCGACCTCGCTGCCCACCGCACCGGCCGCGCCGGATACGAAGACGGCGTCGCCCTCCTTGAAGGACGCGACCTCCAGCAGGCCCGCGTAGGCGGTCAGGCCCGGCATGCCCAGGACACCGAGGTAGGCGGTGAGCGGGGCCAGCGACGGGTCCACCTTGGCGGTCCGCTTGGCGTCCACGACGGCGTACTCGCGCCAGCCGAGGCCGTGCAGGACGTGGTCGCCGACGGCGAGGGAGTCGTCGCGGGAGGCGATGACCTCAC
The DNA here is from genome assembly GCF_000720175.1 of Streptomyces sp. NRRL S-337. Lineage (GTDB taxonomy): Bacteria > Actinomycetota > Actinomycetes > Streptomycetales > Streptomycetaceae > Streptomyces > Streptomyces siderophoricus. The sequence goes on from NZ_JOIX01000032.1 coordinate 70,855, forward strand.
CGACCGCGCCGCCGTCCATCGGCTCGTCGAGCTGGAAGGGCGGGACGTAGGACTTCACGTCGTTCATCCGGCCGCGCATGTACGGGTCGACGGAGAAGTGCTGGTTGCGGACGAGGACCTGGCCCTCGCCGAGCTCGGGCACCGCGGCCTCGCGCAGCGCGAAGTCCTCCGGGGTGGGCCAGCCGTGCGGGCGGGCGACGAGGTGCCATTCGCGGCTGGTCGTGGGCAGTGCGGACATGAGAGCCATCCTCCTAATGCTTCAGGTACTGAAACAACCATGGACTCGATATTTCATGATGTCAAGTAATCGGCTATCCTGGTCCGCATGACACCGCGCCCAGACTCCTTGACCGTCGAGGTCGTCGATCTCATCGGCACCGTCGTCGCCCGTTACCACGAGGAGTACGAGCACGCCGCGGCCGAGCACTCCCTCACCGGCACGCAGGCCCGGGTCCTCAGCCTGCTCGCGGTCGGGCCGCAGCCCATGCGCAAGATCGCCAACTGCCTGAAGTGCGAGCCGTCGAACGTCACCGGCATCGTGGACCGCCTGGAGTCCCGCGGCCTGGTCGAGCGCCGGCCCGACCCGGACGACCGCCGCGTCAAGCTCGCCGCCGCGACGGACGAGGGCGCGCGGACCGCCGAGGCGCTGCGGACGTCGCTGCACTTCGCCCGCGAGCCGCTCGGCAAGCTCACGATCGCCGAGCGCACGCTGCTGAAGGAACTGCTGCAGCGGATGCTGGGCGGCACCGCCGAGTAGGCGGGAGGCCCGGCCCCGCGATCCGTGCGTCTCCGCCTCGCAAGTGGCCCACGATCGCCGCACCCAGGTGGACCGGGCGGGCGGGCCGGTGGCGGCTTAGGGTCGCGGTATGACACAGCCCAGCGCCTCCCGCCACTCCGTCGACTTCTACTTCGACCCCATCTGCCCGTTCGCCTGGATCTCCTCCCGCTGGATCCTGGAGGTCGAGCAGCACCGCGAGCTGGACCTGCGGTTCCGCGTGATGAGCCTGTCCGTGCTCAACGAGGGCCGCACGGACCTCCCCGAGAAGTACCGCGAGCTGCTGGACTCCGGGTGGGGCCCGGTGCGGGTGTGCATCGCGGCGGCCCAGGAGCACGGCGAGGGGGTGCTGCGCGACCTCTACACCGCGCTGGGCACCCGTATCCACAACAATGGCCGCGAGGACACCGCGGCCGTCATCGAGGAGGCGCTCGCCGAGGTCGGGTTGCCGGCTGGGCTGGCCCGTGCCGCCGAGAGCGACGCCTACGACGATGCGCTGCGCAAGAGCCACCACGAGGGCATGGACCCGGTCGGCGAGGACGTCGGGACGCCCACGATCCACATCGACGGCGTCGCCTTCTTCGGGCCGGTGCTGATGGCGATCCCGCGCGGCGAGGACGCGGCGCGGGTCTTCGACGGCGCCCGCCTCCTCGCCGGTTACGACAAGTTCTTCGAGCTCAAGCGGACCCGCACCGGCGAGTTCGACTTCAGCTGACCGTTCCCGAGGGGGCCGGGGCCGGCTCCCGTTCCGCCGGAGCCTCCGCCGGCGCCGGACGTACGCCCCGCAGCAGCGCCACGGCCAGTACGGCGGCACAGAGCATCACGCCCGCGGCGCTCAGCACGGCCGTCTGCAGACCGTCGGTGAAGGCCGCGCGGGCCGCGGTCAGCACCGCCCGGCCGGCCTGCGCCGGGAGGTGGGCGGCCACCGCGGCGGCGCCGGCCAGCGTCTCGTGTGCGGCGTCGGCCGCGCCCTGGGGGAGGCCGGCCGGCAGGGCGTCGTCCATGTGGCCGCGGTAGACGGCGCTGCCGATGCTGCCCAGGAGCGCCATGCCCAGCGCACCGCCCAGTTCGGTGCCGGACTCCAGCACGGCCGAGGCGGAGCCCGCGCGCTCCGGGGGCGCCGCGCCGAGGGCCAGTTCGTTGCCGAGCGACGCCACCATCACCAGGCCGGAGGCGTAGACCGACGAGGCGACCAGGACGTACCAGAGTGCCGAGCCGGGCTCCACAAAGGAGAGCCAGACGAAGCCGCCGGCCGCGAGGACGAAGCCGAGCGCGATGACGTGCGCCCGGTCCATCCGCTGGCCGAGCGCCGTGGCCACCGCGGCCATGCCGCCCACCGCGAGGGTCGGCAGCAGGTTCCACAGCGCGGCCTGGAGCGGGCTCATGCCCCGTACGGTCTGCAGGTACTGGGTGAAGAAGACCGCGCAGCCGACGATCGCGAACATCGCCAGCAGGTTCATCAGCACCGAGACGCTGAACCCGCGGTGCCGGAAGAGTTCCAGGTCGAGCATGGGGTGGCGGGCGGTGCGCTGGCGGTGGACGAAGCCCGCGGCGGCCAGCAGGCCGGCGGCGAGGGCGAGCACGGGCAGGACGGACACGCCGTTGCGGGCCATCTCCTTGATGCCGTAGACGATCGGCAGCATGGCGAGCAGGGAGAGCAGCGAGCCGGGCAGGTCGAAGCGGCCGGTCGTCGGGTTTTTGAACTCCGGGAGCAGCAGCGGCCCGCAGACCAGCAGCAGCACCATCGCCGGGGTGTTGATCAGGAACACCGAGCCCCACCAGAAGTGCTCCAGCAGCAGTCCGCTGAGCACCGGTCCGACCGCGATCCCGCCCATGGTCGCGGCCGACCAGATGGCGATGGCCTTGCCGCGCTGCTTGGCGTCGTGGAAGAGGTTGCGGATCAGCGCCAGGGTGGACGGCATCAGGGTCGCGCCGCCGACACCGAGCAACGCCCGGGCGGCGATGAGCATTTCGGCGCTGCGGGCGTAGGCGGCGACCCCGGAGGCGAGGGCGAAGAGCAGGGCGCCGAACAGCAGCAGCCGGCGGCGCCCGATGCGGTCGCCCAGTGCGCCCATGGTGATGAGCAGGCCGGCCAGGACGAATCCGTAGACGTCCAGGATCCACAGCTGCTGGATGCTGCTCGGTTCCAGCTGCGCGGTCAGGAACGGCACCGCGAAGTAGAGCACCGAGACGTCCATGGAGACCAGGAGGCAGGGCAGCAGGAGGACGGCGAGGGCGATCCACTCCCGGCGGCCGGCCCGCGGCTCGGGGGCGGGGGCAGCGGATGTGTACGAGGTAAACGACATGGGTGACACGGTAAGCACGCGCGGCTTACGGTGCAAACATCAGGGACAACAAGGGAATTGGAGGTGCATCACACTAGTGCGCCTACCTAGTGCGCCCGGTAGAAGAGCCGCAGGTAGCGGGCCGGTGGTGCACCGCGCTGCTAGGGTCGGCGCCAGCGGAAAGGCCCTGGTGCACTAGTACGGCATGGAGAGGGCGCCGATACCGCACCCAGCTGATACGGCACCAAGACGGAGGAGGCCGCCCCGTGGCGCAGCCCAGCGCACCGCCCTACCGCCGGATCGTCGCGGAGATCCGGCGCCGCATCGACGCCGGCGAGCTGGCGCCGGGCGACCGGGTGCCGTCGACCCGGCGGATCACCCAGGAATGGGGGGTGGCGATGGCCACCGCCACGAAGGTGCTGACGACGCTGCGTCAGGAAGGGGTGGTACGGGCGGTGCCGGGCGTGGGGACGGTCGTGGTCGAGCCGCAGCCGCAGCCGCGGACGGCGCCCGGTCCGGCCCCGCGGGAGCGGCGGCCGCGGGACGCGGACGGCGGGCTGAGCCGGGAGCGGATCGTCCGGGCCGGGATCAAGGTCGCCGACGCCGAGGGGCTGCGCGCGCTGTCGATGCGCCGGGTCGCCGCCGAGTTCGGGGTGTCGTCGATGGCGCTCTACCGCCATGTGGCCGGCAAGGACGAGCTGGAGCTGCTGATGGCGGACGCCGTGTTCGCCGAGGTGGAACTGCCCGATCCGGCACCGGACGGCTGGCGCGAACGGATGGAGGCCGGGGCGCGGCTGCAGTGGGCGCTCTACCGCCGGCACCCGTGGCTGGCGAAGTACCTGTCGATCACCCGGCCGCAGCCGATGCCGCGGGCGATGGCGCTGATCGAGTGGACCGTGGGGCGGGTCGAGGGGATGCCCCCGGTGACGCTGCTCCACATGGCCGTGACCCTGCTGGGTTTCGTGATGTCCACCGCCGCCGGTTTCGAGGACGACCTGGAGGCCGAGCAGGAGACCGGGATGGACCAGGACCAGTGGATGGCCTCACTGGAGCCGGAGTTCGAGGGCATCTTCCAGTCCGGTGCGTACCCCATGTACGCGGCGGTGTCCGGCTCCCCGGAGGACTCCTTCAACCACGAGACGCTGTTCGAGTTCGGTCTGGCGCGTCTCCTGGACGGCATGGCGGTACTGGTCGAGGGCGGAGCCGGGTAGGGGCGTCTGCCTGGGTCCGGAGACCCCTGGCTCAGTTGAGTTCCCCACGGAGCCGTCTCGCCCGTAACACCAGTTCCAGTTCGAAGCGGCGGTCCGGATCGTCCACCTCCGGGCCCCATAACTCCCGTATCTGGCGCAGCCGGTAGCGCACGGTCTGGGGGTGAACGCCGAGCCGGGCGGCGATCTCCGGGGCCCCGCCCCGGGTCTCCAGCCAGGCGAGCAGGGTCTCGGCGAGCCGCCGCCCATGGGTCGGGCCACAGCCGTCGAGGGGGGCGAGGCGGCGGCGGGCGAGGTCGTCGATCAGCTCCTCGGGCGGCAGCAGGACCAGTGCCTCGGTGTGTTCGGTGCACTGCAGCAGTTCCCCGGCCGGCAGCAGTCCGCCCTCGATCAGGTCGGCCGCGGCCCCGGCCCAGCGCAGCGATTTCGCGGCGGCCACCAGGGGGACGACCGGGCCGAGCGCGCCCGACCAGCCGGCCGCGGCCCGGCCCAGCAGCTCGCGCCGCCCCGGGGCGTCCGGTTCCGGCACCACCATCCGCGGCCGTTCGCACTCCATGTCCAGCAGGACGTCCGGGGCGACGGCGGGGGCCACCGCCGCCCGGTCCGGGCGCAGCAGGACGGCGACCGCGACGCGTTCGGGCAGCGGCCAGCCGAGTCGGGCGGCGCGTTCGGCGAGCGCCGCCGGGACCCCGCCGGTACCGGCCGGCCCGGGACCGGTCGTTCCGATTCCGCTGCCGCCGCGTCGCGTACGGGCGGCCGCGAGGCCGAACAGCTGCTCCATCAGGCGGCGTTGCTGCCGCAGTCGCTCCCCGGCCTGGCGGGCGGCGGCCTCGGCGTAACCGCGGACGGATTCGGCGACCAGCCCGTCGAGGTACTCGAAGCCGGACTCGGCGAGCTCGTACATCGCCGGGGCCGGGATGGCGACCTGCTGACCGATCTCGGCGAGCCGCCGCCAGGCCAGCCGTACGCCCAGCCGGTAGATGGCCTGCAGCGCGTCCAGGCTGCGGCCCTGGACGCCCTCGCCGCGGCCGAACTCCTGGAAGACCCGCGGGTGGACGTGCGGCCGGTCCGGCCCCGTGGTCAGGTGGGTGACGAAGTGCTCCAGCGACTGGCGGATGCCGACCAGGGCCCGGGGTTCGCCGAACTCGTCCGGAACCAGCGGTAGTTGGGGATACTCGCGGCAGATCTCGCGCAGGATGTCCTGGGCCAGCGTGGGCACCTCCGCCAGCGCCAGGGTGGCGAACTGCCGTACCTGGTAGGACGGGACGTCCCGCCAGGCCGAGCGGACGGCGGTCACCATGCCGAAGGCCTCCTTCGTACGCCGCGGCCGGCCGCGCTGCGCATACCGCCCGCCTACTCGCCGGCCCGGTCGAAGGTCACCAGCGGCACATTGGGCTGTTCGGGGGTGGTGTCGAGGGCCGCGACGACACCGAGCGCGGCGCCGACGGCCAGGGCGGCGGCGGTCAGCGCGGTCAGTGCGGCGGCGAGCATCCGGTGCATGGCGCGGCGAGCCCTTCGTCGGGACCGGAGACCTCACCGGTCTCCGTCGGGTCGGTACGGCACACGGCGCGGTCCCCGGGGGGTGCGATTTCGGGGTCCGGCTCGTGCCGCGTCCCACAGCGCGGCACCACTCGGTCGTGGTGACTGCCGAGTGTGGAAGGGCATTGACGGTCTGTCAAGAGTTCGCTTACGTTCCCGGCCCATGGGTGCCCGGCCCGTCCGACGCCGTTCCCGGGACGACCGCCCGCCCCTTCCGCACGTGCACCAGAGCGTGATCCCCCACCGCTTCCAGGAGTGCCCGTATGCCTTCCCCCACCTCCGTTTCCGCTCCGCCCCCGGCCCCCGCCACCACGGACACCGGCGCCCGCACCGCCGCCCCGATGTCCCTGGCACTGCTCGGCCTCGGCGTCTTCCTGCTCGTCCTCGCACCCCTGCTGGCCTGGTACGTCACGCCGCGGGCGAAGGTCACCCCGGTCGACGTCGACGTCACCACCGTCTTCACCGGCACCGGCAGCTACTTCGACACCGACGCCCTGCGCACCCGGGACCGGCAGCGGCTCACCCTCACCCGGCACGTACTGGGCGACGTCGCGGCGAGCGAGAAGAGCGGGCGGGCCGTGTGGGACGTCTCCACCACGGTCGACACCCCGAAGACGCTGGCTCTGAAGGATCCGCGCCGGGCGTTCCAGTGGACCACCGAACGCTGGGTCACCGACCGGCGCAGCAACGCCCCGGTGCACTGCTGCGGCGAGGCCCCGACCCGCTTCGACGGCGATGCCTACCTGAAATTCCCCTTCGATCTGCGGCGGACCGGATACCGCTGGTGGGACAACACGCTGGGCGCCGCCGTCCCGCTCCGCTTCGCCGGTGAACGGCGCGCCGGGGGGCTCGTGCTCTACCGGTTCACCGGAACCGTGCCGGCCACCAGGACCGGCAGCCGGCAGGTCCCCGGGCGGCTGGTCGGCCGGCCGCGGCAGGGCCAGATCCAGGCCGAGGAGTGGTACGCCAACTCCGGTGTCGAGCTGGTCGCCGAGCAGCGCACCGGCCGGATCGTGGATGCGGTGATCTCGCCGGTCAAGACGCTGCGGGCGCCCGGCGGCCGGCACGACGCGGTCACCCTGCTGCGCGGCGAGCGGCTGCGGTTCACGCCGGCGACGCGGCGGGCGCAGCTGCGGCTGGCGGAGGCGGACAGCGGCAGGCTGGCGCTGGTCGGCGAGACGCTGCCGGTGGGCGCCGTGGTGGCGGGCGGGCTGCTGACGGCCGGCGGGGCGCTCTGGGTGGCGCGCGGACGGCGGCGCACCGACACCACCGCACGACGGACGGCGGCCGCCGGAGCAACAGCCCCTGAGTGAAGTGATGAACCGTCAGTTCAACAACGCGCGGATTTTGTCACCCCGGTGAGTAGCCGCGCGCCGGGGCCCGGCCCAAAACTGTCCACCCCATGGCGCAGCACGGCCCGCACGACTCAGCACGCAGTACGTCCCCCACCACCGGTACCGCACCCTGAGACGAGTTGGATCCTGTCTCTTATACACATCTCCGAGCCCACGAGACGGACTCCTA
>NZ_JOIX01000033.1 GCF_000720175.1 Streptomyces sp. NRRL S-337
GTCCGGTGCGGGCACGAACCGCTTGGGCTCCAGACGGGCCAGCAGCCGCTCCCTCACGTCACCGCTCCTCGTCACCCCAGCCCCAGCCCGGCCTCCCCGCCCACGCTCTGTCCGGCGTTGGATCAAGCAAAGCACTCATCGTCGGTATGCGTCGGCGGCTGTCCACAGCGGCGGTGATGCGTACGACAGGGAGCGGGAGGCTGTGGACAGGCTTCTCCGGTGTCTCGGTGGACCTGGCAGCATGGCGGGGTGACAGCAGCAACGGACTCCTCTCTGTTCCCGCCGGCCCCGGACTCGGCCGACGGGGTGCTGGACGGGCTCGACCCGGAGCAGCGGGAGGTCGCGACGGCGCTGCACGGTCCGGTGTGCGTGCTGGCGGGTGCCGGTACGGGCAAGACGCGGGCGATCACCCATCGGATCGCGTACGGGGTGCGGGCGGGGATCCTGCAGCCCGCGAGTGTGCTCGCCGTCACGTTCACCGCGCGCGCGGCCGGCGAGATGCGGGGGAGGCTGCGCCAGCTCGGGGCGGGCGGGGTGCAGGCCCGGACGTTCCACTCCGCGGCGCTGCGGCAGCTGCAGTTCTTCTGGCCGAAGGCGGTGGGCGGCGAGCTGCCGCGGCTGCTGGAGCGGAAGGCACAGCTCGTCGCGGAGGCGGGCGCGCGTTGCCGGATCCGGCTGGACCGCAATGAACTGCGCGACGTCACGGCCGAGATCGAGTGGTCCAAGGTCACCCAGACCGTGCCGGCCGACTATCCGGCCGCGGTTGCCAAGGCGGGCCGGGAGGCGCCGCGCGACCCGGCCGAGACGGGGCAGATCTACGCCACCTACGAGCAGCTCAAGCGTGACCGGGGCGCCATCGACTTCGAGGATGTGCTGTTGCTCACGGTCGGGGTGCTGCAGGACCGGCACGACATCGCCGAGCAGGTCCGTGGCCAGTACCAGCACTTCGTCGTCGACGAGTACCAGGACGTCAGCCCGCTCCAGCAGCGGCTGCTGGAGCTGTGGCTGGGGGACCGCGACAGTCTGTGTGTGGTCGGTGACGCCAGCCAGACGATCTACAGCTTCACCGGCGCCACCCCCGACCACCTCCTGAACTTCCGCACCCGCCATCCGCACGCCACCGTGGTCCGGCTGGTCCGCGACTACCGCTCCACCCCGCAGGTCGTGCATCTCGCGAACGGTCTGCTCTCGCAGGCCAAGGGGCGCGCGGCCGAGCACCGCCTGGAGCTGGTGTCGCAGCGCGAGCCCGGTCCGGAGCCGGTGTACACGGAGTACGCCGACGAGCCCGCGGAGGCGGAGGGCACCGCCCGCCGGATCCGGGACCTGATCGCGTCGGGGGTTCCGGCCAGTGAGATCGCGGTGCTGTTCCGGGTCAACGCCCAGTCGGAGGTCTACGAGCAGGCGCTGGCCGATGTCGGCGTGCCGTACCAGCTGCGGGGCGCCGAGCGGTTCTTCCAGCGGCCGGAGGTGCGCGAGGCCGGCATCAAGCTGCGCGGCGCCGCCCGTTTCGGGGCGAACGACGCGTTGCTCGACGATGCGGTGGATCTGCCCTCGGAGGTGCGGGCGGTGCTCAGCGACATGGGCTGGAGGAGCGAGCCGCCGTCCGGTTCGGGTGCGGTGCGGGACCGCTGGGAGTCGCTGGCGGCCCTGGTGCGGCTCGCCGAGGAGTTCGCCCGGGCCCGGTCCGGGGCCTCGCTGGCGGATTTCGTCGCCGAGCTGGACGAGCGGGCCAACGCGCAGCACGCGCCGACGGTCGAGGGGGTGACGTTGGCCTCCCTGCACGCCGCGAAGGGCCTGGAGTGGGACGCCGTGTTCCTGGTGGGGCTGACCGAGGGCATGATGCCGATCACGTACGCCCGGACGGACGAGCAGATAGAGGAGGAGCGCCGGCTGCTCTATGTGGGCGTCACCCGTGCGCGGCGCCATCTGACGCTGTCGTGGTCGCTGGCGCGGTCCCCGGGGGGCAGGGCTTCCCGGAGCGCCAGCCGTTTCCTGACCGGGCTGCGGCCCGGTTCCGGGGCGGGGGCGGGGCGTCGTGCGCAGGGCACGGTCCTGCGGGGCGTGGAGCGCGGCGGGGCGGCGGCTGCGGTGCCGCGGCGCCCGCGGGATCGCCGTCCGGCCCGTTGCCGGGTGTGCAACCGGACGTTGACGGATGCGGGCGAGATGAAGCTGATGCGGTGTGAGGGCTGCCCGTCGGAGCTCGACGAGGCGCTGTACGAGCGGCTGCACGCGTGGCGGGCGGAGGAGGCCGCCCGGTCCCGGCAGCCGGCGTACTGCATCTTCACGGACAAGACGCTGATGGCCATTGCCGAGGCGGTGCCGGGAACCGAATCGGAGCTCGTGGTCATCTCAGGTGTGGGGCGGCGCAAGTTCGACCGCTACGGCAGCGACGTGCTGGCAATCTGTGCCGGCGAGGAGCTCACGGGAGCCTCGGGCGACGGGTCCGAAGGCGCCGCGGAAAACTCGTCGGAAAAATAGTTTGCGCGCGCGGAGCGCATCCCCATAGCCTTCGTGAGCAACGGAGACAACGGAACTTTCCGAGATCCGATGGATCCGTGCTGTACTTGAACGCCCTGGAACGGGTTTCTCCGTTCCACCGAGACGCCGAGAGGAGGCGAGCCCAGTGATCAGCTTCATCGAGACGAACAAAATGACCGATCGCTCGGTCGTCGCCACCTGCCCGCTCGGCTCCTCGCTCCGTGGCACCGGTCTGTCCGGCTTCGGCCGCCTTTCCGGTACCGAGGTCGCGCGCCCCGAGTCCCTCGCTGTGCTGACGCGCAGTGAGCGCACCGCGCGACCGACCGAGGCACCTGCGGCAGTAGCAGTCGTGGCCGGGGCGAATGCCTTTGCCTTCGCGGCGGCGGCCAACGGTGCCGAATCCCGGAAGCAGTACCAGAAGCAGCATGAAATGTGGGCCTACCGCGGCCTCGAACCCTGGAGAGATCCAGCCTGATCGGCAGATCAGGTCGGCACCTTCCAGGGCCGCGGAACCCACACCGGGATCCGCGGCCCTTTTGTTTGCCCCACGCGCCCGCCACCAGCGGGCCACACAGACGAGGAACACACACCGTGCAACTGCAGACGCACACCCCGTCCGTAGCAACCGACCTGATCCCTCCGCCTGACCCCCAGGAGAACTCCTTGCTGCCCCTCACCGAGCTCGACGACGAGATCGACCGCCTCGGCGCCGCTGTTCCGTGCCGCACCTACGACCCGGAGGTCTTCTTCGCGGAGTCCCCGGCCGACGTCGAGTACGCCAAGACGCTGTGCCAGTCCTGTCCGGTGCGTGAGGCCTGCCTCGCCGGCGCCAAGGACCGCCGTGAGCCCTGGGGTGTCTGGGGTGGCGAGCTCTTCGTCCAGGGCGTCGTGGTGCCGCGGAAGCGTCCGCGTGGCCGTCCGCGCAAGAACCCGGTTGCGGCATGAACACCACCGGCGCAGGAACGATCGACCGTCCCGTCACACGGGATCCCAAGAAGCAGGACCAGACGATGAATCCGACCTTCACCGACACCCCCGTCCCCGTGAACGCCGACGCGATCGAGTCGCGTCAGAACAGGAACCACGCCATGCAACTCATCCCAGAAGCCCTGGCACGTGCGCATATGCATGAACGCCTGCGGGAGGCCGAGTCCGAACGCAGGGGGCATCGGCTCGCCGCCGCGCGGCGGATGCAGCGGCGTGCCGAGCGCGCGTCGCTCCGTGCCCGCCGTGCGCTGGCCATGGCCGTGATGCAGTAAGGCGGTGGGCAGGTCCGCGCGTCCGGCAGGGGGACGCTGACATCACCTTCCACGGGGTCCGTCCGACAGGGCGGGCCCCGTGGTGCGTTGCGCCCCGGTTCATGTGGTTGACGGGGATATCGTCGGATGGTGAACCAGAAGACGCATCACGAGGCGGAGTTGGCCGACGGGAAGACGCTGTGTGCCGGCTGCGGCGCCGTCGCCGAGGACACACCGCCGACCTGGACCTGCTCCGTCGAGAACGGCGAGCGCCGTTACTTCTGCGACCGCTGTGCCCGGGAGAACATCCGGGCCATCGAGGGGCGCCTGGACTCCAGCTGGTGGTGAGGTACGGCCGGCGGGAGCTCAGGCGGTGGTCTCTTCGGCGGCCTCCTCGTCGATGTCCCTACCGGGGCCGTCGAGGTCGTCGTCCGGGCCGGGGTCGCTGCCGGTGAGGTCGCTGCCGGCCGGCTCGTGTTCGGGGACGAAGCCGGGCATCCATGTCTCCAGCTCGTCCCGCAGCCGTACGGTCGCGCCGAGCTGGCACAGCACGCCGATGGTGCTCAGGGTCACCCGGTGGATCAGCAGGTACGCGGGCGGCAGGTTGAGCTGCTTGCCCAACTGGTGGGCGGGGGAGCGCGGATCGCCGACCCGGGCGGCCTGCCGGCGCATCCAGCCGCGGGTGAAGGTGAACGCGTCGACCTGCGCGGGCTCGATGATCGGCAGTAGATACTCCAGCACCGCGTCGGGGTCCAGCTCGATGGACTCCTTGACGAAGCCCTCCTCGCACAGCAGCTGGTAGACCGCGTCGGCCTCGCCGTCCAGGGTCATCCGCAGCGAGGCGCCGATCGTGGCCGGCAGTCCGTCGGGCAGCCGGTCGACGGTGCCGAAGTCCAGCACGCCCAGCCGCCATTCCTCGGCCGGCCCGTCGGGGGAGTCGCCGGCCAGCAGCCGGAAGTTGCCCGGGTGCGGGTCGGCGTGCAGCAGTCCGGTGCGGGCCGGGCCGGAGAACAGGAAGCGGGCCAGCAGCTGGCCGGCGCGGTCCCGCTGCTCGTCCGTGCCGTCCGCGATCACCTCGGACAGCGGCACGCCGTCCATCCACTCCGTCACCAGCACCTGGTCGCGCTGGTGCACCACGGCCGGCACGACCACGTCCGGGTCGTCGGCGAACTCCTCGGCATGGGCCCGCTGGGCGTCCGCCTCCAGGGAGTAGTCCAGCTCCTCCGAGACCCGGTCGCGCAACTCGCTGATCAGCGGTTTGATGTCCATACCGGGCACGAGGGGGCCCAGCAGCCGGGCGAACCGGCTCAGCTGCGCGAGGTCCGACAGCAGCGCCTTGCCGGCGCCGGGGTACTGCACCTTGACGGCCACTTCCCGGCCGTCGTGCCAGACGGCGCGGTGCACCTGGCCGATGGAGGCCGCCGCGGCGGGCTTGTCCTCGAACTCCTCGAAGAGCTCCCGCCAGTCCTCGCCGAGCCGCTCCGCGAGGACCGCGTGGACCGTGCTCGTCGGCATCGGCGGCGCCGCTTCCTGAAGCTTCGTCAGGGCGGCGCGGTACGGGCCGGCGATCTCCTCGGGGAGGGCAGACTCGAACACGGACAGCGCCTGCCCGAACTTCATCGCCCCGCCCTTCAGCTCACCGAGGACCTTGAAGAGCTGTTCCGCGGTGCGCTGTTGGAGCTCCCGGCCGACGATCTCGGCGGATCTGCCGCCGATCCGTTTGCCCAGGCCCCAGGTGGCGCGGCCGGCGAACCCCAGTGGCAGCGCGGCCAGCTTGGCGGTGCGGGTGACCGCCTTGCGGGGAAGATCAGACATGCGCCCCTCCAACTCACACTGTCCCCCAACCGGGGTTACCCCGTCATTGTGGCGTGTCATGGCCGAGGATCCGAGGCGCCTGCCGCACACAGCGAAGCGGCAGCCCCGCAGCCGCACTCCGGATGCGGCTCGATCCGCACCGTGCGCACGCCCGCACACGGCAGCGCCAGCTCCATCCGCGCCCCTGTGCACGGCGGGAGGTCCCCGTCGAGGAACGCCAGGGCCTGGACGGCGGCGAGCCCGGCGACCGTGGTGGCCAGCGCGGTGTCGCAGGCCGGCACCGCGGGGGCGGCGCGGCCCGAGCGCCACTGGGCGAGCAGCCGCGGCCAGGCCGGTTCCGCGTCCGTACGGCGCAGTTCGTCGCAGCGGGCGCAGGCCGAACCGCCGGGCAGCACCAGCGGACCCACCACACCCGTGCCCTCGATCACGCCCGCGTAGAGGTGCGGGATGCCGGCGCTCAGCAGCGGCTCGGACAGGACGGGGTCGGGGGCGTAGGCGCCGAGGCCGTCGCGCGGGGCGAGCACCACCAGGGACAGGCCGGGTTCGCCGGACTCGCTGAGCGGCACGCCCGTCGGCCGCTGCCGGCGGCTCCACGGGGAGGCGTGGTGGACCAGCCGCTCCCCGGCCTCCTTGCGCGGTTCGCCGATCCGCTCGGCGGGCAGGCCGCCGGGCGTCACGTCCCACGGCGCGACCTTGCCGCCGTCGAACACCTCGACCCACCCGATGCCGGCGGCCGCGAGCTGCGCGGCCACCACCGCGCCCACCTTCCCCAGCCCCTTGACCCGTGCCCGGACCGCCCGCCGCGCCGCCATCCGCCCCAGGGCGCCGGCCGGCTCCGGGTGCTGCACCGACAGGGAGGCCAGATCGGCCCGCAGCTGCTCGTGGGCGGGCCGGTCGGCGCGTACGGCGTCGGCCGCCGGGCCGCCCGCGGTGGGCGCCTCCAGCAGTCCGGCCGCGCCGAGGCGCCCGACCACACCCCGCGCGTGCTCCGGCGGGAGGTCCAGTAACGCGGCCTCGTCGATGAGTTGCTGCATGGTGCGGGTGCCGTCGATGAGGGTGAGGAAACTGCCGGTGGCCGTGTCGAGCGGCCCCAGCACCATCGCATGGGCCGGCGCCACGCCGAACCGCACCGTTTCCCTGTCCCGCCAGCCGCGCCGCAGCGCGGGCTTGAGCATCGGATGCATGTCATCCGCCCCCGTCCTTCGTCGTCCGGCCTTCAGCATGCGCCCTGTCGCGGATCGGGGCCGAAGTTATCCACAGGCCGGGGAAGGATTTGTCATACAAGCTGTGCCCGCCATGGAGTGGTTCGCCGGCGAACCGACCGCGGGTCGGGACTTCCCGCCGGGCCAGCGGGTAACGTCGGGCGCGTGCCCGCCGACCCTTCCGCCCACGGCTTCGGGGAGATGCCCCTGCGCCGCGCCGCTGACGCCTCGCGCGGGGCTTCCCCGACCCCGAAGGCCCGCAGCTCGGGCACCAGCGCCGTCGAGGTGCGCCGCAGCTCGCGGCGGCGCCGGACGGTCTCCGCGTACCGCGAGGGGGACCGCACGGTCGTGCTGATCCCGGCCCGGATGTCCGAGGCCGAGGAGCAGCGCTGGGTGACGGTGATGCTGGACAAGCTCGCCGCCCAGGAGAGCAAGCGGATGCTCGGCGACCGCGAGCTGGCCGAGCGTGCCGGGCGGCTGTCGGAGCAGTTCCTCGACGGCCGGGCCCGGCCGTCGACGGTGCGCTGGGTGACCAACCAGAACACCCGCTGGGGATCGTGCACCCCGGCGGAGGGCAGCATCCGTCTGTCGCACCGCCTCCAGGGCATGCCGGAGTACGTCATCGACTACGTCCTGCTGCACGAGCTCGCGCATCTGCTGGTCCCGGGCCACGGTCCGGAATTCTGGCGGCTGCTGGAGTCGTATCCGCGTACGGAACGGGCCCGCGGCTACCTCGAAGGGGTGGTCGCGGCCGACCGGCTGCCGCATCTGCCCGCCGCCCGCCGGGAATAGCGCTCCGGCGTGCGATGTCCGCGTGCGCCCCGGCATCGCCCGCTGTCACCGTCAGCGGTTAGCCTTGGCCGCCCAGGGACTCACTGCGGGAGCGGGGGACGGGCGTTACGTATGGCCAGGGAATTCCAGCGGGGCCACAAGGCCAGGATCGGTGATCTCACGGCGGGGACGGACCTGTACGTCGGCGTGCAGATCGGCGGGCCCGGCCTGACCTTCGACATCAGCTGTTTCGGCCTGGACGCCGACGAACGGCTCTCCGACGACCGGTATTTCGTCTTCTTCAACCAGCCGAAGTCGCCCGAGGAGGCCATCCAGCTGCTCGGCGCGCAGGCCGGCGACAGCGAGTCCTTCCGGGTCACCCTCGACAAGATGCCGTCGCACATCCGGAAGTTGTCCTTCACTGCGGCGCTCGACGGCCCGGGCCAGGTCTCCCAGATCGGCCCCGGCTACCTCCGGATCGTGGCCGGCGGCGAGGAGGTCGCCCGCTACTCCTTCACGGGCAGCGAGTTCAGCACCGAACGCGCCGTCATGCTCGGCGACTTCTACCTCAAGGACGTGTGGCGGTTCGCCGCGGTCGGCCAGGGCTTCGACGGCGGTCTGGAGGCGCTGCTGAAGAACTTCGGCGGTGAGGTCGCCGAAGAGGTGGAGGCACAGCAGGCCGCGGCGCCCGCGACGGCGCAGGAGGCGCCCGGCTTCGCCCCGCCGCCCGGGCCCGCCGCCCCGGCGCCGTCCTTCGGCACACCGGCCGCGGCCCCCGTGCCCGGACAACCCGCCCCGTCCTTCGGTCCGCCCCAGGGCGCAGCCCCCGCCGCGCCCCCGGCCGCCCCGCAGCCGCCGCCCGCGCCGCAGGCCCCGCAGCCCGCGGCCCCGCAGGTCCACAACGCGCCCACCATCGCCGCGCCGCTCGCCCCGCCCGCCGGCCCCGGGGTGCCGCCGCCCGGTGTGCCCGCGCCGCCGCCCCCCGCCCCCTACGGCCAGCCGGCGCCCGGCCAGAATCCGTACGGTCCGCCGCAGCCGCCGCCCGCCGGATTCCCCGGCCAGCCGGCCCCGCCGGCACCCCCGTACGGCGGCCAGGACCAGTTCCCCGGGCAGCCCGCCCCCTACGGCCAGCCGGGCGCGCAGCCCCCGGGCGCCCCGTACGGCGGCGGGCAGGCACCCGCCGTCCCCCAGGGCGGCGGGCCCGGCCTCGGCGTGGTCCTGGAGAAGTACAAGGAAGCCCCCACCGGGCAGCGCTGGACGTCGCAGAACGGCAAACTGATCCGCGCCGACCTCGGCGTCGACGGCCAGCCGGTGCTCGCCCGCCAGGGCAGCATGGTGCTCTACCAGGGCAAGGTCGACTTCAGCTACAAGGGCGCCGGCTTCCGCGGCCGGATCGTCGGCAACGCCACCGGCCAGGAGATGCAGCTGATGCGCTGCACCGGCCAGGGCCAGGTGTTCTTCGCGGAGAACAGCGCTCATGTCCACCCCATCGAGCTGCAGGGCGAGGCGATCTGCGTGTCCGCCGAGTCCGTCCTCGCCTTCGACGAGTCGCTGCAGTACGAGGTCCGCCGGATCGAGGGCCACGGCATCCCCGGCGGCGCCCTGTTCACCATGCAGTTCCAGGGCACCGGCACCCTCGTCGTCACCACCCATGGCACCCCCGTCGTGCTGCCGGTCACCCCGACCACCTTCGCCGACGCCAACGCCGTCGTGGCCTGGTCCGCCGGCTCGCAGGTGATCATCTCCAGTCAGGTGAGCCTGCGCCGGCACGCCTATCCGGGCCACTCCGGCGAGACCGTGAACCTCCAGTTCCGCGGTGCGCCCGGCAATTTCATCGTCGTCCAGCCCTACGAGGTCTGAGGGAGCCCGCGCGTCATGAACCAGCAGCAGCTGTCGGGCTACGTCCCGACCCCGCCCGCCGCCCGGATGGAGAACCACGGCAGCTCCATGGTGAAGATCGCCATGCAGAGCGGCCAGGACGTCTTCGCCCGCACCGGCTCGATGATCGCCTACGAGGGCTTCGTCCAGTACGAGCCCAACCCGCCCGCCGTCCGCCAGATGGCCTCCCAGTGGCTCACCGGCGAGGGCGCGCCCCTGATGAAGTGCTCCGGCGACGGTCTGCTCTACCTCGCCGACTACGGCGCCGACGTGGTCTGCATCAACCTCAACGGTGACTCGCTCTCCGTCAACGGCACCAACCTCCTCGCCTTCGACGCCCACCTCCAGTGGGGCGTGCAGCGCGTCAAGGGCATGGCGAAGTTCGCCGGCCAGGGCCTCTTCAACGTCGGGATCTCCGGCACCGGCTGGGTCGCGCTGACCTCCCGGGGCACGCCCGTCGTCGTCGACTGCGGCCGCGGCGAGGACGAGACCTACGTCGACCCGGACGCCCTGGTCGCCTGGTCGACCCATCTGAAGATGAAGGGCAAGCGCAGCTTCAAGGCGTCCTCGATGATCGGCCGCGGCAGCGGCGAGGCGTACCAACTCGGCTTCTCCGGCCAGGGGTTCGTCGTCGTCCAGCCCAGCGAGGACAGCACCGACCGGCTCCGGGCCCGGGGCTGAGGGGGAGGACCGAACACGTCATGCAGAGTCCGCTTTTCGCCTTCACCGAGGCACAGACCCAGGACCGCTACGCCCTGCAGAACAGCCAGCTGCTGCGGGTCGCCCTGACGGGCCACGACGACGTCCTCGCCCGTAAGGGCAGCATGGTCGCCTATCAGGGGCTGCTGGAATTCGACGGCAACTACACCACGCCCGGCCAGCAGCGGGCCCGCGCCCACTCCGGCGAGGGCCTCGACCTGATGCGGGTCTCCGGGCAGGGCACCGTCTATCTGGCCAACCTCGCCCAGTACGTGCATGTCATCGACGTCGACCACGACGGCCTGACCGTCGACAGCGCCTATGTGCTGGCGCTGGATTCCGGCCTCCACTGGGAGGTCGTCTCGGTCGACAGCCAGTACGGCATCTCCGGCACCGGCAAGTACCAGCTCAACATCACCGGGCACGGCAAGGTCGCCCTGATGACCTCCGGCCAGCCGTTGATGCTGCAGGTCACGCCCGACAAGTACGTCAACGCCGACGCCGACGCGGTGGTCGCCTGGTCCGCGTCGCTGCGCGTCCAGATGCAGGCGCAGACGCACTCCTCGGGGGTCTGGCGGCGGCGCGGCAGCACCGGCGAGGGCTGGGAACTGAGCTTCCTCGGGCAGGGGTACGCGCTGGTCCAGCCCAGCGAACTGCTGCCACCGCAGAACGCCGTCATCGGCGCGGGTCTGGCCGCACAGTTCGGGATGGGCCAGCAGGGCGCCCGCGGCGCCAACCAGGGCAACATCTTCACCAACTGATGCCCGGGCTCACCCACTGATGATCGCGTTCACCAACTGACCACCGGGGAGCGTAGATCCGGCGCCCGTCCTTCGAGGGGCGGGCGCCGGCCGTAGCGGACCTTGACGGCCCGTCAGAGCAGTGCGCGAGCGCGCTCCACCAGGCGCACCACCGAGGTGTCGGCGACGGCGGGCACCTCGTCGTAGCCGAACCACCGCAGGTCCAGCGACTCGTCGCTGATCGCGGCCACCGCTCCCTCGGGCGCCAGCGCCGCGTACTGGACGTCGAGATGCACCGCGCAGGGCGTTTGATGGCGGTCCAGCCGCACCGGGCCGCCGGGCAGCAGCGTCAGCCCACGCGCGATCCCGGACTCCTCCCGCGCCTCACGCAGCGCCGCGTCCGCCAGCGAGGCGTCCTCCGGCTCGCAGTGGCCGCCCATCTGCAGCCACATCTCCAGCTTGCGGTGGAGCGTGAGCAGCACCCGGCCGCCCGCCGGGTCGATCACCAGCGCACTCGCGGTGAGGTGCCCGTCCTTGCAGGGCTTCCACATGCCGTCCTGGTGGGCGGCGAGGTGGTCGAGGTAGGCCAGCCGCAGCTGCTCCTGGTCGGGCGAGGGCGCGGGCCACTCCTTGAGCACCCGCGCCGCGTCGGCGTGCAGACTCACCGGTCGCCGTCACCCTTGCCCTCGCCGGGGGCGGCGTCCGGGCCGTCGCCCTCCTCGGGGGAGGTGCCCGGTCCGGTCTTCCCACCACCGCCGGCGGCCTCGCCGAGCATCTTGTCGAGCTCGGAGAAGTCCATCTGCTCGTGGTGGACGAACCCGTCCGGGTCGTCGAGGTCGGCCGCCGTCGGCAGCATGTCGGGGTGCTCCCACAGGCCGTCCCGGCCGTCCAGGCCCCGGGCGTCGGTGAGCGACGCCCACAGCCGCGAGGCGTCCCGCAGCCGGCGCGGACGCAGCTGCAGACCGATCAGCGTGGAGAACGTCTGCTCGGCGGGGCCACCGCTGGCCCGGCGCCGCCGCAGGGTCTCGCGGAGCTTGTCCGCGGACGGCAGATGCGGCTTGGCGGCGGAGTGCACCACCGCGTCCACCCAGCCCTCGACGAGCGCCAGCGCGGTCTCCAGACGGGCCAGCGCGGCCTTCTGCTCCGGGGTGTCCTCGGGCTGGAACATGCCCTGCTGCAGGGCGTTCTGCAGCTCCTCGGGGTGCTGCGGATCGATCTGCCCGACCACGTCCTCCAGCTTGGTCGTGTCGACCTTGATGCCGCGGGCATAGCCCTCGACGGCTCCGAAGAGATGCGAGCGCAGCCACGGCACATGGGCGAAGAGCCGCTGGTGGGCGGCCTCCCGCAGGGCCAGGTAGAGCCGCACCTCCTCCTCGGGCACGCCGAGGCCCTCGCCGAAGGCGGCGGCGTTCTTCGGCAGCAGCGCCGCCTTGCCGGCCGGGCCCAGCGGCAGGCCGATGTCCGTGGAACCCACGACCTCGCTCGCCAGGACGCCCAGCGCCTGCCCGATCTGGGTGCCGAACATCGCGCCGCCCATGGAGCGCATCATCCCGAGCAGCGGTCCCGCCATGGCCTGCATCTCGCCGGGCAGCACCTCGCCCATCGCCGACCCGACGCGCTCGGCGAGCGGATTGACCAGGTCCTTCCACACCGGCAGGGTCTCCTCGACCCACTCGGCGCGGCTCCAGGCCACCACCGACGCGGAGCCCGACGGCAGCGACGTCACCCCGTCCAGCCACAGGTCCGCCAGCCGCACGGCCTCCTCGACGGCACTCCGCTCGCCCGGCGCGACGCTCGCGTCCTTGCTGCCGTCCTCGGCGCCCTGCGCGACCGTCTGCCGCGCGATGTCCTTGGCCATGTCCCAGTTCACCGGGCCGCCCTCGTAGGAGAGCATCTGGCCCAGCCGCTGGAAGGCGGCGCCCAGGTCGCCGGGGTTCATCTCGCCGCCGGGGCCACCCATGCCGCCGAAGAGCGCCGCGAACGGGTTGTCCGCGCCGCCGCTCCCGCCGCCGAACCCGAACGGGTTCGCGGGGTCCTGGCTACCTCCCTGGCCGCCCTTCTGCTTGCCGTTGTCGCCGTCCTCCGGCTCCTCCGGCGGAAGGCCGAATCCGAATGGGGTGTCACTCACGGGTTTCCTCGGCTCGTAGGGCCGCCGGCCAGGTGGCCGACGGCGGCTGCCCGACATCACCTCCAGCGTAGACACCCGGACCGCTTCGGGGCTCGGTGCTTCGCTGTCCCGGTGGCTGGGGCAGGATGGACGCCACCTGGTGCGACCGCGTCAGCACGCGCCCGCACTGAAGACAACCGCTGGAGACGCCCGGTGAGTTCCCCAGATCCGACCGTTCGCGCAGCGCGAAACGCTGCCGCCCCGACCGAGAAGACGGACGACGCCCCCGGCGGCGCCGCGGACCGGCCGCTGCGCCGGCCCGTCGTCGCCGTCACCGGAGCCGCGTCCGGGGTCGGCGCGCTGCTCACCCGCGCCCTCGTCGCGTCCGACGAGGTCAAGGAGGTGGTGGCGATCGACGAGCGGCGCGGCGACATCGCCGAGGCGCACTGGCACGTCCTGGACGTGCGCGACCCGGCCATCGCGGACAAACTGCGCGGCGCGGACGTCGTCGTCCACCTCGCCCTCGACCTCGACCTGGAGACCGACGCCACCGCCCGCACCGCCTACAACGTGCGCGGCACCCAGACCGTGCTCACCGCCGCGGCGGCCGCCGGAGTCCACCGGGTGGTGCTGTGCACCTCCGCCATGGTCTACGGGGCGCTGCCCGACAACGACGTACCGCTGGCCGAGGACGCCGAACTGCGGGCCACGGCGGACGCCACCGGCGTCGGCGACCTCCTGGAGATCGAGCACCTGGCCCGCCGCGCACCCCGCGCCCACCCCGGCCTGAACGTCACCGTGCTGCGCCCCGCCGTCCTGGTCGGCGGCACCGACACCGCGCTGACCCGCTACTTCGAATCGCCCCGCCTCCTGGTCGTCGCCGGATCGCGGCCCGCCTGGCAGTTCTGCCACGTCGAGGACCTGGTCAGCGCGCTGGAGTACGCCGCGCTGGAGAAGGTCGACGGCGAGCTGGCGGTGGGCTGCGACGGCTGGCTGGAACAGGAGGAGGTCGAGGAGCTCTCCGGTATCCGGCGCATGGAGCTGCCCTCCTCCGTGGCGCTGGGCGCCGCGGCCCGACTGCACCGGATCGGGCTGACGCCGTCGCCCGCCGGGGACCTCGCGTACACCATGCACCCCTGGGTGGTCAGCGGCAGCCGGCTGCACGAGGCGGGCTGGCGGCCGCAGTGGACGAACGAGCAGGTGCTCGCCGAGCTCCTCGAGGAGGTCGCGGGACGGCACACCGTCGCCGGCCGCCGGCTGGGCCGCAAGGACGCCACCGCCGCGGGGGCGGCCGGCGCCACCGTCGCCCTGCTCGGCACCGCCGCACTGGTACGGCGCGCCCGCAAGGCCCGCCGCCGTATCTGACCGGGGCACCCGGACCGGACCGCGTACTGGAGGAGTCTCCATACCGGTGCCGGGACGACCGGCGGATCCGGCCATTCCCCGGCGCTCCCCGGGTACGGCACGATGGGGGTATGTCTGGCACGTCCTCTCCCTCGACGCCCGGCCGCGACCACCCCGGTGAGCGCGCCGCGGCGGACCCGATCCGGCTCCTGGCGATCCGTGACACCCCGCTGTCCGTGGACGAGGTGTTCGCCGCCGTGGGCGATGCGGCGGCCGGCGGGACCGCCCTGTTCGTCGGCACCGTCCGCTCGCACGACAACGGCGCCGACGTCGACGCCCTGGGCTACTCCGCGCACCCGACCGCCGAGGCGGAGATGCGCCGGATCGCCGAGAAGGTGATCGCCGACCACCCCGTGCGGGCGCTGGCCGCGGTCCACCGGGTGGGCGATCTGCGGATCGGGGACCTGGCGGTGGTCGTCGCGGTGTCCTGCCCGCACCGGGGCGAGGCGTTCGACGCCTGCCGCAAGCTGATCGACGACCTCAAGCACGAAGTTCCCATCTGGAAACACCAGACGTTTGTGGATGGAACCGAAGAATGGGTAGGCGCCTCTTAAGAGCGCGAGGGTCCGGTCGTCGTCCTCGAACACGAGGGCGAAGCGGTGCCGTGGGTTCCGGTTGCGTAACCCGCCCCCTCGCGTGAGCGTTGACCTGGCAGATGGTTAATCTGCTTATTCGTCGATCGCGGTCGTACAAGGGGTAGGGAGGTAGCTGATGGGTGCGCTCCTCTGGTTGCTGATTCCGGTGGGTGCCGGGCTGGTCGCCGCGGCGTGGAGCAGCTGGGCCCTGCGGAACCGCAAGTCCGGGGACGTCGCGGAACTCGCCGGCTACGCCCGGTTCCGCGACGCGATGGAGAAGCAGCATTCCGTTCCGGACCCCGCCCCGGCCGCCTCGGACTCGACCTGAGGCCCCTCACCCGTACGCAGTAGCAAGCGCCGCGGTGTCGGCCGGCCCCGCGTACGGACGCGTGTTCGGCCTCGTACGGACGGCCCCGCGGGCCGGTTGTCATACTCGTCCCGTACTGTCGTTCCATGCCACGCCGCACCGCGACGCTGCTCGCCTCGACCCTGATGCTGATCGCGCTGCTCTGCGCGGGGGTGCTGATCCCCGTGCCGTACTCCGAGATGTCGCCCGGCCCGACGGTCAACACGCTCGGTGAGCACAACGGCCAGCCGGTGCTGCAGATCTCCGGGCGGAAGACGTACCCGACGACCGGTCACCTCAACATGACCACGGTCCGCGTCACCGGCCCCGACTACCGGATGAACCTCCCGGAGGCGGTCTACGGCTGGCTCGACCACGACAACGCCGTGGTCCCGCACAAGACGCTCTACCCCGAGGGACAGACGGCCGAGCAGGCCGACCAGGAGAACGCCGAGGAGTTCACCCAGTCCCAGGAGAGCGCCAAGACCGCCGCGCTGGGCCAACTGCACCTCCCGGTCGCCACCCAGACCGTGGTCGCCTCCGTCGTCAAGGACAAGCCGGCCGACGGGCGGCTGCACGCCGGCGACGTGATCAAGGCCGTGGACGGCACCGAGGTCAAGCAGGCCGGCGACGTCGCCAAGCTCGTCACCAAGCACAAGCCGGGCGAGAAGGTCGTCTTCACGATCATCCCCGCCAAGGACGCGGCCGCGGCTGAGAAGCAGGGCAAGAAGCCCGCGGGGGGCGCCCGGCAGATCACCCTCGCGACGCAGAAGGCGGACGACGGCCGGGCGATCGTGGGCATCCAGGCCGGCGTCGACCACATCTTCCCGTTCCCCATCGACGTCAAGCTGGCCGACGTCGGCGGGCCGAGCGCCGGGCTGATGTTCGCGCTGGGCATCGTCGACAAGCTCACCCCCGGCAACATGACCGGCGGCCGGTTCGTGGCCGGCACGGGCACGATCGACGACAGCGGCAAGGTCGGCCCGATCGGCGGCATTTCGATGAAGACGGTCGGCGCCCGCGACAAGGGCGCGGAGTTCTTCCTGACGCCCAAGGACAACTGCGCCACCGCCGCCAAGGACATCCCGGCGGGCCTGCGCCTGGTCAAGGTCGGCACGATAGGCGACGCCGTCAAGGCACTGCAGAAGATCAGCAAGGGCGACACCGCCGGCCTGCCGAGCTGCAGCCCGGCAGGCCGGTCGTAGGGCGCCAGGCCCCGGGGCCGGCCTTCCGGGTCAGCCCTCGAAGGTCGCGGCGAGCGCGTCGGCCAGGCCGGGCACCAGCGCCGAGCCGGTGAGCACCTCGGACGCGGAGTCCTTCGCGCGCAGCCGCAGCGCCGACTCGCGCCGGCCGTCGCGCAGTACGGCCACCGTCATCCGGACCTCTTCGCGGTCCGGGTGCCGGGCGACCCACTTGGCCAGCTGCGCCTCGTCCATGCCCTCGGGCTCGGCGTCCTCGGCGGACGGCGGCAGCATCAGCCGTTCCACGGTCAGTGCGCAGCCGGTGACGGCGTCCGGCCAGGCGATGGTGGCGAGGAACTCGTCCAGCGGCACGTCCGCGGGAATCTCGTCCTGCTCCACGGGGGTCAGGGAAGCGGTGGTGGTGTCGTCGATGCCGAGCTGCTCGGCGAGCGAGGGCTCCTGCGCGCGCAGCTTGGCGGTGTCGACGAGGGCGAACAGTCGGGCGGGCTGGTCCCAGCCGAGCCCGGCGCTGTACTCGTCGATTTCGAGTACCGCGCGGGTCAGCGGGTCGGCGGCGAGGGGGGTGCCGTCGACGGGAGAGCCGGGAAAGTCAGTCATGCTCAACATCGTGCCTTGTCCACCCCCGAAATCGGGAACCGGGTAAAGCCTTCGTAAGTTGCATCACTGGGTCCTACTATCGCCGGGCCTGCTCCACACGACAGCGAAACTTCGAGGTGCGCACCTTGGCTTTCCAGATGCCGGACCGCGGCGGAGGCCCGTCCGGGCCACGGATCAGAGTCGGCCGACCGTCGCGGCGGATCCGGACCCTGCTCATGACCTTGGGCGTGCTGGCCGTGCTGGCCATGCTCTTCGTGATGTTCGCCGGGTTCTGGACCGACTGGCTCTGGTACCGCTCGGTCCATTACTCCTCGGTCTTCACCACGACCCTGTGGACCAAGATCGGTCTGTTCTTCGCCTTCGGCGTCGTGATGGCGGTGGCCGTCGGCGTCAACGTCTGGCTGGCGCACCGGCTGCGCCCGCCGCTCAGCGCGATGTCCATGGAGCAGCAGAGCCTGGACCGCTACCGCATGGGCGTCGCGCCCTTCAAGAAGTGGGCGCTGATCGCGATCGCGGCCGTGGTCGGCCTGATCGCCGGCGCGTCCGCGTCCGGCGAGTGGCAAACGTGGCTCCAGTGGGTCAACGGCGTTCCGTTCGGCAAGAAGGACCCGCAGTTCGGCATGGACGTCGCGTTCTACGCGTTCGATCTGCCCTGGTACCGCTTCCTGTTGAGCTTCGGCTTCGCCGCCGCGGTGCTGTCCCTGGTGGCCGCGGCGCTGACGCACTACCTCTACGGCGGACTGCGGCTGACCAGCCCCGGCTCGCGCGCGACCGCCGCCGCCACCGGCCATCTGTCGGTGTTGCTGGGCATCTTCGTGTCGCTCAAGGCGATCGCGTACTGGCTCGACCGGTACGGCCTCGCGGTGAAGTCCAGCGGCCTGAAGTCGGCCGACAACTGGACGGGTCTGCGGTATGTGGACGCCAACGCCTATCTCCCGGCGAAGACCATCCTGTTCTTCATCGCGGCGATCTGCGCGGTGCTGTTCTTCGCGACCCTGTGGCGGCGTACGTGGCAGCTGCCGGTGATCGGCTTCGGCCTGATGGTGCTCTCCGCGATCCTGATCGGCGGGCTGTATCCGGCGATCGTGCAGAAGTTCCAGGTCCAGCCCAACGAGCAGGCCAAGGAAGCGCCGTACATCAAGCAGAACATCAAGGCGACCCGGGACGCGTACGACATCCAGGGCTCGGAGGTCACGCCGTACAAGGGCAATGACAAGCCCACCGGCAAGGACGACAGCCAGCGGCTGCGCGACGACGCCGACGCCACGGCCAGCATGCGGCTGCTCGACCCGAACGTGGTCTCACCGGCTTTCCAGCAACAGCAGCAGGTCAAGGGGTACTACCAGTTCCCCTCCACGCTCGACGTCGACCGGTACAAGGACCAGGACGGCGCCGAGCAGGACACCGTCATCGGTCTGCGCGAGCTGAACATCGCCGGCATCCCCGAGCGCAACTGGATCAACGACCACTTCAAGTACACCCACGGCCACGGCGTGGTCGCCGCCAAGGGGACCGAGACCGGTGAGGGCGGCGGCCCCAAATACACCGAGTCCGGCCTGCCCGCCAAGGGCCAGCTCAGCGCGAAGCCGTACGAGCAGCGGGTGTACTACGGCGAGAAGACCACGCAGTACTCCATCGTCGGCGGTCCGCAGCAGGAGCTGGACTACTCCCACGACGGCACCGAGAAGAGCTACAGCTACCGGGGCAACAGCGGGGTCAGCCTCGCCAACCCGATCAACCGCGCGGCCTACGCCGTGGCCTTCGGGGAGCCGCAGATCCTCTACTCCGGCGCGATCGGCGACCACTCGCGGATCCTGTACAACCGCACGCCGAAGGAGCGCGTCGAGTCCGTCGCCCCGTGGCTGACCATCGACGGCGACGCCTATCCGGCGGTCATCGACGGCCGGATCAAGTGGATCGTGGACGCCTACACCACCAGCAACGGCTATCCGTACGCCTCGCGCACCACGCTCGGGGACACCACGGCCGATTCGCTCACCGACGGCCAGCGGGCGGTGGTGGCCCAGCAGAACCAGGTCAACTACATCCGCAACTCCGTCAAGGCGACGGTGGACGCCTACGACGGCTCGGTCAAGCTCTACCAGTGGGACGAGAAGGACCCGGTCCTGAAGACCTGGATGAAGGCCTTCCCCGGCACGGTCGAGAAGAAGAGCGCGATCAGCCCGTCGCTGAAGGAGCACCTGCGCTACCCGCAGGACCTGTTCAAGGTGCAGCGCCAACTGCTCACCACATACCACGTCACGGACCCGAACACCTTCTACACCGGATCCGAGCGCTGGCAGATCCCCAGCGACCCGACCACCAAGTCGGGCAACGCGGTACCGCCGTACTACCTGAGCATGAAGATGCCGGACCAGAAGGGCCGGGCCTTCTCGCTGACGACCACCTTCACGCCCAACAAGCGGGAGAACCTGGGCGCGTTCATGGCGGTCGACGCCGATGCGACCAGCGGTGACTACGGCAGGATCAGACTGCTGAAGCTGCCGTCGGAGACACCGGTGCCGGGCCCGCAGCTGGTGCAGTCGAAGTTCAACTCCGATCCG
Organism: Streptomyces sp. NRRL S-337; assembly: GCF_000720175.1. Taxonomy (GTDB): domain Bacteria; phylum Actinomycetota; class Actinomycetes; order Streptomycetales; family Streptomycetaceae; genus Streptomyces; species Streptomyces siderophoricus. The sequence continues at coordinate 19,617 of NZ_JOIX01000033.1, forward strand.
GTCATCGCCAACGAGCTCAACGTCCTCAAGAAGTTCGGCGACTCGGAGATCGAGTACGGCAATCTGCTGACCGTGCCCCTGGACGGCGGACTGCTCTATGTCGAACCGGTGTATCTGCGCGGCGCCAACACCAACTACCCGTTGCTGAAGAAGGTGTTGGTGAGCTACGGCGACAGCAAGCCGGTCCTGGAGGACTCCCTGAAGGACGCGCTGGACGTGGTCTTCGGCAAGAAGGCGGCCAGCACCGGAACGGAGCACCCGCCGGGCGGCGAAAAGGGCAAGCAGCCGCCGTCCGACCAGACCGTGCAGCAGGCGCTGTCCGATGCCGAGAAGGCGTACGAAGAGGGCGAGAAGGCCCTCGGACAGCGCGACCTGGCCGGGTACGACGAGGCGAAGAAGAAGCTCAAGGCGGCGCTGGACCGGGCCGCCAAGGCCGCCCAGAAGGCCGGCAAGCCGGGCAGCTGACCTCCCGGCGGTGCATGGGCCCCGCGGCAGCCGGTGCGTACCGGCCGCCGTGGGGCCGCGCCGCTTCGGGGACGGTGCGGCGGCCCCGCGGGACCGTGATAGATTGACGGCACAACGACGCGGGGTGGAGCAGCTCGGTAGCTCGCTGGGCTCATAACCCAGAGGTCGCAGGTTCAAATCCTGTCCCCGCTACTGAAGGTCGAAGGCCTGGATCCTCAAGGATCCGGGCCTTCGTCATGTGTTCACCCCGATCCGGAAAGAAAGCCGGGTCGCACGGCTCGTGTGGGGAACCTGTGTGCTTGAGTTTGACATGTCGTCGTGTCGGGAAGTCGACAAACCGCTGAAGTGACCTCACTGGCTGCGGTATACCAGGTGTACGCGGGTTACGGGTGATGCGACGATGGGTCTTATGGGGGACAAGGCAAGGTTGTTGGAGACGGACCGGTTTGTACCTGCGCCCGACGACGGGCGCGAATCCGAGCTGCAGATCGACGCGATGGAGGCCGCGGAGGCCACCGAGGCGTCCGATGCCGTGACCGAGTCCGGCCACCGCCGGGCCGCCGAGGCGGGCGACCCGGCCGCGATGAGCGCCCTGGGCGCGATGCTGCTGCGCCGCGGTGACCTCGACGGCGCCGAGCCGCATCTGCGGTCCGCGGCCGCCACCGGCGACCGCGCCGCGGCCAACAACCTCGGCGTCCTGCTCCACCAGCGCGGCTACGCCGACGAGGCGTCCGGCTGGTGGCGGATCGCCGCCGTCGCCGGTTCCGCCGCCGCCGCGCACGCCCTCGGCCGCCACTACCGCGAGCGCGGCGACGAGCCGGCCGCCGAGTACTGGCTGCGCCAGTCCGCCGAGTCCGGCCACTGCCTGGGTGCGTACGCCCTCGCCGACCTGCTCGAACACCGTGGTGACGCCGGTGCCGAGCGCTGGTTCCGGGCGGCCGCCGAGCGCGGCCACCGCGAGGCCGCGTACCGCCTCGCCCGGCTCGTCGAGGACGGCCGCGAGGCCGACCGCCGGGCGGTGCCCGCGTACGGCGAGCTGACCCAGCAGGAGGAGGCCGAGCAGTGGTACCGCCAGGCCGCCGCCCGTGGCCACCGTAGGGCCGCGCTGCAGCTCGGCGCGCTCCTGGAGGACCGCGGCGACATCCAGGAGGCGGGCCGCTGGTACCTGTCCGCAGCCAAGGACGGTGAGGCGCGCGCCGCCTGCGCGCTGGGCTACCTGCTGCGCGACGCCGGCGACGAGGAGAGCGCCGCGGAATGGTGGCGGCGGGCCGCCCAGGACGGCGACGGCAACGCCGCCAACGCGCTGGGCGCGCTGCACGCCGACCGCGGCGAACTGCAGACCGCCGAGCGCTGGTACCGCGCTGCCCTGGACGCCGGGGACGTCAACGGCGCCTACAACATCGGGCTGCTCTGCGCCGAGCAGGGCCGCCCGGGCCGCGGCGAGCAGTGGTACCGCCGGGCCGCGTACGCCGGGCACCGGGAGGCCGCCAACGCGCTGGCGATCCTGCTGCTGCAGCGCGGCGACGCCTCGGGGGCCGAGCCGTGGTTCTCCAAGGCGGCCGAGGCGGGCAGCGTGGACGCCGCGTTCAACCTCGGCATCCTCTACGCGAGTCGCGGCGACGACCGGACCGCGCACACCTGGTACGAGCGGGCGGCCGCGGCCGGGCACACCGACGCGGCGCTGCAGGTGGCCATCGTGCAGCTGCGGGAGGGCCGGCTGCAGGACGCCGAGCGCAACCTGCGCTGCGCGGCCGACGGCGGCAGCGCGGAGGCGGCCTTCCGGCTCGCCGACCTGCTCGACCGCCAGGCCTCGGCGGCCGGTACGGGGCAGGCGGACGGCGACCGTACGGCGGAGGACGAGAGCACGCAGTGGTACGAGCGGGCGGCCCGTCAGGGGCACCGCCGCGCCCAGGTCCGGGTCGGCATGTTCGCGGCGGCCCGGGGGGACGTCGTCGAGGCCGCCGACTGGTACCGCACGGCGGCCGAGGCGGGCAGCCGGAACGGTGCCTTCAACCTCGGGCTGCTGCTGGCCCGTGAGGGGAGCCTGCCCGAGGCGGCGCTGTGGTGGCAGCGTGCCGCCGAGGCCGGGCACGGCCGGGCCGCGCTGCGGCTGGCACTGCTCGCGGCCCGCCGCGGGGCCCTCGCCGAGGCGCAGCGCTGGTGCGCGCACGCCGTCGAGATGGGCCCGCCGGAGGTCGCCGAGCGCGCCGCGCGGCTGCGTACGGCCCTGCAGGACGAGCTGACGGCGTAGCGACGGGCCGGTGGACCGGTGCGGACGGCCTGGTGAAAGGAATTTGCACCGGTCGTCCGGCGGGGGTTAGAGTAAGGGCACAACGACGCGGGGTGGAGCAGCTCGGTAGCTCGCTGGGCTCATAACCCAGAGGTCGCAGGTTCAAATCCTGTCCCCGCTACTGAAGGACGAAGGCCCGGATTCCCAGGAATCCGGGCCTTCGTCGTCTGCGCACCCGCCGGGCGGGCGGCCACCGGCAGGTCGGCGGCCGCTGCGCGCGTCAGGACGAGGTGCCGCTGCAGTTGGGGCAGATGCCCCGGTACGTCACGGTGACCTCGGAGACCTGGAAGCCGTACCGCTCCGGCTCGGGGAGGGCGGTGAGCGGGTCGCCGTGGACGTGCACGTCACGGATCGTGCCGCACTGCGAACAGACCAGGTGCTGGTGGTCGTGGTGGGCGTTCGGGTCGTAGCGCTTGGCGCGGCCGTCCGTGCTCACCTCGATGACCTCACCGAGCGAGACCAGCTCGCCCAGGGTGTTGTACACCGTGGCGCGGGAGATCTCGGGAAGCCGGCCGGCCGCGAGGGCGTGCACCTCGTCGGCGGTGTAGTGGACGTGGTCCCCGTCGAGGACCTCGGCGACGACGCGTCGCTGCGCGGTCAGCCGCCAGCCGCGTCCCCGGAGTCGTTCCAGCAGGTCACTCATGCCAATCACCTATCAGTCAGATAGTGCCAGGGTACCAGTGGCCGTCCATCGCCGGATCGGGTACGAGTTTCGGGTTCTTCTTGACTTAGACATTGTCCAATGTAGGATCGGGTACGGCGCAAGCCCAGGGCAGGTGTAGAGACGTTTCAGGAGGCGCACGTGTCGGTAGAGAGCACCACCGGACCGCTGACCACGGAGGCCGGCGCTCCGGTCGCGGACAACCAGAACAGCGAGACGGCGGGCATCGGCGGCCCCGGCCTCATCCAGGACCAGCTCCTGATCGAGAAGCTCGCGCACTTCAACCGCGAGCGCATCCCGGAGCGCATCGTGCACGCCCGCGGCGCCGGCGCGTACGGCACGTTCACGGTCACCGCCGACGTGACGCCGTACACGCGCGCCGCGTTCCTCTCCGAGATAGGCAGGCAGACCGAGGTCTTCCTGCGGTTCTCCACCGTCGCGGGCAGCCTCGGCGCGGCCGACGCGGTGCGTGACCCCCGTGGCTTCGCGCTGAAGTTCTACACGGAGGAGGGGAATTACGACCTCGTGGGGAACAACACCCCGGTCTTCTTCATCAAGGACGCCATCAAGTTCCCCGACTTCATCCACACCCAGAAGCGCGACCCGTACACCGGCTCGCAGGAGGCGGACAACGTCTGGGACTTCTGGGGTCTGAGCCCGGAGTCCACCCACCAGGTGACCTGGCTGTTCGGCGACCGCGGCATCCCCGCCTCGTACCGCCACATGGACGGCTTCGGCTCGCACACCTTCCAGTGGAACAACGCCGCCGGTGAGGCCTTCTGGGTCAAGTACCACTTCAAGACCGACCAGGGCATCAAGAACCTCACCCAGGACGAGGCCAACAAGCTCGCCGGTGAGGACCCGGACAGCCACCAGCGGGACCTGCGCGAGTCGATCGAGCGCGGGGAGTTCCCGTCCTGGACCGTCGGCGTGCAGATCATGCCCGCCGCCGAGGCCGCGACCTACCGCTTCAACCCGTTCGACCTGACCAAGGTGTGGCCGCACGCGGACTACCCGGTCATCGAGATCGGCAAGCTGGAGCTCAACCGCAACCCGGAGAACATCTTCGCCGAGGTCGAGCAGTCGATCTTCTCGCCGCACCACTTCGTGCCGGGCATCGGCCCGTCCCCCGACAAGATGCTCCAGGGCCGGCTGTTCGCCTACGGCGACGCGCACCGCTACCGCGTCGGCATCAACGCCGACCACCTGCCGGTCAACCGCCCGCACGCCACCGAGGCGCGCAGCCACGGCCGGGACGGCGCGCTCTACGACGGCCGCCACGGCCGGCAGAAGAACTACGAGCCCAACAGCTTCGGCGGTCCCGCCCAGACCGGTTTGCCGCTGTGGCAGCCGGCTGCGGTCAGCGGATTCACCGGTGAGCAGGCGGCGCCCTCGCACGCCGAGGACGACGACTTCGTCCAGGCCGGCAACCTCTACCGCCTGATGTCGGAGGACGAGAAGGAGCGCCTGATCAACAACCTGGCGGGCTTCCTCGCCAAGGTCTCCCGCGACGACATCGCCGAGCGGGCGATCGAGAACTTCCGTAAGGCGGACGCGGACTACGGCAAGCGGCTTCAGGTCGCGGTCCAGGCCCTGCGCGGCTGATCACCGAACGGCCCCTCGGGGCCGCTCGGCGGCCGCTTGCCGTAACAGCCGAAGAGGCCGGACGCCAAGGGGCTCCGGCCTCTTCGTGCGCCCGGCTCCAGGAGCCCGGCGCTTCCTCGGGTGCCGTTTTGACCAGCGGTCAGGCCGGCACGGCGCCGGCCCGTACGCCGGCCGTCGACCAGCAGCGGATGATGTCGCGGACGGAGACCACGCCGACCGGTCCGTGGTCGTTCAGCACGATCAGATGGCGGAAGCCGCCGCGCACCATGGCGTCCGCGGCGTCGTCGAGGGTCCAGTCCGGAGCGGCGAAGACCACGTCCGGGGTGGTGTGGGCGTGCACGGTTTCCCGGTCGGGATTCTCGCCCGCGCCGAGGGAGTTGAGGATGTCGCGCTCGGTCAGGATGCCGATGCCGCTGTTGTCGCTGTCGAGGACCACGGCCGAGCCGATGCGGCGGGCCGCCATCAACTGGGCCGCCTGGCGGAGGGTGTGAGTGGGGCCGATGGTGAGGACCACCGTGCTCATGGCGTCCTTGACGTACATGGGCATGGAGTGGAGCCACCTCCTTGGTGAATGTGCCTTGCGAACGCATTCACAAGTTCACAAACTTGGGGATTCTCATGTTCACATGCCGTTGCGCGCGGTAACAAGGGGCAAGTGTTGGACGGATGTCCGAACACTCGCCCCTGGAGGTGCTGCGTCACAGGTCAGCGCGGTGTGTGGCGGGGAAAAGCCGTCAGAAAAGCGGGCGTTCCCGGCGGGTCAGTGGGCGGCGTCGCCGAGGTAGCTCAACAGGTCCTCGTGCAGCAGACCGTTGGAGGCCGCCGCGTTGCCGCTGTGCGGGCCCGGCCTGCCGTCCAGACCGGTGAACTGCCCGCCGGCCTCGTTGACCACCACCGCGCAGGCCGCCATGTCCCACAGCGACAGCTCCGGCTCCGCGCAGATGTCCACCGCGCCCTCGGCGACCAGCATGTACGGCCAGAAGTCGCCGTACGCCCGGGTGCGCCAGCAGTCCCGGCTCAGGTCGAGGAACCCGGACAGCTTGCCGCGCTCCTCCCACCCCGTGAGCGAGGAGTACGCGAACGACGCGTCCTGGATACGGCCGACCCTCGACACCTGCAGCCGGGAGGCGGAGGTCAGGCTGCGGCCGGTGAACGCCCCCAGGCCCTCCGCCGCCCACCAGCGCCGGTTGAGCGCCGGCGCGGAGACGATGCCGACCACCGGGCGGTCACCGCCCTCGCCGCGCTCCATCAGCGCGATCAGCGTCGCCCAGACCGGCACGCCGCGGACGTAGTTCTTGGTGCCGTCGATCGGGTCGATGATCCAGCGGCGCGGTCCGGCGCCCTCGCTGCCGAACTCCTCGCCGAGCACCGCGTCCCGCGGCCGGGCCCGCTGGAGCTGGCCGCGGATGAGCTCCTCGGCGGCCTTGTCGGCCTCACTCACCGGCGTCATGTCCGGTTTCGTCTCGACCTTCAGGTCGAGCGCCTTGAAGCGCTCCATGGTGGCGGCGTCCGCGGCGTCGGCGAGGACGTGGCCGAGACGAAGATCATCGTGATAGTCGGGCATGTGCGAACAGTATCCATTGGTATACCTGCGGGCCACACGGCCATGCCCGGCGGGCGTGTGACGCCCTCCGTCCGGCGGGTGCCGGCGCGGCCGCGCCCCCTCGGGCCCCCGGCGGCGGACCGGTCCCCCACGCCGGGACGAGGACGCCGCGACGCCCCTTGACAGCCCCTGACGCCGCCTCAATTCTGTGCGAAAACCGGCCGCCTGGGCCGGCGGCCGGGGAGGCGACGGATGCCCGCAGCGCGTGAATCCTTGCTGGACGCCGCCTACGCGGCGCTGACCGCCCGGCCCTGGTGCGACATCCGGATGGTCGAGGTGGCCGCCGCGGCCGGGGTGTCCCGGCAGACGCTCTACAACGAGTTCGGCAGCAAGGACGGGCTCGCCCGGGCCCTGGTGCGCCGGGAGACCGACAACTACCTCGCCGGGGTCGCCAGGGTGCTCGCCCGGGGCGGCACCGGGAGGTCCGCCACGCACCGTGACGGCGCCGCCCGGGTGGTGGCCGCGGCCGCCTGGACGCTCCGGACCGCACGGTCGAACCCCCTGGTCAGGGCGGCACTGACCGGCTGCTGGGGGGACCGGCTGCCGGCTCCTTCGGCGGCCGCCGAGCCGGCGCCCGGCGAGCTGGTCGGCCGGTTCTGCGCCCAGGCGGTCGCGGCCCTGGAGCCCGACTGGCCCGCGGAGGAACTGCCCGCCCTGGGCACCGCCTGCGAGACCGCGGCCCGGCTGACGCTGTCCTGTGTGGTGGCCCCGCCCGCGCCGGCTCCCCCGGGGACGGCGCCGCCGGGACGCGTACCGGCGCAGCGGACGCGGCGGGACCAGGAGGCCGAGGCGGTGTCGCGGCTCGTACGGGGGGCGTTCGGGCGGCCGGCCGGGGACGGTGAGCGGAGCGCGGCCGGCCCCGATTGACGACCCGTCAGGGAAGTCGCCCGGTCAGTGGGCGCCGCCCGACAGCTGGAGGCCGACGATGCCCACGATGACCAGCGTGATGGAGACGATCTTCAGGGTGGAGACCACGTCACCGAGGAAGACCATGCCGTAGACCGCCGTCCCGGCCGCGCCGAGGCCGGTCCACACCGCGTACGCCGGACCCACGTCGAGCTTGCGCAGGGCCAGGGTCAGCAGGCCGAAGCTGGCGAGCGCGAAGGAGCAGAAGGCGATGGTCGGCAGGAGGCGGGTGAAACCGTGCGAGAGCTTCAGGCAGACCGCGAAGCCGGTCTCCAGCAGCCCCGCCACCACGACCAGCAGCCACGCCATGTCCCATTGCCTCCGTCAGCCGGACGAGTGACGACGGGACTTCGGCCTCACTCCGCTTGGGGCCCCGCCTGGCGGTCAGCGGCCGGTGACGAGCGCCAGCCTCGGTGTGATTATGCAGTTGTCCCGGGCGGACGGCAGCGACATCCGGGGGATCAGTCGCCCTCGCGTCGTTCACGGGTGGACAGCAGCCGGCGCAGCGAATACAGCCGGGCCGGGTCGGCGTGGCCGTCGGCGACCCACTGGTCCAGGGCGCAGTCCTGCTCGTCGTGGCTGCAGGCGCGCGGGCAGTCGACGGTGCCCGGCTCCAGGTCGGGGAAGGCGTGGATGACCCGGGAGGGGTCGATGTGCGCCAGCCCGAAGGAGCGGACGCCGGGGGTGTCGATGACCCAGCCCGCGTCACCGGGCAGCGGCAGCGCCAGCGCGGAGGTGGTGGTGTGCCGGCCGCGGCCGGTGACCGCGTTGACGATGCCGGTGGCCCGGCGGTGCTCCGGGACCAGCGCGTTGACCAGGGTCGTCTTGCCGACGCCGGAGTGCCCGACGAACGCCGTCATCCGGCCCTTGAGCGTCTCGCGGACCCGCTCGGCGGCGCTGCCGTCGGTGAGTTCGTCGCGGTTGGTGACGATGGCGGGGACGCCCAGGGTGCCGTACGACTCCAGCAGCGCGTCGGCGGACGCCAGGTCGGACTTGGTCAGCACCAGCAGCGGGTCCAGGCCCGCGTCGTAGGCGGCGACCAGGCAGCGGTCGATGAGCCGGGGGCGCGGCTCGGGGTCGGCGAGCGCGGTGACGATCGCGAGCTGGTCGGCGTTGGCGACCACCACCCGCTCGAACGGGTCGTCGTCGTCGGCCGTGCGGCGCAGCGTGGAGGTGCGCGGCTCGACCCGGACGATCCGGGCGAGGGTGTCCTTGGCGCCGGTCAGGTCGCCGACGACGGCGACCCGGTCGCCGACCACCGCGCTCTTGCGGCCCAGTTCGCGGGCCTTCATCGCGGTGACCGTCCGGCCCTCGATGAGGCAGGTCAGCCGGCCCCGGTCGACGGTCAGGACCAGGCCCTCGGCCGCGTCCTCGTGCTTGGGGCGGATGTTCGTGCGGGGCCGGTTGCCCTTGCGGTTGGGGCGGACGCGGACGTCGTCCTCATCGGGGTTCTTGCCGTAGCGGCGCATGGCGGCCGGTCCCTCAGACTCTCCGGGCCGGGCCGGGCGACGCGGCGAGCATGTCCGTCCACAGCGCGGGGAAGTCGGGCAGCGTCTTGGCCGTGGTGGCGACGTTCTCCACCTCCACGCCCTCGACCGCGAGGCCGATGACCGCGGCGGCGGTGGCCAGCCGGTGGTCCTCGTAGGTGCGGAAGATCCCGCCGTGCAGCGGGCGCGGCCGGATGTGCAGGCCGTCCGCGGTCTCGGTGACGTCGCCGCCGAGCTCGTTGAGCTCCTTGGTGAGGGCGGCCAGCCGGTCGGTCTCGTGCAGCCGCAGGTGGGCCACGCCGCGCAGCGTGGAGGGGGAGTCGGCGAGCGCGGCGACCGCGGCGATGCCGGGGGTCAGCTCGCCGACCTCGCCGAGGTCGACGTCGATGCCGTGGATGCGGCCGCTGCCGGTGAAGGTCAGGCCCTGCTCGGTCAGCTCGCAGGAGCCGCCCATGGTGGTGAAGATCTCACGCAGCGCGTCACCGGGCTGGGTGGTGTGCTCGGGCCAGTCCGGGATGGTGACCCGCCCGCCGGTGACCAGCGCGGCGGCCAGGAACGGCTGGGCGTTGGACAGATCGGGCTCGACGACCAGGTCGCGGCCGAGCAGCGCGCCCGGGGTGACCCGCCAGACGTTGGGCTCGCCGCCCGCCTCCGGGGTGTCCACCTGCGCGCCGACACTGCGCAGCATGTCGACGGTCATCCGGATGTGCGGCATCGACGGCAGGGCCGCGCCGACGTGCCGGACCTCGACGCCCTGGTTGAAGCGCGGCGCGGACAGCAGCAGGGCGCTGACGAACTGCGAGGACGAGGAGGCGTCGATCTCCACCGCGCCGCCCTCCAGGGCGCCGCTGCCGAAGACCGTCATCGGGAGCGCACCGCGGTTGTCGTCGTCGATCCGGGCGCCCAGGGAGCGCAGCGCGTCGATCACGCCGCCGAGCGGGCGTTCGTAGGAGCGCGGGTCGCCGTCGAAGCGGACCGGGCCGTCGGCGAGCGCGGCGACCGGCGGCAGGAAGCGCATGACCGTTCCGGCATTGCCGACGTCGACGGTGGCCGGGCCGTGCAGACCGGCCGGGATGATCCGCCAGGCCTCGCCGCCGCCGGGCCGGTCCACGGCGTCCGCGGAGCCGGCGGAGCTGGAGGAGGCGGTCTCCTCGATGCCGACGCCCATGGTGCGCAGCGCCTCGGCCATCAGCAGGGTGTCGCGGGAGCGCAGCGGGCGGCGCAGCCAGCCGGGCTCGGAGGAGAGGGCTGCCAGTACCAGGCCGCGGTTGGTGACCGATTTGGAGCCGGGCACGGTGACGGTTGCATCGACGGCGCCGGGTGCGACGGGGGCGGGCCACAGGGCGGGATGTGCGGGGCTCTCGGTCATGCCCTTACTTTAATGGCTGGGCAAGGGTGCCGATCTTGATCAAAAGTGGCGCAACCCATCCGAAACATGGCACTGGTAGTGCGCTCGCGTGCCGGAAGTGCGGAGCGGGCGGACGTACGGGCCGCGCACGGCGGACGTACGAGGCGCCGCGGACATACCGGGCGGGAGTACGGGGCGTGCCGCCGTTGACGGCCGGGGCCCGCCGGAGACCTCAGAGGCCGAGCAGCCAGCGCCCGCCGCCCATCAGCGAGCACAGCGTCACCACGTGGAAGAGGCCGAGCCACAGCGCCGCCGGGACGTGGGTCAGCCGCGCCAGCTGGTCCGGGTCGGAGTCCACGGCACCGCCGCGGCGCCGCTTGCCCTGCAGTTCGAAGGGCGGCCGCACCCCGCCCAGCAGCAGGAACCACACCGCCGCGTACCCGAAGCCGGCCTGCACGTCCGGTGTGGTCAGCCAGGAGACCAGCAGGAACGCGGCGCCGGCCAGGACGACGGTGAGCACGCCGTAGGCGTTGCGGATCATCACCAGCATCGCCAGCAGCATTGCGGTCGCGCCCCACAACAGCGCCGTGATGTGCCCGGCCGCCAGCAGGGCGGCGCCGGCCAGACCGAGCAGGGACGGTGCCACATAACCGGCCGCAGCGGTCAGCACCATGCCGAGACCGGTCGGTTTGCCGCGGGAAACGGTCAGTCCGGAGGTGTCGGAGTGCAGCCGGATGCCGTCCAGGCGGCGCCCGCTGACCAGCGCGATCAGGCCGTGCCCGCCCTCGTGGGCGATGGTGATCGCATTGCGCGACAGCCGCCACGCGGTGTGCGGGACGACGGCGGCCAGTGCGAGCACCGCCGTGGCGATCACCAGCCAGAGCGACGGGGCGGGCTGGGACCCGGTGACCCGGCCCCATATGTCGGTGAGGTGGTCGGTCTCCATGTCTCCCCTTCGTGTGGCATGGCAGTGTGGCATGCATGTGCGGGAGGTATGCAGCGAGTCGTCGCCCCGAGGACCTGGTCGGCCTGTTCGGGGTGCAGCAGTGGGAGCCCGAGGAGACGCTGGCGCCCAGTTGGAACGTGGCGCCGACGGCCACCGTGCACGCGGTGCTGGAGCGTCCCCTCAAAGGCGAGGGTGCTCCTGACGGGCCGGTGCGCCAGCTGCGGCCGCTGAAGTGGGGGCTGGTCCCGTCGTGGTCGAAATCACCCGACGGCGCGGCAAGAATGATCAATGCGCGGGCGGAAACGGTCCACGAGAAGCCGTCGTTCCGGCGGGCCTTCGCGACCCGGCGCTGTCTGATCCCCGGTGACGGCTACTTCGAGTGGGTCACCGACGCGGCCGAGCGGGAGCTGGAGGAGCAGGGCCGGAAGAAGCGGCCCCGCAAGCAGCCCTACTTCGTGACGCCCGCGGACGGCTCGGTCATGGCGATGGCCGGGCTGTACGAGTTCTGGCGGGACCGCACGCTCCCCGGCGACCACCCGATGGCCTGGTGGGTGACCTGCACGGTCGTCACCACCGCCGCCGAGACCACCCCGCTGGCCGGGGCGGACGGCGGCGCCGGCCCGCAGTCGCTGGCCGAGATCCACCCCAGGATGCCGCTGGTGCTGCCCCCGGACCGCTGGGACGCCTGGCTCGACGCGGGCCGTACGGACCCCGACGAGCTGCGGGAACTGCTGGCGCCCCCGCCGCCCGGGCTGATGCGTGCCCATCCCGTACCGACCGACGTCAGCAACGTCCGCAACAACGGGCCCGAGCTGGTCACCGAACTCGACGGGCCGGAGGTCGGCACGCTGTTCTGAGCCGGTGCGCACCCGGTGACGCCCGGCCCGGTGGCCGCGGCGACGGGCGTGGGGCGGTGCCGTTCGGCTCCAGGCGCGGGCAGGATGGGCGTATGAGCACAGGGGCGAAGGAGACCGAGACGGTCGGGACGCCGGCGGGCGAGGCCCGGATCACCTGGCACCGCGCGGCGACGCCGGCGCGGGCCGTGGTCGCGGTGAGCCACGGCGCCGGCGGCGGTATCGAGGCGCGCGACCTGCGGGCACTGGCGGCCGCGCTGCCGGCCCGCGGCTACCCCGTGGCGCTGGTCGAGCAGCCGTGGCGGGTGGCCGGCAAGAAGATGGCGCCGGCGCCCAAGACCCTGGACGCGGCGTGGACCGCGCTGTGGCCCGCGCTGGAGAAGCCGGGGCTGCCGGTGGTCGCCGGCGGCCGGAGCGCGGGCGCACGGGTGGCCTGCCGTACGGCCCGCGAGCTGGGCGCCGGGGCCGTACTGGCGCTGAGCTTCCCGCTGCACCCACCGGGCCGGCCGGAGAAGTCCCGGGTGGACGAGCTGACCGGCGCCGGGGTGCCGACGCTGGTCGTCCAGGGCGGCCGGGACCCCTTCGGCCGGCCCGACGAGTTCCCGCCGGGCACGGAGCTCGCCGAAGTGCCGCACGGCGACCACGGCTTCGCGGTCCCGAAGAAGGCGGGCGTCGACGAGGCGGCGACGATGGCCGTCCTCACCGACGCCGTACTCGCCTGGCTGGACGGGCTCTTCGGCTGAGAGCGGCCCGGCGCCGCACCGGCGAGGGCCCGCGCACCCGCCAGGGGCCCGCCGGCGCCGGGGCTCAGTCGCCCTGCCCGCGCGGCCGGGCCCGTACGTGCACCCGCTCGCCCTGCCGCCCGAAGAGGCTCAGTACCTCCACCGGCGTCCGGTCGGCGGGCCCGAACCAGTGCGGCAGCCGGGTGTCGAACTCCGCCGCCTCCCCGGCCCGCAGCACCACGTCGCGGTCGGCCAGCAGCAGCCGCAGCCGTCCGGACAGCACATACAGCCACTCGTAGCCCTCGTGGACCCGCTGCTCCGACGGGCCGGCGACGGGATCGATCACCAGCTTGAACGCCTGCAGCGCGCCCGGCTGGCGGGTCAGCGGCACCACCGTCATACGGCCGCGCCGCTGCGGCACCGCGCGGATCCGGGGGTCGCCCACCTCCGGCGCGCCCACCAGCTCGTCCAGCGGCACCTGGTGCGCCTGGGCCAGCGGCAGCAGCAGTTCGAGGGTGGCCCGGCGGCCGCCGGACTCCAGGCGCGAGAGGGTGCTCACCGAGATGCCGGTCGCCTCGGACAGCGCGGCCAGGGTCACCCCGCGCTCCTGCCGGAGCCGCCGCAGCCGGGGCCCCACCTCGGCCAGGACCCGGTCGTAGATCTGGTCCGGTGCCGGTGCCGGTGCCTGTGTCTGGGCGAGGCCGGGGGAGGCGCCGGATGCCGGGGCGTCCACCGGGCGGTCCGGCGGGGTGCCGGCAGGGTCGTCGTCCACGGTTCCATTGCCGAACCGGCAACCGCATTTGTCAACCCCGGGGCGGGAAACCGGACGGAAAACCGCCGGAAGAAGATCGTGCGGAGCGGGAATGCGCGGGCCGGGGCGGCTGTTGTGGCATTCGTACGGACGCGCGTACGTCCAGCGAAGCACGAGGAATGGGAGTCCGCCGCATGGGAATCGCTTGCCCGGCCCGCCCGGCCGCTGACCTGCCGTGGTCGCAGATGCAGGTGGCACAGCCCGCCCTTGCTGGAGCGGCGGCGGCACCGGATCGTCGTCTATTCTCCGAATCGAGTGGGTCCGCTTCCGGATCCGTGACGGTGTTGGAGGAGGTGGGTCCGGTCACCGGTACCGACGCAGGGACCGACGGCTCGGCCGAGGAGATGGCCGACCGCCGGCAGGAGAGCGCGACCGAGCGCAATGCGCGCTTCGAGCGGGACGCGCTCACCTTCCTCGACCAGATGTACTCCGCCGCCCTGCGCATGACGCGCAACCCGGCCGACGCGGAGGACCTCGTCCAGGAGACGTACGCGAAGGCGTACGCGTCGTTCCACCAGTTCCGCGAGGGCACCAACCTCAAGGCGTGGCTGTACCGCATCCTCACGAACACCTTCATCAACTCCTACCGCAAGAAGCAGCGCGAGCCGCAGCGCAGCGCCGCGGAGGAGATCGAGGACTGGCAGCTGGCGCGCGCCGAGTCGCACATGTCGACGGGGCTGCGCTCCGCGGAGTCCCAGGCGCTGGACCACCTCCCCGACTCGGACGTGAAGGCCGCCCTCCAGGCGATCCCGGAGGAATTCCGCATCGCGGTCTACCTCGCCGACGTCGAGGGGTTTGCGTACAAGGAGATCGCGGACATCATGGGGACACCCATCGGCACGGTGATGTCCCGTCTGCACCGCGGCCGTCGCCAACTGCGCGGCATGCTGGAGGATTACGCCCGCGAACGCGGGCTGGTTCCGGCGGGTGCGGCCACTGCGGACCCGCAGGCCGCGCGGACGTCGGAATCGCACGACCGGAAAGGCTCGGGATCATGAGCTGCGGAGCGCCGCACGAGAAGGACTGCTCAGAGGTCCTTGACCACCTTTACGAGTATCTCGACCGGGAGATGCCCGCCGGGGAGTGCGCGGAATTCCAGGTGCATCTCGACGAATGCTCCCCGTGCCTGGAGAAGTACGGCCTGGAGCAGGCTGTGAAGAAGCTCGTCAAGCGCTGCTGCGGCCACGACGACGTCCCCAGCGACCTGCGCTCCAAGGTCATGGGCCGGATCGACCTCATCCGGGCCGGCGAGGCCGTGCCCGAGGTGAGCGTCCTTGAGCAGGCCCGGCACGAACAGGCCCAGCGGGAGCAGGAGGCGCGTGAGGCGGAGTCCGGCAGCGCCGGCTCCGGCCCGGCGGCCGACTCCCGTACCGCCGACGCTTGAAAGGCCCGGGCCCGGCAGGGCCCCTGGGTGATCGACCTCCCCGCCACATTGCACGGACCGCGGCCGTGCGGGGCGAAGACCGCGGCACATCACCCCAATGAGTGAGGGGCGGGGCGATTCCTCCCGCCCGATCCACTGATGCGCCTTCCCGGGCGCGCCAACCCCTCTATTCTCACCGACCCGAGCGCGCTGCGGACGCGGCGTGCCGAGGGCCGTCCCCGCCCCCGGAACGGGGCGGAGCCGGCGGGCACGGTGAGGAGGGCGCGATGCGGGAACTACCGGCGGCCGCGCGAGGGTACATCGGCGGCACGGCCCTGGCCGCCGCGCTGTGCACCGCTTGGGCCTTACGGCTGGACCCGGGCGCCCCCTGGGGCACCGCCCTCGCCCTGGCCGCCCTGTACGCACTGGGCGAACGGATCCCCCGCTGCCCGCTCCTGGGCCGCCGGCTGCCGGACCGGACGCGCTCCGGCGGCGCCACGGGCTGGACCAGCCCCCTGGTCCTCGCCGGGGTCTTCCTGCTTCCGCCGCCACTGGCCGCGCTGGCCGCCGTCCCCGGAGCGCTGCTCGCCCCGGTCCGGCCCCGGGCGGCCACCGCCCGCCGGATATGGCACGCCGCCGAGCAGGCCCTCGCCTGCGGAGCGGCCGCCGCGGCCTTCCGGGCCCTGGGCCACCCGGACCTGGCCACCCCGCGCTTTCCCCTCCTGCTGCTGCCGGCGCTGGCCGCCGCGACCCTTTACTGCGCGGTGCTCGCGGCGCTGGACGGCGGCATCCTGATCGCCGCCGAACGGCACCCGGTACGCACCGCCTGGCGCGGGCTGCTCTCCCGCGGCCAGGCCCGGTACCTCGTGCACGGCCTGGCCGGGCTGATGATGGCGGTCCTGTGGCGCAGTTCGTACGGGCCGCCCGCGGCGCTGCTGGTGCTGCTGCCGATGTGCCTCTCGTGCTGGGTCTTCGACCGCTGCCACCGCGAACGCGCCGCCCACCAGGCCACCATCCGGGCGCTCGTCCAGGCCGTGGACATCAAGGACCGCTACACCCGCGGGCACGGCGAACGGGTCGGCCGCGCCTCGGTGATGATCGCCCGCGAGCTGGGCATGGCGGAGGACCGGACCGAGGCGCTCCGGTTCGCCGGCATCCTGCACGACGTCGGCAAACTCGGTGTGCCCACCCGGTTGTTGCGCAAGGACGGGCCGCTGACCCCGGAGGAGCGCCGGGTGATCGAGCTGCACCCGGAGTACGGGCACGAGATCGTCCGCGGCATCGGCTTCCTGGGGGAGGCGCGGGCGGCGATCCTGCACCACCACGAGCGGCTGGACGGGCGCGGCTACCCGTACGGTCTGCGCGGCCACCAGATCCCGGAGTTCGCCAGGGTGGTGGCGGTGGCGGACGCCTTCGACGCGATGACCTCCACCCGGTCCTACCGCCGGGCCCGGCCGGTGCCGGTGGCCGTCGCGGAGCTGCGCAAATGCGCCGGCACGCAGTTCGACCCGCGGATGGTGCGGGCACTGGCGGCGTCACTGCACCGGTACGGCTGGGACCCGGACCTGGTCACCGCGGCGGACGACGGGCCGGGCGCGACCCGGAGCGGAAACGTCACGCCTGAGCGGGTGGCGGGCCGGGCCGGGGAAGCCGGGGGAGCGGCGGGCCCCGCCCCGGACGGCCGCGGTGACCGGCCGGCCGGCACGGTGCCCGAGCCGGTGCCCGGGACCGCCGGCAGCACCCGGTGGGGCGGTGGTCCGCGATGAGCGGCACCCGCGCGAAGCCCCCGGATCCCCGGCGGGCCGGCCGTCCGGTGGCCGACGGCCGGCCCCACGCCGTACCGGACGGCCCGCGGACCGCCGGCCGCCGCGCCGTCGTCATCGCCGTCCACACCGCCGCCGCCGCGCTGGCCTGCTGGTCCCTGGGCCGGACCCTGTGGGCCGGGCTCGACCGGCCGGGGATCGCGCTGGCCTTCGGGGTGCTGATCGCGGTCGGCGAGCTGGCCTCCTGCGGCCCCGCGCCCGCCACCGGGCCGGGGCGGGCACCGGAGGACCGGACGGCGGCCCCGCTGGGCGCGGCCGGGGCGCTGGCGTACGCGCTGCTCGGCGAGGCGGGCGGCCGGCCGACGACGCACGGCGTCCCCCAGACCGTGGCCGTGGTCCTGGCGGCCGCCCTGATCGGCGTCGTTCCGCAGGTCGCGCGCGGCCGGGGCACGGCGCCGGACCGGCTCGCCCGCCGGGTGCTGACCACGGGATTCGCCGCCACCTGCTTCCAACCCCTCTACAACACCGGCACCCTGGGCAGCTGGGTGGCGAACGGGCCGGCCTACCCGTTCTTCCTGATCGGCCTGCTGGCGCTGACCACGCTGTGTGACGCGGTGCTCGCCGCCACTCTGGCGCACGCCCGCACCGGCTGGCCGTACTGTCCGCTGCTGCGCGACGAGTTGCGGGCGCTGCCCGGCATCGGCACGGCCGTCTGCGCCACCGGCGTGGTGATCGCGCTCGCCACCGCGGTCGCCGGCCTGTGGGCGCTGCCGGTGTTCTGCCTGCCGCTGCTGCTGACCCAGTTCGCCTTCGGCCGTTTCGCGGCGGTGCGCGGTACGTACCGCCAGACCATCGCCTCGCTGGCCCGCGCCACCGAGATCGCCGGGTACACCCCGCACGGCCACGCCCGCCGGGTGGCCGCGCTCAGCCGCGCGGTGGGCCGCGAACTGGGCCTCGCCGAACCGGACTTGGACGTGCTGGAGTACGCCGCGCTGATGCACGACATCGGTCAGCTCTCCCTCCTGGACCCGGTGCCGGACGGTGCCACCGCCCCGCTGCCGCCCGCCGAACAGCGCCGGATCGCCCTGCTGGGCGGCGCCGTTGTCCGGCAGACCGGGGTGCCCGCCGAGGTCGCGATGATCGTCGAGCGGCAGGCCGACCCGTACCCGGACCAGCCGGTCACCGCGCGTATCGTCCGGACCGTCAACGCCTACGACGACCTGGCGGGCGGCGCCGGCGGGCCGGGCGGCCGGCTGCGCGCCCTGGAGCGGCTGCGGCTGGCCACGGCGCAGGACCACGAGCCCCGCGTCGTCGAGGCGCTCGCCCGGGTCCTGGCCCGCGGCGGCCGGGAGGTGTGAGAAGGACCGCACCGGTGCGGGCCGGCCCCCGTGCCGCCCTCCGGTTCCCTCCGCTTGCGGAATTCCTCCCGGAGTGCCAGAACCCATGGGTAATGAGCGGCCTCCGAGACGGGCATGGTTGGATGCGAAGGAAGCCCCTGTGAGGAGAGTCCCAGGGGGTTCAGGGGGTCGGTGAAGGGCATCAGCCGCAGAGGGGGAGCAGCAAACCAGGCTGAGCCCGACGGCAATCTGTGGCAGGTTGTCGAGTGGGCCCCCCGGAAGGGCCCCGGGAGCCGCCCGGGAGACCCCCTGGCGGCATCGAGAGCAACCAGCAGGCGGGAATCGTGAGGATCTTCGGCAAGGTACGGCACCGGCCCTCCGCCTCGTGGCGGCAGGCGACCGACCGCGCTTTCACGCTGATCGGTGACGGCCGTTACGAGGACGCGGGGGCGTTGCTGACCCGGGCCGCGGACATGGAGCCGTGGCTGTCGGAGTCCTGGTTCAACCTCGCCCTGCTGCACAAGTTCCGGCACGACTGGGAACAGGCCCGGGCCGCCGGTCTGCGCGCGGTGGCGCTGCTCGACCGCGAGTCCGGTGCGCCCGACTGGTGGAACGTCGGCATCGCCGCCACCGCCCTCCAGGACTGGCCGCTGGCCCGCCGGGCCTGGCAGGCGTACGGCCTGAAGGTCCCCGGCGAGGGCTCGCCGTCCGCCGAACCGGTCGGGATGGCCCTGGGCAGCGCCGCGGTCCGGCTCTCCCCGGAGGGCGAGGCCGAGGTGGTCTGGGGCCGCCGGCTGGACCCGGCCCGCATCGAGGTGCTGTCGATCCCGCTGCCCTCCTCCGGGCGGCGCTGGGGCGAGGTCGTGCTGCACGACGGCGTCCCGCACGGCGAGCGCACGACGTCCGACGGGCAGGCGTACCCGGTCTTCGACGAGATCGAGCTGTGGGCGCCCTCCCCGGTCCCCACCTGGGTGGTGCTCCTGGAGGCCGCCACCGAGGCCGACCGGGACGCCCTGGAGCGGCTGGCGGCCGACGCCGGCTTCGCCGCCGAGGACTGGTCGTCCTCCGTACGCCTGCTGTGCCGTACGTGCTCGGAGAGCCGGATGCCCAGCGACGAGGGTGACGGCGAGCACCTGGACCCGCACGACCACAGCGAACCGGGCCACCCCGGCCCGCTGGGCCACCGCACCGCGGGCTCCGGATCGCTGTGGGTGCCGGAGCGCGAATGCGGCATCGCGGCACCGTCCGCGCTGGTCCGCGGGCTGCTCGACGGCTGGGTCGCGGACAGCCCGGACACCCGCGAATGGCGTGATCTGGAAGAGGTCTGCTGAGCGCCGGGCCGCCCCCGTAGGCTGTAGGGCGTCCCATCAGGGTTTTGAGGAAGGCGTACGGCGGAGATGGCCCAGCAGGACAGTGATCAGCAGGAGAGCGTCGAGTTCATCGTCGACACGGAGGACTGCGAGGAGCGCGAGCGCGCCCACCGGGAGCGCGGTACCTCCCGTCCGATCACCGTGGTCGGCAACCCGGTGCTCCACAAGGAGTGCAAGGACGTCACGGAGTTCGACGACAGCCTGGCCCAGCTGATCGACGACATGTTCGCCAGCCAGCGCACCGCCGAGGGCGTGGGCCTGGCCGCCAACCAGATCGGTGTGGACCTGAAGGTCTTCGTCTACGACTGCCTGGACGACGAGGGCGTCCGGCACGTCGGCGCGGTCTGCAACCCGGTCCTGGACGAGCTGCCCGCCGAGCGCCGGGTGCTGGACGACTCCAACGAGGGCTGCCTGTCCGTGCCCGGTGCGTACGCCGAGCTGGCCCGCCCCGACTACGCCGTGGTGCGCGGCCAGAACGCCAAGGGCGAGCCGATCGCCGTGCGGGGCACCGGCTACTTCGCGCGCTGCCTCCAGCACGAGACCGACCACCTCTACGGCTACCTCTACATCGACCGGCTCTCCAAGCGGGACCGCAAGGACGCGCTGCGGCAGATGGCCGAGCAGGAGCCGCGCTACCCCGTGGTCGCCAACGACTGAGCGGACGCGAGACGACCGGCGCGCGGGCGCCCGTCCCCGGTGGGGGCGGGCGCCCGCGCGCGTCCGTGCGGCGTCCTGGCGGCCGGTCCGCCAGGCGTACCGGCGGCCGGTCTACGAGGCGTCCTGGTAGGCGCGCCAGACCTTCGGCGGGAGGGACGTCCCCAGACCGGTGCGGGGGCCGCCGACGCCCTGCAGGCCCAGCAGTTGGGGCGCGCCGGGCTGGTTGCGGAACATGGTGACGGCGGTGGTCGGCTCGTCGCCGGCGCCCGGCGCGGTGCCGGGGCGGACACCGCCCCAGTTCCCGCCGCCGGTGCCGGGCCCGGTGCCGACCAGGGCGGGCGCCTGGCTGCCGATGAACCACGCCGACTTCATCCGGTCACCCGGCTCGGTACGGCCGGCCGCCA
This sequence comes from Streptomyces sp. NRRL S-337, assembly GCF_000720175.1. Lineage (GTDB taxonomy): Bacteria > Actinomycetota > Actinomycetes > Streptomycetales > Streptomycetaceae > Streptomyces > Streptomyces siderophoricus. The sequence goes on from NZ_JOIX01000033.1 coordinate 40,209, forward strand.
CCGGCGGCGCGGCCGGCTTGCCCTCCGGCAGCCCCAGCGTGCGCCATCCCACGCCCTCCAGGGCGCCGGTCACCTGCTGGGCGACCCCGGCGTCGAGGACCTGCTGGGGCACCGCCCGCTCGAAGCCGGGGACCGCGCGGCCGTCGTGCGTCATGGACGACACCGCGTACGGATCGGCGTGCAGCCCGCCGTTGGCGAACGTGGTGTAGGCGCTCGCCATCCGTATCGCGCTGGGCGCCGAGGTGCCGAGCGGGAAGGTCTGCTCCAGGGGCGCCATGCTCTCCTTGCGCAGCCCGGCGGCCACCGCGAGGTCCCGGATCCGGGCCAGCCCGATCCGCTGCCCGGCCTGGACGAACGGCGGGTTCTGGGCCTTCACCAGGGCGCTGCCGAGGTCCACGGCGGCCTGGTCCGGCCGCCAGTCCACCGGGACCGCCCGGCCTGCCCCCTCGGGGCGGTCGGTGGGCTGCGGGGTGGCCTCGACCTGCTGCTGGAGGGCGGCGGCGAGCACGAACGGTTTGAAGGCCGAGCCGGCCGGGACCGCCGAGGTGTCCGCGTTGTTGCTGAAGTGCCGGGTGGCGTCGGCACCGCCGTAGAGCGCGACGATCGCGCCGTCCCGGGGGCGCACCGAGGCCGCCCCGAATTCCACGAAGGTGTCGGCGGGCCGCTCCTTCGGGTCGAGGTTCTCCCGGCGGACGGTGTTCACGGCCGCCTCCAGGCGGCGGGTGCGGTTCTTGTCGAAGGTGGTGTGGACGCGGTAGCCGCCGCGCGCCAGGTCCTTGTCGGTGAGCCCGGTGTCGGCCTTGATGAATTTGTTGGCGACGTCGACGAGATAGCCGATCTGGCCGGCCTGGCTGGTGGGCTTCGACGGCGGCCGGGGCTCGGGGAAGGTGCGGTACTTCGCCCGTTCCTCCTCGCTCATCTTTCCGGTGGCGACCTGCCGGTCGAGGATCCACCGCCAGCGTGCCTCCGCCCGCCGGTGATTGGCCTCGCTCAGCCCCGGGTCGTACTGGTCGGCACCCTTCAGCGTGGCCGCCAGCAGGGCGCCCTGGCTGGGGCTGAGGTTCTTGGCGTCGATGCCGTAGTACGCGTGGGCCGCGGCCTGGATGCCGTACGAACCGCGGCCGAACCAGCTGGTGTTGAGATAGCCGCGGAGGATGTCGCGCTTGGACTTCTGGTTGCTCACCTTCAGCGCGATGATGAATTCCCGCAGCTTGCGGGTGACCGTCTGGTCCTGCGAGAGATAGGTGTTCTTCACGTACTGCTGGGTGATGGTGGAGCCGCCCTGGGTCTCCTCGCCGGAGACCATGTTCACCATCGCCCGGGCGATGCCCTGGACGGATATCCCGGGGTCGCTGTAGAACGTGGCGTTCTCCGCGGAGATCACCGCGTTCTCGACCGAGTCGGGGACCTTGTCGAGCGTGACGTTCTGCCGGTTGACCGCGCCCACGCTCACCATCTGGCTGCCGTCCGCCCAGTAGTAGACGGTGGCCTCCTTACCGGCGAGCTCGTTCTCGTCCGGTATGTCGATCTTCGCGTACACGAACGCGAACAACCCCGCCAGGGAGAGGATGCCGAACGCGAGGGTGCCGAGCCACAGCCGCCATGACGGCAGCCATCGGCGCAGCCCCTCGCGTCCCCGGCGCGGATAGTCGATGAACCGGCGACGCCCCTTCGTGCCCTTCATACCCGGATAGATGTGGCGGCCCCGGCCCTGGTTGCCGAGGTAACAGAACGCTCACAATCGCAGGTGACCGGGGTGAACGGGCGTCGCCGGCACGGACGTCGGGGCGCCGGCCTAGAAGTCGTCGTCGAAGGAGACCGAGCCCTCGACGGCGACCTGGTAGGCGGAGGCCCGGCGCTCGAAGAAGTTGGTCAGCTCCTGGACGTTCTGCAGCTCCATGAAGGAGAACGGGTTCTCCGAGCCGTACACGGGCGCGAAGCCGAGCCGCTGCAGACGCTGGTCCGCGACGCACTGCAGGTACTCGCGCATCGACTCGGTGTTCATCCCCGGCAGGCCGTCGCCGCACAGGTCACGGCCGAACTGCAGCTCGGCCTCGACGGCCTCCTTCAGCATCTCGGTGACCTGCAGCTCCAGCTTGTCGTCGAAGAGGTCGGGCTCCTCCTCGCGGACGGTGTCCACCACCGAGAACGCGAACTCCATGTGCATGGACTCGTCGCGGAAGACCCAGTTGGTGCCGGTGGCCAGGCCGTGCAGCAGCCCGCGCGAGCGGAACCAGTAGACGTAGGCGAAGGCGCCGTAGAAGAACAGGCCCTCGATGCAGGCCGCGAAGCAGATGAGGTTGAGGAGGAAGCGACGGCGGTCCTCCCTGGTCTCCAGCCGCTCGATCTGCTCGACGTGGTCCATCCACTTGAAGCAGAACTGGGCCTTCTCCCGGATGGACGGGATGTTCTCCACCGCGGCGAAGGCGGCGGCGCGGTCCTCCGGATCGGGCAGATAGGTGTCCAGCAGCGTCAGATAGAACTGGACATGCACCGCCTCCTCGAAGAGCTGACGGCTCAGATACAGCCGCGCCTCGGGGGAGTTGATGTGCTTGTACAGCGTCAGGACCAGGTTGTTGGCGACGATCGAGTCACCGGTCGCGAAGAACGCGACCAGCCGGCCGATCATGTGCTGCTCGCCGGGCGAGAGCTTGGCGAGGTCGGCCACGTCGGAGTGGAGGTCGACCTCCTCCACGGTCCAGGTGTTCTTGATCGCGTCGCGGTAGCGGTCGTAGAACTCCGGGTACCGCATGGGCCGCAGGGTGAGTTCGAAACCCGGGTCGAGCAGGTTCTTGGAACGGGCGGTGTCGGACATTACTGGCAGGCCTCGCAGGACTCGGGGTTTTCCAGGGAGCAGGCGACCGCCTCGGGGTCGGTCACCGGCAGCTGCGGCGTTTGCTGGGCGGGGACGGACGCGGCGCGCGCCGACTGCGCGATCCGCGTCGCCGGGCGCGACCGCAGGTAGTACGTGGTCTTGATGCCGCGCTTCCAGGCGTACGCGTACATCGAGCTGAGCTTGCCGATGGTCGGCGACGCCATGAAGAGGTTCAGCGACTGGCTCTGGTCGAGGTACGGCGTACGGGCCGCGGCCATGTCGATCAGGGCGCGCTGCGGGATCTCCCAGGCGGTGCGGTAGAGCGCCCGGATGTGCTCGGGGATCCACGCCACGTCCTGCACCGAGCCGTTCGCCTCGCGCAGCGCGTCCCGGGTTCGCGCGTCCCACAGGCCCAACGCCTTGAGCTCCTCGATCAGATAGGCGTTGACCTGCAGGAACTCACCGCTCAGCGTCTCGCGCTTGAAGAGGTTGGACACCTGCGGCTCGATGCACTCGTACACGCCGGCGATGGAGGCGATGGTCGCGGTCGGCGCGATCGCGAGGAGGAGGGAGTTGCGCATCCCGGTCTTCGCGATCCGGGCGCGCAGCGCGGCCCAGCGGTCCGCCCAGCGCGGCTCGGCGTCCGGGTAGTGGTCGGGGTGCAGCACGCCGCGGGCGGTGCGGGTCGCGGACCAGGCCGGGTGCGGGCCGTGCCGGTCCGCGAGGTCGGCGGACGCCTCGTAGGCGGCGAGCATGATCCGCTCGGAGATACGGGTGGACAGCTCCTTCGCCTCGGGGGAGTCGAAGGGCAGCCGCAGCCGGAAGAAGACGTCCTGCAGGCCCATCAGGCCCAGACCGACCGGACGCCAGCGGGAGTTGGAGGCGGCGGCCTGCTCGGTGGGGTAGAAGTTGATGTCCACGACGCGGTCGAGGAAGGTGACGGCCGTACGGACCGTGGCGTCCAGCCGCTCCCAGTCCATCGCCTCCTCCCAGCCGTCGGCCTCGTCGCCCAGGTGCGCGGCGAGGTTGACCGACCCGAGGTTGCAGACCGCGGTCTCCCCGTCGTCGGTCACCTCCAGGATCTCCGTGCACAGGTTGGAGGAGTGCACGACCTTGCCGGGCTCGGCGGTCTGGTTGGCGGTGCGGTTGGCGGCGTCCTTGAACGTCATCCAGCCGTTGCCGGTCTGCGCCAGGGTCCGCATCATGCGGGAGTACAGCACCCGGGCCGGGATCTGCTTGAGCGCCCGGCCCTCGGCCTCGGCCTTGCGGTACGCGGCGTCGAACTCCTCGCCCCACAGGTCCACCAGCTCGGGGACGTCGGAGGGCGAGAACAGCGACCAGTCGCCGTCCGCCTCCACCCGGCGCATGAACTCGTCCGGGATCCAGTGCGCGAGGTTCAGGTTGTGGGTACGGCGGGCCTCTTCGCCGGTGTTGTCGCGGAGCTCCAGGAACTCCTCGATGTCCGCGTGCCAGGTCTCCAGGTAGACGCAGGCCGCGCCCTTGCGCCGGCCGCCCTGGTTCACCGCCGCGACCGAGGCGTCCAGTGTGCGCAGGAACGGCACGATGCCGTTGGAGTGCCCGTTGGTGCCGCGGATCAGCGAACCGCGGGCCCGGATCCGGGAGTACGACAGCCCGATGCCGCCGGCGTGCTTGGAGAGCCGGGCCACCTGGTGGTACCGGTCGTAGATCGAGTCCAGCTCGTCCAGCGGGGAGTCCAGCAGGTAGCAGGACGACATCTGGGGGTGGCGGGTGCCGGAGTTGAAGAGGGTGGGGGAGGAGGGGAGGTACGAGAGCGAGCTGGTGAGGCGGTACAGCTCGGCGACGTCGTCCAGCGTGCGGGCGCTGCCCTCTTCGGAGTCAGCGGTTTCGGCGAGGCCGCAGGCCACCCGCAGCAGGAAGTGCTGGGGCGTCTCGACGACCTGACGGGTGGTGGGGTGCCGCAGCAGATAGCGCGAGTGCAGCGTCCGCAGCCCGAAGTAGCCGAAGCGGTCGTCGGCGCCGTCCGCGAGCGCCTGCTCGACCAGCGCGTCCAGCCGCGCCGCGTGGGTCCGTACGAACTCCGCGGTCTCATCGGCGATCAGCCCCTCGCGGTGGCCGACCTCGATGGAGGCGGAGAAGGCGACCGCCCCCTGTTCGGCCGCCTCCTCCGAGATCGCGAGGGTGAGCAGCCGCGCGGCGAGCTTGGAGTACTCCGGCTCGTCACCGATCAGGCCGGCCGCGGCCTCGGTGGCCAGCGCGCGCAACTCGGCCTCGTCGGAACCCGCGTGCCGGCCGCGCAGGGCGGCGGCGGCCACCTTGCCGGGGTCGGTCGCGGTGAGGTCCGCGGTCAGCTCGGTGAGGGTGCGCAGCAGGGCGACGCCCGGACCGTCGGAGGCGGGCGGCGTGGTCACCGCGGGCGGCACGACCTCGGCGTCTGACGCGGGTTCCGTTGGCGCGATGGTCACGTGATGCTCTCCCTCACTCGGCGGGGGCCGGGAGGGGCGTGGGCGCGACGGGCGCACGCGGGCATGCGGCACCCCGTCAGGTCAGGGGTGCGCGGGCACACCGCGCGGCGTCCACCGGCCCTCCCTCGGGGCCCGGACGTATCGACGTCCGCACCGATGGCGGTGCGGGCGTGCCGTCGGCAGGTCCTCGGACTTCCGGGCGCACGGCGGCCCGTCGACAAAGGCGGGCGGGTGCGCTCGTACACCGTTGCGGGACAGTCCCGGATTCCCACCGGGTTCCCCTGCGGCGACAGCGAGGACGAGCATACATGTGGTGGTGCCCCCTCAGGCGCACCCCCACATCTAGTGTGTCGTGTGTGATCACGCGGTGTCTGTCAGTGCATCACCCTCGGCGCCGAGCCACCGGGGGACGGGGTGAACCGGCCCGGTGGCAACGGAACGGGCCGCTCCCTCCCGTGCGGGAGGCAGCGGCCCGTGGCGTCGGACGCGGGGTGGCTCAGTGCCCCGCCGGTGCCCCCGCCGTGGCCGGCGGGAGGTCGGCGAGGACGCCCTTGTCGCCCGCGTCGGCGGTGTAGTCCGCGGGGCTGGTCTCGTCCGTGCCGTCGGGGGCGTTGAAGGCCCGTAGGACGACGGTGAGGACGACCGCGACGACGACGTTCAGGACGAACGCGGTCAGGCCGATGTAGCCGATCTCCCCGAGGCCGGGGATCGCCGTGCTGGGGCCGCCGAAGTGCTTCTGCTTCGGGGTGGCCACGCCGTACGCCGCGAGCGTGCCGTAGAGCATGCCGGCCGCCCAGCCCGCCAGCAGGGCCCAGCGGTGGAACCAGCGGGTGAACAGGCCACCGACCAGGGACGGCAGGGTCTGCAGGATCCAGATCCCGCCCAGCAGCTGGAAGTTGATGGCGACCGTCTTGTCCATGGTGAGGACGAAGATCAGGGCGCCGACCTTGACCAGCAGGGAGACCAGCTTGGCGACCTTGTGTTCCTGCTCGGGCGTGGCGTCCTGCTTGAGGAAGTCCTTGTAGACGTTCCGGGTGAAGAGGTTGGCGGCCGCGATGGACATGATGGCCGCGGGGACGAGCGCGCCGATGCCGATCGCGGCGAACGCCACGCCGGTGAACCAGCTGGGGAACATGTCCTCGAACAGCTGGGGGATGGCCAGTTGCGGGTTGCCCTGGATGTCCGTACCGGCCTTGATGGCCATGAAGCCGAGCAGCGCCAGCAGGCCCAGCATCAGCGAGTAGAGCGGCAGGATCGTGGTGTTGCGGCGGATCACGTTGCGGCTGCGCGAGGACAGCGTCGCGGTGATCGAGTGCGGGTACATGAACAGCGCCAGCGCCGAACCGAGCGCCAGAGTGGCGTACGCCCACTGGGCGTTGGGGCCGCTGGTCACTTCGCCGCGTGGTTTGCCGGGGACGGCGCCGGGCTGCGCGAGCGCCTTGCCCGCCGCGTGGAAGATGCTGTCGAAGCCGCCCAGTTTGATCGGGATGTAGACGATCGCCACGCCGATGACGAGGTAGATCAGGCCGTCCTTGACGAACGCGATCAGGGCGGGCGCGCGCAGACCGGAGGAGTAGGTGTAGGCCGCCAGGACCGCGAAGGCGATCAGCAGCGGCAGGTCCTTGACGAACCAGTTGGTGTGCTCGCCACCGCCGATGCCCATGACGTCCAGCACCGCCTGGATGCCCACCAGCTGGAGCGCGATGTACGGCATCGTGGCGAGGATGCCGGTGAGCGCCACCGCCAGCGACAGGCCCTTGGAGCCGAAGCGGCCGCGGACGAAGTCGGAGGTGGTGACGTAGCCGTGCTTGTGCGAGACCGACCAGAGGCGGGGCAGGAAGAGGAAGATGAAGGGGTAGACCAGGATCGTGTAGGGCACGGCGAAGAAGCCGGAGGCGCCCGCCGTGTAGACCGCCGCCGGGACGGCCACGAAGGTGTACGCGGTGTACAGGTCACCGCCGAGCAGGAACCACGTGATCCAGGTGCCGAAGCTGCGGCCGCCCAGGCCCCATTCGTCCAGGTTGGCGGACTGCTCGGCCTTGCGCCAGCGGGCGGCGAGGAAGCCCATGACCGTCACGGCCAGGAAGAAGAAGACGAAGACGGCGAGGGCGACGCCGTTGACGCCGTGGGTCTGGGAGGCGGCCAGCCGGACGGTCGCCGGGGCCGCGGTCACGAGGGCGTTCACCGGCCACCGTCCTTGCGGAGGCGCTGCTCACGCCGGACGAGCTTGTACGCGACGGTGGTCAGCACCGTCGAGATCAGCACCCACAGCATCTGGTACCAGTAGAAGAACGGGATCCCGATCAGCGTCGGTTCGATCCTGGCGTACGAACTCACCCACAGCATCGAGACGAACGGAGCCAGCAGGCACAGTCCGGCCACTATGCGCGTCGGGGTGACGACCGGTCTTCCGGTCGGTGATTCGGCTGGCTCTGGCATCAGCGTGGCTCCGTCCCTGACTGTCTCCTGTGTAATCGGCTGAAAATCTATGGCAGGGCCGTGGCGCGCGTCACTAGGTGTCCGCATATCGGTATGGACACTCCGCGCGGAAAAGCGCGGCGGGCAGCGGGAGTTCCGCGCCCGCCGGCGCGCCGCCCGGTCCGCGGGGAGGGCCCGTTCCGCGGGGGTGTCCGGTCCACGGGGGTGTCCGGTCCACGGGGAGTGCCGATTTTTGCGGGCGTGTCCGGCCCGTAGGGCGTTGCTCAGTCCGTGGGGCGCTGCAGCCTGGCGACGAACTTGTAGCGGTCGCCGCGGTAGACCGAGCGCACCCATTCCACCGGCTGCCCCTGCGCGTCGAGGGAGTGGCGGGAGAGCATCAGCATCGGCAGGCCGACGTCGGTGCCCAGCAGCCCGGCCTCGCGCGGGGTGGCCAGCGAGGTCTCGATGGTCTCCTCTGCCTCGGCGAGCCGGACGTCGTAGACCTCGGCCAGCGCGGTGTACAGCGAGGTGTACTTGACCAGGTTGCGGCGGAGCGCGGGGAAGCGCTTGGCCGACAGGTGGGTGGTCTCGATCGCCATCGGCTCACCGCTGGCCAGCCGCAGCCGTTCGATGCGCAGCACCCGGCCGCCGGGTGCGATGTCCAGCAGTCCGGCCAGCCGGTCGTCGGCGGTGACGTAGCCGATGTCCAGCAGCTGGGAGGTCGGTTCCAGCCCCTGCGCGCGCATGTCCTCCGTGTAGGAGGTCAGTTGCAGGGCCTGGGAAACCTTGGGCTTGGCGACGAACGTGCCCTTGCCCTGGATGCGTTCCAGCCGGCCCTCGACGACCAGTTCCTGGAGTGCCTGGCGGACGGTGGTCCGCGAGGTGTCGAACTCCGCGGCGAGGGTGCGTTCGGGCGGGACCGGGGTGCCGGGCGGCAGGGTTTCGGTGATCTCCAGCAAGTGCCGCTTGAGGCGGTAGTACTTGGGCACTCGCGCGGTCCGCGCGCCGCCGCCGCTCTCGGCGCTGCCGCCGTCGGTCTCCATGACCCGCCTCTCCGACCCCTGTCCTGCTGCCGTCACCGGCTCCTCCGTACGTAGCGGCTCACATCGTGGCACGGAAGGGTTCCCCGCGCCCTTACGCAGGTCCCGGCCCGCCAGATGTCGGTCCGGTAACGGACCTGACAGCGACTCTTATACACCCTTGACACCCCAAAAGGTCTAGGCCAAGCTGCGGGAACTGGTCTAAACCATTAAAGACCACACCCGGCCTTTAGGGGAGAGCGCAATGAAGCGTGGGCTCATAGCAGCGACGGCCGTCGCGGGAATGCTGGTGAGTGTCGCTGCCTGTGGGTCCAGCGACGGCGGGAAGACGGGGGCGGACGGCTTCAAGGGCCAGAAGCTGACCGTATGGGTGATGAGCGGATCGAACCCGGAACAGTGGTCCCAGCAGGTCTCCGAGCAATTCAAGAAGAAGACCGGCGCCACGGTCGAGTTCAAGGTCCAGCAGTGGAACGGCATTCAGCAGAAGCTGAGCACCGCCCTTTCCGAGGACACCCCGCCGGACGTCGTGGAAATCGGCAACACCCAGACCGCCGCCTACGCCAAGGCCGGCGCCCTGGCCGACCTCGGTGACCTCAAGAAGGACATCGGCGCCGACTGGAACGACGCGTTCAACAAGGCGTCGGTCGTGGACGGAAAGCAGTACGCACTGCCGTGGTACGCCGGGAACCGCGTGGTGATGTACAACAAGAAGATCTGGGCGAAGGCCGGTATCAAAGGCATTCCGAAGACCCGTTCCGAGCTCTTCAAGGACTTCGACACCATCAAGAAGAAGACCGACGCCGAACCGCTCTACCTGCCCGGCCAGAACTGGTACTTCTTCGACGGCCTGACCATCGGCACCGGGGCCGACCTGGTGAAGAAGCAGGGCGGCAAGTGGGTCTCCAACCTCGGCGACCCCAAGGTCTCCAAGGCCATGGACATCTACCGGCAGTACCAGTCCTTCAGCACCGCGCCGAAGAACAAGGACGAAGCCACCCCGCAGCAGGCCGAGGTCTTCGCCAAGGGGAAGACCGGTGCCGTCATCGCCATGGGCTACGAGGCCGCCACCGCCGTCAAGGCCAACCCGGACATCAAGCAGGACATCGGCTTCTTCACCATTCCGGGCGAGACCGCGGACAAGCCCGAGGGGGTATTCCTCGGCGGCTCCAACTTCGCGGTCGCCGGAATGGGCAAGAACCAGGAACTCGCCAAGGAATTCCTGAAGGTCGCACTCTCCAAGGAGAACGACGGGCAGATGGTCAAGGAGGCCGGCTGGACCCCGAAGTCCGCCGACCTGGCCGGCGCCGCCAAGGAGAATCCGGCCGCCGCGGCCGCCGCCCCCGCGGCACAGAAGTCCGGCGGCACCACTCCGCTCATTCCGCAGTGGGCCGCCGTGGAGAACGTCCCGAACCCCATCAAGAGCTACATGACGGCCGTGCTGAACGGTAAGTCCCCGGCCGACGCCGCCAAGGACATCGAGTCCGAGATCAACTCGCGGCTCGCCAAGCAGTAACCACACCGGCTGCGTACGGGGCCGGCCGTCCCCGGTCCCGTACGCGCGTCAGCAGGTGCACACCGACCTTCACGGCAACCCGGCGACAACAAGGGGGAACAGGGGCCATGGCAGTGCAGCTCGACGCCGCGGGGGAAGAGACCGCGCCGCACACCGGCAAGGGGGCAGACCCGCCCACCCGCGGCACCGCAGGCGGACGGACCACCCGCCGCACCCCTCGGCCTCCCGCCCGCCGCACCCCTCGGCCTCCCGCCCGCCGCACCCCGTATCTCCTCCTGCTGCCCGCCCTCCTCGCCACCGCCGTCTTCCTCGGCTGGCCGCTGGTCCGCAACCTGCTGCTCTCCTTCCAGAACCTCAACATGAAGGAGCTCATCCAGCACCTCACCGACTGGCGCGGGACCGGCAACTACCAGGAGGTCCTGGGCAGCGAGCAGTTCTGGCGGGTCACCGGCCGGACCGTCGTCTTCACCGCCGTCAACGTGGTGCTGATCATGGTCCTGGGCGTGCTGATCGGACTGCTGCTGGCCCGGCTCGGCAAGAAGATGCGGCTGACGCTGTCGCTCGCACTGGTCCTGGCCTGGGCGATGCCGGTGGTCGCCGCCACCACCGTCTTCCAGTGGCTCTTCGACTCCCGCTACGGCGTCGTCAACTGGCTGCTCGACAAGCTCGGCCGGCACGGCATGGCCCACTACGACTGGGTCGGCACCCAGCTGTCGACCTTCTTCGTGATCACCGTGCTGATCGTGTGGCAGTCCCTGCCGTTCGTGGCCCTCAACCTCTACGCGGCCACCACGACCATCCCCCGGGAGCTCTACGAAGCCGCCCGGATGGACGGGGCCGGCACCTGGAAGGTCTTCACCTCCGTCACCTTCCCCTTCCTCAAGCCGTTCTTCCTGGCCACCACGTTCCTGGAGATCATCTGGGTCTTCAAGGCGTTCCCGCAGATCTTCGCGATCAACCAGGGCGGCCCGGACCGGCTCACCGAAACCCTGCCGATCTACGCCTTCACCGAGGGCGTCGGCAACCTCCACTTCGGCATGGGCGCCGCGATCTCCCTGCTGACCATCGCCGTGCTGCTCGTGATGACCGCCTACTACCTGCGTCTGACGCTCAAGCAGGAACAGCAAGAGGAGAACGAGCTGTGAAGCGCACGGCCCTTTCGACGGCCGGCCGCATCTGGCCCAACGCCACGGCGGCCCTGCTCGCCCTCGGTTTCGCCTTCCCCGTCTACTGGATGTTCAGCACGGCCTTCAAACCGACCCGGGACATCATCACCGAGGACCCGGTGTGGTTCCCCCTCCACGGCACCGTCGAGCACTTCGCGACGGCCGTGAACGCCCCCCACTTCTGGGCACTGGCCGGCAACTCGGCCGTCGTGACCGTCCTGGCCGTCGGGCTGTCCCTGGTCATCGCGCTCTGCGGGGCGTTCGCCCTCACCCGGATGCGCTTCAAGGGCCGCCGCGGCATCCTGCTGACCTTCATGGTCGCCCAGATGGCGCCGTGGGAGGTCATGGTGATCTCCATCTACCTGATCGTCCGGGACGCCGACCTGCTCAACAGCCTGGTACCGCTCACCTGCTTCTACACGCTGATGGTGCTGCCCTTCACCCTGCTGACACTGCGCGGCTACGTCGCCGCGGTGCCCAGGGAACTGGAGGAGTCCGCGATGGTCGACGGCTGCTCCCGGCGGCAGGCGTTCCGCAAGGTCGTCCTCCCGCTGCTGGCACCCGGCCTGATGGCCACCTCCCTCTTCGGCTTCATCACCGCCTGGAACGAGTTCCCGCTCGTGCTGGTCCTCAACAAGGAGCCGGGCACCGGCACGCTGCCGCTGTGGCTCTCGCAGTTCCAGACCCAGTTCGGCGACGACTGGGGCGCCACCATGGCCGCCGCCTCCCTCTTCGCCGTCCCCGTCCTCGTCCTCTTCCTGTTCCTGCAACGCAAGGCGGTCGGCGGTCTCACCTCCGGCGCAGTGAAGGGATAACGCACGCCATGCCACCTCTCGTCCGCCCGGTACGCCCCACCGACACCCTCACCCGCGACGCGCTCGCCGTCCTCCAGCCCGGCTTCACCGGCACCACCGCCCCCGACTGGCTGCTGCGCCGGCTCGGCGAGGGCCTGACCACGGTCGGCCTCTTCGGCCGCAACGTGGCGAACCCCGGCCAACTGGCCGCGCTGACCGGCCGGTTGCGCACGGAACGCCCGGACGTCCTGGTCGCCGTCGACGAGGAGGGCGGCGACGTCACCCGCCTCGAAGTGCGCGGCGGCTCCTCCTTCCCCGGCAACCACGCGCTGGGCGCCGTCGACGACCCGGCCCTGACCCGCGCGGTCGCCCGGGAACTCGGCCGCCGGCTGGCCGAGTGCGGCATCACCCTCAACTGGGCACCGTCCGCCGACGTCAACTCCAACCCGGACAACCCGGTCATCGGCGTCCGCTCCTTCGGCGCCGACCCGCACCTGGTCGCCCGGCACACGGCCGCCTACGTCGAGGGCCTGCAGTCCGCCGGCGTGGCCGCCTGCACCAAGCACTTCCCCGGCCACGGCGACACCGCCGTCGACTCCCACCTCGACCTGCCGCGGATCGCCGCCGACCTGGCCACCCTCCAGGAGCGCGAACTCGTACCGTTCCGCGCCGCGATCGCGGCCGGCACCCGCGCCGTGATGAGCGCCCACATCCTGCTGCCCGCACTGGACGGCGACCGCCCCGCCACGCTCAGCCCGGCCGCCCTGCACGGCCTGCTGCGCGCCCCCGTCACCGAGGGCGGCCTCGGCTTCGACGGCCTGATCGTCACCGACGGCATGGAGATGCAGGCCGTCTCCGCCACCTACGGCATCGCACATGGCAGCGTGCTCGCCCTCGCGGCCGGCGCGGACGCGATCTGCGTGGGCGGCGGCCTCGCCGACGAGGACATCGTGCTGCGGCTGCGCGACGCCCTGGTGGCGGCGGTGCGCGACGGCGAACTGCCGGAGGAGCGGCTGGCCGACGCCGCGGCACGGGTGCGCGCCCTGGCGCGCTGGACCCGGGACGCGGGGGAGGGGGCCGCCCCCGCGCCGGGGATCGGCCTCACCGCCGCCCGGCGCGCCCTGCGCCGCACCGCGGGCGGCCAGCCCTACGCACCGCTCACCGGCGCCGCCTACGTCGCGGCGTTCACCCCGCTCGCCAACATCGCGGTCGGCGACGAGACTCCGTGGGGCGTCGCCGCCGAACTGGCCCGCCTGCTGCCGGGCACCGACACCGGCACCTACACCGCGGACGCCGCCGCCGCGGCCGGGACCCCGGCACTGGTCGAGGGTCTGCTCACCGCGGCCGCCGGCCGCCGGATCGTGGCCGTCGTCCGCGATGTCCACCGCCACCCCTGGATGGCCGACGCCCTGGCCGCCCTCCTGGCCGCCCGCCCCGGCACCGCCGTCGTCGAAATGGGCGTCCCCCAGGCCCCGCCGCGGGGCGCCCTCCACCTCGCCACCCACGGCGCCGCCCGGGTCTGCGGCCAGGCCGCGGCCGAGGCCCTCACCGGGCGCCTCTGAAACACGGACCGGCTGAAACACGGACCGGCCGGGATACGGACCGGCCGGGACGCTCCGCGTGGGAACGCCCCGGCCGGGCCGTGTGCGGGCGCGCCCCGCGGGCGGGTCAGATGCCCTGCCACTCCGGCTTCGCCGCGTAGGTGGCGCGGAAGTACTCGGCGAGCTTCAGCTTGCCGGCCGCGGCCTCGTCGACGACGACCGTGGCGTGCGGGTGCAGCTGGAGCGCGGAGGCCGGGACCAGCGCGGCCACCGGGCCCTCCACCGCATGGGCCACCGCGTCCGCCTTGCCCTCACCGGTGGCCAGCAGCACCAGGTGCCGGGCCTCCAGGATGGTGCCGATGCCCTGGGTGATGACGTGGTGCGGGACCTCGTCGAGGCTGTCGAAGAACCGGGCGTTGTCCTCCCGGGTCTGCCGGGTCAGCGTCTTGATGCGGGTCCGCGACGCCAGCGAGGAGCAGGGCTCGTTGAAGCCGATGTGCCCGTCGGTGCCGATGCCGAGCAGCTGGAGGTCCACCCCGCCGGCCTCGCCCAGCGCCCGGTCGTACGCCTCGCAGGCGGCCTGGACGTCCTCCGCCGTACCGTCCGGCCCCATGAACGCGCCCTCGTCCAGACCGAGCGGCTCGACCACCTCGCGCAGCACCACCGAGCGGTAGGACTCGGGGTGCCCGGCCGGCAGCCCGACGTACTCGTCGAGCTGGCAGATCCGGGTCCGCGAGGCGTCCACCTCGCCGGCCCTGACCTTCGCCGCCAGCGCCTGGTAGATGGGCAGCGGGGTCGAGCCGGTGGCCACCCCCAGCAGCGCATCGGGCTTGCGCCGCACCAGGGTGGCGATGGCCTCCGCGATCAGCTCGCCGCCTGCCGTGGCGTCCGGAACGATGACAACTTCCACGCTTGGCCTGCCGTTCTGGAGAAGGGTCCGAGGGGTCCGAAGGGCCTGAAAGGGCCCATGAAGTGAGGTGGTATAGACCAATCTATCAGAGGGTGGGCCCCCGGACCGGGTGGCGGCGCCGAACGGCGGGCGGCGGCTTTCCGTCGGTACGGTGGCCGGCGGGTGAGGCGGCGTCAGAGCAGGCCGCCACCCGTCGCGTCGATCCACTGCCCGGTCACCCACCGGCTGTCGTCCGAGGCCAGGAAGGCCACGATGTCGGCGATCTCCGCGCCGCCCGCGACCCGGCCCAGCGGCGACAGCCCGCGCACCCGCACCCGGGCCGCGGCGTTGCCCTCGCCCCGCAGCCAGCCGGCGTTCATGTCGGTGTCCACCGCCCCCGGCGCCACCGCGTTGACCGTGATGCCGCGCGGCCCCAGGTCCTTGGCGAGGGTCGAGGTGAAGACGTCGACGGCCCCCTTCGACATGGCGTACGCGATCAGCTCCGGCTTCGCGGCGCCGCGGGTCAGGCCGGTGGAGACATTGACGATCCGCCCGCCGTCGCGCAGCCGGGACAGCCCCCGCTGCACCAGGAAGAACGGCGCCTTGGTGTTGACCGCGAAGAGGCGGTCGAAGTCCTCCTCGGTGAGCGCGCCGATCCCCTTGAGCGTCCCGTCCACCGCCTTGTTGATTCCGGCGTTGTTGACCAGGACGTCCAGCCCCGCGGCCTGCTCGTCGAACGCGGCCCACAGCGCTTCGGCGTCCCCCGGCACGCCCAGCTCCGCCTGGACGGTGAAGGCCGTCCCGCCCGCGGCCTCGATCGCCGCGACGGTCTCCTTCGCCGCCGCCTCGTCGTGGCCGTAGTGGACGGCCACCCGGGCGCCGTCCCGCCCCAGCCGTTCCGAGATCGCCCGGCCGATCCCCCTGCCGCCGCCGGTGACCAGTGCCGTCCTGCCGCTGAGCGCACCCATGGACATGTGCCCCTCCCCATCCGTGTCCGGTGCCCCCGCCGCGCGGGCGCACCGCTCCGTCCGCCGGGCGACGTGTTTTGTATCGCTCGGTCCAGAATGACGTTAGCACGCATCCCGGGTCGCGCGGTACGGAAACGTGGATCATCGAGCCGGGCCGTCACCGGCCCCGGAAACACCCGCGGGCCGCGGCGCCGGGACAGGACCCTCAACCTGTCATCGGCACCGCAGCCCGGAGCTGACATCGGCCGGCCCCGCCGTACGGACGATGGGCTCCCCCTTGTGCGGTGGGGTCGCCGTCCCGTCCTGGGACCGGTCGATCGGAGGCCTCGGCGCAGTCAGGGCAGAGAGCGCTTCGGGCCTCGTTCCGTCCTCCTGTGCGGGGAGGGCGGAGGTCTTTGCTGAATTCTGGACTAGACCATTCTCACTTGTCCATGCCCTTGCGGGGACAACACTCATACCGTACGCCGGTAGGCTCCAAGACGTGCCCTCCATGAACGATCTCGTACGCCAGCACACCGCTCTGAGCGACTCCGACCTCGAGTGGCTCCATCTGCTGGTCTCGGAGTGGCAGCTGCTCTCCGACCTGTCCTTCGCCGATCTCGTCCTCTGGGTCCCGACGCTCGACGGCACCCGTTACGTCTCGGTCGCCCAGATGCGTCCCAACACCGGCCCCACTTCCTACCAGGACGACATGGTCGGCCACCTCGTTCCCCGGGGACGCCGGCCGATGCTGGATTCCGCCTTGGACGAGGGCCGCATCGTACGCGAGGGCGACCCGGAGTGGCGAGAGGAAGTTCCGGTCCGGGTCGAGTCCATCCCGGTACGGCGCGAGGGCCGGGTGCTCGGCGTGATCGCCCGGAACACCAATCTGCTGACCGTACGCACCCCCAGCCGGCTGGAGCTCACCTACCTCCAGAGCGCCTCCGACCTCGCCCAGATGATCGCTGCCGGAACGTTTCCGTTCCCGGGCCAGCAGGTCGACATGGATGCCTCGCCGCGCGCCGGCGACGGGCTGATCCGGCTCGACGCGGACGGCATCGTCCAGTACGCCAGCCCCAACGCGCTCTCCGCCTACCACCGGCTCGGTCTCGCCGCGGACCTCGTGGGCCACCACCTCGGGCAGGCCACCGCCGAACTGGCCCCGGCCCGCGGCCCGGTGGACGAGGCCCTGGTCAAGCTGGCCAGCGGCTGGGCGCCCCGGGAATTCGAGGTCGAGGGCAATGACGGCGTGATTCAATTGCGCGCCATTCCGCTCAAACCGAAGGGCACGCATATCGGTTCCCTGGTGCTGCTGCGGGACGTCACCGAACTGCGCCGGCGCGAACGGGAACTGATCACCAAAGACGCGACCATCCGGGAAATCCACCACAGGGTGAAGAACAATTTGCAGACAGTGGCCGCGCTGCTACGGCTGCAGTCCCGCCGGATGGATTCCGAGCAGGGCCGCGAGGCGCTCAACGAGGCCGTGCGCAGGGTGGGTTCGATCGCGATCGTGCACGAGACGCTGTCCCAGAACCTCGACGAACGGGTCCAGTTCGACGAGATCGCCGACCGGGTGCTGGCCATGGTCGCGGAGATCTCCCCGGGCAAGGTGACCACCCGCCGCACCGGGCGGTTCGGCATCCTCGACGCCGAGGTGGCCACCCCACTGTCGATGGTCCTCACCGAAATCCTGCAGAACGCCCTGGAGCACGCCTTCGACCAGGCCGAGCAGGGCGTCGTCGAGGTGGGCGCGGTGCGCGGCGGCAGCCGGACCGACCCCCGGCTGATCGTCACCGTCCAGGACAACGGCCGCGGCCTGCCCGAGGACTTCGACCCGCAGCGCGCCGGAAACCTCGGGCTGCAGATCGTACGGACCCTGGTGGAAGGGGAGTTGGGCGGCACCTTCGACATGGTGCGGGCACCCGAGCGCGGCACCCGGGTCCTCCTCGACATCCCCGTACGGCCGGAGAAGCCGCACTAGGCAGCAGCGGGGGAGGTCCCCCGGGGGAAATCCCGCCGGCCGGGTGCGGTGGCCGGCCCGGCCCCGTCGTCGGGCCCGGAACAGCAACAAGCCCCGGACCGATCGGTCCGGGGCTCAAAGCTATTGCGATGCGATAACGACCGGGCTTCTCAGCGCCGTGCGTGCATCGGGGGTACTGCGCGCTGCGGCTCGGGGGCCACGGGGCGGCTGGCTCAGGCGCTGGCGTTGCGCGCCCGGTTGCGAGCTGCACGGCGCTTCATCGCGCGGCGCTCGTCCTCGCTCAGACCACCCCAGACGCCGGAGTCCTGGCCGGACTCAAGCGCCCACTGCAGGCACTGCTCCATGACGGGGCAGCGGCGGCAGACGGCCTTGGCTTCCTCGATCTGCAGCAGCGCAGGACCGGTGTTGCCGATAGGGAAGAAGAGCTCGGGGTCTTCCTCGCGGCAAACGGCGCGGTGACGCCAGTCCATGGCTGCTCCATCTCCTCGTGTGACGGGATCGTTGCTTGTGAATGTGAACGCTTTCACGAATCCCCCAACAAGGGAAGGGCCGAACTCCAGTTGCGAACTGGTGCGGTCCTGGGAATGAGGAGGAGGATTCGGGCTCTCAAGGGGGCCGGTAAAGCGGCCGTCCCGATCGCCATGAAGAGACTCGCAAACCTCGGCGGCGGATACAACCCCTTCCGGAAACTTTTTTTTGATTCCTTGGTGTCGCCTCGGTCACAGCCGTCATTCCAGGGGGTGGGAACCAGCCTAAACGTTCGAGTGAAAGGACTTTGGGCCCTACTGCTCACACAATCACACGCAGTGCACGGCGAACGCCTGTGAACGTCACACTCGTGCGCAGCCCCAGGTGGTCGCCGTCCATCTGGAAGGGCAGCGGCACCTGCGAATGCAAGGTGAAGTTCGTGAGGTCGTGAAGTGAGAGCGCATGCTTGCCATGGGGGCCGCGCTCCGGGGTTGACGTGAGCAGCTGCGTGGCATAACGGGCCACCGCCGAGGGGGACAGCTTGCTCAGTGCGAACAGATCGAGGGCCGTGTCGAACGAGGCGTCCGGGGACGGATAGATCGGACGGTTGCCCAGGTAGGACCACGGAGCGGTGTTGCAGATTATGGCCAGCGCCAGGTTCTCGACGATCTCCGCCGCACCCTGCGCGCCGTCCTCGCCGCCCGGGCGTTCGAGGGTGATGACCCCCTGCCGGCGGTTCGCCTCCCCCAGGAACTGCCGTACGACCTGTCGCATATACAGGGCATGCGTCGAACGCTTGCCGCGTTCCCGCTGCTGTTCGACCCGGCCGACGACCCCGGCGTCGAAACCGAAGCCCGCGCAGAACGTGAACCAGCGCTCCGGAACGCCCTCGTCCTCCGTACCCGGGGTGCCCGCGGCGAGCCCCAGACCGATGGTGCGCTCACTGCCGTCGCGCAGCGCGTCCAGGAGGGCGCCGGTGGCCTCCACCACATCGTTGGGCAGCCCGAGGGCCCGGGCGAAGACGTTGGTGGAGCCGCCGGGGACCACGGCCAGCCGGGGGTGCGACTCGGGATCGGGTCCGTTCGCCAGCAGACCGTTGACGACCTCGTTGACCGTGCCGTCCCCGCCCAGCGCCACGACCAGCTCGGTCTCCCCGCCCTCGGTGGCCTGCCGGGCAAGATCCCGGGCGTGCCCGCGGTACCGGGTCTCGGCGACCTCCAGCTTGAGGTCGCTGGCGAGGGCGTGGGCGAGGACCTCGCGGGTGCGCGCACTGGTGGTGGTAGCAGCGGGATTGACCACGAGGAGAGCGCGCATGTGCAGCAGCGTACCTACCTGCCGGTACCGGGCTCACGCCCCGTCCGCATCCAGGGCGTTCCGGGAAGCGGGGGCCGCCGGCGCTACCCTGCTGGGGTGAGCAGTCAGCAGAAGCAGTCCGTGAAGCGCCCCGCCGGCGCCCCCGCCGCGCCCGCACCGGCCGGTCCGCGGCCCGCCCGGCTGAGCGCCGCCGCGGCCCTCACCGGGATCGAGGGCCTCGCCCTGGCCGCCCTCGGTACGTACATGCTGATCATGGGGCTCACGGGCTCGCCGGACAGCCCGCAGCAGGCGGAGATGGGCGGGGTGACGGTGCTCGCGCTGGCCGTGCTGCCGCTGGTCGCCGCGCGCGGACTGTGGCTGCGCCGCCGCTGGAGCCGGGGCCCCTCGCTGATCACCCAGATCGTCGCCCTGCCGGTGGCCTGGACGCTGGTGCACGGCGGGGGCGCGCTGGTCGCGGGCGGCGTCGCGCTGGCGCTGGCCGCGCTGGTCGTCCTCGTCCTGCTGGTCAACCCTACGGCTACGGAGGCGTTGGGGATCGCTCCGCGGGAGTAGGGGCTTCCCACGTAGCCGTCTGTCCCGCCGCGGTTGTTGCTCGCCGTTGCGCTTTGCGGTGCCCCGCACGTACTTGGCCGTCCCGCCGTGGGGCGTCTCGCCGTTGCGCCTGCGGCGGGCTGGGTGGGTGTTGGGTGCGGTGACGGGCCTCCGGGACCGGTGTTGGGGACTGCTGTCGCTTTACGTCCCGAACACCGGCCCCTGCGGCCCGTCCCCTCCCGTTGGGGGAGGGAAGACGTGGGTGGGGGTGGATGTCAGCGGGGTAGGCGCGTGCGGGATGTGAAAGGCCCCGTAGGGGTAGGTCGAACGGATTCCCTAGGGGATCCGAACGCCCCCTGCGGGGCCACAACGTTGGCGGGTGGGTGGGTATTCCCGCGGCTACGGTGGGTCACTCCTCCACGAGGAGCTTGTCGCGGAGTTGGGCCAGGGTGCGGGCCAGGAGGCGGGAGACGTGCATCTGGGAGATGCCGACCTCCTGGGCGATCTGGGACTGGGTCATGTTGCCGAAGAAGCGGAGGAGGAGGATCTTCTTCTCGCGCGGCGGGAGGTCCTCCAGCAGCGGCTTGAGGGACTCGCGGTACTCGACGCCCTCCAGCGCCTCGTCCTCCGCGCCGAGGGTGTCGGCGACGGCCGGCGACTCGTCGTCGGTGTCCGGGACGTCCAGGGACAGCGTGCTGTAGGCGTTGGCCGACTCCAGGCCCTCCAGGACCTCTTCCTCGGAGATCGACAGGTGCTCGGCCAGCTCGTGCACCGTGGGTGCCCGGCCGTGCCGCTGGGAGAGCTCGGCGGTCGCCGTCGTCAGGGACAGCCGCAGCTCCTGGAGGCGACGGGGGACGCGGACCGCCCAGCCCTTGTCGCGGAAGTGCCGCTTGATCTCGCCGACGACCGTGGGCGTGGCGTACGTGGAGAACTCCACGCCGCGCTCCGGGTCGAAGCGGTCCACCGACTTGATCAGGCCGATGGTGGCGACCTGGGTCAGGTCGTCGAGGGGCTCGCCGCGGTTGCGGAACCGTCGGGCCAGGTGCTCGACGAGCGGGAGGTGCATGCGGACGAGGGTGTTGCGCAGCTCGGCGCGCTCCGGTGAGCCGTCGGGCAGCTTGCGCAGCTCGTAGAACATCGCCCGGGCGCCGTTGCGGTCCTGCGGCTCCTGGGAATGCTGTGGTTCCTGCAGCGTCTCGTCGGGCGCCGGAGCATCATGCCGATGCGCCTGCTGCCCCTGCTGCTCGCTCTGGTCCATGTGGTCCGCCCGCTCTGCCTGCTCCGCCGCGTCCAACCGGCCGCCGTGGTCGTCTACGCCCACCGGATGCGGCCGGGCCTGCTGACCGGGGATGGTCGCACCGGACGCCATCCGCCCGCCGCGTTCGAGATCTTTCACGGGGCCCCCTGTTCGGTCATGACGGTCCGGGACCGGCGCCGCGCTCCTTGTACAGACTGATGGTGACCGTACGGTCCTCGGCGACGGTGGAATCCACCTTGCCGGCCAGTGCGGAGAGCACCGTCCAGGCGAAGGTGTCGCGCTCCGGGGCACGGCCGTCGGTCGTCGGGGCGGACACGGTCACCTGCAGTGCGTCGTCGATCAGGCGGAAGACGCAGCTCAGCACACTGCCGGAGACGGCCTGTTGCAGGAGGATCGCGCAGGCCTCGTCGACCGCGATGCGCAGATCCTCGATCTCGTCGAGGGTGAAGTCCAAGCGGGCTGCGAGCCCGGCCGTGGCCGTACGCAGCACGGACAGGTAGGCACCCGCAGCGGGCAGACGGACTTCCACGAAGTCCTGAGTCCCGGGCTCGCCTGCGATCTGGGACACCCTCACCTCCAAGGTGGCACAAGCTGGTTGAGCTGGAATGCGCGAAATTCGCGTGGTTGGGGATATTTCGCGCCGGTCCTTTCTCCCCTCGGATGAAAGGAGAACGATCCGGCGCGGCACATGGTTCGGCTGCGACGCTATCGCGATCTGCGGGCCGATGTCGCCCGGAAGAGGCACGACTGCTCTCCGGGCGGCGAACGGCCCGCGTCACCGGACCTCCCCGCTGTCACTGATTGTAAATCCACGGGTACGGACAGTGGCTAGGGGTGTGCACTGCCAAATCGCGGGTGATTACCCTCCGTTGACGCGTGCTGCGCCCGCGAGGTTGTGCAGTGCCTCTCCAGTGAGCCGGAAGACCGTCCATTCGTCCATGGGCCGGGCACCGATCGACCGGTAAAAACCGATGGACGGTTCATTCCAATCCAGGACTGACCACTCGAAACGCTCATACCCGCGAGCCACGCAGATCTCCGCGAGGGCGGCCATCAGCGCCTTGCCGTGGCCGCCGCCGCGCGCCTCGGGGCGGACGTAGAGGTCCTCCAGATAGACACCGTGCGTGCCCGTCCACGTCGAGAAGTTCCGGAACCACAGGGCAAAGCCCACCGGAGCGTCGTCGGCCTCGGCGATCAGCGCGAAGGCCGCCGGCTGCGGCCCGAACAGCGCCTCCTTCAGCTGCGGCTCGGTGGCCCGGGCGGCCTCGGGGGCGCGTTCGTAGGCGGCCAGCTCGCCGATCATGGCGAGGAGGACGGGGACGTCGTCGGGGGTTGCTTCGCGGATCATTCTTGAAGGCTAAACAGCCGCCGGGGAAGACCTCACACCGGATTTCCGCACCCGGCTTTCGCCTCAGACCAGTTTCTGGTCGACGAAACACCAGCGCCAGGAGTCGCCCGGCTCGAAGGTCCGCATCACCGCGTGCCCGGTTTCCCGGAAATGGCCCGTCGCATGCCGGTACGGCGAGGAATCGCAGCAGCCGACGTGCCCGCAGACCAGACACAGCCGCAGCTGTACGGGATGGCTGCCGACCGCCTCGCACTCCCGGCAGGTGGCGCTCAGCGGCGCCGGTTCGGCGCGCGGAAGCCCGGCAATGTGCGTGCACTCGCTCATGATGGCCAGGTTAGATCGCCGGGACGGACGGCGACGGGGTGAGGGGACGGAACGGGCAGATGGCTGTGATGGCGCTGTTCTTGCTGGTCGCGGGCAGTGCGGCGGTCGCCGGGCTGGCGCGCAGGACACCGGTGCCGGCACCCCTGCTGCTCGTGGCCGCCGGGCTCGCCGCGTCGTACATCCCCGGCCTGCCGGACTACACCCTCGATCCGCACATCGTGCTCCCGCTGGTGCTGCCCCCGCTGCTGCACACCGCGGCGCTGGAGAGCTCCTATCTGGACCTGCGGGCCAATGTGCGGCCGGTGGCGTTGCTGTCGGTGGGCTACGTGCTGTTCGCGACGCTGGTCGTCGGGTACGCGGCCTACCTCCTCGTCCCGGGCCTGCCGCTGACCTCGGCGCTGGTCCTGGGGGCGGTCGTCGCCCCGCCGGACGCCGTCGCGGCCACCGCCATCGCCCGCCGGCTCGGGCTGCCGCACCGGATCACCACGATCCTGCAGGGCGAATCCCTGGTCAACGACGCCACCGCGATCACCGCCTACAAGGTGGCGGTGGCCGCGGCCGTCGGCGCCGGTGCCACCTGGAGCGACGGGATCAAGGAGTTCGCCCTGGCATCCCTGGGCGGCATCGGCATCGGGGTCGTCCTGATGGTGCCGCTGCACTGGCTGCGCGTCCGGCTGCGGGAGTCCGCGCTGCTGGAGAACACCCTCTCGCTGCTCATCCCGTTCGTCGCCTACGCGGCGGCCGAGCAGGTCGGTGCCTCCGGAGTGCTCGCCGTCGTCGTGGTGGGCCTCTATCTGGGGCACCGGTCCTGGCAGGTCGACTTCGAGACCCGGCTCCAGGAGGACGCCGTGTGGAAGGTGATCTCCTTCCTGCTGGAGTCCGCGGTCTTCGCGCTGATCGGACTCCAGCTGCCGGTCGTGGTGCGCGGCCTGGGGGCGTACGGGGCGGGCCCGGCGCTGGCGTACGCGGCGGTGGTGTTCGCCGTCGTGGTCGGGGCCCGCTTCGTCTGGGTCTTCCCCGCGACCTTTCTGCCGCGGATGCTCTCCGCCCGGATCCGCGCCCGCGAGCCCGGGGTGAACTGGACCGCGCCGGTGATCGTCGGCTGGGCCGGGATGCGCGGGGTGGTGTCGCTGGCCATCGCGTTCTCGGTGCCGGCCACCGTGCAGGGCGGCGGGCCCTTCCCGGGGCGTGACCTGGTGCTCTTCCTGACCTTCACCACTGTCATCGGCACCCTCGTCGTCCAGGGCCTGACCCTGCCCGCACTGATCCGCGCCCTGCGGCTGCCCGGCCGGGACGCGCAGGCCGAGACGCTGGCCGAGGCCGAGGCCCAGAACGAGGCGTCCCGGGCCGCCGAGGAACGCCTGGCGGAACTGCTCAGCGACGAGCGCAACGCGCTGCCCGGCCCGCTCTCGGACCGGCTGCGCACCGTCATGGAACGCCGCCGCAACTCCGTGTGGGAGCGGCTCGGCGCGGTCAACGAGGTGACCGGGGAGTCCGCCGACGAGACCTACCGGCGGCTGGCCCGGGAAATGATCGACACCGAGCGGCGGGTCTTCGTCCGGCTGCGGGACGCCCGGCGGATCGACGACGAGATGCTGCGCACGCTGCTGCGCCGGCTCGACCTGGAGGAGGCGACGGCGTACCGGGAGGGCGCCTCCTGACCCCGGCGGTCACGCCGGCCTCACGGTGCGCCGGTGATCACCGCGGCGACCGTGCTGCCGGCCGGGAACGCGCCCTCCTCGGCCAGCGTGGTCAGCCCGTACAGCAGCTTCGCGACGTAGACCCGCTCCAGCGGCAGCCCGTGCCGCCGCTCGAAGGCGTCCGCGAACTCGTCCAGTTCGGGCGTGCGGCGGGCGTAACCGCCGCAGTGGAAGCGGTCCTCCACCCGCCAGTCGCCGCGCGGCCCGCCGAACGCCGCCCGCTGCAGCTCCTCGACCGTCCCCGTCAGGAAGTGCGGGCGGCCGCCCTTCAGTACGGCGAAGCCGAGGGCCTGCCGGCCCGGGCCCAGCCCCGCGGCGAGACCGGCCAGCGTGCCGCCCGTGCCGCAGGCCACCCCGACCGTGTCCGCCACCCCGCGCAGCTCCCGGCCCAGCTCCGCACAGCCTTGTGCGGCAAGGGCGTTGCTGCCGCCCTCCGGCAGGACGTGGAACGCGCCGAAACGGTCGTGCAGGGCGGTCAGCACCTCCGGCTCGGACTTGCGCCGGTAGCGGTCCCGGTCGAGGAAGTGCAGCCGCATCCCGTCGGCCGCACAGCGGGCCAGCGACGGATTGAGCGGCGCACCGGCCAGCTCGTCACCGCGGACCACACCGATGGTGCCGAACCCCAGCAACCGGCCGGCCGCCGCGGTCGCCCGCAGATGGTTGGAGTACGCCCCGCCGAACGTCAGCAACGTCCGCGCCCCCGCCGCGGCGGCGGCCCGCAGATTCGGCTCCAGCTTGCGCCACTTGTTCCCCGGCAGATCCGGATGTATCAGATCGTCCCGCTTGAGCACGAGCCGCACCCCGCGCCGAGCGAAGACCTCGTCCTCAACCTCCTGGAGGGGGGAGGGGAGGCGGGGGTGGAGGGCGGCGGTCGGGTCTATCGGGGCGTTCACCTCTCCAGTGTGGCCGCTGTCCGGGCGAGGCCGGGGCTCAACCCACTGGCCACAGGGCTCAGCCCACGGGTACGGCGCGGCTCCACAGCTCTTCGGCGTGCTCCGCGAAACGGCCGAACATCCCGCCGTCGCCCTGACGGCGCAGATGCAACAGCGGCGAGTCGTGACCGACGAGCCGTGCCAGGTGAGGTGTGACCAGCGCCTCGCGGTCGAATCGGAACACGGACAGTGACACATGGTTCACGGCGTCGTCCGCACTGCTGTAGCGCGGACGGTAGGGATGGACATACAGATGTGGCGGGACAGCCGCGGCCGGGCCGAAAGCGCCGCGGAAGCGCTGCGGGCGGCGATGGCCCTCCTCGGCCTTCCGGAGGCCGCCGCGGCGAAGGTGCGGCCGGTGGTGACGCACTCGGGGGCGTCGTACGTCGACCTGGGCATGATCCGGTCCGACCACGCGGAGCAGTTGGCCCAAGCGATCCGCATGGCTCTCATCCGCGTCCACTGACCTCGCCGGGCCGGTCCGGCATCGGTCGTGCCGGCCGGTCGCCGCCGCCGGCCGGGCACGCCGGGTCACAGGTTCCGCAAGGCAGAGCCGGGTACTCCAGCTCGTCCGTCACTTCAGCCGGGCCGCGATGCGGTTGCGTAGGGAGTGCATGGTGAAGCCGCGGGGGTCGATCTTGCCCGGTTGCCATTCCAGGTGGCCGATGACCGAGCGTTCGGTCCAGTGGTGGGCCCGGCAGACGGCTGCCGCGGCTTTTTCCAGGGCCTCCATCTGGGCCTCGGGCCAGGGGTCGTCGCCGTCGCCGAGGTTTTCGCACTCGAAGCCGTAGAAGGCGCGGTTGCCGTCGGTGTCGGCCTCGTTGTCCGGGGGCAGCCGCTTCTCGGCGATCACCGCGCGCAGCACGTCGCCGTCGCCCAGGCCCGCGTGGTTGGCGCGGCCGTAGCCCACCAGGTGCACCGTGCCGTCCTTGGTGATCACGCCGTGGCACAGCGGTCCCGGCAGGTCCGGCCGGCCGTCGTGGCAGACCTTGACGGTGTCCTTGGAGCCGGAGGTGCCGGTGTGGTGCACCATCACGCCGTGCACCGGGCCCCATGGCCCCTTGCTGTTGCGGTTGTGCGTCTGCCAGCCGTCGATTTCGACGACCTTGAGGTCCTCGGCCTTGAGCGCCGCGAGGAAGCGGGCGGCGGACAGCGGTTCGGACATGGCCACTCCGATACGGGACACGGCGGCCGCCGTCCGCGCACCGCCTGCTGTCTCGCTTGTACGGGATGGCGGCGCGTAGGTGGAGGGGAACGCAAAAAAACGGATCGGCCGTTCGGTGGGTGTACGAGCGGTTTCGGCCGAGGGGGCCCCGGCCCCGGGCGGGCTCCGCGTCCCGTGCCTCGCCCGTCGCCTTCCGCTGCGCGCCGTCCACCGGCCGTTGTCCGTCAGCCGTGCAGGAACCCGTCCCCGTGTGCGCTGATGTGTGCTTCGAGGGCGTTGAGCGCCTGCTGGGTCGCCTCGGGGGTACCGCTGCCCCGCTTCTCGGCGTAGTACGCGGCGCCCAGCTTCTTCAGCAGGTCGCCGCCGACGCGGTGCTGCTGCACCTCTTCGACCTTCTGCTTGCCCTGGTTGAGCGCGCTCTGTGCCTGCTCCTTGGCGCGGTCCAAAAACCCTGACATCTGCCACCTCCGTGCGGTCCGTCTCGTAAGGGATCAACGGCGCGGACGGCCGTGGGGTTCCCGTGCCAGGCTGGGGGACGTGGGCGAACGGCGCGAGACGGATGAGCCAGCCGGTGTACTCGGGTCACTCGGCGTACTCGACATGCCCGACGTGCCCGAGGTGCCCGATGCGCCCCGGGGGTACCGGGAGCGGGCGTCGCGGGTGGCCGGTGCGGTGCTGTGGACCAACACCACAGGGCCGGCGGGGCGCCCCGTACTCCCCGACGGCTGCACCGACCTGATCTGGAGTGAGGGCCGGCTGCTGGTGGCGGGCCCGGACACCGGGCCGTACCACCCCGGTGGTGTGCCGCCCGGCACCGGCTTCACCGGGCTGCGGTTCGCGCCGGGCCAGGGCCCCGCCGTCTTCGGCGTACCGGCGCACGAACTGCGCGACCGGCGCGTCCCGTTGGCGGACCTGTGGCCGGCGGCGCAGGTACGGGAGCTGACCGAGCGGGCGGCGGAGCAGGCTGCGGCGCGGGTGGCGACGGGGGTGGGCCGGGTGCTGGAGGAGACCGCCGGGGCGCGGCTCCGGCAGGGCGCGGCGGGGCCCGCGGGTGACGCCCGGACCGCCGCCGTCGCCGCGGCGCTGGCCCGCGGCCGGCCGGTGGCCGAGGTCGCCCGGGCGGTCGCGCTGAGCGAACGCCAGCTGCACCGCCTGAGCCTGGACACCTTCGGCTACGGCCCCAAGACGCTCGCCCGGGTACTCCGCTTCGTGCGGGCCCTGGACCTGGCGCGCACCGGGATGCCGTACGCCGAGGTCGCGGTGCGGGCGGGATACGCGGACCAGGCCCACCTCGCCCGCGAGGTGAAGTCGCTGGCGGGGGCCCCGATGGGGGCGCTGCTCGGCTCGGGTTAGCGTGTGCGCATGGACTACCAGGCCGTTCTCGAGGAGGTAGCGGCCTACGCCAGGCCGTACGTGGGACAGGGACAGGTCGCCGACTACATACCGGCGCTGGAGCGGGTGTCCGCGGACCGGTTCGGGATCGCCGTCGCCGACATACACGGCGCGGTGCACGGGGTCGGCGACTGGGAGGTCCCGTTCTCCGTGCAGTCCATCTCCAAGACCTTCTCGCTGGCGCTGGTGATGGCCCAGAGCCCCGGCAGCCAGGGCGGTGACGGCAACCACGGCGGCAACGGCGCGCGCGGCGGTATCGGCGCCTCCGGTGGTAGCGGTGGTCCCGGCGGTATCGGTGCTTCCGGTGGTCCCGGCGGGGACGACATCTGGAAGCGGGTCGGCCGCGAGCCCTCCGGCACGCCGTTCAACTCCCTGGTCCAGCTGGAGGCGGAGAACGGCATTCCGCGCAATCCGTTCATCAACGCGGGCGCGCTGGTCGTCACCGACCGGCTGCAGACCCTCACCGGCGACGCCAGCACCTCGATGCTGCACTTCCTGCGCGAGGAGAGCGGCAACCCCGACCTGGCCTTCGACCAGGCGGTGGCCGACTCCGAGGCCGAGCACGGCGACCGCAATGCCGCGCTCGCCCACTTCATGGCGTCCTTCGGCAACCTGGAGAACCCGGTCCCCAGCGTCATCCAGCACTACTTCTGGCAGTGCTCCATCGAGATGAGCTGCCGCGACCTGGCCGTCGCCGGCGGCTTCCTGGCCCGCCACGGCCTGCGCGCCGACGGCAGCCGGCTGCTGGAGGCCCGGGAGGCCAAGCGGATCAACGCGGTGATGCTGACCTGCGGCACGTACGACGCGGCCGGGGAGTTCGCCTACCGGGTCGGGCTGCCCGCCAAGAGCGGTGTCGGCGGCGGCATCTTCGCCGTGATCCCCGGCCGCTGCACGCTGTGCGTCTGGAGTCCGGGCCTGGACGCCCGCGGCAACTCCGTCGCGGGCGCCGCGGCGCTGGACCACTTCACGACGCTGACCGGCTGGTCGGTGTTCTGAGCGCAGGGGATTCGGCGAGCACCTGCCCGGTTCCGGGCAGCGGCCGGCCGTTCCGGCTGCCGTTGTGGCCCCCGACCCGCTGGCGCATCGTAAGGGTAGGAGGTGGACCGCCATGGAGCACGAGATCCGCGCCGAGTACGAGGAAGGTCTGCTGCCGCACGAGGACACCCCGGTCAAGCTCTGGCACATGACGCGCATCGGCAGCACCACCGCGATGTGCGGACGGGACCTGGCCCCGGCCGCCGCCACCCAGACGGCCGAAGCCTGGGGCACGCCGAAGGCCGAGCCGTTCTGCTTCCTGTGCGGCGCGCAGTACCTGCGGGAGCAGCCCGGGCATTAGGGGTGCTTCCCAGGGGGCCGGTCACCGGACACTTTCAGGCGCCCTCCGGCCCGTCGCCCGGCTGCTGCGGCAGCGGTGCGAACAGGTCCACCCCGTGGCCGTCCGGGTCCTGGACGACGGCGTAGCGCTGGCCCCAGAACGCGTCCCACGGCGGCTTCTCGCCCCGGTAACCGGCGGCGGTGAGGTCGGCGTAGAGCGCGTCGACGCCGGCCGGGCCGTCGCACTCGAAGGCCAGCCCCGTCGGGGTGCCGGCCGGCGGTGGCGTCCAGTCCGGGTCGATGGCGCGGGCGGTCGCGTACGAGTCCCACATCAGCCGCAGGCCGCCGGGCAGCTCGGCCTCGGCGTGCGGGGCGGTGTCCGATCCCGCCGGGACCACCAGGCCCAGCCGGCGGTAGAAGGCGAGGGCGGCGGCCATGTCGGCGACCACCATGCCGAAGGCGGCACAGCGCGGAGAGCCGGGGGAACGGGGAGGAGTTGTCGTCATGCGGCGAGCGTAGGGAGGCCGCCGGGCCGGGGTCTTGAACGAATCGGACGCCGGCCGGCAACCCGTACGGCCCCAGCCGCCGGCCTTCGGCGGTCGCCGCTCAGGGGCAGCGGATGATCTGTCCCGCGTACGAGAGGTTGCCGCCGAAGGCGAACAGCAGCACCGGGGCGCCGGAGGGGATCTCACGGCGTTCGACCAGCTTGGACAGTGCCAGCGGGACGGACGCGGCGGAGGTGTTGCCGGAGTCGACGACGTCCTTGGCGACCACCGCGTTGACCGCGCCGAGCCGCTCCGCGACCGGCTCGATGATCCGCAGGTTCGCCTGGTGGAGCACCACCCCGGCGAGGTCGGCGGGGGCGATCCCGGAGCGTTCGCAGACCTGGCGGGCGATGCCCGGCAGCTGGGTCGTCGCCCAGCGGTAGACGGTCTGCCCCTCCTGGGAGAACCGGCCGGGCTCGCCCTCGATGCGGACCGCACCGCCCATCTCGGGCACCGAGCCCCACAGCACCGGCCCGATCTCCGGCTCGTCCGCCGCGGTGACCACGGCGGCGCCCGCCCCGTCGCCGGCCAGTACGCAGGTCGTCCGGTCCGTCCAGTCGATCACGTCGGTGAACTTCTCCGCGCCGATGACCAGGGCCGTGGTCGCGGAGCCGGCCCGGATGGCCTGGTCGGCCAGGGCCAGCGCGTGCGTGAAGCCGGAGCAGACCACGTTGACGTCCATCGTGGCGGGCGAGCCGAGGCCGAGCCGGGCGGCGACCCGGGCCGCGGCGTTCGGGCTGCGGTCGACGGCCGTGCAGGTGGCGACCAGCACCAGGTCGACGTCCCCGGGGGCGACCCCGCCGGCGGCCAGGGCCTTCGCCGCCGCGGCGGCCGCCATCGCGTCCACGGTCTCGTCCGGGGCCGCGACATGCCGGGTGCGGATGCCGACCCGGCTGCGGATCCAGGCGTCGTCGGTCTCGACCATCGTGGCGAGTTCGTCGTTGGTGAGCACGCGGGAGGGCTGGTAATGGCCGAGAGCCAGGACGCGTGACCCGGTCATGAGGTCTCCCTGTACGTGGAGCGTTGATACGCGGATCGGGGGCGCGCCGACGGCCGGTACGCGGGCGGGCCAGTGGGGACCGTCGGCGCATGGACTGTCGGTACGCGGATGTTTGTTTCCGCACCAGTCTCACCCGCCGGTGCCGGCCGGCGGGTGAGCGATCCGCCAATGTTCCGGCGCCAGAACTGGAGACTGGTGCCAGAACCGGGACGTCGGGGCAGGTCCGGGCGGTCGCGGGCGTGCCCGGACACCCGCGGCGGGCCCGCCGGGTGGCGTCCCCCGGGGGACCCGCGGCGGGTCCGCCGGTCAGCCGCGGGCGGCCGCGCCGTCCAGGGCCCGGAAGCGGCGCAGCCGGAGGCTGTTGCCGACCACGAAGACCGAGGAGAAGGCCATCGCGGCACCGGCGATCATCGGGTTGAGCAGTCCGGCCGCGGCCAGCGGCAGCGCGGCGACGTTGTAGCCGAAGGCCCAGAACAGGTTGGTGCGGATGGTGCCCAGGGTGGCCCGGGCCAGCCGGATCGCGTCGGCGGCGGTGCGCAGATCGCCGCGGACGAGGGTGAGGTCGCCGGCCTCGATGGCGGCGTCGGTGCCGGTGCCCATGGCCAGGCCCAGGTCGGCGCGGGCCAGGGCGGCCGCGTCGTTGACGCCGTCGCCGACCATGGCGACCGAACGGCCCTCGGCCTGCAGCCGGGCGACCACCGCCACCTTGTCCTCGGGCAGCACCTCCGCGATCACCTCGTCGATGCCGACCTCGGCGGCGACCGATTCGGCGACCGCCCGGTGGTCGCCGGTCAGCAGCACCGGCGTCAGGCCCAGCGTCCGGAGCCGGCGGACCGCCTCCGCGCTCGTGGGCCGGACCGCGTCGGCGACCACCAGCACCGCCCGCGCCGCGCCGTCCCAGCCGACGATGACCGCGGTCCGACCCTGTGCCTCGGCCGCGGCCTTGGCGTCGGCCAGCCCGTCCGGCAGGGCCGGGGACCACTCGTCCAGCAGCTGGGCGCGGCCCACCAGGACGGTGTGCCCGTCGACGACCCCGCGGACGCCGAGGCCGGGAACGTTCGTGAACTCCTCCGGGGTGGGCAGGGTGCCGACGCGGGCCGCGGCGCCGGTGGCCACCGCGCGGGCGATCGGGTGCTCGGAGGCGTGCTCCAGCGCCCCGGCCAGCCGCAGCGCCTCGGCCTCCGGCACGCCCTCGGCCAGGTGCACCTCGGTCAGCGTCATCACGCCCGTGGTGACCGTGCCGGTCTTGTCCAACACGATGGTGTCCACCGTGCGGGTCGACTCCAGCACCTCGGGCCCCTTCAGCAGGATGCCCAGCTGCGCGCCGCGCCCGGTGCCGACCATCAGCGCGGTCGGGGTGGCGAGTCCCAGGGCGCACGGGCAGGCGATGATCAGCACGGCGACCGCCGCGGTGAAGGCGGCCACCGCGCCCCCGCCGGTGGCGAGCCAGTAGCCGAGCGTGCCGACGGCGAGCGCGATCACGACCGGGACGAACACCGCGGAGATCCGGTCGGCCAGCCGCTGCGCCGCGGCCTTCCCGTTCTGCGCGTCCGCCACCAGCCGCGCCATCCGCGCCAGCTGGGTGTCCGCGCCGACCCGGGTGGCCTCGACGACCAGCCGGCCGCCCGCGTTGACCGTCGCGCCGGTGACCGTGTCACCGGGGGAGACCTCGACCGGGACGGACTCGCCGGTGAGCATCGAGGCGTCCACGGCGGAGGAGCCCTCCACCACCTTCCCGTCGGTGGCGATCTTCTCGCCGGGCCGTACGACGAACCGGTCGCCCACACTCAGCTCCGCCACGGGGACGCGGACCTCCCGGCCGTCCCGCAGGACCGCGACGTCCTTGGCGCCCAGCTCCATCAGCGCCCGCAGCGCCGCCCCGGCCTTCCGCTTGGAACGCGCCTCGAAATAGCGCCCGGCCAGGATGAACGTGGTGACACCGGCCGCGGCCTCCAGATAGATGGCGCTGCTGCCGTCGGTGCGGATGATGGCCAGCTCGAAGGGGTGGGTCATCCCCGGCATCCCGGCGTCACCGAAGAACAGCGCCCACACCGACCAGCCCAGCGCCGCCAGGGTGCCCATCGAGATCAGCGTGTCCATCGTGGCGGCGCCGTGCCGCAGGTTCGTCCAGGCCGCCCGGTGGAACGGCCAGGCACCGTACGCCACCACCGGGGCGGCCAGGGTGAGCGAGAGCCACTGCCAGTTGGTGAACTGCAGCGGCGGCACCATCGCCATCAGGACCACCGGGACGGACAGCGCCAGCGAGACCAGCAGGCGGTGGCGCAGCAGGGCGAGGGCGCCGTCGGGCTCCGCGTCCGCCCCCGCCGGCCCGCCGTCCGGCCCTTCGCCCGGCGGCTCGGCGGCCGCCGGGGGCTCGGGGACCGCGGCGGTGTAGCCGGTCCGCTCCACGGTGGCGATCAGGTCCGCGGCGGTGACCCCGCTGGCCTCCGCGACCGCGACCTGCGCCTTCTCGGTGGCGTAGTTGACGGTGGCGGTGACCCCCTCCATGCGGTTGAGCTTCTTCTCGATGCGGGCGGCGCAGGACGCGCAGGTCATCCCGCCGATCTCCAGCTCGACGCCGTGCTCTCCGATCGCGGTGGTCATAGGTGCTCCTCGGTCTGCTGCGACTGCGTACCACGCCTGCGCGTTCCCCTTGTGGAACGTTATACCCCCCGAGGGTATTCCGGCCGAGGGCGGCCCCTCACGCCGCACCCCCCTCCGCCGGGTTCCCGCCCGCACCGCTCCCGTCCCCCGGGCCCGCGCCCGGCCCGCTCCCGTCCACCGCCCGGCTCACCCGCTCGCCCATCTCCCGCAGGTACGCGGACAGCTCCGCCGGTTCGTGCACCGTGAACGCGCGCCCCAGCAGCGCCAGCCGCATCGCCAGCCACTCCAGCGAATCGGGCGCGCTGTGCCAGCGGCACGAGCCCTCGTCCAGCGGCACGACCTCACCCGCCGCCGGCCCGCCCAGCCGCGCGGTCACCTCCGCGGCCGGTGCGTACACCGTGGCCACCGCCCGGTGCGCCGGGGCCATCCCCTGCATCCGCTCCCGCACGTACGCCCCCGCGTCGGCGGCCGGCAGCTCGCGCGGCGCGGTCCGTACGCCGGTGGGGAACGGCTCGCTCAGCCGGTCCACCCGGAAGATCCGCCAGTCCTCCCGGTCGTTGTCGTACGCCACCAGGTACCAGCGCCGGCCCGCCGCCACCAGCCGGTGCGGCTCCACCAGGCGCTTGCTCCGCTCCCCGGCACCCGCCCGGTAGGCGAAGCGCAGCCGCTCGTGGTTGGCGATCGCCGCGGCGAGCACCGTCAGATGCTCCGGATCGACTCTCGGGCCGTCCCCGGCCGGCATCGGGACGGTGGCCGTGCCCAGCGTGCCCACCCGGCGCCGCAGCCGGGACGGCAGCACCTGTTCCAGCTTGGCCAGCGCCCGTACGGAGGCCTCCTCGATGCCCGCGATGGTGTGGCCGGCCGCCGACCGCAGGCCCACCGCGATGGCCACCGCCTCCTCGTCGTCCAGCAGCAGCGGCGGCATCGCGGTCCCCGCCGCCAGCCGGTACCCGCCCACCGCACCCATCGTGGCGTGCACCGGATACCCCAGGTCCCGCAGCCGCTCGACGTCCCGCCGGATCGTACGGGAGGTCACCCCCAGCCGCTCCGCCAGCTCCGGCCCGGGCCATTCGCGCGGGGTCTGCAGCAGGGACAGCAGATTCAGCAGACGTGCCGATGTCTCACTCATGCACCGATGATGCCGCAGGTAGTAGGACGGTCTCTGTCCTACATGGGCCCTAGTGTCGTCGAAGACGTCCCGCACCACCGCTCGCGGACGCCGCACCACCGACCACGGACCCGGAGTACCCATGACCACGCCCGCCCCCGCCGCGCCCGACCGCAGACGCTGGACAGCGCTCGCCGTCGTCCTCACGGCCGCCTTCATGGACCTGGTCGACGCGACCATCGTCAACATCGCGCTGCCGAGCATCCAGCAGGACACCGGCGCCACCTTCAGCTCCCTGCAGTGGGTGACCGCCGGCTACGCCCTCGCCTTCGCGCTCGGCCTGATCACCGGCGGCCGGCTCGGCGACATCCACGGCCGCAAGCGGCTGTTCCTGCTCGGCATGGCCGGCTTCACGCTCGCCTCCGCGCTGTGCGGATTCGCCGCCGGCCCGGGCATGCTGATCGGCGCGCGGGTGCTCCAGGGCGCGATGGCCGCGCTGATGGTGCCGCAGGTGCTCGCGATCATCCACGTCACCTTCCCCGCGCACGAACGCGGCAAGGTCTTCGGGATGTTCGGCGCGGTGATCGGCCTGGGCGCGGTCTGCGGGCCGCTGATCGGTGCGCTGCTCACCCAGGGCGACCTCTTCGGCCTGGAATGGCGCCCGATCTTCCTGATCAACCTCCCGGTCGGGGTGGCCGGCATCCTGCTCGGCCGCCGCTTCATCACCGAGTCCCGCTCCCCGGGCGCGCTGCGCCTCGACCTCGTCGGCACCGCACTGGCCACCGTCGGCCTGCTGATGCTGCTCTACCCGCTCACCCAGGGCCGCGAGTCCGGCTGGCCGCTGTGGGGCTTCGTCTCGATGGGCGCGAGCCCGCTCGTCCTGGCCGGCTTCGTCCGCTACGAGCGCGCCAAGGCCGGCAAGGACGGCTCACCGCTCGTCGAACTCTCCCTCTTCCGGGTCCGGTCCTTCGCGGCGGGCGCCGCCGTCCAGCTCACCTTCGGCGCGGTCAGCGGCCTGTTCTTCCTGATCTGGACGCTGTTCATGCAACTGGGGCTGGGCTGGGGGCCGCTGCACGCCGGGCTGACCGGGGTGCCGTTCTCGCTCGCCTGCTCGGTGGCGGCCGGCATGTCGGTGCAGAAGCTGGTGCCGCGCTTCGGCCGCGCGGTCCTGCAGGCGGGCGCGCTGATCATGCTGTCCGGCGCACTGCTCTACATCTGGGAGGCCGACCACTACGGCACCGCCCTCACCTCCTGGCAGATGGCGCCGGCGATGCTGCTGATGGGCGCCGGGATGGGGCTGATCGTCGCGCCGGTCACCGATGTGGCGATCTCCGAGGTGCCGGCCGCGCACTCCGGCTCGGCGTCCGGCATCTTCAACACCACCGGCCAGCTGGGCATGGCGCTCGGCCTGGGGCTCTCGTCGGTGGCCTTCTTCGGGGCCGTCGGCGGGACGGCGGAGTCCGGCGGCGGGGCGGCCGCGCCCGGCGCCGCCCACCCCGCGTTCATCGCCGCCACCACCCACGCCCTGTGGTGGGTCGCGGCCGGCCTGGTCCTCGTCCTGGCCCTGCTGTTCCTGCTCCCGCGCCGGGCCCGCACTCCGCAGGCGGAGCCGCAGGACGCACCGGAAAGCGCGGCGGAGGAGCGCCCGCAGCCGGTTCCCGTCCCCTGATCAACGGCCCGGGGGCGGCGTCCGCGGGGAGCAAAAACACCCGCTTTGGCATACCGTTCCCGGGCGCCCGCAGGCCATACTGGCCGGGTGTCGATGATCAGCAACCTCCGCAAGGCCGTCCGGCTTCCGCAGCCGCGTACGCGCGGGGTGGACCTCAGCCACCCCGCGCGCTCGCCACTGGGCACCGCCGTGGTCAACTGCGCGGTGTACGTCGACGGCGTGCGGCAGGACGGCAACCAGCCGGCCGACGTGGCGATACGCCGGGTACGGGAGTCCGGCAGAGGGTTCGTCTGGATCGGGCTGCATGAGCCGTCCGAGAAGGAATTCGCCGGAATTGTCGACCTGTTCGGGCTGCATCCGCTCGCCGTCGAGGACGCCGTGTACGCCCACCAGCGCCCCAAGCTGGAGCACTACGACGACTCGCTGTTCACCGTGCTGAAGACGGTCCGTTACGTCGAGCACGACCGGCTCACCGACAGCAGCGAGGTGGTGGAGACCGGCGAGATCATGGTCTTCACCGGCATCGACTTCGTGATCACCGTCCGGCACGGCGGGCACGGCTCGCTGGGGCCGCTGCGCGAGCAACTGGAGCGGGTGCCCGAGCAGTTGGCGCTCGGCCCGTCCGTCGTCCTGCACGCCGTCGCCGACCTGGTCGTGGACGACTACCTCGACGTCGCGGCCGCCGTCCAGGACGACATCGACGACGTCGAGAGCGAGGTCTTCTCGGAACGCGGCAGCGGCGGCGCCGGCCGGATCTACCAGCTCAAGCGCGAGCTGCTGGAACTGAAGCGCGCGGTGGCCCCGTTGGACCGGCCGATGCGGGAGCTGGCGACCCGGTCGATGCGGCAGGTCGACCCGCAGATCAAGACGTACTTCCGGGACGTCGCCGACCACCTCGCCCGGGTCACCGAACAGATCACGGCCTTCGACGAACTGCTCAACTCCATACTCCAGGCCCATCTCGCCCAGGTCACGGTCGCGCAGAACGAGGACATGCGCAAGATCAGTGCCTGGGTCGCCATCCTCGCCGTACCGACCATGGTCTGCGGTATCTACGGCATGAACTTCGACCACATGCCGGAAAAGCACTGGACGTTCGGCTATCCGCTGGTTATGGCGCTGACCGTGGTCATCTGCTGGGTGATCCACCGCGGGTTCAAGCGGAACGGGTGGCTTTGAACGGGTGGCTTTGAACGGGGGGCTTCGGGCGGGGCGCCCGCGGCGAGGCGTCCCCCGTCTCATAGGGCAATTCCCCTAGTACTGCAACCGCATGTGGGGGTTGTGGCCTCGGCGTTGGTAGTGGCAGTGGCGGGCTCGGGCTTGGCTGCGTCTGCGGAAGTGTGACCAGT
>NZ_JOIX01000034.1 GCF_000720175.1 Streptomyces sp. NRRL S-337
CTACACTATCCTCTTCGTCGGCAGCGTCAGATGTGTATAAGAGACAGCTCCCCACCCCCTCGATCTGGACATTCGTCTGGACCTCGGTCGGGACATTGGTCTGGTCACGCCGTCGATCTGGTGACGCGTTGAGCCAGTCGCCGCGTCGGTTGGACAGCGGCGCCGATCGGACAGCCGCGTCGTCGGCACCCGCGCCGATCCGCTGCCTGAGTCGATCCGTCGCCCACGCTGATTCCAATGCCCGCATCGGCCCGGCACCCTGCGCTTTCTCTGACGCCCGCATGCCCGGCACCCGCGCCGATCTGCCGCCCGCTCCGCCTCCAACGCCCGCATCGGCCCGCCGCCCGCGCCGTCTCCGACGCCCGGATCGACCCGTCACCCGCATCGCTGCAGTCGCCGCCCCGACCCCGCCACCCGCCCCGATCCGGTCACCCGCCCCGATCCGGTTACCCATTTCGACTCAGCGAGCGGTCTCCATCCGATGGCGACCGTGCCCCGATGACCGGTCGCCATCCGATCAGCGCTCCGACCCAACGACGGGTCGCCATCCATCAGC
Organism: Streptomyces sp. NRRL S-337; assembly: GCF_000720175.1. Lineage (GTDB taxonomy): Bacteria > Actinomycetota > Actinomycetes > Streptomycetales > Streptomycetaceae > Streptomyces > Streptomyces siderophoricus. The sequence continues at coordinate 557 of NZ_JOIX01000034.1, forward strand.
GCTCGATCCGGTGAAACCGCCTGGATCCAGTCATGGCATTGGTCTGGACATGTCCAACCCCCCTTACTAGTCTGCCGCTTGGTCTAGACCGCACAGCACTTCACTCAGCTCATGGAACTCCCCCCCACGTTCTTCAGGAGCGAAGCATGCGTAAAAAGATCAGCGCTGCCGTCATCGGGCTCGGGGTCGTCGGTGTCTCGTTGTTCTCGACGGGCAGCGCGTTCAGCCACGGCTACAGCGATGCACCCCCGAGCCGGCAGGCGCTCTGTGCCAACGGCACCGTCAAGGACTGCGGCGCGATTCAGTACGAGCCGCAGAGTGTCGAGGGGCCCAAGGGCTTCCCTGCCGCAGGCCCCGCGGACGGCAAGATCTGCTCAGCGGGTCACGACAACTTCGCACAGCTCGACGACCCCCGTGGCGGCAAGTGGCCCGGCACCAAGCTCACTCCGGGGCAGGGCTACACCTTTACCTGGCGGCTCACCGCGCGGCACGCCACCACGGACTTCGAGTACTTCATCACCAAGGACAGCTACGATCCCACCAAGCCCCTCACCCGCGCGGATCTCGAACCCGAGCCATTCATGACGGTCCCCATGGGCGGTACGCGACCCGGGGAGACCGTCCAGCATCAGGGGACGATCCCCACGCAGAAGTCGGGCCGCCACATCATCCTGGGGGTCTGGAACATCGCCGACACCGGCAATGCCTTCTACGCCTGCTCGGACGTCGACCTGTCCTGAGCTGCCTCTCCTCCCGACCGGCTGCCATCTCTGACCTCCTCCTCCCCCCGCTCTCGCTTTGGGCGTTCGCGCCCTTGACGCCTCCCCGGCTTCTCCCGGGGAGGCGTTAATTACGTTACGGAGGCAAGGGGTTGGTGGCGTCACGCCACGGGTTGGTTGTGGCGGGCGGGTGGGTTGGTACCACGGGTTGGTTGTGAGGGGTGCGGGTTGGTACCACGGGTTGAGGCCGGGCCGGGCCGGGACCGGGCCCGGGGGAAGGGGGGAGTAGACCGCTTGTGTGGATCGCGCCGGGCGGTAGGGGTGGGAAGCTGACGACTCGTCAGTTACAGTTCGGCGGCATGACGGCGGCCAAAGGCAAGGCCAAGGGCAAGGGCACGGTCGAGGGCGAGGGGGCGAGCGGCAGGAGGGGCCGTGCGGAGGGCGGTCGCGGTGCGGGGACCGTTGCCGAGTTGGTGCAGGGGCAGTGGGGGGATCATCGGGTCGGGGCGCGGTGCGGGGAGCGGACGCTGACGCACCACGAGCTGGCGGGGGGTGCCGCGGCGCGGGCCGCGCTGCTGGGGGAGCTGTTGCCGCGCGGGGCGGAACCACATATCGGTGTGCTGCTCGACAACGTCCTCGAGTATCCGCTGTGGCTGAGCGCGGCGGCCCTCGCCGGAGTCGCCGTGGCCGGGATCAACCCCACGCGACGCGGCCCGGAGCTCAGGCGCGACATCCGGCACACCGACTGCGCTTTGCTGATCACCGAACGTGCCTACGTGCCGATGCTCGCCGGACTGGATCTCGGCATTCCGTTCTCCGAGCGGGTTCTGGTCGTCGATGACCCCGCCTATGAGGAGCTGCTGCGCCCGTACGGAGGCGCCTCACCCATGGAAACCCTCGCGGTTGCGGGGCGGAGGGGCGTGGAGCCCGGGACGCGGATGCTGCTCTACTTCACGTCCGGTTCCACCGGCGCACCCAAGGCCGCCCTCTGCACCCAGGGCCGGCTGGCCGCCGCCGGCCGTTCGCTCGTCGGTTTCCTCGGGGTGCGGCGGGACGATGTGCACTACCTCTGCATGCCGATGTTCCACGGCAACGCCGTGATCGCCGGCTGGGCCCCCGCGCTGGCCGGCGGCGCGGGCATCGCGCTGCGCCGCCGCTTCTCGGCCTCCGCGTTCCTCCCCGACGTACGCCGCTACCGCGCCACGTACTTCACCTACGTGGGACGCGCCGTGCAGTATCTGCTCGCCACCCCGCCCGCCCCCGACGACCGTGATCACCCGCTGCGTACCGGGTTCGGCACCGAGGCGGGTGCCGTCGACGTCGCCCGGTTCGCGGAGAGGTTCGGCGTGCGCCTGATAGAGGGGTACGGCTCGTCCGAGGGCGGCGCGGCGATCCAGCGCACCCCGGACACTCCGCCCGGCGCCATCGGCCGGCCCGCCCCCGGCGGCGATCTCGCCGTCGTCGACCCGGAGACCGGCGCGGAACTCCCACCCGCCCGGCTCGACGCGGCCGGCCGGCTGCTCAACGGGGAGGAGGCGATCGGCGAGCTGGTCAACCGGGGCCGCAGCTCCTTCGAGGGGTACTGGCGCAATCCCGAGGCGACCGCGGACCGCATACGGGGCCGGTCGACGGGAGGGCGGGTCGGGGCGGGCTGGTACTGGACCGGTGACCTCTTCTTCCGGGACACCGAGGGCTTCTTCCACTTCGCCGGGCGGACCGATGACCGGCTGCGGGTCGACAGCGAGAACCTGGCCGCCGCGATGATCGAGAACATCCTCGCCCGCTACGCCCCGGCCACCGGTGTCGCGGTGTACGCCGTGCCCGACCCGGTGGCCGGCGACCAGGTGATGGCGGCCCTCTCGTTACGCGACGGGACCGGATTCGACGGGGAGGACTTCGCGGCCTTCCTCGCCGCGCAACCCGACCTCGGGACGAAGATGGCGCCCCGGTTCGTACGGACGGTGGCGGCGCTGCCGGTCACCGCCACCAACAAGGTGCACCGGGTCGCGCTGCGCCGCGCCGGCTTCCGCTGCCCGGACCCGGTGTGGTGGAGGCCGATGGCGCGGAGCGCAAGAGAGGAGGGCACGGCGGGGCTGGTGGGGGACCTGGGCCACCTGAAATACCGGAGGTTCACGGCGGAGGACCGGGACGCGCTACTGGACGTCTACCGCGAGCACGACCGGCTGGCGTTGCTGGAGCGGTGACCGGGCGGGATGGTGGCCGGACGGGACGCCCTTTTCGGCCGCACGGGGCGGTGACGGGGGGCTGTGTGCCGGGCCCATCGGCCGTCACCCGTACGCGTGACTCGGCTCACATGGTCGTCGGTCGCCCTCGGTCGCGCGCTTACCGTCTCGCCGTCTTGCTTCCGGCCCCCGGGTCGACGTGCCGTCCGCCGTCCGTGGCCCGTCACCCGCCACGCGTAGGCATAACGAAGTGGGCGCCCTCGGAAACCGAGGGCGCCCACTTCCTACGTGCGCCGCCAGGGACTCGAACCCCGGACCCGCTGATTAAGAGTCAGCTGCTCTAACCAACTGAGCTAGCGGCGCGCGCTGACGAAAGAAATACTACCTGGTCGAGAGGGGTGCTCATGACCACCTGCCGAGAGCACCGGCCCGCTGGGCCCCCCGAGCCCCGCCGCCCTTCCGGCAGCAAGCCGCCCATCCGTAACGCCTGACGCCTGACGCGCCTAACGCCCCGCGCCAAACGTCTCACGCAACGCCCAACGTCAAACGCTAAACGCTCCGACCCTTCCTCCCCCTACCCCTACCCCTCCCCCCACCCCGATCAGATCGCCAACGACAGCAGGACCGGCGCGGCCTTGCGGTTGAGGGTGTCGGCGGCCTGGCGGAGGCGGTGGGCGTGTTCCAGGGGCATCGACAGGGCGAGGCAGCCCACCGTCGAACCGGCCGTGATCGGTACGGCGGCGCAGACCGTGCCGACGGCGTACTCCTGGAGGTCCAGGACGGGGACCGTGGGCGGCTGGCTGTCGAGCTTGTGGAAGAGCACCTTCTCGTTGGTGATCGTCCGGGAGGTGAGCCGGGCGGTCTTGTGGCGTGAGAGGTGGTCCTTGCGGCCGTCGTGGTCGAGCTGCGCGAGCAGGCATTTGCCGACCGCGCTGGCGTGTGCCGTACGGCGGAACTCGGCCCACTCGTTGACCTTCGGCGCCAGCGGCCCGTCGGCGTAGTGCAGGATCTTGACCTCGCCGTCGATGTACCGGCTGATGTAGACCGCCGCACCGACCGAGTCCCGCAGCTGGTCGAGGGTGAGCTGCAGCTTGTCGCGCAGTGCCTGCTCGCGGTTGCCGCCGGACCCCAGCAGCAGGAGCGATTCGCCGACGACGTACGCGCCGTCGGCGACCTGCTCGACATAGCCCTCGCGCCGCAGCATCGACAGAAGGTGGGCCAGCTGGCCCGGGGACAGGCCGGTTTCCCGGGCGATCTGCACATCGGTCACGCCGTCGGCGTGCCTGGAGATCGTTTCGAGCACGCGAAGGGCGTACTGCACCGAATGGAACGGCGCGGTCGGCTCGGGCTTCAGCGCCACGGTGTCCCCCTAGCAGGTTGGTACCGCTTGCGTCGTCACCGCCGTCGGCAGGCCGGATGACGTCGTGGACGGCCGATCCCGGACAACGGGGCTGCTATCACGATAGCGGTCAACCGCCCTCGATGGAGGGGGTCTTGACCGAAAAGAGTCGGGCTTCGGTTTTCTGTACTGCGGCTTGAGACTCTGGCATATGCCAAGGTCACGAAGCCGAGGCCCTGGGGCAGGAGCACGCCGGTGGCACCCGGCCACCCCCGGGACCGGCGGGGGAGCGCCCCGGGAGCGCGGGGAGAGCGATGGGATTCGGCCAACTCATGGCCGGTAGACGGTCCGTTGCAGGCCAAGGGCGGGACGGAGCGGGCCGGCGGGGCCGTCAACGGTGCGAACGGAGGTGTCCGCCGGGGCGTCAGCCGGCCCCGCCGGCCCGTCGGACCGGCGGGGCCGGCGAGGTGCTCAGGAGGTCCTGAGCATCTTCTCGTCGCTGGTCCACTTGATCTTGTTGCCCTTCCATGTGCTGACGTACCACAGGAAGAATTCCTGCGGACAGACACCTGGGACGGACCGACTCCGTTCGTCCACCCTGGTCATGGGGTGGCGTCGGATGCGTCCGCAGGCAGTGCTGGAACGGTAGACGTGAGACGTGTTTTCGGCCATAGACCGGGGACTTGAGGAACTGTTGGGCCGAGCGCGCCGGGCCGGCCCGGGCGATATTGCGGGATTCGGCGGGCAAGGGTGTCGGTGGGCGGAAATGGGAAAGGTGGTGTGCCCCGGAGAATCGGGGCACACCACCTGAAATCGGCACCGGTCATCGGGTTTTCACAAAACCTCCCGGTGCGTGCGCGGCGCGGTCACAGCACGGCGCTCAGGAATTCCCGGGTGCGTTCGTGTTCCGGCTCGCTGAAGATCTGCTCCGGCGGGCCGAATTCGATGACCCGGCCGGAGTCGAACATCATCACGCAGTCGGAGATGTCCCGGGCGAAGTTCATCTCGTGGGTGACGCACAGCATGGTGATGTCCGTGGTGTGGGCGATGTCGCGCAGCACGTCCAGGACGCCGGCCACCAGTTCCGGGTCGAGGGCCGAGGTGACCTCGTCCAGCAGCAGCACCTGGGGGCGCATCGCCAGGGCGCGGGCGATCGCGACCCGCTGCTGCTGGCCGCCGGAGAGCTGGGTGGGGTACTTGTCGAGGTGCTCGGTCAGGCCGACGAGGTCGAGCAGTTCGCGGGCGCGCTCCTCGGCGGCGTCCTTGTCGAGGCCGAGGACGTGCACCGGTGCCTCGGTGATGTTCCGCAGCACCTTCATGTTGGGGAAGAGGTTGAACTGCTGGAAGACCATCCCGATGTTCTTGCGTACCTCGCGGATGTGCTTCTCCCCGGCGGGGACGAGCTTGCCGGCCTTCTCCTCGTGGGTCAGGAAGTGCGGGCCGACCTTGATGGTGCCCTCGTCCGGCTTCAGCAGCGTCATCAGCAGCCGCAGGATCGTGGTCTTGCCGGATCCGGACGGGCCGATGAGGGTGACGTGCTTGCCGGAGTAGACGGTCATGTCCAGCGAGTCGAGCACGGTGTGGGTGCCGAACCGCTTGGTGACGCTGTCGAAGCGGATCAGTTCGGCCTCCGTCCCGGTCTCCGTGCGGGAAGGGCCCCCGTCCGCGGGGCCGGCCTGGTCGTTCGGCGGTGTGTGGTCAGCGGACAAGACGACGCTCCAGGGCTCGCAGGAGGAGGGAGGTGGGGTAGGAGATGACCACGAAGAGGATGCCGACGACGGTGATCGGCTCCAGGTAGTCGAAGGTGGTGGCGCTGATGCTGTTCGCCTGGAAGAGCATGTCGGCGACGGTGATGCCGGCCAGCATCGGCGTGTCCTTGAACATCGCGATGACGTAGTTGCCGAGCGCGGGGACGACCCGGCGGAAGGCCTGCGGCAGGATCACCGCGATCCAGGTGCGCCGGCGCGGCAGGTTCAGGGCCGTGGCCGCCTCCCACTGGCCGGGCGGGACGCCGTCGATGCCGGCGCGGTAGACCTCGGAGGTGTACGTCGAGTAGTGCAGGCCCAGGCCGATCACGCCGGTGGTGAGCGGCGCGAACGTCAGGCCCCAGCTCGGCAGCACGAAGAACAGGAAGAACAGCTGCACCAGCAGCGGGGTGTTGCGGATGAACTCGACGACGATGCTGACCGGCCAGGTCACCCAGCGGCTCGGGGAGCGCAGCAGCAGCGCCCACACCAGCCCGAGGGCGAACGAGACGAGCGAGCCGTAGATCGTCGCCTGGACGGTGATCCACAGGCCCGCCAGGAGGTCGGGCATGATGTCGCCGACGTAGCTCCATGACCAGTTGTTCACGGCTTTCCTCCGGTGGCCAGCGCCTCGGGACCCTGCTGTTCGACGGGCAGTTTGCGGGAGAACCAGCCCTCGCCGCGGGGCACCGCCCGGCCGACCGAGGCCTTGGCGCGGCGTTCCAGCAGCCGCATGATCCGGGTCACCACGAACGCGACCACGAAGTACAGGACGAGGATGATGCCGTAGACCTGGGCGCTCTGGCCGGTCGACAGCCGGGCCAGCTTGGCCTGGAACGTCAGCTCACCGATGGACAGCAGCGAGGCCAGCGCGGTGCCCTTGAGCAGCTCGATCAGCAGGTTGTTGAACGGCGGCATCATCTCGGGCACGGCCTGCGGCAATATCACCTTCCGCAGCCGCTGCCAGGGCGAGAAGCTCAGCGCGATGGCCGCCTCGCGCTGGGCGGGTGCCACGGCCTGGACGGCGCCGCGGACGATCTCGGAGCCGTACGCGCCGTACGACAGGCCGAGCGCCAGGGTGCCCGCCCAGATGCCGACGAGCTGCCAGCCGAGCAGGGGCAGCGCGAAGAACAGCCAGAACATCAGCACCAGCGCCGAGGTGCCGCGGAAGAATTCGACGTAGACGCCGGACAGGAAGCGCACGATCCAGAAGCGGGAGGTGCGGGCGAGGCCGATGCCGAAGGCGACGGCGGCGGCGAGGGCGGCGCTGTAGACCATCAGCTGGACGGTGATCCACAGCCCTTTCAGGAAGAGTTCCCACAGCGCAGAGGTCACTTTTTGCAGAGCTCCTTCGCCGTGAGGTCGGTCATGAACTCCTCGGTGAATCCGTAGGGTTTGGCGATGCGCAGGAGTTCGCCGCTCTTCTTCATCTTGTGAAGTTCGCGGTTGAAGGCGTCGCGGAGTTTCGTCTCGCCGATGCGGAAGCCGTAGCCGCCGCCGTCGCGCTGGAGTTTGCCGTCGACCTTCGGGGTGAAGGGCGGGGTCATCTCGACCTTGGGGTGCTGGCCGGTCTTGAGCGCTTCGATCATGGTCAGGGCGGTGCCGGCGAAGCAGTCGATGCGGCCGGCCTCCAGCGCTTCCATGCCGGCGATCTGGTCGCCGTAGGTCTGGATGTCGCCTTTCCGTACGCCGTTGCCGACCGCGTAGTCGATCTCCGCGTAGCCGATTCCGGTGCCCATGCGGAGCCCGTGCCTGGCGACGTCCGGATAGTCCTTGATCTTGTGCGGATTTCCCTTGGCGACGAGGAAGGCGTCCTTCGACTCGTAATCCGGGTCGGAGAACAGCACGGCCGCGCAGCGGGCCTTGTTGATGAACATGCCCGCGACGATCACGTCGTACTGGAAGGAGTGCAGTCCGGGCACCAGGGCGCCGAATTCGACGGGCACCGGCTCGAAATGCCGGACGCCGAGGCGCTGGAAGATGGTCTTGGCGACGGCGGGGGCCTCACCGGTCAGCTGGCCCTCGCTGTTGATGGAGGCGTAGGGCGGCTCACTGGCGATACCCATCCGGACGGTGCCCTTGCTGCGCAGGTCGTCGAGGAGGTGTCCGCCGTCGGTCGCGCCGCTGATGTCGACCCGGGAGCAGCCCGTGGTCGCTCCGAGGGCACCCGCGCCGAGCGCCGCCACCCCCGCGAGCAGCGATCGGCGGCCGATGCCGCGTGGCAATGTGCCGGTCATTTTTGAGGTGTTCCATGGTGGTGGAGCCATGGGCGCGCGGCTACCCGAACACCCGGCAGATATGCCGATCGTTTCCGGCCCTTGATGCAAGCCCGTCCGGGGCGTGTTCCGTTCATGTTCCCTACTGGTCCCAAGTGTTCCGTACGCCGGTATTGCCCCCCTACGATCTGAGCATGACCGATCGCTTCATCGAAGTCTCGTTGGACAAGCGCGGCGTCAGCTGCACGGCCAAGATGCTCGACGACCGCGCTCCGATCACCTGTGACGCCGTGTGGGACGCCCTCCCGCTCGGCGGCGACGTCTACCACGCCAAGTACGCCCGCAATGAGATCTACGCCCTCGTCGAGCCGTTCGCGCCGGAGGAGCCGCCGCTGGAGAATCCGACGATCACCCCGATCCCCGGCGACCTGTGCTACTTCACCTTCAGCGACACCCAGTTGGCCACCGCCTCCTACGGGTACGAGCGCGGGGCCAAGCACCGCGGCCGCGCCACCGTCGTCGACCTGGCGCTGTTCTACGAGCGCAACAACCTGCTGATCAACGGTGACGCGGGCTGGGTGCCGGGCATCGTGTGGGGCAGCGTCGTCGACGGCCTGGACCGGATGGCGGACGCCTGCCAGGACCTGTGGCGGGCCGGCGCCCTGGGGGAGACCCTCTCCTTCCGGCGCGCCTGAGGGACCGTCTCCGGCCGGTGCTCCTACGGGGCCGGGGGTGCGGGGATCGCCGCGGCCCCCGCCTCGTAGAGGGCGTGCGCGGCGCGCAGCACGAGCGCGTCCGCATGCCGTGCGCCGACCAGCTGCACGCCGATCGGCAGCCCGTCCCCGTCCACCCCGCACGGCACGGTCGCCGCGGGCTGCTGGGTCATGTTGAACGGGTAGGTGAACGGCGTCCAGCCGGTCCAGCGGGTGTGGCCGGACCCGGCGGGCACCTCGACGCCCGCCTCGAAGGCGGTGATCGGTTCGGTCGGGGTCACCAGCAGGTCGTAGGTGTCGTGGAAGCGGCCCATCGCCTGGCCCAGCGCCATCCGGGTGTCGACCGCCGCCAGATAGTCCAGCGCGCGGTAGCGGGCGCCCTGCGCGACGATCTCGGCGAGCCCCGGGTCGAGCAGCGCCCGGTCCGCCTCGTCGACGTGCTCGACGACCCGGGCCGCTCCGCTGAACCACAGGACGTGGAAGGCCTCCACCGGGTCCGCGATGCCCGGGGCGGTCTCCTCGACGTGCGCGCCGAGCCCGGCGAGCACCTCGACGGCCGACCGGACCGCGGCCGCCACTTCGGGGGCCACCGGCACGTCCCAGCCCATTGTCGGGCTGTAGGCCACCCGCAGTCCGGCGACCGGGCCGTCCAGCGCCGCCCGGAACGAGCCCGTGGCGGGCCCGAGCTGGGACCAGTCCCGCCAGTCCGCGCCGCTGATCACGTCCAGCATCAGCGCCGCGTCGGCCGCGTCGCGGGTCATCGGCCCGACGTGCGCCAGCGTCCCGAACGGGCTCGCCGGATACAGCGGCACCCGCCCGTAGGTCGCCTTCAGCGCGAAGATCCCGCAGAACGACGCCGGGATGCGCACCGATCCGCCGCCGTCGGTGCCCAGGCTCAGCGGCCCGGCGCCCAGCGCCACCGCCGCCGCGCTGCCGCCGCTGGACCCGCCCGAGGTGCGCCGCGGATCGTACGGATTGCCGGTCACCCCGTGCCGCGGCGAGTCGGTGACGCCCTTCCAGCCGAACTCCGGGGTGGTGGTCTTGCCGAGGAACACCGCACCGGACTCCCGCAGCCGGGCCACCGACGGCGCGTCCTCCTCCCACGGCCCCTCGGCCCGCACCGTCCGCGAACCGCGCAGCGTCGGGGTGCCCCGGGTCAGGATCAGGTCCTTGACGGTGACCGGCACCCCGTCCAGCGGCCCGGCCGGCGCCCCGCGGCGCCAGCGCTCCGCCGACTCCGTGGCCGCCGTCAGCGCCGGTTCCGCGTCGATCCGGGTGAAGCAGTTCGTGGCGGCGTGGGCGGCCTCGGCGCGTTCCAGGGCGGCCCGGGCGGCCTCGACGGGGGTGAACTCGCCGGCGGCGTAGCCGGCCGTCAGACGGGTGGCGGTGAGGTCGGCGAGGTGGGTCGGTTCGGTGGTCATCCGTCCTCCGAGCGTCGGCCGCCCCGGGCGGGACGGCGGGCGGGGGCGGGGCGGCCGCGCCGGCGGCGGGCGGCCCGCGCCGTCACTGCACCGGCACGTACCCGAGCCGTTTGTCGACCACGTTGGCGAGCGGCTCGCCGGCCGCCCAGCGGTCGAAGTTGTCCTGGAACTGCTCGGCCAGCGCGTCCCGCCAGCCCAGTGTGTCGCCGCTCATGTGGGGCGAGACGATCAGGTGCGGCACGTCCCACAGCGGGCTGTCCGCGGGCAGCGGCTCGCTCTCGAAGACGTCCAGCGCGGCCGCCGCGATCCGCCACTCGCGCAGCGCCGCGATCAGGTCCGGCTCGACGACCAGGGGCCCGCGCCCGACGTTGACGAACCGGGCCCGCGGCGGCATCAGGCCGAACGCCTCCTTGCCGAACAGGCCCCGGGTGGCGTCGGTCAGCGGCGCCGCACAGATCACCCAATCCGCGTGCGGCAGTAGCCCGTTGAGCGCGTCAGCGGCGTGCACCAGCCCGAAGTGCGGATCGTCCGGACGCTCCCGGCGGCCGACCAGCTCGACCTTGACACCCAGTGCCAGCAGGGTGCTGCCGATGGCCCGGCCGATCGGCCCGGAGCCGACGACCACGGCCCGGGTGCCGGCCAGCCGCAGCGTCTCGCGGTGCTGCCAGCGCCGCTGCCGCTGGAGCTCCCAACTTCCGTAGAAGTCCTTGGCCATGGCGATCACCAGGCCGGCGACGTACTCGGCGATCGGCTGCTCGAAGACGCCCCGGGCGTTGGTCACCACCGTGTCGTCGGCGACCAGCGCCGGGCACAGCAGCTGGTCCACGCCGGCGCTCGCGGTGTGCACCCAGCGCGGTTTCGGGCCCCGCTCCGGCCATGCCTCGCGGATCGCTTCGGAGGTGAAGTCCCAGGCCAACAGCACGTCGGCGGTGGGGAGTCGGCCGGCCAGCCCGGCCTCGTCGGTGAAGATCACCCGGGCCCGGCCGGTCAGCCGGTCGAGCGCGGGCGGCGGGTCGGATCCGAGGACGAGGACGGTGCTTTGGGACATGGCCAGAAACCGTTTCGAAAGGTGTGCCCGCTTCACTGGAACAGGGCGCCGACAGATGCCTGAGATGCGAGGATTGACCACGCTAAGAAGTCGTATCTACCGTGTCAACAACGGCTCTGTCCCGACGTCCCGGCTTGCTCCGGCTGCACTTCCACCACGGCCACCGGCCCTGGTCATTCCAGCCCTTCGTTTCTTCTAGGGGCCTTCAATGGACGTCTCTTTTCTGGGTGGCCCCCAGCCTCAGCTCGGTGTGGGCGTTGTCGCCCCTTTTGACTTCGCGCTCGACCGCGAGCTGTGGCGCTGGGTGCCCGACGACGTGTCCCTCCACCTCACCCGAACCCCCTTCGTGCCCGTCGAGGTGAGCCTCGATCTGGCCCGGCTGGTCAGCGAGCACGAGACGCTGGACGCTGCCGTCCAGGCGCTGTGCGCGGTGTCCCCGCAGGTCATCTGCTACGCCTGCACCTCCGGCAGCTTCGTCGGCGGACTGGCGGGCGAGCGGGCGATGTGCGCCGCCATGGCACAGGCGGGGGACGTGCCCTCGCTCACCACCTCCGGCGCACTGCTGGAGGCGCTGCGGGAGATCGGCGCACGGCGGATCGCCGTGGTCACCCCGTACACGAAATCGGTCACCGACTCCCTGGAGGACTACCTCGGCGAGGGCGGCATCACGGTCACCGGCCGCGCCTACCTCGGCCTGACCCGGCACATCTGGAAGGTGCCCTACCGCGACGTCGTCGACATGGCCCGGGCGGCCGTCGTCGGTTCCGCCGACGCCCTCTTCATCAGCTGCACGAACCTGCCGACGTACGACGTCATCCCGCAGCTGGAGGCGGAGTTGCGGATGCCGGTGCTGTCCGCCAACCAGGTGACGATGTGGGCGGCGCTGCGCGCCATCGGGGTGCGGGCGGTGGGACCGTACCAGGCGCTGCTCGATCCGGTGGCGCGGCGCGGACCGGCCGCGATGACCGGCTGGGAGCCGCCGGGCGGCGGGTTGCTGTCGCCGGGCGGCGGGGCGCTGTCGCCGGACGGTGGGCCGCGGGCGACCCCGGAGGCCGCGTTCGCCGGACCGCCCGCTCCCCCCGACGGCGAACCGGACGGCGTCGAGCCGCCCCATCTGCCGCCGGACGACCCGGGCCTGCTGCCCCCGGTTTGAGGTCGGTCCGAACCCGGCCCAAAACCGTACCGAGGATGCCGCCGGCGACCCCCGTGGCGCCGGCCGCGCTCCTGCCCCGGCTCACCGCCCGCCCCGACCACGCGCACCACCCGGCACCCGCAGCCGCACACCCAAGGGAGACCCGCATGGCATCGGTCGGCTTCCTCTACCCCGGCCACTCCGCGGAGGACGACTACCCCCGGCTCGAAGAGCTCCTGGGCGGCGCGGTCCGCCTGCCGCTCGTGCACACCGACATCGGCGAGGACGCCCACCGGGCCGACGCGCTGCTGGAGATGGGCTGCGCGACCCGGCTGGCGGCCGGCGTCGACGAGCTGAAGGAGCGCGGCGCCCAGGCCGTCGTCTGGGCCTGCACCAGCGCCAGCTTCATCTACGGCTGGGAGGGCGCCCACGACCAGGTCCGCGCACTGTCCGCCACCGCCGGCCTGCCCGCCTCCAGTACGTCCTTCGCCTTCGCGCACGCCCTGACGGCGCTCGGCGCCCGCCGGGTGGCGATCGCCGCGACGTACCCGGACGACGTCGCCGAGTACTTCCGGGCGTTCTTGAAGTCCGCCGGTGCGGAGGTGGTCTCGACCCGCGGCAGCGGCATCATCACCGCCGCCGAGGTCGGCACCTGGGGCCGCGAGGAGGTCCTCGCGCTCGCCCGCGCCGGCGACCACCCCGACGCCGAGGCCGTACTGCTCCCCGACACCGCCCTGCACACCGCCGCCCATCTGCCCGCCCTCGAAGCGGAGCTGCGCAAACCGGTGCTCACCGCCAATCAGGTGACGGCCTGGGAGGGCCTGCGCCTGCTGGACCGGCAACTGTGCCGCCCGGCCCTGGGGACACTGTTCGCCCGACCGGCGGAATAACTGGAGTTGCTCTCCGGTTGTCGCTGCGGCAGACCCGGCGACACGAGGAGAGGACCCGCACCGTGAGCGGCGAAGACGACAACCGGACCGGCGGCCCGACGCAGCACGACGACGGCGACGGAATACGCGGCACGGCCCGCGGCAGCGCCCCCGTGCCGCTGTCCGTCCTCGACCTGGTGACGGTCGGCGCCGGGCACACCGCCGCCGGCGCCGTCCGCACCGCCGTCGACCTCGCCCGTACGGCCGAGCGCCGCGGCTTCCACCGCTACTGGGTCGCCGAGCACCACTCCATGCCCGGTGTGGCCTCCTCCTCACCCGCGGTGCTGCTCGCCCACGTCGCCGCCCACACCGAACGCATCCGGCTCGGCTCCGGCGGCGTCATGCTGCCCAACCACGCCCCGCTGGTCATCGCCGAGCAGTTCGGCACCCTGGAGGCGATGGCCCCCGGCCGGATCGACCTGGGCCTGGGCCGCGCGCCGGGCACGGACGGCGCCACCGCCGCGGCCCTGCGGCGCACCGAGCGGCTGAACGAGGCTGCTGATGATTTCCCGCAGCAGCTGGCCGAGTTGACCCGCTTTTTGGACGACACCTTCCCCGACGGCCATCCGTACGCGAGGATCCACGCGGTGCCGGGGCCGGTGCAGGCCACCTCGCCCGGCGGCGTCCAGTCCCCGCACCGGCCGCCGCTCTGGCTGCTGGGCTCGTCCGGCTTCAGCGCCCGGCTCGCCGGCTCGCTCGGCCTGCCGTTCGCCTTCGCGCACCACTTCTCCGCGGCCAACACCCTTCCCGCGCTCGACCTCTACCGCGCCTCGTTCCGCCCCTCCGAGGTCCTCGCCGAGCCGTACGCGCTGATCGGCGTCTCCGCGCTGGCCGCCGAGGACGAGCGGGAGGCCCGCCGCCAGGTCATGACCGGCGCGCTGGCGATGGTCCGGCTGCGCACCGGCCGCCCCGGCCTCGTCCCCAGCCCCGAGGAGGCCGAGGCGTACTCCTTCAACGAGCTGGAGCGCGGCTTCGTCGACAGCTGGCTGTCCAACGTCGTCCACGGCACCCCCGACGCGGTTCGCCAGGGCCTCGACGACCTCGCCAAGCGCACGGGCGCGGACGAGTTGATGATCACGTCCAACGCGCACGGGGGCACGGCGCGGGTCCGCTCGTACGAGCTGATCGCCGACGCGTACGGCTTCGCGGGCTGAGGCCGCTTGGGCCCGCCTCCCACGTTGTCGGCTTTCCCGCCGTGGGGGTTGCTGTTTCTTCCGCCTTCGGCGGGCGTGGGGGTTTTGGACCGGGCGCCCCCGGCTCTGAACCCCACCCCGCCGAAGGCGGAAAAGACAGCAACCACCACGGCGGGCCGGCCGAAAACGTGCGGCGCTAAATAAAGAGCGCCGCGACCCGGTCCGGCGCGACGGGCCGGGAGTAGAGCCACCCCTGCCCCGTGTCGCAGCCGATGCGGCGAAGCCGCTCCGCCTGTTCGGCGCTTTCGACGCATTCGGCGGTGACCGTGAGCCCGAGGCGGTGGGCCAGTGCCACCAGCGCCTCGACGATCATCTCGTCGGCCGGATTGGGGTGTTCCTGGGAGCGGAACCCGCGGACGAACGACCCGTCGAGCTTCAATACGGAAACCGGGAGGCGGCTGAGGTAGGCGAGGTTGGAGTAGCCGGTGCCGAAGTCGTCGATGGCGATCCGTACGCCCATGTCGCTCAGCGCCTGGAGGGCCTGGAGCGGGCGGCCGGCGGAGCCCATCACCGCCGACTCGGTCAGTTCCAGCTGGAGCAGGTGCGGCGGCAGCCCGGTCTCGGCGAGGATCCCGGCCACGTCGGCGACCAGGTCGGAGTCCCAGACCTGACGTACGGCCACATTGACGCTGACGAACAGCGGCCGGCCCTCGGGGTGCGCCAGTTGCCAGGCGCGGGCCTGGTGGCAGGCGCGTTCCAGCACCCAGCGGCCCAGCTCGACGATCGCGCCGTTCTCCTCCGCCAGCGCGATGAACCGATTCGGCGACAGCGTCCCGAACTGCGGGTGCCGCCACCGCACCAGTGCCTCGACGCCCTGCGCCCGGCCGTCCCCCAGTCCGACCAGCGGTTGGTACTCCAGGGTGAATTCGCCGCGGTCGACAGCCGGGCGCAGGGTGCTGGAGAGGGCCTGCCGGGTCATCCGGTGGGCGTTGCGCTCGGGGTCGAAGAGGGTCCAGCGGGCCTTGCCGTCCTCCTTGGCCCAGTACAGCGTGGTGTCCGCGGCCTGCATCAGGCCGGTCGCGGTGGTGCCGCCGGCGGCCCGTTCCACCACGCCGATGCTGGCCGACACCGACAGCCGCTGCCCGGCCAGGTCGAACGGGCGCTGCAGCGCGTCCAGCACGCACTGGGCCAGCTCGGCCAGCTGGTCGGTGCCGGTGGAGTCCTCCACCAACAGGGCGAATTCGTCGCCGCCGAGCCGCGCCACCAGATGCCCGGGGCGGCCCGCGGCGCGGTCGTCGTCGGTCTCCGCGCAGCGCATCAGCCGCTGCGCCACCGCGCTGAGCAGCCGGTCGCCGACCCGGTGCCCGAGGGTGTCGTTGACGGCCTTGAAGCCGTCCAGGTCCAGGTAGCAGAGCCCGATCCGGCCGGTGCCGGTCGCGTCGAAGGCGGCCGTCTCCAGGGCGGCGGCGAGCCGCTCGAAGAACAGTGCCCGGTTGGGCAGCCGGGTCACCGGGTCGTGCATCTGCAGGTGCCGCAGCCGGGCGAGCAGGTCGTGGCGGTCGCTGATGTCGGCCACCGACAGCAGCATCCGCTCTTCTCCGCTGAGCGGTTCCGGCGTCAGCGGCTCGACCGTCACTTCCACCCAGAAGGAGTGCCCCTCGGGGTGTTTGAGGCGACGGGTGCAGCGCAGCCGGTCGCTACGGCCGCACAGCACCTCGCGGTAGGCGGTCCACACCCGGGGGTCGGCGCCCAGGTCGGTGAGGTCCGCCGCGGTCGCCGCCACCAGGTCGGCGGGGTCGGCGCCGACCAGCTCGCCGAAGGCGGGGTTGGCGGCCAGGACCAGTCCGTCGCGGTTGAGCACGGCCATCGCCAGGCGCCCCGCGTGGAAGGCGGCGCGGTAGTCGCCGAGGGAGGCGGCGGAGTCGTCGTGGCGGCCGGCCGGGGTGTGCCGGGCGTCGCCGGATTCTTTGGGGGTGTCGTTACGTTCCGTCACCGAGGGCAGCGTCGCTCCGGGCGTGCGGCCCGGGCCGTCGGGGTGTCCGCTCACTGCTCGCTCCCGCTTGGCGCTTGTCTCGTGATGGAGGGGGGATCCCGCGCTGGAAAGTGTGGCGATCATAGAGGCTGGCACGAGGGCCGATCCAGCGACGCAGCCGTGCTCCCCGGCCCACATGACGGAACTTCAGCCATTTCTGCCCGGCTCTGTTCGCTGCGATTGCGCTCTTGGTCGATTGTGACTGTCCGTTACGGCACGGCGGAGACGCGCCGGTCACTCGTCTGGGCCCCGGAAACAGGACGAATAGCATTAAATCGCCACAGGGTAGATGAGGTCCCCGAATCCGTCCCTGGAGGTACGTGTGCCGCGCGCCCAGACGCCCGACGGGGGTGATCACCGTCGCCTGCGGCGCCTGGCGGCGATCCTCACCTCGCTGAGCGCGCTGATCGCCACGTCCATCGTCGCCGGGCCCGCCACCGCCTCCGAGGCCGCGCTCCCCTGTGCGCTGGGCCGCAGCGAGGCCCATCACTCCGAGGGCCTGGACAACTGGAACGGCTCCTACACCCGCCCGGACCGCCCGCTCGACGCGGTGCTGATCTACCTCTCCTTCCCGGACTCCCGGCCGGCCGCCACCCCACAGGCGCTGGCCCGCGACTACTTCCCCGCCACCTCCACCTTCTTCGAGCGCGCCTCCTACGGCCGCTTCCGGCTGCGTCCGCACGTCCACCGCCCCTGGGTGCGGATGCCGCGCTCGTCCGTGGCGTACGGCATACGGCGCGACTGGGACGCCGGACGGCGCGCGGCCTACCTGCGCGATGCGGTCGCCGCCGCCGACCCCTCGGTGGACTTCGGCCGCTACGACGTGGTCTATTTCGTCGCCGATCCGGAGGCGCCCGGCGTCGATGCGGACGCCACCAAAGTGGTCAACCTCGATCAGCCGATGCATGCCGACGATCACGAGCTGCGCCGGTTCGTCACCGTCTTCGAGCAGAGCCCGCCGGACCGTAACGTCCTCGCGCACGAGACCGGTCACGTCTTCGACCTGCCCGATCTGTATCACCGGCCGCAGGGCGGCAAGGGTGACTGGGACACCTATGTGGGGGACTGGGACCTCATGGGCAGCCAGTTCGGGCTGGCGCCCGACCCCTTCGCCTGGCACAAGTGGAAGCTCGGCTGGATCGCCGACAACCAGGTTGACTGCGTCGACCTCGCACGCCCCGGCCTGTACTCGCTCCGCACCCTGACCGCCCCCCTCGAACCCCGCGGCCAGCGCCGCCCGCGGCTGCTGGTGCTCCGTACCGGCCCCGACAGCGCGCTGGCCATCGAGGCACGCAGCGCCCAGGGCAACGACCGCGCCCTGTGCAGCGAGGGCGTCCTCGCCTACCGCGTCGACAGCGCGACCGCCTCCGGCTCGGGCCCGGTCCACGTCCTCGACGGCCACCCCGCCACTTCGGCCTGCTGGGGCACCTCCGTCTACCCGCCGCTCGCGGACGCGCCCCTGGGCGTGGGGGAGAGCATGGACGACGCCCGGGACGGCGTACGGATCCAGGTGGCCGGGCGGACCGGCGACGGCGACTGGGCGGTCAAGATCGGCCACGGCTGACGGCCGGGGCGCATCGGCCCGGGCCCATGACGAAGGCCCCCACCTGAGGTGAGGGCCTTCGACCGTCTGTGCGCCGCCAGGGACTCGAACCCCGGACCCGCTGATTAAGAGTCAGCTGCTCTAACCAACTGAGCTAGCGGCGCCTGCTGACGGGGAAAACATTAGCATCCTGATCGGGGAGGACAAAAATCGGTTTCCCACGGGCCTGGGCCGGCGCCGAAACGCGGGTCTGACCTGCGGTTTCCCCTGCCTCCCCGGCCTCCCCGGGCGCCGGGCGGGCCGCGCGGACACAGGCCCACAGCAGCACGTCCGGACCCGGCAGCCAGGGCCGGCGGACGTCCGGCGCCACCAGCCACCGGGAGCCCGCGGCAAAGTCGTCGTCGGCCGGCGCGGTGATCGGGTGCGCGGCGGTACGCGGGCGCGTCCGGGCGGCGGGGGCGGGGTGCGGGTGCAGCGGCGGGATGGTCACCGCGTCCCCGCTGCCGTGGCACAGCAGCGGCGGGACGGCCGCCGCCCACTCCTCCCAGACCAGCAGCGCCGGCAGCCGCTGGGCGGTGCCCGGCGCGGCGAACAGCAGGATCCGCCCGCGGTGCGCGGCCACCGGCCCGGAGCCGGGGCCGGCGGACCACAGCCGGTCCACCATCCGCCGCCCGAACAGCGCCGGGGCGTTGATCACGTCGAAGGCCGTCCCGCACGGCAGCACGCTCGGCGCGTCCGGGTGCAGCGCCCACAGCGCGTGCATGTCGTCCGGGTGGGGGCTGGCCGAGGCGAGCCAGTCGGCGCCGGCGAGGGTGACGTAGGACGTGGCGGGGTGGGTGGGGGTGCGCGGGAGGTCGGGCAGCCGGTCACTCATGGGGACAGGTCTACCGATACGGCCCGTACCGGCTCGGCTGATTGCCGGAAATCGGGACAGCGCGGCACGGGACCCGCTACCTTGCCCCTTCGCATATGCCAGCGGCTCATGGTTGGTGACCATGAGCCGTCGTGGGGCGTCCGTGGCGGATGTGAACGAGCGGACGGGTCGGCCGGGTCGGTCGGGCGGAGGTCGGTCGACGGGCGGGGTCAGGGCAGGGACAGGGTCAGTCCATGTCGCCGAGCAGCGTGCTGCCGCTCCGCATCAGGCTGCGGCCGAACTCGATCATCTTCTGCGCGTAGTCCTCGGTCCACTCGGCCTGCTCCGCGAGCACGGCCAGCGGCAGCCGGTCGAACCGGCTCGGGTCGGCCAGCTGGGCGGCGGCCAGCGCCTGGAACTCCGTGGCGCGGTCGGCCGCGGCGCGGAAGGCCAGGGTCAGCTCCGTCGCGCGGCTGAGCAGCTCGCGCGGGTCCTCTATCGACTCCAGGTCGAAGAAGTGCTCGGGGTCGGCAACGGCCTCGGGTGGTTCGAAGAGCAGCTGCGCGGGCTTCATGCGCCGTGGCCTCGGTGCCGTACCACGGGGGTCGGGAGCCGGTCGCGGCTCGGACATGTACGTACCTCCAGATCGTGTGCCGCATTCCATTGTCCCGCCTCGCGCAAGTGCGCCCTGGGGCGTGAGGTGTACGGAGGGGAAGCCGGGTGTCAAGGCCGCCAGCCCACCCGGTGCTCCTGCAGGTGCGCGAGGACGGCGTGGTTGGCCTCCCAGCCGTCCGGGAACTTCACCGTGACGCCCAGGCTGACCGGCTCGGTCGAGGGGTGCTCGTCGAGGAGGTCCGCGACGCCGGCCCGGCAGACCACGATGCAGGCGTGGCGGTGCCGGGAGGCGAGCACGCACAGCCGGCCGGTCTCCAGATGGAACGCGGTGGCGTCGGGGCGCCCGGAGAGCGGGTGCAGGACGACGGTGACGTCGAACTCGCGGCCCTGGAGGCGGTTGGCGGTGTCCACCGTGACGTCGGACACGCCGAGCTCGGCGAGGGCGGCGCGGACCGCGGCGGCCTGGTCGCGGTGTGCCGTGCCGACCGCGATCCGGGCTGCGGTCAGCGGCGTCGGCTCCGGCGCGTGCTCACCGCTCGCCGCGCCACCGCGGTCCAGCAGCCGCCGCACCACCAGGGCCACCGCCCGCACCGCCTCCGGGTCCGTCCGCGGCGTCCGGCGGGCGGGCAGCTCCAGCAGGCCCCATCCGGACTCGGCGGCCTCGTCCAGGACCCGGTCCACGCCCGAGCCGTCGCCCGGCACCCCGAACGCCAGCCGGCGCTCACCGGGCCCGGTGCCGCTGCGGAACGGCGTGTAGGGGTAGAACGCGGCGGAGACCAGGGGAGCGGCCGAGGCGGGCAGCCGCCAGGAGACCGGCAGGCGGTGCTGCGGCAGGTCGGGGTTGTGGGCGAGGAGGGTGGAGACGGCGCTGGCCGACGGGTCGTACGTCAGCCCGGCCCACTGCTCGGCGCCGACCACGCTGAACGGGTCCAGCTGGCCGGGGTCGCCCACGAACAGCGCCCGCTCGAAGAGCCCGGCCACGCTCAGCAGCGCGTCCGACCGCATCTGGTACGCCTCGTCCACGATGGCGTGCCGCCACGGCTCCTCGACCTTGGTGTAGGCCCACTTCGCGGCCGTCGACACCACGACGTCCAGCCCGGCCAGATCGGCGATCTTCGCGGACGTACGGACCGCCGGCAGCTCGGCCAGCGCCGGGTCGAACGCGCCGGGCTCGCTGCTGTGCAGCCGGCCGACCGGCAGCTCGGGATCCTTCTCGGCGAGCCGCAGCACCAGGTCGTCGACCTGCGCGTTGGTCTGCGCAACGATCATCAACGGGCGCCCGGCAGCGGCCAGTTCGCGCGCCGCGCGGACCACCAGGGTGGACTTGCCGGCACCCGGCGGGGAGTCGACGACGACGCCGCGACGGGAGCCGTGCAGCGTGTCGCGCAGGATCGCGTCGGTGGCCGCCGCGGCCGCCACGGAAGGATCGGCGTCCCGGGCGCCGGCGGCGGTGGGGGGCGGGTCCTGAAGGGCCGTCATTCCGCGGTGACCTCCCAAGGCGTGGCGGGCGGGGCGGTGCGGGGGCGGGGGTGGGTGCGGGTCACAGGAAATCCTCCGCGGTCACCGGGTCGGCGGTCTCGGGCGGGGTGTCCGAGGTGGCGGAGGGCGGGCCGCCGTGGGTCCACGGGATGTCCTCCGAGTCCGGGAGCTCCGGGCCGCCGCGCGGGGCGTGCTCGAACAGCGTCCAGCAGACCGGGTCCGCGGGCTCGGGCACGGAGCCGGGCTCCGGGGTCCGGCCCCGGCCCATCCCGCCGGTCAGCCGCACCACCAGCACGTCCGGCTCGTCCGGCGCGTACGCCACGAACTCGGCGGGCTGGGTCCGGCCGTCCGCCAGCGGGCGGTAGAGCTTGACGCCACCGGACAGCAGGGGGCCGTCGGCGGTGCGCAGCGTCACCAGGGGGCGCGGCATCGGGCGCTTGCCCTCGGACATCGCCATCTCCACGGCGGTCACCGTGCCCTCGAACGCCTCCCCGGCCAGCCGGCGGCCCGCCATCACCAGCGGGTCGTCCAGCGCCTCCTGGGCGTCCAGCTGCGCCTGCGCGGTCTCCCGGGCGGCCAGCTTCTGCGCGGCGGTGACCGCGTCGTCCCGCCGGGGCTGCGGGGGTTCACCGGCGCGCACCCGGTCGCGGTGCGCGGTGTACGACCAGCGGTCGCGCTTCCAGCGGTCGGCGACCCGGGCACCCTCCGGCAGCGCCCGCAGCAGGTCGATGCCGCGCCAGACGGCGTCCCAGGTCGGCCGCAACTGGCCCTCGAGCAGGGCGCGCAGCTCCTCCTCGGCGCCCGGCAGACCGGCGTCGTAACGGGCCGTCGCGGGCGCGAGCAGGCGGTTGTCGAACGCCGGGTCCGTGGCCGGCCCGGCGGGCGGGCACCGCAGCTGGCCGTCCGCGTCACGCGCCGACTCGGCGAACTCGGCGGCCTCCTGGCCGGACCTCCCCGGCGGCGGGTCGATCCAGGCGAGCAGTGCCCCCAGGTGCTGGTCCTCCAGCACGCTCTGGCCGGTCGCCCAATGGCGGGCCAGTAGACCCGTCATGGGCAGCAGCAGACTGGCGCCGGGGACCCGCGCGCGCTCACCGAAATGCGTCAGCCAGCGGCCCAGCAGCGGGACGTGCGGCGGCGCCGGATGGGGAGCCTCCGGATCCTGCTCGGCCGTCCGCCGGAACCGCATCGAGCGGCCCAGCAACCGGACATACTCCACGCCGGCCGCGCTGGGGACGATCAGCTGCGGGGCGTCCGCGCACAGTTCGACCTGCACCGGGACCTTCTTGCCGGTCTCGGGGTCGGTCTCCTTCCGCTCCTCCCACTCCACGGCGTCGGCGAAGCCGTCCACGTACGGGAGCACGGTCTCGGCCAGCTCGGCCAGGAACGCGAACCGCAGATCGCGGTTGCGCGGCTGGGGGACGGCCAGCAGGGCGGGCTTCTCGCGGTCCGTGCCGACCAGCGCGCCCAGCGGGGCACCGGCCTCGCCCGCGGTCGTCAACGGCACGAGGACCAGCGGGCTTTCGGAGAGATGACGGTGCCGGACCGTACAGCGCGGGCGGGCGCGCCCGGCGGCCACCGCCTCCATCCGGGCCAGCGTCTCGATCAGCGACATCTACGCCTCCTCCGCACGCGGGTGGGGCACACCGGGCTCTTCCGCCGTCGCCCGCGGTACGGGGGGCTCTTCCGCCGGCGCCTGCGGTACGGCGGCGGCCGCCAGTGCTTCGGCGCGCAGCGCGGCGGCCCGGCGCAGGGCGAGGACGGCCGGATCGTCGGGGCCGGTCGGGTCGCCGCCCCCGTCGCCGGCCCGGCCCCCGGGGCGGGCCGCCGCCAGCACCTCCTCGATGGTGTGCAGTCCGCCCAGCTCGCCCCGGACGCCGCGGCCCAGTGCCTCCACCGCGCCCTCCCGGCGGGCCTGCTTCCGGCAGTGGAAGGCCAGCTCGCAGGCGGCCAGGCACTCGGGGGCGTAGGCCGCGCCGACCGCCTCCACGGCCGCGGCCAGCTCCTGTGCCGGGCGGGTCGGGGTCTTCCCGTCGTCCGCCATCCGCAGATCGAAGGTGGTGCCCTCCGGGAGGGCCGCGGCGATCTCCTCGACCCGGGTGAGCCGGCCCAACTGCCGCCGGGTCGTGGACAGTTGCTTGCGGACGTCGACGGCCGCGGCCGTGGGGAGGTTGGAGAAGTCCTTCGGGCACACCAGCAGCACCCGGTCGCGGACCCGCACCGTGCGGCCCGTGTGCGCGGCGGCGTGCGCGGCGACAGGTTCCAGGGCGAGCACGTACACCGCCGCCTGGCGGGCCGCGGCGCCCACCTTGGCGGCGTCCGCCGAACCGTCGATCATCGGGAAGGACTTGATCTCCACGACCGTCCAGCTGCCGTCCGGATGCACCACCACCGCATCCGGCTCCACATAGGCGGGCGAGCCGGCCACGTCGACCGCCAGCATCGGATGGTCGAGCAGCGTCCACCCGCCGGCCGCGGTCGCCTCGCGCAGCGCCAGCGCCGTACGCGCCGCGCGGCCCTCCGGCCCCGCCGCGGACAGGTCCGGCGCGGCCGCCGCCCCGGGCCCTTCCGGCTCGGGCGGCGGGCTCTCCGGGTCGAGCCGCTCCCGCACCAGCCGCAGCAGCTCCGCGCCGCCGTCCGCCTTCACCCGGGCCTCGAACGCGTTGCCCCGCACGAACGCGAACTGCGACTGCCCGTACGCCGCCGGTGAACCGAGGGCCCCGGCCAGCGCGCCCTTGTCCACACCCGCACCGTCCAGCAGCGCCCGGCGCCGGCAGCCGGGATTGGCGGCCAGCGCGGCGAGCGCCCGGGCGTCGAGCGACCGGGGGCGTACGCCGGGGCCGCGCAACTCGCTGAGCCGCTGGCGCAGGCTCGATGACGGCAGCGCCTGCCCCGCCTCAGGACCGGTCGCCACGGCTCGACTGTCGCGGAAAACGTTCACCTGCCGAAGTCTCGCATCCGGCACCGACATCCAGCACCGACATCCAGTACCGGCATCCGGCACGGGCATCCGGCACCGGCATCGGGCGCGGGGCGGGAAGCGGCGGAGGCGCCCGCGGCAGTGGGGGGTGGGTTCGGACAAAACGCCCCCATGGGCGATGATGGAAAGCCCGCGGTCAATGCCGCCCGCGCCGAACGATGATGAGTAAGTGGCCGAGTGATCGGCGAAAGGTGCGACCCATGGCAGCGCGCATAATCCTGGCCCGGCACGGGAAGACCGAGTGGTCCGTTTCCGGCAGGCACACCGGGCGGACGGACATCCCGCTGCTGGACGAGGGCCGTCGCGGCGCGAAGCTGCTCGGGGAGCGACTGCACCACGCGCCCTGGGACGGCCTGCCGGGCGTCGAGGTCCGTACCAGCCCCCTGGTGCGCGCGAAGGAGACCTGCGAGCTGGCCGGTTTCGGCGACCGGGCGCAGGAGTGGGACGCGCTGATGGAGATCGACTACGGCGCGTACGAGGGGCTGACGCCCGCCCAGATCACGGCGGGCCGGCCGGGGTGGCTGATCTGGCGGGACGGCGTGCCCGAGGGCGAGTCGCTGGCCGAGGTCTCCGCGCGGGCGGACGAGGTCGTCGCCTGGGCGCGGTCGGCCGACCGGGACGTGCTGGTCTTCGCGCACGGGCACATCCTGCGCGCCCTCGGCGCCCGCTGGCTGGGCCTGGACATCTCGTTCGGCGCCCGCATCCGCCTGGAGCCGACGTCCCTGTCGGTGCTCGGCTGGGCCTACGGAGAGCCGGCGATCGAGCGCTGGAACGACACGGGCCACCTGGGCTGACCCGGCCCTCCGACGCGACCACCGGTGCGCGCGCCCGCCGGTCCGCATGACGGCCGGCCCCCGCGACCGTAGGGGGCCCTAGCCCACGCCCACCACCTGCGCCGCCGCCTCGCCGTCCCTCGCTCCCGCCGCCGCGTGCCGGGACAGGAAGTCGGCGACCGGGGGGAGGGTGTGGTGGGGGCGGAGGGTGTGGGCGGTGGTGGTGAGCAGGGTGCGGATGCGGGCGGAGCGGACCTGGGTGAGGAGGGCCAGGACGCGCAGGCCGGCCGCGGCGGCCTCCTCGGGGGCGCCGTCGGCGGCGAGGTCGGCGGCCAGTTCCGCGGTGAACAGCGCGATGTTGCGGGTGAAGTGCGGGTCCTGGAGTGCCACCGCGCGGTGCGCGTGCTCGGCGGCGCGTCCGGCGTCGCCGAGGGCCGACCAGCACTGCGCCTCAAGCCCCGCCAGCTCGGCCTCGCCGTAGAACGTCATCCACTCCGGGTCGCTGTCCCGTGGCCCGCTGGCGAACAGCCGCTCGGCGCGGGCCAGTGCCTGCTCGCAGCCGGAACGATCGGCCAGCCCCGCCCAGCCGCCCGCCTCGCGCAGCGCCAGCAGGGACAGCAGCCGCGGCGAGGCGAGGTGCTTGGCGGCCTGCTGCCCGGCCTGGGCGGCGCGCACCGCCTCGCGCGGGCGGCCGGCGTCGCGGGCGAGGAAGGCGGTGTTGCAGAACGCGTGCGCCTCCAGGGCGGCGTCGCCGCAGACCCGGGCGGTGGCCAGCGCCTCGGCGTAGTGGGAGCGGGCGTCGTCGAAGCGGCCGGAGTCGTGGGCCAGCCAGCCGACGGAGATGGCGAGTTCACCGGCGCCGGTGTGCAGCCGGTCGGCGACCGAACGGTGCCGGACGTCGGCCTCCAGCAGGTCGTAGGCGGCGCGCAGCGGCTGGGTGGCGCGGTGGTAGATGCCCTCCGCGCCGTGCCGGTCGTCCAGCAGCCGGATGTGCCGGACGGCCTGTTCGACGGCGGTGGCCTCGGCCGCACCGGCGCGGCCGCCGGCGGGTGGGCGGGGCGGGGGCACCCGGTCGGATGCGGCGGCGGCAGCGGCCTCGATGGGGTGCAGGGCGGCGAAGCCCAGGGCTGCCGCCGGGCCGCCGGTGATGAACGCGCGACGCAGCACGTCGCTCTCCTCGCAGATCTGGATACGGGTATCGCGGTGGTCGGGGTCGGTTGCCAGGGGCGCGGCGCTGACCGCCGCCGTACGCGCCCCCCGTCCGCGTACCGCCTCGCGCGGCGCGAAGCCCATGTCCGGCAGCGTCAGCCCGGGGAACATGTGCCGGAACACCCGCTCGTAGGCGTAGTTCGGACACCGGATCTCCCCGGACTCGACGCGCCCCACATAGCGGGCGTCGCACGAGACCTGCTCACCGATCTCACGGGCGGACCGTCGGACCGCCGCCGCGAACTCGCCAGGGGACAGCCGGCCGCGCAGCTGTCGGAAGGCGGTGTTCGGGCGGGCGGGTACGGTACGGGACGACGCTGATCGTGCTGCTGGCGACGCCATGGCGGACCCTCTCCGTGCCCTCTCCGTGCCATCTGTGTGGCGATGCCGCGTCCTGGCGGTGCGGCGCGACGACCGTACCGTCTGTGACGGCACCGATACGCACAGTTTGGCTACAAATCGGATATCTCACGCGTGATCTGCCATGAACTGCCATCCTTTGCAGCGTTACGCCGCCGTAGCTGTTGACACGCCCGACCGTTGAACTCGGTGTAAAGGGACTGCGGCTGCAGGAGGAGGGGTTTTCCGTGTGGGAGACCGGCGTGAGCAGGGGCGGCAACGGGTCCGCGGGCCAGGCCGGCGGCCGGCGGAGGCAGGTCGTGCCGGGCGGGGCGCCCGCCGTTCCGGCGCAGCCCTGCGACCTCGTGACGGTGCCCGCCCGCCAGGGGCTGGAGGCCGTGGACATCCTGCGGCTGCGGGACGGCGTGGGCCCGGTGCTGCACGACGGGGCCTGCGACACCCTCGGTTTCCTCGTACCGCCGGGCACGGCCGCGGGCTGGGACGTGCCGGGCAGTGCCTGCACCCAGACCCACGGCCGGGGGATCGTGCTGGGTGCCGTGGGCGGTGACGGTGCGCCGGCCGAGCCGCCGGTGACCGGGAGCGGCTGGCTGGTGTCGCCGGAGGGTGCGGGGGCGGCCGCCACGGACCCGGTCGTGCTGCGGGCGGCGCTCGGGGAGGCGGCGCGGACGATCGCGGCGGTCGACCGCTGCCAGTGACCGCCCGCCCGGAGGCGAGGGAACGACGTGCGGGGGCCGCCCGGTAGGTGCCGGGCGGCCCCTTCGGCGTGCCGTTCCGGTGCCCCGGGTGCGGGCCTGCCTAGACGGCGGGCTCGCCGGCCGGGGCGTCCGGGGCCGGGCCGCCCGCGGGGGCCGGGGTGGGGGCCCCGGCCGGGCGGGGGATGGTGGCGGTGCCGGGCCGGTCGCCGAGCCTGCGCCGGACGCCGCGCACCACCCGTGCCGCGGTGAAGGCCGCGCCGTGGACGAAGCGCATCGACGGGCCGAAGGACGGAGCGGTCAGCAGGCCGGCGAAGAACAGGCCGGGCCAGGAGGACTCGAATCCGGCGCTCAGCTCGGGGGCCCGGCTGCCGCCGACCGTCCGCAGGGTGGTGCGCACCCGGGGATGCAGCAGCCGCAGCCGTCCCACGTCAGGGGTGAAGCCGGTGGCGGCCACCACATGGTGGGTGTCGAGGGTTTCGGTACTCCCCTCCGTATGGGTGAGATGGAGCCGCACGCCGTCGCCGTGCGGGACCGCGGCCCGGAGCCGGTGGTGGAGCAGGAGCGGTACGGCGGCCTCGAAGCGTTCGCGCAGCCACCAGGCGCCGGCCGGGCCCGGCGCGGTCTCGGTGAGCCGTACCCGGGTGGGCGCCGGCAACCGGCGTACCGCGCCGGGGAGTTGGGACCAGGCCCAGTTCGGCCAGCCGGTGCCGAGGGCGCTGTGCGGGCCGCGCAGGGCGCGCAGCCGGCCGCGGTCGAGGGGCTGCGGCGGGGCGTTCCAGCGCAGCCGGTCGGCGCGGGCGACGACATGGGCCCGGGCGCCCCGTTCGGCGAGCAGGGTCGCGGTCTCCAGGGCGCCCTGGCCGGAGCCGATGACGGTGACGTGCCGGCCGGTGAAGCGGGACAGGTCGCGGTGGTCGCTGCTGTGTGAGGCGAGTGCGGCGGGGAGGTCGAGCAGCGGCCAGGGGCGGTGGGCGAACGGCGGCAGGCCGACGGCGAGGACGACGGTGCGGGCGGCGATCAGTTCGCCGGTGTCCGTCGCCACCTGGAAGCCGTCGTCGCCGTCCGGGCGGACCGCGGTGACGGTGGTCTCGTCGACCTGCGGGACGGCCCGTTCGGCGAACCAGCTGCCGTACGCGGTGAAGGTGTCGAGGGGCAGCGGGACGCCGTGTTCGGCGGTCAGGTCGTGGGCGGCGCAGTAGTCGGCCAGGGTGTGGCCGCCGGCGGGGGAGGAGAGGCTGGAGGCCCAGGGCTCGGATGTGAGGAGCATGCCGGCGGGCATGTGGTCGCGCCACGAGGCCATCGGCCGGCCCAGGACCCGCAGCCGCAGTCCGGCCGCCGCCGCGTGTGCGGCGATCGAGAGTCCGTAGGGGCCGGCGCCCACCACCACGAGGTCGTACATGGGTGTCTTCCTGCGCTTTCTGGTTGCTGGTCGTCGGTTGCTGGTCGTGCAGTGCGGTGCAGTGCGGAGACGTGCGAAGCGTGCGGTGGCTCAGGGGCGGGGCCGGCACGTGGTGGAAGGGGCCCCCGATGGACCGTGCGGGGGACCGGAGGTCGCCAATGGGCTACCGGAATGCGTTCCGGCGCGGCGTCCGGGCTATTTCCTTGGTGCCGTCCCGGGACGCGTCCTGAACGGCCGTCATGTGTCAGCGCACCGGCCCGCGGGGGGCCGCGGAGGAGCCACCGGAGGCACCATGTCCCAGCGCAACCGGCGGAGGGCGGCAGCCACCGCGGCCGGCGCGCTGCTGACGTGCCTGCTGGCCGCCGCCCCGGTGGTGTCCGCGGCCGGCCCGCCGCCCCCGGTGCCGCTGGGGGCGTTCCTCGGGTCGGACGCCCGGGGGGTGCGGCGGATGACGGCGCTCCAGCGGTGGCTCGGCGGCACCGACGTCCGGGTGGGCCACACCTACCTGCCCGGCAACAACTGGTCGGACATCGAGGGCGATCCGGTGTTCCTGTGGCCGTGGGCGGTCTGGCGGCACGGGGCGCCCGGCCGGCTGTTCGTGCTGAACGTGCCGATGATGGCGCCGGACGAGGCGCGGCTGCCGGACGCCGAGGTGCGCCGGCTGCTCGGCACGGCAGCGGCGGGCGGCTTCGACGGGCACTTCCGCACCCTCGCCCGGCGCCTGGTCGGGGCGGGCCTGCCGGACACCGTGCTCACCCTCGGGTGGGAGATGAACGGCATCACCTACACCCATCGCTGCGCGCCCGACCCCGGGGCCTGGAAGGCGTACTGGCGGCGGATCGTCGCCGTGATGCGGTCGGTGCCGGGGCAGCGGTTCCGGTTCGACTTCGCGCCGAGCCGGGGGCGGGACGCGATCGGCTGGACCCTCTGCTACCCGGGCGACGACGTCGTGGACGTCCTCGGCATGGACTCCTACGACCAGCCGGCCGGGGAGACCTTCGACGCGATGGTCCGCGAACCGTACGGGCTCCAGGCCCAGGTGGACTTCGCGGCCGCGCACCGCAAGGAGATCTCGTACCCGGAGTGGGGCCTGTTCCGCAACGGCGACAACCCCGTCTTCGTGACCCGCATACTCGACTGGATGGCGCGGCACCCGCCGCTCTACCAGACGATCACCGACTACTGCCCGCACGGCGTGTGGCAGTGCCGGGCCAACCCGCGCGCCGCACAGGCGTACCGGCGGGTGCTCTACGGCGTGCCGGACGCGGCCGGGCCCACCGGGACGCCGCCGCCCGTGCCGGCGCGGCCCGTCGGGTAAGCGGTGGTTCGGGCAGGTCATGGCCGGCCGGCACCCCTCGCGCGTACGGTGCCCCGCCGGGCCCGCGGGCCGCGCGGCGAGGCCAGCCGCTCGCGGGCCAGGCGGGCGGCCAGCGCCCGGCCGGTGATCCGCGCCGCGTACAGCCCGAGGGTGGGCGCCTGCGCGCGGCGGGCCAGCAGCAGCCGCTGATTGGTCACCGGCACCGGCCGCCAGTGCAGCTTGTACGGCTCGGTGCCGCGCAGCAGGCTCAGCGCGCCGCGGCCGGTGTCCACCACCTGGCGTGCGTCGTGGCGCATCAGCATCGCGGTGATGTCGACCTTCCGGTCGCGGAGTTCGGGGTCGGCGCCGTAGAGGTAGCCGCCGGCCAGGTCGGCGGACATCAGAAGGATGTCGGCGGCCATCACCCGGCCGTCCATCCGGTACTCGGTCAGCACCGCGTCGCCGCTGCCGACCATCTCCCGGGTGGCGCGCGCCAGATGGGCGGCGAACCGGGGCCGCAGGTGCTCCGGTGTCACCCCCCGGCCCTGCCACTGCAGGCCGTGCAGCCGCAGCATGTTCCGCACCGAGGAGGGCACGTCCCCGGCCGGGACGGTGCGTTCCTCGATGCCCAGCGCGTCGAGCCTGCGGAGCTTGGCACGGACCCGGCGGGCCCGGGGGCCGGCCAGCCGGCCCAGCAGGTCGTCCATCGGCATGCCGGGCAGTTCCAGGGTGACCGAGTCGTCGAGCCGGCGGCGCGGGCCCGGCCAGGCCGCGTAGAGGTGCTCGGCGGCGGCACCCGGCCGCACCTCGCGCAGGTCGACCAGCGCGCCGCGGGCCGCCCGGTGCACCCCGGCGGCGAGCTCCGCGGCCGCCGGGCCGGGGCAGGAGTCGTCCAGCAGGACGTCCGAGAAGTCCGAGATGGCGCCGCCGAGCGGCACCAGGACGGGCAGCGGACGGTACGTCAGCATCAGCGGCGCCGCCGCCACCAGCCGCCCGCCGCGGCGCACCAGCACGATCCGCAGCCGCCCCGGCGTCCCGTACGACAGCCACCACGAGTGCAGCCAGGAGTGGCTCTGGAACGGGGTGGCCGCCCGGCAGCGGCGGTGCAGCGCCCGCCAGTCGGCGGCCAGCGCGGCGAACGCGGCCGGGTCGCGGCAGACCGTCGTGGTCATCGCACCGCGCCCTCGGCGGCCGGTACGGCGCCCGCCTCGACCGCGGCGTGCGCCGGGGCCGGGACCGATCCGCCGGCGCGTACCGCGGGGCGCCGGTCGCGCGGCCGGACCAGCAGCACCAGCCCGCCCAGCAGGCCGCCCGCCGCGCCGCCGACCGCGGTGGCCAGCGGTGCGGACGGCGAGACCGGCTGGTCCGGGGCCGAGGCGCGGGCGAAGACCAGCAGGTGGGCGCCGGTGCGGGCGGCGGTGCGGTTGCCGGTGGCGGCCAGCGCGCGGGTCACCGCGTTGGCGAGGCCGGCGGAGGCGGCCGGGGTGCGCGCGGTGCCGGTGACCTCGATCATCGGGGCGTCCGGTGACGTCGCCGCCCGGATGCCGCCGCGCAGCGTGCCGAGCGGCAGTCCGGAGTTCCGGTGCGCGTCGGCCAGCACCGCGCCGCTGGTGGCGATCCGGCCGTACGCCTGGGCGAAGCCGAGCGCGGCGGCCGGGTCGGCGCCCTTGCCGGGCACCACGACGACATAGCCGGTCGCGGCGTAGCGCGGCGGTTCGACCGCCTGGTACACCGCCCCGCCGGCCGCGCCGAGCAGGACGGCGAGCGGCACCGGCCACCAGCGGGGCAGCAGGCCGACCCGGTCCCGCAGCCGGCCGGGCGCGGCCCGCGGCCGGCCGGTGGGGGCGTGGTTCACGGTTCCGTGCACGGCGCCGCCTACCGGTTGGTGAGCGTGGACGGGGCGGCCGCCGGGGACGGGTCCGGCAGCGAGACCACCCCGGAGGGGTGGCCCGGTGCGGGCGCGGCGGCGCGCCACCGTGCCGCGGCGGTGGCCAGGGCCTCCTCGTAGACGGCCATCATGGCCTCGGCGCTGCGGGCGATGTCGTAGCGGCGCACCACCGGCGGGACCGGCAGCCGGCCCGGCCCCTGCCGCCTCAACTCCCGTAGGGAAGTGGCGAGTTCGTGTACGCCGGGGCTGAAGCGGCGGGCGCCGGGGGCCTGGTCCTCGGGCAGTTCGTCGACCGCCGGGCAGCTGCCGTACAGCACGTGCAGCCCGGACGCCAGCGCCTCCAGGACGGCCAGGCCGAACGCCTCCTCGGGGGAGGGGGAGACGAAGACGTCGATGGCGGAGAGCAGCCCGGGGATGTCCGGCCGCGCGCCGGGCGGTGCGGCGTCCGTCCCGCCGGTGCGGGCCCAGGCGTCGGCCCGGCCCGAGGCCAGTGCGTCGAACGCCCCGTCCCGCGCGCCCAGGAGGTGGATCCGGTCGCCCGAACCGAACTGCTCGGCCATCCGCCGCAGCATGTCCCGCTCCGGCCCCTCGCCGGCCAGCAGCAGGTGCACTCCGGGCAGTTGGGTCACCGCGCGGACCAGGACGTCGAACCGTTTGCCGGGCACCAGCCGGCCCACCCCGCCGACCACGAATGCGTCCACCGGCAGCCCGAGGCGGGTGCGGACCAGCGCCCGGGCGGCCGGGTCGAAGGCGAAACGGTGCGCCTCGATGCCGTTGGGGACGACGTGGATGCGCTCCCCGGGCACGCCCCAGCGGCGCAGCCGGGCGGCGACGGTGTCCGAGACCGCGACGGTCGCCGAGCCCAGCCGCTCGGTGGCCCGGTACAGCGCGCGCACGCCCCGGGTGAGCCGGCGGCCCTCGATGACCGCGTCACCGAGGGAGTGCTCGGTGGCGACCACCGCCCGGACCCCGGCCAGCCGGGCGGCGATCCGGCCGTAGACGCAGGCCCGGTAGAGATGGGTGTGGACGAGGTCGTGGCCGCCGGCGCGGATCAGCCGGGCCAGCCGGGGCAGGGCGGTCAGGTCGCGGTTGCCGGTCATGCCGAGGTGGGTGACGGGGATGCCGTCGGCCTCGATGCCCGCGGCGACCGGGCCGGGGTCGGTCAGGGTGACGACCTCGCACGTGGCGGGCAGCCGGCGCAGCATCAGCCGCAGCTGCTGCTCGGCGCCGCCCACGTCGAGGCCGGTGATGACGTGCAGGACTTTCACCGGGGGCCTCCAGGGGTAGCGGTAGCGGCCGGGGATTGCGGGTTGTTGTTGCGGCCCGGCCCGGACGGTGTCGCGGGCCGGGGCAGGGGGGTCTCGTCGGGGGGCAGGGCGCGGCGGCGCAGCGGGTGCAGGGCCCGTTTGAGGGAGAGCCGCCAGGGGGTGTCGGCGGCGCCGATGTGCACCCGCGGCAGGGCGTGCCGGCCGGTGAGCGGGCCGGGGTCGAGGGCGCAGGCGTAGCCGTAGCCGGCCGCGCGCACCGCCGCGACGGCCCGGGCGTCGACCGCGCCGTACGGATAGCAGAAGCCGTCCGGGGCCCGGCCGGTGAGCTCGGCGAGCCGGGCCCGGCCGACCGCCGTCTCCCGCTCCCGGGTGACCGGGTCGGCGGTGGTGAGGTCCTGGTGCAGCAGCCCGTGCGAGCCGACCTCCATGCCGGCGGCGGCGACCGCGCGGATGCCGTCCTCGGTCAGCAGCGGTTTGCGCGGGCCCCTGGGGTCCCAGGAGTTGAGCCCGCCGGCCCGGCCGGGCAGCACGAACACCGTGGCGGTGCAGTCGTGGCGGCGCAGCAACGGAAGCGCGCCGGTGAGAAAATCGGCGTAGCCGTCGTCGAACGTCAGCCCGACCAGTCCGGTGGCGCGCCCGGCGGCCCGGGCGCGCAGCAGCTCGCCGACCGCCACCCCGCGCAGCCCGCGGTCGCGCAGCCAGCGCAGCTGACGGTCCAGCAGGCCGGGGGAGACGGTGATCCGGTACGGATCGTCCGCGCGCCCGGCGGTGTCGGTCACCGAGTGGTACATCAGGATCCAGGGCGGGCCGCCGCGGCCGGGGCGGCGGCGGACGGCGGTGCGGCCGGGGGCCGGCGGGGCGGGGGCGCGCTGCGGCGGCGGTTCAACGGGCATCGGCGAGCTTTCCTTTGACGACGACGAGCAGGTGCCGGACCTCGGGGGCCCGAACGGCGAGGGCGGTGCCGGCGAACACGGCCGGCACCAGCAGGGCACCGGCCGCCGCGCCGAGCAGCGGGTCGGCGGGCAGCGCGGCGAGCGGGCCGCCCACCGCGACCGCCGCGGCGGCGGCGACGGCCAGCCGGCCCAGCCCGGCGGCGATCCGGCGCACCCGGACGGCGACGAACCGGGTGCCGAGTTTGTGCAGCAGGAGCACGGCGGTGGTGGTGATGCCCGCGGCATTGGCGGCGGCGAGGCCGGGCGCCCCCCACCAGCGGACCGCGGCCGGCCCGGCCCCGGCGGTGACCAGCAGCCCGGCGGCCATCGCGCCGGCCGGGTACCAGGTGGGCCGTCCGGCCGCGCAGAACGGCCGGATCAGCGCCCCGGCCAGGCTGTGGCCGAGCAGCCCGAGCGCGTACACCCGCATCACGGCCGCGGTGGCGGCGGTGTCGGCGGCGGTGAACGCGCCGCGTTCGAAGAGGACGCCGGTGATCTGCGGGGCGCAGGCGGCCACGTACGCGGCGCCCAGCAGCACCACCAGCCCCGCCAGCGTCAGGTCCCGGGCGATCCGGCGGCCGGCCCGCGCGGCCTCCCCGTCGGCGACCGCCCGGGCCACCACCGGGAAGGTGACGGTGCAGATCATCAGGGACAGCACCATCGGCAACTGGGCGACCTTCTGCGCGTAGTTGAGGTGCGAGATGGCCCCGGCCGGGAGACCGGAGGCGAGGAACCGCTCGACGAGGACCTGCGCCTGCCGGCCGAAGGTGAAGCAGACGACGGGCGCCAGCAGCCCGGCCACCGGTAGCCCGGCCACCGGCAGCGGAGCCGTCCCGCCCGCGACCGCCCGGCGGAGTCGCAGCGGCGGCAACACCCGTACGAAAGATGGGAGTTGGACCGCCACCATCAGGGCGCCGCCGAGCGCGACCCCGGCCGCGGCGGCCCGCACCCCCCAATCGGCGTGCAGCGCCAGCATCGTGCCGATGATCGTGAGGTTGTACGCCACGTAGATCGCGGCGGGCGCGGCGAAGCTGCGGTGGGCGCGCAGCGCCGCGCTGAGGTAGCCGGTGACGCCGAAGGTGAGGACGGTCAGCGCGGTCAGCCGGGTGCAGTCGACCGCCGCGGCCGGGTCGGCGAGCCCCGGCGCCAGCAGCCGGACGAACAGCGGTGCGCCGGCCGCGAGCAGCGCGGAGCCGCCGGCCAGCGCGGCGGACAGCCGGGGGAGGGTGGCGCCGAGCAGGGCCCGTACCGGGTCGGCGGCGTCGTCCGGCGCACCGGGGGCCGCGGCCCGCGCCGCCAGCGCCCGGCTGAACGCGGGCACCAGCAGCAGCGCCATGGCGCCCTCGATCAGCAGCGTGGCCGCCATCTCGGGCACCGTCCAGGCGACCAGGAACGCGTCGGTGGCGCTGCCCGCGCCGAACAGCCGGGCCAGCGTCCGGTCGCGCAGCAGACCGCACAGCGCACCGGCGGCGGTCAGCCCGGCAGTGAGCGCGGCGGCCCTCGCCAGGGAGCGGCCGAGCGGCGCGGGCGCACCGGGCACGGCCGGCGCGCCGCCCTGGCGTACGGCGGCGGGGGCCCCGGTCACCGCGCCGCCGTCCCGCCGCCCGGCACCGGCCACCGGCCGGGCGCCAGCGCCCACCAGCCGACCAGCCCCAGCGCCACCGCGGTCAGCACCGTCGACGGGCCGCCGATGTCGGCGGAGAGGAAGTCGACGGCCTGCCAGACCAGCAGTCCGGTCGCGGCCGCGCCGCAGTCCGTGGCGCGGCGGGCGCGCCGGGCCGCGCGCAGCCGCCGCACCCCGCACACCAGCAGCACCGCCCAGCCGCCCACCAGCGCGGTCGCGCCGACCAACCCCTGCTCGGCGAGCGCCAGCAGATAGATGCTGTGCGGGGAGAGCAGCGGCTCGCGCCGGAAGGCGACCCCGGCGCCCGCGGTGTCGCCGCCGGACGACAGGCCCAGCGAGGCGTGGCCGTCCCGTTCGGCGGGGAACTGCTTGAGCCCGGCGCCGGTCAGCGGGTGGTCGCGCCAGATGCCGGCCGCGGCGGCCCAGAGCGCGTAGCGGTCGGTGACCGAGCGGTCCGGGGCGTCGGAGACCGCGCCGATGCTGGCGACCCGTTCGCCGAGCAGATCGGAGCCGGCTCCGGCCCCGCCCACCAGCACCACCGCCGCGGCGGTCAGCACGGCCAGCGCCGGTACGGCGACCCGGGCGCCGGCCGTCAGCAGGACGGCCGCGCCGGCCGCCGCCGTGGCGATCCAGGCGCCCCGGCTGAATGACACCGCGAGCGGCACGGTCAGCACCGCCGCGCAGACCAGGGCCGCCGGCCGCTGCCAGCGCGGGGCCCGCGGGCCGGGCGCCAGGCCCAGGGCGAGCGCCGCCGTCAGGCCGTGGCCGACGGCCGTGGCCATCCCCATGACGTCCAGCGGCCCGAAGGTGCCGACCGCCCGCACCTCGCGCCCCATATAAGAGGCACCGGTCGCGGTCAGGTACTGGTGCACGCCGATCGCGCCCTGCACCAGGGCGAGCAGCACCAGCGCACCGGCCAGCACCCGGAAGTCCCGGGCGTCCCGCAGCGTCAGCAGCAGCGCCGCCGGTACGAGGACGAAGACCTGCAGATGGCGGACGAGACCGGGCAGGCTCGCGGCCGGGTCGGCGGAGGTGACGGTGGCCAGCGCGAGCGCGGCGACCGGCGCGCCCAGGACCAGCGCGGCGGTCCGGCCGAGCGGCCGCGGGCGGTGCCGCAGCAGCCGCAGCCCGCACCCGGCCACCAGGACCGCGGAGGCGGCGTCGGCCGGGGTGACCGTGCCGAGGGGGGTGACCCGGGCGGCATCGGCGGGCGCGCAGAGCAGCAGGACCGTCGCCAGCGCGGGGAGCAGCGGCGCGCCGTGCCGGGCCGCCGTCCGGGCCCGGTCCGCGGCGCACCACGGCCCGGCCGGGACGGACGCCGCCGCGCCCGCGCTCATCCGCGCTCCCGCCGCAGCAGCGAGCCGGCGGTGCGCAGCAGGATCCGCAGGTCCTGCCCCAGCGACCAGCTGTCGATGTAGAGGTTGTCGAAGCGGGCCCGGTCCTCGATGGAGGTGTCGCCGCGCAGCCCGTGCACCTGCGCGAGCCCGGTCAGCCCGGCCGGCATCCGGTGCCGGGCCGCGTACTCGGGGTACTGCCGGCTGAACCGCTCCACGAAGAAGGGGCGTTCCGGGCGCGGCCCGACCAGGCTCATGTCGCCGCGCAGCACGTTCCACAGCTGGGGCAGCTCGTCCAGGGCGGTGCGCCGCAGCAGCCGGCCGACCCGGCTCGTCCGGCCGTCGTCCGGCACCGTCCAGCTGGTGGAGGGGTCGTGGTCGTCGTCCGGGCGCAGGGTGCGGAACTTCAGCAGGGTGAAGGGGCGGCCGCCGCGGCCGATCCGTTCCTGCCGGAAGAGCACGCCGGGCCCGTCGGCGAGCCGTACCGCCAGCGCGCAGCCCAGCAGCAGCGGGGCCGCGGCCAGCAGCGCCGGTCCGGCGAGGGCCAGGTCCAGGGCCCGCTTCCGCCGGCCGCCGGGCCGCGGCGGGGTGGTGTCCAGTGGGCGGCAGGCGAATCCCCACAGGTGGTCGGTGCCCGGTTCCGGCGGCCGGCCCTCCCGGCCCGCCGCGGCGCCGGCCAGCCAGATCGCCGAGCCCTGGTCGACGAAGCGGCGCAGCAGCGCGGCGGTGTGCGGATCGCCGTACGGCGGCACGGTGAACACCGCGTCCCGGACGGTGTTGGCGATGACGGACCGGGTGATGTCCTGGAAGGACGTCAGGCGGGGCAGCGCACGGGCCGCGCCGCCCGTGGGCACTTCGGCCGGGCCGGGCACCACCGGGGCCGGCGGGACCAGCCCGACCGGGCGCATGCCGTACTCGGGGTGGGCCAGCAGCGCGGCGGCCAGCTGCCGGGCGGCCGGATCGGGGCCGACGACCAGCGTGGCGCGCGGCCGGCGACGGGCCAGGTTGCGGCGCGCCCGGTGGACCATCGAACGGCCGCCGCACACCAGCAGGGAGTGCGCGGCCACCGTGCCCCCGAGCGTGGCCAGCGGCAGCGCCTGCCCGGGCGTGACGGCGGCGAGCAGCCCGGCCGCCGTGCACCAGCACACCAGGGCCCGGCCCAGCAGCGCGGGCAGGTCCTGCAGGACGCTCGGGGCCGGGCCGGGGCGGTAGAGACCGGCCTGGACGTGGAGCAGCAGCAGCGCCGGTACGAGGGCGCCGAGCGCGGCCGGCCGGATGCCGGGGCCCAGGGCGAGCGGTGCCGCGCCGACGACGGCGAGCGCGTCGACGGCCACCAGGCAGGCCACCCTCCGCCGCCGGCCGCGGCCGGCCCGGGGCGGGGGCAGCGGCTGCCACTGGGGGCCGCGCGGCGGGCGGACCATGGGTGCCGCCGGGCGGGCCGCCGCGGGCGGCCGGACCCGGGTGGAGGGGTGCGTGTCCGCGCTCTCGGTCGTCATCGTCCGCTCCGCTCCCCGCGCTCCGGGCCGGCTGCCCCGAGCAGTTCGCGGTACAGCGCCACGACCGCGGCCGCGGTGCGCCGTACGTCACCGGTCGCCCGGGTGTGCGCCAGCGCCCGGCGGCCCAGCTCGGTGCGCAGCTGAGGCCGGGTCAGCAGCCCGCGGAGCGCCTGCGCGAGCGCCGCGGGGTCGCCGGGCGGCACCAGGCAGTGCGGCGCGGCGCCCGGCGGCAGGGCCTCGCGGGCGCCGCCGACGTCGGTGACCACGACGGGCCGGCCGCAGGCCATCGCCTCCAGCGGGGTCAGCGCCATGGCCTCCCAGCGCGACGGCAGAACGGCCAGGTCGGCCACCCGGTACCAGGGGACGGCGTCCGGCGCGGCGCCCGCGAACCGCACGCCGGGCGGTGCCCCGGTCCGCAGCCGTGCGTGGTCGGGGCCGTCACCGACCAGCACCAGCACGGCGTCCGGGACCGCGGTCCGCACCGCCGGCCAGGCCCGCAGCAGCGTCCGCTGGTCCTTCTGCGGGCACAGCCGCCCCACGCACACCACCAGCGGGGCCTTCGGCGCGAGTCCGGCGAGGGCGGGCAGCGAGCGGCGCAGCGCGTGGCGGGCCGCGGCGTCGTCGTACGCGGGGGAGCAGCGGTGCAGGTCCACGCCGTTGCGGACCACCGTCCACCGGCCGGGCACGCCGGCCGCCGCGCCCCGCTGCCGCTCCGCCTCGCTCACGCACAGCACCCGGTGCGTCCAGCGGGCCGCGTACCGCTCCCAGCCGACCGCCAGCCGCCCCGCCGTCCCGCCGACCGCCTCGAAGGACCAGGCGTGCGGCTGGTGGACCGTGGGGATCCGGCCCCGGACGGCCAGCCGGGCGGCCAGCCCGGCCTTGGCGCTGTGCGCGTGCACGAGGTCCGGGCCCAGCCGCCGGATCAGCCGGGCCAGCCGACCGGTCTCGCCGGGCAGCGCCGGGCCCGGGGCGCGGCGGGCCGGCCAGGGGGCCGTCTCGGCGCCCACCGCCGCGGCGTCGTGGAGCAGCGTGCCGCCGGGCGGTGCGGCCACCACGGTCCGCAGGCCCGCGGCGACCTGGGCGCGCACCAGGTCGGCGACGACCCGGGCCACCCCGCCGTCGACGGGCTGGGAAACGTGGAGCACCGTGGGCCGCTCACCCGACCTCAGCTCTTGCGCCGCCACGCACCGCTCCCCTGATCACCGGGCCGACAGAACTCTTTTCCGGCGGAATTCGCCGTGGAATTCCCGCAGCGCGCCGCTCAGCGCCGGGTATCGGTCTGCACGAAGAGCGCGCCGAGCAGATATCCCGGCCGGTGCGCGGAGAAGCGGAAAGCGAGCCGGCTGCCGCCGGACCGCAGGGCGGGCCGGAGGTCGAATACATCGGAATCCGGACCGAGCGTGTTGCGGCAGGCCGGCTGCCGCGCCGACTCCCGGCCGAATTCGGTGACGGTCGAGTTCATCACGTCGTTCGCCGGATCGGCGGCATTGTGCACCGCGTACGGCCGGTGCCGGCCGGCCTGCACCGACTTGGCCGGCTTCCGCTCGCCGGCCCGCAGGTTGCCGCCCCGGTACAGCCGGGCGTGGCTGATCCGGGAGCCGGCCGGGATCCGCAGCCGGGCGCGGCCGGAGTTGTAGGTGTTCCGGTCGGAGTCGACGTCGACGTACGCCATCCGGTACCGGACGTTGGCCCCGGCGCCGCCCTTTTGGGCCGTCGCGCACCCCCCGGCCGCGCCGCGGGTACCCGCCGCGCAGGTGATCGAGGAGTTGGCCGCCCGGGCGATCCCGCCGTGCCGGGTCACGTGGAAGCGCTCGGCGGATCGAAGGCGTGCGGATTCCCGGGGGAAGGCCGGCGCGGCCGCCGCCGAAGACAGGGCGGCCGGCAATGCCAATGCCGCCGGCGCGCACACGACGCCGCGCCCGGTGCGGTCCATGGACTTCCGCATGTCTTCCTCTCCGACGTCTATCAGTCAAACAGGAGAGCACTCTGACAGAAATCATGTTGGAAACCACGGCAGGCACGCCCGGTGCTGAGCCGGTGATCCCGAACGGCGGAATGCCGCACTGAAATGGCGGAACGATCTTTATGCCAATAGGGTTAACCAACCCCTGTAGGGGTGGACGCCCGCATCTCTGACGTATTTCGTTCGTTGTGACCGGTGCCCCATTCGCGAACTGAAAGGAGAATGGGATGAAGCGGTTTATCACGACCGCCGCAATGGCCACGACCAGCTGCGCGCTGGTGCTCAGCAGCGCAGGGCTCGCATCCGCCAGCGGGGACGGCCACAACGGCCACAACGGCCGTCACGGCCACCACCGCCACCACCACGGTCGTCACTTCGATCGTTACGAACACCGTGGCTTCGTCTACGGCCACCACGGTGGTGCCAACGCATATGGCGTCGCGGCGCACTCCCCGGGCATTCTGAGCGGTAACAATGTCCAGGTTCCGATCAACATCCCGATCAACATCTGCGGCAACAGCGTCAACATCCTCGCGCTGCTGAACCCCGCGTTCGGGAACAAGTGCGCCAACATTGGTAACTGACAGGTGACCCGTCCGCCGGCCCGTACGGACCTCGGGCCGGCCCGGGTCGTGGTGCAGTCGGCGGACCTCCCCTGACTTCGGTCTCGGGTGGTCCGCCACTCCCTCCTCTCCACCCCGCCTCGCCCGACCTGCGTCGGAGTCCTCGGGGGCACCGGCGATACTTGAGCGCATGGCGAAGAGCAGGCGCGGGCGCGGCGGCGTGGAGACCGTCACCGAGACGGTGGACGGCGGGCTCGCCGAGCTGCGGCCCGACCGGGACCGGCCGCGCGGCTGGACCCTGCTCCTCGACGGCGCCCCGCAGTCCCACGTGGACCTCGACGACCCACGGCGCCTGGACTTCTCGTACCAGCGGCGGCTCGGCCACATCGCCGATCTCGCCGGACCGCCCGGACAGCCGCTGCGCGTCGTCCACCTGGGCGGCGGCGCGCTGACCCTCGCCCGCTACGTCGCCGCGACCCGGCCGCGCTCCACCCAGCAGGCCGTGGAGATCGACACCCCGCTGGTGGAGTTCGTCCGCCGGCACCTGCCGTGGGACCGCACCTGGCGGATACGGATCCGCGGCGGCGACGCCCGCGCGGGCCTGGCGAAGGTCCCGGACGGCTGGGCCGACCTGGTCATCGCCGACGTCTTCCGCGGGGCCCGCACCCCCGCGCACCTGACCAGCACCGAGTTCGTCGCCGACGTCCGCCGCGCGCTCGGCCCCGGCGGCCGTTACGCGGCCAACCTCGCCGACGGCCCGCCGCTTTCGTTCCTGCGCGGCCAGATCGCCACCGTCCACACGGTCTTCCCCGAGCTCTGCCTGATCGCCGACCCCGCGGTGCTGCGCGGCAAGCGCTTCGGCAACGCCGTCCTGCTGGCCGCCGGCACCGCCCTCCCGGTCGCCGAGCTGACCCGCCGCGCGGCCACCGACCCGCAGACCGGACGGGTGGAACACGGCAGGGCGCTGGCCGACTTCACCGGCGGCGCGGCCCCGGTCACCGACGCCACGGCCGTCGCGTCCCCGGCCCCACCGGCCGGCACCTTCACCTGAGCGGGGCCGGCGGGCGGTGCCCGCCGGCCCGGCTCACGTCGCGTAGTTGCTGGTCTCCACGGTCGGCGGATGGCCGTTCCAGGTGCAGATCACCGAGGTGTGCCCACCGCCGCCCGTGAAGTCCACCCGGATCCACCCCTGCTGCTTCCACACCTGCATCTCCCAGCCCGAGTTCGGCGTCGCCGACACCAACTCGGCCGCGGAGCCGCCCAGATCGAAGACCACCCGGCCGCCCGAGGTGGCGTAGCTCTTGACCCGGCCGTCGGAGGCTCCGTACGGGCCGCCCGGCGCCGTGGTGGGCGGGCGCTGCGCGCGGGTGTTGCCGGTGTGCGGGGGAGCCGACGAGGGGCCGGTGGCGGACGGCCGGGGGGCCGGGGCGGACGGTTTGGGGCGGTGCGTGGAGGAGGCGCGGGGCGTTCCGCCGCCGTCGGCCTGCGCCCCCGAGGAGGCCACCTGGTCGGAAAGGGGCAGCGCGCGCGGCGCGTCGTACGCGGTGCCGGACAGCACGGTGTGCACGCCGAACCACGACAGCGTGACCGCGGCGCCGGTCGCCAGCGTCCAGGCCGCCGCGTGAACCAGTCCTCGTTGCATTCGGCTCATACTGCACCACCGGCCACCCCCGTCGCAGCCCGCGGGAGCGGGCGGAACCCACCGCCCCGGCGTCAACTCCGGTGAGGAACCGTCCCCCCGATGGCGTACGGTGCCGCCCATGGCACGTGTGCTCGTGGTCGAGGACGACCAGTTCGTACGCTCGGCCCTGATCCGGCATCTGACCGAGGCGGCCCATACGGTACGCAGCGTCGGCACCGCCCTGGAGGCGCTGCGCGAGGTGGCGCACGTCGGTTTCGACGTGGTCATCCTCGACCTGGGCCTGCCCGACCTGGACGGCGGTGAGGCGCTGAAGATGCTGCGCGGCATCACCGACGTCCCGGTGATCATCGCCACCGCCCGGGACGACGAGGCCGACATCGTGCGGCTGTTGAACGACGGCGCCGACGACTACCTCACCAAACCGTTCTCCGTCGAGCACCTCTCGGCGCGGATGGCCGCCGTACTGCGCCGCTCCCGTGCGGGTTCGGCCGGCGCGGAACCCCCCTCACGAGTGATCCGGGTCGGCGGGCTGTCCATCGACCCGCTGCGCCGCCAGGCCGAACTCGACGGCGCCGCACTGGACCTCACCCGCCGGGAGTTCGACCTGCTGGCGTTCCTCGCCGGGCGGCCCGGCGTCGTCGTCCCCCGCAAGGAACTGCTCGCCGAGGTCTGGCAGCAGTCCTACGGCGACGACCAGACCATCGACGTCCATCTCTCCTGGCTCCGCCGCAAACTGGGCGAAACCGCGGCCAAGCCCCGCTATCTGCACACCCTGCGCGGTGTCGGCGTGAAGCTGGAGCCACCACGATGACGGGCCGCGCGCTGTGAGGTGGGCCCTGGTCAAGGTGGCGCTGGCGGTCACCACGATGGTCGTGGTCGCGTTCGCCGTGCCCCTCGGACTCGTCGTCAAGGAGATGGCCAGCGACCGCGCCTACGGGAGCGCCGAGCGGCAGGCCGCCACGATCGGCCCGGTGCTCGCCATCACCACCGACCGCACCCAGCTGGAACGGGCCGTGGCCAGCGCCGAGACCGGTGCCGGCGGCCGCATCGGGGTCCACGTCCCGGCCGGCGGCAAGAACGGCACCCCCGCCGAAATAGGCACCCGGCGCGCCGCCCCCGCCGACGTGGCCGCCGCCGCCAAACTCGGCCGGGCCTCCATCTCCCCGGTCCCCGGCGGCACTTCGCTGCTCCAGCCCACCGCCGTGGCCTCCGGCATCGCCGTCGTCGAGGTGTTCGTCCCGGACGACGCACTCACCAACGGCGTCACCACCTCCTGGGTCGTGCTGGCCGGCG
The DNA here is from genome assembly GCF_000720175.1 of Streptomyces sp. NRRL S-337. Lineage (GTDB taxonomy): Bacteria > Actinomycetota > Actinomycetes > Streptomycetales > Streptomycetaceae > Streptomyces > Streptomyces siderophoricus. Next base: position 44,370 of record NZ_JOIX01000034.1, read on the forward strand.
TCGGACTGGCGCTGATCATCGGCTCGGTCGCGGTCGCCGACCGGCTCGGCACCCGGATGGTGCGCCCCGCCGAACGCCTCGCCGGCGCCGCCCACGACCTCGGCCACGGCCAGCTCGGCGTCCGCGTCCAGGAGGACGGCCCCAAGGAACTGCGGGCCGCGGCCACCGCCTTCAACTCCATGGCCGACCAGGTCGTCCAACTCCTCGCCAACGAGCGCGAGTTGGCCGCCGACCTCTCGCACCGGCTGCGCACCCCGCTCACCGTCCTCCGGCTCAACGCCGCCTCCCTCGGCGACACCCCGGCCGCCGAACAGACCCGCTCCGCCGTCGCCCAACTGGAGCGCGAGGTCGACCAGATCATCCGCACCGCCCGCGAACAGAAGGCGCACACCCAGCAGGCGGCGGCCGCGGCCGGCTGCGACGCCGCCGAGGTGATCCGCGAGCGGATGGCCTTCTGGTCCGCGCTCGCCGAGGACGAGGGACGCACCGCCCGCGTCGCCGGCGCCGACCGCCCGGTCCGCGTCCCGGTCGCCCGCCCCGAACTCGCCGCCGCTCTCGACGCGATGCTCGGCAACGTCTTCCGGCACACCCCCGAGGGCACTGCCTTCGCCGTCGACGTCCACAACGCCGAGGACGCGGTGATCGTGCTGGTCTCCGACGCCGGACCGGGCATCGCCGACCCCGAGGCGGCACTGCGCCGCGGCCACGGCGGCGGAGGCGAAGGCTCCACCGGTCTCGGCCTGGACATCGTGCGCCGGCTGGCCGAGTCCACCGGCGGCGACGTCCGCATCGGCCGCTCCGTCCTCGGCGGCACCGAGGTGCGCGTCTGGCTCGCCCTGGACGGCCGGCGTGGCCCGCAGGGCACCCGCCGCGGCCACCGGCTGCGCCGCACGCTGCGCACCGGCGGCCGGCGTGCCGCCCGCGCCGGTTCCTGAGCGCCCGTCACGGGGCATAGGCCGGTGGTCTTAACCACCGCCTTCCGCTTCCTTAAGGCCGCCATAATTCCCCCAACGTCCGTACGGATCCCGGCATTTGTCCGTTTCGCTGTCGCTAGCGTGCGGGGCACACCGACTTCCCCCGGTGCACCCCCAGCCACACCCCCCACGTGACGACAGGCAGGACCCGATGAGTTCCTCCGCACACCGCCGGCGCAAGAGCCGCACCACCCAGCTGATCCTCACCGGCACGGCCGCCGCGGTCGCGGCCGGCGGCGCGTTCGCCGTCGCCGGCGCAGCGCTCGCCGCCAAGGCCCCGCGCCCCACCGGCAGCAAGGCCGCGGCCGGCTTCGCCCCGTACGTCGACACCTCCCTGACGCCCGCCTACGACCTGGCCGGCACCGCGCAGAAGACCGGCGTGAAGAACTTCAACCTGGCCTTCATCACCTCCGGCGGCGGGTGTACGCCGAAGTGGGGCGGCTCGGTGGACCTCGGCGGCGACCCGGTGGCGAAGCAGATACCCGCGCTGCGCAAGGCCGGCGGCGACGTCCGGGTCTCCTTCGGCGGCGCCAACGGCTCCGAGCTCGGCGTCGCCTGCACCTCCGCCGACCAGCTGGCCGCCGCGTACGGCAAGGTCATCGACCGGTTCAAGCTCACCCGGGTCGACTTCGACATCGAGGGCGGCGCGCTGGCCGACACGGCCGCCAACACCCGCCGCGCCCAGGCCGTCGCCCGCCTCCAGAAGAGCCACCCGGGCCTGGACGTCTCCTTCACCCTGCCGGTCATGCCCGAGGGCCTGACCCAGGACGGCGTGAACCTGGTCGCCGACGCCAAGAAGAACGGCGTGAAGATCTCCGCCGTCAACATCATGGCGATGGACTACGGCTCCTCCTACAACGGCGACATGGGCACCTACGCCACCCAGGCCGCCACCGCCACCCAGGGCCAGCTCAAGAAGGCCCTCGGCCTCGGCGACGCGGCCGCCTGGAAGACCGTCGCGGTGACCCCGATGATCGGCGTCAACGACGTCCAGAGCGAGGTCTTCAAGACCGACGACGCCACCCAGCTGGTGACGTTCGCCAAGAGCAAGCACCTGGCCTGGCTGTCGATGTGGTCCGCGACCCGCGACAAGGCCTGCGAGGGCGGCGGATCGAACTCCGCCCAGCCGACCTGCAGCTCCATCGCACAGCGCCCGCTGGACTTCACCAAGGCCTTCGGCGCCTACACCGGCTGACCCCCACCGGCGGTCCGGCCCCCCCGACAGACCCGGACCGCCGCCCTTCGGGGGTGTCTCCTTGATCCCGCCGGGCTGACGGAGGAGACACCTCTCACACGGGGCGCAGCGGGCCTCCCCCCACCCGCTGCGCCCCGCCCCGTACCGCGTCCCGGAAGGCGATCGGGGTGCAGCCCGTCCGGCGCTGGAAGAACTTGCTGAAGTTCGTGGCGTCGGCGAAGCCCAGCCGGTCCGCGATCCGGGCCGCGGACCGGTCGCCGTGCGCCAGCAGCCGCTTGGCCTCCAGCACCACCCGACGGTCGATGAACTCCTTCGCCCCGACCCCGGCGGTGGCCTCGGTGGCCCGGGACAGGGTGCGCGGTGCGTACCCCAGCGCCCGGGCGTAGTCGGCGACCCGGCGGCTGCGGGTGAACCCCCGCTCCACCGCGTCCCGGAACCGCAGATACGTCTCGCCCGCCGGGCAGCTCCCCGCGTCCCCGGCCGCCCCGTCCGGGTGCGCGGCCCGCAGCACCAGTACGGCCAGCAGATGCCGCAGCACCTCCAGATGGACCTCCAGCGGCAGCCCGCCCAGCTCCCCGAACTCCTGGTGCAGCTGGCTCACCGCCTCGGTCACCCTGCGCGCCGCCGCGCCCCGCGGATGCCGTACGGGCGGCCCGTACCAGTCCTCGATCCGGGCCGCGGCCGCGGTCGCCGGGTCCAGGAAGCCCGCCTCGAAGAGCACCAGCCGCCCCTCCGCGCCCGTGAGATCGCCGAAGTGCTGCACCTGCCCGGGGCGGGACCACAGCAGATCACCCGGGGCCAGTACGTGCTCGCGGAAGTCGACGCTGTGCACCAGCCGGCCGCGGTCGAGCAGCAGCAGGTGGTGGAAGCCGGGCCGGTGCGGGGTGGACAGCCGGCAGGCGTCCGCCCGCTCCCGCAGCTCGGCGAGGGTCAGCACCTCCACGCCCGACGGCCGCCCGGCCGGCGCGGAGAACGCCACCTCCCGGATCTCCGGAACCGGCTCCCCGCCCCCCTGTCGCTTTCTGACCATGCCCGGTCCCTTCGCTACCCCGGAATCCCCCGCTGATGGCCCTAGCGTAGGAGAGGTCAGCGAGACGCTGACGGAAAACGTCAAGTCCGTACCGCGGACCCACCGGCCGCACCGGCCCCCGTACGACCGGCCCACCCCCGGTCCACCGCACAGCTGGGAGATCCACCATGTCCACGATCGCTCTCTACGGCGCCACCGGCACGATCGGCAGCCGCGTCCTCGACGAGGCGCTGCGCCGCGGCCACCAGGTCACCGCGGTCGTCCGCGATCCGGCGAAGCTCACCACGAGCCACCCGGCCCTGACAGTGACCACCGGGGACGTCCTCGACCCGGCCTCCGTCGCCGCGGTCGCCGAGGGCAAGGACGTCGTGGTCAGCGCGGTCGGCGGCGGCGACGGCCCGGGCCACCTCGCCACGATCGAACCCGCCGCCGAGTCCCTCGTCGCCGGCCTGCGCACCCTCGGCGCGGCGGCGCCCCGGTTGATCGCGGTCGGCGGCGCCGGCTCGCTCCGCACGCCGGACGGCAAGCAGGTCTGGGACGCCGAGGGCCTGCCGGAGTTCCTGCTCCAGATCATGCACGCGCACGGCGACGCGCTGGACCTCTACCGCTCGGTCTCCGACGTGCGCTGGACCAACCTCAGCCCGGCCGCCACCATCGCGCCCGGCGAGCGCACCGGCACCTACCGCACCGCCACCGACGACCTGATCACCGACGCCGGGGGTGACAGCCGGATCTCCGCCGAGGACTACGCGGTCGCCCTCGTCGACGAGATCGAGCGGCCCCGGCACATCGGCGAGCGCTTCACCGTCGGCTACTGAGCGGCCCGCCGCTTCGGCCCCGGGCAACACGAAGGCCCCCGACCAGAGGTCGGGGGCCTTTCAGTGGGGTGAGTAACGGGACTTGAACCCGCGACATCCTGGACCACAACCAGGTGCTCTACCAGCTGAGCTATACCCACCATGACCGGTGCTGTGTGGTTCTTTTTCCCCACCGGCTGAGAAAAAGTGTACAGGGTCCGGAGGGGTGCTCGCGCCCAGGTTTCCGGCCGGGGGAGCGTGGGCGTGTCTTCCGGGTCACCGCGGCTGCGGCGACGACCCGGAAGACGGCCCGGGGTGTGTCACGACGACGGCGCGGACTGCGGCGTCACCGGCGGCGCGGACTCCGGCGTGACCGGCGGCGCGGACGCCGGTGCCGGCTCGGCCGGCAGCACGTGCTTGGCGGCGATGGCCTTCGCGGTGTCCGAGTCGGGACCGGGCTGCGGCACGAAGACCGCCTCCCGGTAGTAGCGCAGCTCCGCGATGGATTCACGGATGTCCGCCAGCGCCCGGTGGTTGCCGTTCTTGTCCGGACTGTTGAAGTAGGCCCGCGGGAACCAGCGCCGGGCCAGCTCCTTCACGGACGACACATCGACGATCCGGTAGTGGAGATGGCTCTCCAGCGCCGGCATGTCGCGCAGCAGGAAGCCACGGTCGGTGCCGACGGAATTGCCGCACAGCGGCGCCTTCCCCGGCTCCGGCACGTGCTGCCTGATGTACGCCAGCACCTGCGCCTCGGCCGCCTCCAGCGTCGTTCCGCCGTCCAGCTCCGCCAGCAGCCCGGAGGCGGTGTGCATCTGGCGCACCACCTCCGGCATGGTGCGCAGCGCCTCGGCCGGGGGGCGGATCACCACATCCACCCCGTCGCCCAGCACATTCAGCTCCGAGTCGGTGACCAGTGCGGCCACCTCGATGAGCGCGTCGTTCGCCAGCGAGAGACCGGTCATCTCGCAGTCGATCCACACCATGCGATCGTTCATACATCTCACCCTACGGGGCGCTCGCGCTGTCCGGGGAGCACGGGGCGGCCCGCAGCCCGGCCGACCGCGGTCTCCGGCATCCGGGGGGCGTACGCGTCCGAGGTCGGTTTGGCCGCCTCGGCCGCCTCCGCCAGGCCGTGACCGGCCAGCGCGGTCGCGGAGAACCCCGCGCCCGCCCCCAGCGCCGCCCGCTCGCGCTCCGGCCGCTCGGCCCGCTCGGCCCGCTCGGGTCTGAGCGCGGGCTCGGGCGCACCGTTCTGCGGCCGGCGTGCGCGGTAGGCCGCGCGGTAGGCGGCCGGCGAGGCCCCCAGCTGGCGCCGGAAGTGGCCGCGCAGTGCGACCGGCGACCGGAACCCGCAGCGGCCGGCGACCTCGTCCACCGAATAGTCGGAGGTCTCCAGCAGCCGCTGGGCCTGCAGCACCCGCTGGGTGATCAGCCACTGCAGCGGCGCGCTCCCGGTGAGGGAACGGAACCGCCGGTCGAAGGTGCGCCGGCTCATGTACGCGCGCGCGGCGAGCGTCTCCACGTCGAACTGTTCGTGGAGGTGCTCCAGCGCCCAGGCGACGACCTCGGCGAGCGGGTCGGCGCCGATCTCCTCCGGTAATGACCTGTCCAGGTAGCGCTGGTGGCCGAGGTCGGAGGCGGTGCGCCGGGGCGGCACCACCAGCCGGCGGGCCAGTGCGTTCGCGGCGTCCGCGCCGTGGTCGGTGCGCACGATGTGCAGGCACAGGTCGATGCCGGCAGCGGTGCCCGCGGAGGTCAGCACGTCGCCGTCATCGACGAACAGCTCCCGCGGGTCCACGTGGACGGACGGATAACGCTTGGCGAGCGTCGGCGCGTACATCCAGTGGGTCGTGGCCGGTCGGCCGTCGAGCAGTCCGGCCGCGGCGAGGACGAACGCCCCCGTGCACAGCCCGACGATCCTGGCCCCTTCTTCGTGCGCCCGGCGCAGCGCGTCGAGCGCGGCGGGCGGCGGGGCCTGGGTGATGGAACGCCAGGCCGGTACGACGACCGTCCCGGCACGGGAGATCGCCTCCAGCCCGTAGGGGGCGGACAGCTCCAGCCCCCCGGTCGTGCGCAAAGGCGCATCTTCGCCAGCGCACACAAGCAGCCGGTACCTCGGAACCCCGGCGTCCTGTCGGTCGATGCCGAAGACCGAGAGCGGAATGGAGCTCTCGAAAATAGGGCCGCCGCTGAAGAGGAGCACCGCGACTATTTCGCGGCGCCGTCGGGCGGCGAGCTTGCGTGCGGCATCTGGTACGGCAGCGGAGTCCTGGCTCATGGCACTTAAGCCCCCCTCGGTCGTCTCGCCCTCTCGGTACTGCACAGTTCCCCCGCCGTCACTACCAAGATCGAATCTACTGTGTCCCGTGAGGATGGAGTGCCAAGTTCACCACCCGCTGGTATGTCGATATGGCAACTTGGCGCGAAGCATTCGATCACGAAGCGTTCCACTCGTCGGCCCTGCAAGGGAAGTACGCGTCTCGGCTCTGCCCGTTCGCAGGAGGACACAACCATGCCCAGCGGTCCTTTCCGCCCTGCTCACACCGGGGTTGGGGGGTGCCGGGGGCAAGGCGGGGGCCCCGTCCGGAAGTTGGCTGAAAACGGTCGTGCGCGGACTTGCGGACGCCTCAGTCGACCGGCGTACGCCGTTCGACGTGCCGCCCGCCCCTGCGCGCCCGCGCCCCAGAACGTCCGCTTCTGTCCCGTTGTCGTCCGGCGGCGCGCCTGCGGAGTCCGGCCGCGGTCCGTTCGGACCGCCGCAGCAGCGCGCGGCAGGCACAGGTCACCGCGGCCAGACCGGCGGCGGTGCCGGCCGCGCCGGCCCACGAGGCGCCGCTGATGATCAGTACGAAGGGGACCAGGGCGCAGCTGAACGCGCCCCAGCGCACGACGTCGCTCACTGGGTCGGGTGATCTGTCGGGCGGCAACGGCACCTCGTGCTCCCCTCGGGCGGGCTGCTACTACAACGTCACCGACGATCTTGGGTCACCGCGAGGGGTACGTACGGGGGCAGGACGGGGCATTGCCATCCGCGCCACGCTCCGGCATGCTCCGGGGAACGTTCGAGGCCCCCGTCCACCTCGTCCGGGCACCCGGTGCCCGCGGCGGGCTCTGGGCAGCGGGGGAGTGGCGCCGTACTCTTGGGGTATCGGCTTGGGAAGATGATTCCCAGTCGTATCGTTCCTCTTTGAACTATGGCTCCCGAGCCTCGATCGAGCCAGCTCAGTCAACTGCCGGATCAAGTCAATCGCCGTTCCCCGTTCGCCCCTCCGCAAGAGGACGTCCTCGCCGAGACACCAATGGCCGGTCACGAAATCCCCGAACCCGCGGACCGCAAGCAGGTCGCCGATCCGATGGCGGACCTGGAAGCGGCGGAAAAGACGCGCCACTCCTGCGATCCGGCATTCCGGCACGGCGTCGTGGTCGGCTTCGACGGCTCCATGTCGAGCGAACGCGCGTTGGCGTATGCAATCGGTATCGCGCGGCGGCACAGCGCCGGATTGATCATCGTCCACGTCGCCAACCGGCTCCCGACGACGGTCTGGGCGGGCTGCGAGCCCCCGGTCTTCGTCGACGTACCGGACCACCGCACCGAGGTGCTCGGGCTGGAGCTGGCCTGCGCGGACCACCTCTCCGAGGTGCCCTGGATCCTGGTCGAGCGCGGCGGGGACATCTGCCACGAGCTGGAGGAGGTCGGCCGGGAGTACGAGGCCGACGCGATCGTGGTCGGCTCGACGCACGGCATCGTCGGCCGGATCTTCGGCTCGGTCGCGGGACGGCTGGCCCGCCGGGCGCAGCGCCCGGTCATCGTGATCCCCTGACGGATCGCTTCTTCTCCCGTTCTCCCGCGCCCAGTTGAGGACGCGTCAAGAACGGCCCCGGTCGGCGTCCTTCTCATCTCTTGTGCAGCGAAAGAGGTGGATTGTGCGCCAAAGAAGGGTAGAAAACGGTCACGTGGGCGCGCCGCACACGGGCCCGGCGGCCGCGCGCACGGCAACTGCGTGCTGCCGGCCGGGAGGTGACGGTTCCCAGGCGGTGGCATCCCGCCGGCGTTTTGGGCGACGCCGGCACAGGGGAGGCGGCGGCGTCGCGCGCGTAATGGTGGCACGCGCGCGACGCGGTCGCTTTGTGCGCCCAAGTCGGCGCCGCTCCCGCGGAGGTGGTTGCTCGCCGCGGGGGTTGTGCAATTGTCGCTTCGGTGGAACGGGCGGTGACTACTCGACCGTGACGGACTTGGCGAGGTTGCGGGGCTTGTCGATGTCCCGGCCGAGGGCCAACGCCGTGTGGTAGGCGAGCAGTTGGAGCGGGATACCCATCAGGATCGGGTCCAGCTCGGGCTCGTTCTTCGGCACGATGATGGTGTCGTCGGCCTTCTCCTGGTCCTGGTGCGCGACGGCCAGGATGCGGCCGCTGCGGGCCTTGATCTCCTCCAGGGCGGCGCGGTTCTTCTCCAGCAGGTCGTCGTCCGGGACGATCGCGACGGTCGGCATGGCGGGCTCGATGAGGGCCAGCGGGCCGTGCTTGAGCTCGGAGGCCGGGTACGCCTCGGCGTGGATGTAGGAGACCTCCTTGAGCTTCAGGGACGCCTCACGGGCCACCGGGTAGCCGCGGACCCGGCCGATGAACATCATCGACTTGGCGTCCGCGTAGCGCGCCGCCAGCTTCTTGATCTCGTCCTCGCCCTTGAGGATCTCGTCGATCTGGCCGGGCAGCTTGCGCAGGCCGTCGATGATCCGCTTGCCGTCCGCGACGGACAGGTCGCGGATGCGGCCGAGGTGCAGGGCGAGCAGCGCGAAGGAGACCACCATGTTGGTGAAGCACTTGGTGGACACCACGCAGACCTCCGGGCCGGCGTGGACGTAGATGCCGCCGTCGGTCTCCCGGGCGATCGCCGAGCCGACCACGTTCACCAGGCCGAGCACCCGCGCGCCCTTGCGCTTGAGCTCCTGGACGGCCGCCAGCACGTCGTAGGTCTCACCGGACTGGGAGACCGCGACGTAGAGCGTGTCGGGGTCCACGACCGGGTCGCGGTAGCGGAACTCGGAGGCCGGCTCGGCGTCCGAGGGGATGCGGGCCAGCTCCTCGATCATCTGCGCGCCGATCTGGCCGGCGTGGTACGAGGTGCCGCAGCCGAGGATCTTGACCCGGCGGATGGTGCGGGCCTCCCGGGCGTCGAGGTTGAGGCCGCCGAGGTGCACGGTGGAGAACCGGTCGTCGATCCGGCCGCGCAGCGCGCGGTCCACCGCGTCCGCCTGCTCGGAGATCTCCTTGTGCATGTAGGTGTCGTGGGCGCCCATGTCGTACGACTCGGCCGCGTACTCGACCGTCTCCGGGGCGCTGGTGGTCCGTGAGCCCTCGGTGGTGTACGTGCGGTAGTCGTCGGCCTTCAGGGTGGCCATCTCGCCGTCGTCGAGCGTGACGACCTGGCGGGTGTGCGAGACCAGCGCGGCGACGTCGGACGAGACGAACATCTCGTGCTCGCCGATGCCGAGCACGACCGGGGAGCCGTTGCGGGCGACCACGATCCGGTCGGTGAAGTCGGAGTGCAGCACGGCGATGCCGTAGGTGCCCTCGATGTGCCGCAGCGCCTCGCGGACCTTCTCCTCCAGCGTCTCGGCCTGGGAGCGGCCGATGAGGTGCGCGAGGACCTCGGTGTCGGTCTCGGAGGCGAAGGTGACGCCGTCGGCGGTCAGCCGGGTGCGCAGCTCGGCGGCGTTGTCGATGATGCCGTTGTGGACGACGGCGACCTTGCCCTCGGTGTCCAGGTGCGGGTGGGCGTTGTCGTCGGTGGGCGCGCCGTGGGTGGCCCAGCGGGTGTGCGCGATGCCGGTGGTGCCGGCGAACCGCTTCGGCAGCCGGGCCTCCAGGTCCCGGACCCGGCCCTTGGCCTTGGCGGTCTTCAGACCCGCGGACTTGCCGGTGCCGCTCGCGTGGAGGGCGATGCCGGCCGAGTCGTAACCGCGGTACTCCAGGCGGGCCAGGCCCTCCAGGAGCAGCGGAGCAACATCACGTTTGCCGATATATCCGACGATCCCGCACATACAGTGACCCTCCGAGAAAGACGTGTGTCGGTTGTGGTGTGCCCGGTGTCCGCCGGGCGCCGGCCGTGGACCGGTCAGCCGTAGACGAGGCGGCGCAGCTGGCGGGCGGAGAGATCGGGCGGGGCCACGGCGCGGTGCGGCATCTCGTGGCGGATCCGTTCGAAGATCTCCTCGTTCCGCAGCCCCTGGGACTGCAGCTCCCGATGGCGCCGGCGGACGAACTCCTCCGTCGTCTCGTCGAAGTACGCCAGCACGTCCAGCACCACCCGGGTGGCCTCACCGCGCTGCAGCGGTGTGCTGCGCACCAGGTGGTCCACCAGGTCTTCGTGTGGCGCATCCGCGCGGTTCCGGCGTTCGAGCACCCGTAGATACTGCGGGGAGCCGCCAGGATTCGCAAGAAATCTGCCCGATATCGGGCAGGTACCCGGTTTGGGTGCGGGAAAGTGGTCTACACCTTGACCCCGTTCCAGGCTCGCGGTACGCATGGTCACCGCTCGGTCGCTCCATGCCATGACATGCCCGACGCTCGCCGAAGGGACCGTCGATGAGACGACGCAGACTACTGGGCTCGCTGCTGCTGACCGTGGCGGCGGCACTGGGGACCGCCGCCGCACCGCCGCCCACCGCCCGGGCCGCCACCCCCACCGTCCCCCTCGACCACGTCGTGCCCGCCCCGGCGGCGGTGCACGAGGGCGGCACCCCGTACACGATCGGCGCCGGCACCCGCATCCGGGTGCCCGGCGGCTCCGGCGACGCACGGCGGATCGCCGGCTATCTGGCGGGCCTGCTGCGCCCCTCCACCGGCTACGCCCTGCCGGTCACCACCAAGGGCGGCGACGGCATCGTGCTGCGGCTCGGCGGCCGGGGCACCGCGGATCTCGGCGCGGAGGGCTACCGGCTGCGCGTGGACGGCCGCGCGGTGACCATCGGCGCCCGCCGGCCCGCCGGCCTCTTCCACGGCGTCCAGACGCTCCGCCAGCTGCTGCCGCCGGCCGCCGGGGAGCACCGCGAGCGGGCCGGGGCCGGCGTGCCCCCCGGCGGTGGCTGGCGGATCGGCGGCGGCACCATCGCCGACACCCCGCGCTACGGCTACCGCGGCGCGATGCTCGACGTGTCCCGGCACTTCTTCACCGTCGACCAGGTGAAGCGCTACATCGACCAGCTGGCGATGTACAAGATCAACAAGCTGCATCTGCACCTCTCCGACGACCAGGGCTGGCGGATCGCCATCCGCTCCTGGCCGCGGCTGGCGACCTACGGCGGCTCCACCCAGGTCGGCGGCGGCAAGGGCGGCTACTACAGCCAGGACGACTACCGCGAGATCGTGAGCTACGCCGCCGACCGCTACCTGACCGTCGTCCCCGAGATCGACATGCCGGGCCACACCAACGCCGCGCTGGCCTCCTACGCCGACCTCAACTGCAACGGCGTCGCGCCGCCCCTCTACACCGGCACCCACGTCGGTTTCAGCTCGCTGTGCGTCCCCAAGAAGGTGACCTACGACTTCGTCGACGACGTCGTGCGCGAGATCGCCCGGCTCACCCCGGGCCCGTACCTCCACATCGGCGGCGACGAGGCGCACTCCACCGGCCACGCGGACTACGTCGCCTTCATGGACAAGGTGCAGCCGGTGGTCGCCAAGTACGGCAAGACCGTGATCGGCTGGCACCAGCTGACCGGCGCGCACCCGGCGAAGGGCGCCCTCGCCCAGTACTGGGGCTACGACGCCACCGGCGCGGCCGAGCGGCAGCAGGTCACCGACGCGGCCCGGAACGGCACCGGGCTGATCCTCTCGCCCGCCGACCGCGCCTACCTCGACATGAAGTACGACAAGGACACCCCGCTCGGCCTGAACTGGGCCGGCTACGTGGGCGTCCGGCGGGCGTACGACTGGGACCCGGGGAGCTACCTCCAGGGCGCGCCCGGCGAGGCGATCCGGGGCGTCGAGGCGCCGCTGTGGTCCGAGACCCTCTCCACCTCCGCCCACATCGAGTACATGGCCTTCCCGCGGCTGCCCGGCATCGCCGAGCTCGGCTGGTCCCCGCGCGCGAGCCACGACTGGGGCTCCTACAAGCTCCGGCTGGCCGCCCAGGGCCCCCGCTGGGACGCGCTGGGCATCCACTACTACCGCTCACCGGAAGTCCCTTGGCCGGCGGGTTGAAGGCGCGCGGCATGGCGTAACGGTGCGGGCCAGGACGTAACGGTGCGCGGCACGCCGCGTAACGGTGCGCGGCACGAAGTGTGGGGCGCTACGTGCGCTACATGCGCCATCTGTGCCAGGTGCGCCACAACGGAGGTGGGCCCCGGAATTCCGCCGGAGCCCACCCCGTTGTGGCCCACAGGGGGCGCTCGCACCCCCTACGGGATCTGTTCGACCGCCCCCAAAGGGATCAGAACTCAGAACCCCAGCTCCCGCGCGATCAGCATCCGCTGCACCTCGCTGGTGCCCTCGCCGATCTCCAGGATCTTGGCGTCCCGCCACATGCGGGCCACCGGGTACTCGTTCATGAAGCCGTACCCGCCGTGGATCTGGGTGGCCTCGCGGGCGTTGTCCACCGCGATCTCGGAGGAGTACAGCTTCGCGAGCGCCGCCTCCTTCTTGAACGGCTCGCCGTGCACCAGCCGGGAGGCGGCGTCCCGCCACGCCAGCCGGGCGGTGTGCGCCCGCATCTCCATGTCGGCGAGCTTGAACTGGATCGCCTGGTTGGCGCCGATCGGCTTGCCGAAGGCGTGACGTTCCTTCGCGTACCTCACCGACTCGTCCACACAGCCCTGCGCCAGGCCGGTGGCCAGCGCCGCGATGGCGATCCGGCCCTCGTCGAGGATCCGCAGGAACTGGGCGTAGCCACGGCCCTCCTCGCCCAGCAGGTTGCCGGCCGGCACCCGGACGTCCGAGAAGGACAGCTCCCGGGTGTCCGAGGCGTTCCAGCCGACCTTGGAGTACGGGGCGGCGACCGTGAAGCCGGGGGTGCCGGACGGCACGATGATCGAGGAGATCTCCGGGGAGCCGTCGGCCTTGCGGCCGGTGACCGCGGTGACCGTGACCAGGCCGGTGATGTCCGTACCGGAGTTGGTGATGAAGCACTTGCTGCCGTTGATCACCCACTCCTCGCCGTCCCGCACCGCGGTCGTGCGGGTCGCGCCGGCGTCCGAGCCGCCGTCCGGCTCGGTCAGGCCGAACGCGCCGAGCATCTCCCCGCTGCACAGCTTGGGCAGCCACTCGCGCTTCTGCTCCTCGGTGCCGAAGCGGTAGAGGGGCATGGCGCCCAGCGAGACGCCCGCCTCCAGGGTGATCGCCACCGAGGAGTCGACCCGGGCCAGCTCCTCCAGGGCGATGCCGAGGGCGAGGTAGTCGCCGCCCATCCCGCCGTACTCCTCGGGGAACGGCAGGCCGAACAGGCCCATCCGGCCCATCTCCTGCACGATCTCGTACGGGAACGCATGCTGCTCGTAGTACTCGCCGATCTTCGGGGCGACGACGTCATGCGCGAACGCCTCGACCGTACGCCGGAGTTCCTCCAGCTCTTCGGGCAGACGGTGGTCCAGTGACATGGTGGTCACTCCTTGTGGGAGAGGGCACGCAGGGTGCGCGAGGGGCTCGGGCGGCCCAGGACATCGGCCATCCACACGCTCGTGGCGGTGAGCCGGTCGAGATCGACGCCGGTGTCGATACCGAGGCCGTGCAGCATCCACACGAGGTCCTCGGTGGCGAGGTTGCCGGTGGCGCTCTTGGCGTACGGGCAGCCGCCGAGGCCGCCCGCCGACGCGTCGACGGTGGTGACGCCGTGCTGGAGCGCGGCGAGGGTGTTGGCGAGTGCCTGCCCGTAGGTGTCGTGGAAGTGCACGCCCAGCTTCGGGGTGGGTACGCCCGCCTCGTTCAGGGCGGCGAGGAGGTGCTGGACGTGGCCGGGGGTGGCCACGCCGATGGTGTCGCCGAGGCTCAGCTCGTCGCAGCCCATGTCGAGCAGCGCCCGGCACACCCGGACCGTCTGCGCAACCGGCACCGGGCCCTCCCAGGGGTCGCCGAAGCACATCGACAGATAGCCGCGGACGTGCACCCCGGCCTCCTTGGCGCGGGCGACGACCGGGGCGAACATCGCCAGCGACTCGTCGACCGTGCGGTTGAGGTTGGCCTTGGCGAACGACTCGGTGGCGCTGCCGATCACCGCGATCCGGCGCGCGCCCAGTGCCAGCGCCCGGTCCAGGCCGCGGTCGTTGGGCACCAGGACGGGCAGCCGGTGCGGGTCGAGGTCGCCCAGCAGCGGGAACAGCCGCTCGGCGTCGGCGAGTTGGGGCACCCACTTGGGGTGCACGAAGCTGGTCGCCTCCACCACCGGCAGGCCCGCGTCGACGAGCCGGTGGACGAACTCGGCCTTGATCTCCGTGGGCACGACGGTCTGCTCGTTCTGCAGGCCGTCGCGCGCGCCGACCTCATGGATGCGCACGCGGGCGGGCAGGCCCTCCGCGGCGACCTCCATCGGCAGTCCGGTGACGGTCATGACGCCACCTCCGCGTCCGCGCCGTCGGCGCCGCCCGAGCCGTCGGTACCGTCGGTGCCGTCCGCGTCGTCGGTGCTGTCCAGGGGGGCGATCACGGCCAGCACCTGGTCCATGGCGACGGTCGAGCCGACCGTCACGTCCAGTTCGGTCACCGTCCCGGCGTGCGGGGCGGAGATCACGTGTTCCATCTTCATCGCCTCCACCACCAGCAGGCCCTGGCCCGCGGTGACCTCGTCGCCGACCGCGACCTTGACGACCGTGACGGTGCCCGGCATCGGGGCGGCCAGGGTGTCCGCGCCGTGCGCCCCGGCGGCGCCGCGCAGTGCGGCCGCCACCGGGTCGTGGTCGGCCACCTGCCAGGCGTCGCCGTCCCTGCCGAGCCAGTCGCCGCTGCGGTGGAAGGTGTGCACCAGCCCGTCGACGGTGATCCGGACGCGGTCCGGCGCGACCTCGGCGGTGTCCTCCGGGCCGCCGGGCAGGACCTCGCGGACCACCGGGTCGTGGCCCGGCACCCGCAGCCAGTGGCGCACCGGGGCGGGCCGGCCGCCGAGCCGGAAGCCGCTGGGTGCGGCGAACGGGTCGCGCCAGCCGGCCGCGTCCACCGCCGGTGCGAGGGCGGCCTGCCGCACTGCCGCGGCCGCCGCGTACACCTCGTCCGGGACGCCCGCCTCGACCAGGCCGGCCGCCTCCCGCTCCACCAGCCCGGTGTCCAGCTCGCCGGAGACCACGTCGGGGTGGGCCAGCAGCCGCCGCAGGAACCCGGCGTTGGTCGTCACGCCGAGGGTGACGGTGTCGGCCAGCGCGGCCCGCAGCCGGCGCAGTGCGCTCGCCCGGTCCGGGCCGTGCGCGATGACCTTGGCGAGCATCGGGTCGTACCGGCTGCCGACCTCGCCGCCCTCGGTGAGGCCGGAGTCGGTGCGCACCCCGTCCCCGTCGACCTCGTGGAGCGAACGGACCGTGCCGCCGGTCGGCAGGAAGTCGCGGGACGGGTCCTCGGCGCAGAGCCGGGCCTCGACCGCGTGCCCGGTGAGCGTGATGTCGTCCTGGGCGTAGGGGAGGTGCTCGCCGGCGGCGATCCGCAGCTGCCACTCCACCAGGTCCAGGCCGGTGACGAGCTCGGTGACCGGGTGCTCCACCTGGAGGCGGGTGTTCATCTCCATGAAGTAGTACGCCGAGGGGTCCTTGCCCGGGACGATGAATTCGACGGTGCCGGCGCCGCGGTAGCCGCAGGAGCGGGCCGCCTGCACGGCCGCCTCGCCCATCGCGGCCCGGGTCGCCTCGTCCAGCAGGACCGACGGGGCCTCCTCGATGATCTTCTGGTGGCGCCGCTGGAGGGAGCACTCGCGCTCGCCGAGGTGGAGGACGGTGCCGTGGCCGTCGGCCAGGACCTGGATCTCGATGTGCCGGGGCCGGTCGATCCAGCGCTCGACGAGGAGGGTGTCGTCGCCGAAGGAGGAGCTGGCCTCGCGGCGGGCGGCGGCGATCTCCTCGGCGAGCAGCGCCTCCTCGCGGACCAGCCGCATGCCCTTGCCGCCGCCGCCCGCGGACGGCTTGAGCAGGACGGGCATGCCGATCTCCCGTGCCGCGGCGGCCAGTTGGGCGTTGTCCAGGCCGCTGCCGGAGGAGCCGGGGACGACCGGGACGCCGGCCGTGCGGACCGTCTCCTTGGCGCGGATCTTGTCGCCCATCAGCTCGATGGCGTCGGCCGGCGGGCCGATGAAGACCAGGCCCGCCTCGGTGCAGGCCCGGGCGAAGGCGGCGTTCTCGGCGAGGAAGCCGTAGCCGGGGTGGACCGCCTGGGCGCCGGTGCGGGCGGCGGCGTCCAGCAGCCGCTCGACGGACAGATAACTCTCGGCGGCCGGGGCCGGGCCGATCCGTACGGCCGTGTCGGCCTCGCGGACGTGCCGGGCCCCGGCGTCCGCGTCGCTGAAGACGGCGATGGAGCGGATGCCGAGCGTGCGGAGCGTGCGGATGACGCGGACCGCGATCTCGCCGCGGTTGGCGATCAGGACGCTGTCGAACATGGTCGTGGGCATTCCTCTCACATCCGGAAGACGCCGAACTGCGGCTCGCCCAAGGGGGCGTTGGCACAGGCGGTCAGGGCGAGGCCGAGGACCTGGCGGGTCTCGAGCGGGTCGATGACGCCGTCGTCCCAGAGCCGGGCGGTGGCGTAGTAGGCGTTGCCCTGGGTCTCGTACTGGGCGCGGACGGGGGCCTTGAAGGCGTCCTCCTCCTCGGCGCTCCACTCCTCGCCGCGGGCCTCCATCTGGTCGCGCTTGACCGTGGCGAGGACCGAGGCGGCCTGCTCGCCGCCCATCACGGAGATCTTGGCGTTGGGCCACATCCACAGGAAGCGGGGGGAGTAGGCCCGGCCGCACATGGAGTAGTTGCCGGCGCCGTACGAGCCGCCGATGACGACCGTGAGCTTGGGGACCCGGGTGCAGGCCACGGCCGTGACCATCTTCGCGCCGTGCTTGGCGATGCCGCCCGCCTCGTAGTCCCGCCCGACCATGAAGCCGGAGATGTTCTGGAGGAACACCAGGGGGATGCCGCGCTGGTCGCACAGCTCGATGAAGTGGGCGCCCTTCTGGGCGGATTCGGAGAACAGGATGCCGTTGTTGGCGACGATGCCGACCGGGTGGCCGTGGAGGTGCGCGAAGCCGGTCACCAGCGTCGTGCCGTACTCGGCCTTGAACTCGGCGAACCGCGAGCCGTCCACGATCCGCGCGATCACCTCCCGCACGTCGTAGGGCGTGCGGGAGTCCACCGGCACCGCGCCGTACAGCCCGGCCGGATCGACCGCGGGCTCCTCGACGGGCCGCACCGTCCAGGGCAGCGCGGGCCGCTCGCCGAGGGTCGAGACGATGGTGCGGACGATGCGCAGCGCGTGGGCGTCGTCCTCGGCGAGGTGGTCGGTGACGCCGGAGGTGCGGGAGTGGACCTCGCCGCCGCCCAGCTCCTCGGCGGTGACGACCTCGCCGGTGGCGGCCTTCACCAGGGGCGGCCCGCCCAGGAAGATCGTGCCCTGGTTGCGGACGATCACGGCCTCGTCGCTCATGGCGGGGACGTACGCGCCGCCGGCCGTGCACGACCCGAGGACGGCCGCGATCTGCGGGATCCCGGCGCCGGACATCCGCGCCTGGTTGTAGAAGATCCGCCCGAAGTGCTCGCGGTCGGGGAACACCTCGTCCTGCATCGGCAGGAAGGCGCCACCGGAGTCCACGAGGTAGACGCACGGCAGGTGGTTCTCGAGGGCCACCTCCTGGGCGCGCAGGTGCTTCTTGACCGTCATCGGGTAGTACGTGCCGCCCTTGACCGTGGCGTCGTTGGCGACGATCACCACCTCGCGGCCGGAGACCCGCCCGATGCCGGCGATCACCCCGGCGGCCGGTGCGGCCCCGTCGTACATCCCCTCCGCGGCCAGCGGCGCCAGCTCCAGGAAGGGCGAGCCGGCATCCAGCAGGGCGTCGACCCGGTCGCGGGGCAGCAGCTTGCCGCGGGCGGTGTGCCGCGCCCGGGCCTTCTCGCCGCCGCCGAGGCGGGCCGCCGCGAGCCGTTCGCGCAGTTCGGCGGCGAGCTCGCGGTGTGCGGCCTCGTTGGCCCGCCAGGAGTCGGAGGCCGGATCGTCCCTCGGACTCCGGCCGAGGGACGCCCCGTCGCCTCCCAGCACCGGTGCCTGCTCCATCACTACGAGCCCCCTTGCTCGGTCGTCCGCCCGGCCACCGCGGTGCGCGGCCGCCGGGCATCCGGGTTAATGGGCGTTAACGTCATTTCCATCAGGTTAACGACCACTAACCCGGCTGTCTACAATCGACGGCATGAGTAATGCGCAGGCCCCCGCCCCGACCAGCCGCCGCGAGCAGATCCTGAAAGAGGCCGCCCGGCTCTTCGCCGAGCGCGGGTTCCACGGCGTCGGCGTGGACGAGATAGGGGCGGCCGTCGGTATCTCCGGCCCCGGGCTCTACCGCCACTTCGCGGGCAAGGACGCGATGCTCGCCGAGCTGCTGGTGGGGATCAGTGAGCGGCTCCTCGCGGGCGGCCGGATGCGGGTCGCGGAGGGCGGCGACGACCCCGAGGCGGTGCTGCACGCACTGATCGACGGTCACATCGACTTCGCACTGGACGACCGCCCGCTGATCACCGTGCACGACCGCGAGCTGGACCGGCTGCGCGAGGCCGACCGCAAGCGGGTGCGCCAGCTCCAGCGGCAGTACGTCGAGCTGTGGGTGGAGGTCGTCCGCCGGGTCCACCCGGGCCCCTCGGAGTCCCAGGCCCGGGCCGCCGTGCACGCCGTCTTCGGCCTGCTGAACTCCACCCCCCATCTGGGCCGCCCCGGCGCCCTCCCGGGCCGCACGGAGATGGCGGAGCTGCTGCACCGGCTGGCGCTGGGGGCCTTCGGAGCGGTGGCCGGGGCGCCGGCGGCGGGCGGTCCGGTGGCCGGGGGGCCGGTGGCCGCGGGCGCGTAGTGCGCTGCCGCACACCTTGTGGTTGAGGTCTGGACAGTCCAGGTGACCGGCCGGTAGCTTTCGCCTGAGCAAGCGCTTAGACGGGCGTTTGGACCGGTGACCTGGAGGAGGCGACGTAGCAATGCGCCGTACGGTGTTCAACGAGGACCACGAGGCGTTCCGCGAGACCATACGCGCCTTCATCGAGGGCGAGGTCGTACCGGTCCACGAGGAGTGGTTCGCGGCCGGCCAGGTCCCGCGCGAGTTCTACTACAAGCTCGCCGAGCTGGGCGTCTTCGGCATCCGGGTGCCCGAGGAGTACGGCGGCGCCGGCATCGACTCGCACAAGTTCGAGGCCGTGATGTACGAGGAGACCGCCCGCGCCGGCGTCACCTTCGGCGGCTCCGGCGTGCACGTCCTCCTCGGCCTGCCGTACATCCAGATGCTCGCCACCGACGAGCAGAAGAAGCGCTACCTGCCGAAGTTCGTCACCGGCGAGGAGATGTGGGCGCTGGCGATGACCGAGCCGGGCACCGGCTCCGACCTCGCCGGCATGAAGACCACCGCCAAGCTGAGCGAGGACGGCACGCACTACGTCCTCAACGGCTCCAAGACCTTCATCACCGGCGGCGTGCACGCCGACCGCGTCATCGTCTGCGCCCGCACCGCCGCGCCCACCGCCGAGGACCGCCGCCACGGCATCTCCCTCTTCGCCGTGGACACCACGTCCGAGGGCTACTCCATCGGCCGCAAGCTCGACAAGCTCGGCCTGCGCACCTCCGACACCGCCGAGCTGGCCTTCGTCGACGTCAAGGTCCCCGTCGAGGACCTGCTCGGCGAGGAGAACAAGGGCTTCTACTACCTCGGCCAGAACCTCCCCTCCGAGCGCTGGGGCATCGCCTTCGGCGCGTACGCGCAGGCCAAGGCCGCCGTCCGGTTCGCGCAGCAGTACGTCCAGGACCGCACCGTCTTCGGCAAGACCGTCGCGTCCTTCCAGAACACCAAGTTCGAACTGGCCGCCTGCCAGGCGGAGGTGGACGCCGCCGAGGCCGTCGCCGACCGCGCCCTGGAGGCCCTGGACGCCGGTGAACTGACCCCCGCCGAGGCCGCCTCCGCCAAGCTCTTCTGCACCGAGGTCGCCCACCGCGTGATCGACCGCTGCCTCCAGCTGCACGGCGGCTACGGCTTCATGAACGAGTACCCGATCGCCCGCCTGTACGCCGACAACCGTGTCAACCGCATCTACGGCGGCACCAGCGAGGTCATGAAGTCCATCATCGCCAAGTCCATGGGCCTGTAAGCCCGTTGGGGCCCACGCACGTGAACGACGCACTCCGGTCCCTGCTCGATCTGCTCGACCTGGAGCGGATCGAGCAGGACATCTTCCGCGGCCAGAGCCGGGCGGCGCTGGTGCCCCGGGTCTTCGGCGGCCAGGTCGCCGCCCAGGCACTGGTCGCCGCCGGCCGCACCGTCCCCGCCGACCGGCCGCCGCACTCGCTGCACGCGTACTTCCTGCGCCCCGGCGACCCCGGCGCGCCCATCGTCTACACCGTCGACCGGATCCGCGACGGGCGGTCCTTCACCACCCGCCGGGTCGTCGCCGTCCAGCACGGCCAGCCGATCTTCCACCTCTCCGCCTCCTTCCAGGAGTACGAGGAGGGGCTGGACCACCAGACGGACATGCCGCCCGCGCCCGACCCGGAATCCCTGCCGACGGCCGCCGAGATGCTGCCCCGCCACCTCCCGGCGGACATCGCCGAACGGCTGGTCGAGGCCCGCTCCGCGGTCGACCTGCGGTACGCGGACACCCCGCCCTGGGGAACCGTCGGGCGACCGCGCGCCCCGCGCTCCCAGGTCTGGTTCAAGGCGGGCGGCAAGGTCGCCGACGAGCCCCTGCTGCACGTCTGCCTGGCCACCTACGTCTCCGACATGACGCTGCTGGACTCCGTCCTGCTCGCCCACGGCCGCGGCGGCTGGGCCGTCGGCGACGTCGTCGGCGCCTCCCTGGACCACGCCATGTGGTTCCACCGCCCCTTCCGCGCCGACGAATGGCTCCTCTACGACCAGGAATCCCCCTCCGCCTCGGGCGGCCGAGGCCTGGGCCAGGCCCGCATCTGGACCCAGCACGGCCAACTCGCGGTCTCGGTCATCCAGGAGGGGGTCGTGCGGGTGCCGCGGGGGTAGCGCGGCGGGTGGGGCGGGGGCGGGCGTGGCTGGTGAGCGACGGCGGCGGTTGCGTCTTGAGGTGGTTGTACGGCCCTAGGGGTGTCATCGGCCGCTTAGGGCATGGCACCCCCACCGGGGGGCTGGCCGTCCTCAGTGGAAGTCCCCCGCCGCAATCCGCTCAACTCGGGTCCGCCGCACCATCAAGGAGGCCGGGTCATTCACCGGCCACTCCTTGACTCCCGGCCTTCGCAGGTAGAAGACGCCCTTGCGGATATCGGTGACCACAGCCACCCGCTCCGGTGCGTACTCGACCTCATCGCCAACTCCCGGCAGTTTCCCGGGATTCACAGGGCGGCCTCCGCTTCCGTGCAGAGGCCGAGCCGGGCGGCGCACGGCCGGCACACGTGCAGATCGTCCGGACCTGTGATCTTCTCCCGCGCCAGGCTGTAGCCGAAGTGGCAGCAGGGGCAGGCGTTACCGGTGATCTCGTCGACCGTCCACGTCTTCGAGTTCGAGGCCGGAACGGTGTCCCATCCAATGTTCATGACGCACCTCCGAGACCGAGGTAGGCGGCCCATTCACCGGAGTCCCAGCTAATGGGGTCGCCGTGCCGGTGGCGAAATGCGCGGGCCTCGGGCGGAAGAGATCTTGCATCGGTGCGTACGACGGCGGGTCCCGAGCGGGGGCGCGGAGCGGCATCGGCGAGAGTGCGGCGAGCGTTTGATGCAGTCGGCATCGTGGTCGGTCCTCCAGATCGCTGCTGACATGACCAGCTAACGCGGCACCGGGGCAGCGTTCTGAGGGAGATCAGGGGCCCTCTTATGCCCGCTGCCTAGGGCGATTTGGGAACTCCTTTGGCTGACGCCCAAGTGAGCGCGGAGTTACCGTGCGTGCATGAACTCCTCGCGGAACAGGACGCTTGAGGCGTGGATGAAGGAGCACGGTTACAGCTCCAATTCGCTGGCGGAAGCGGTGAATTCGGCAGTGGGGGACCTCACCGGCAGATTCGGGGGACTGGACGGCTCATCGATCCGGGACTGGAAAGCGGGCCGTGTACGGTGGCCGAAGTCCGCGACCCGCGTCGCGCTGGAGAAGGTCACCGGCCTGCCCGCCACCGCCTTAGGGTTCGTACCGCGGGGTCGCGCGTCGTCCATCCCCGCCTCACTGCCGGAGGACCCCGTGGAACGCCGTCGCTTCCTGGCCGCCGGGACGGCCGTGGTCGCAGCCGCGGCCACACCTCACTACGCCTCCTATCGCCGCGTCGGGGCAAGCGATGTCCAGCGTCTTCAGCGCCGCTTCGACGAGATCGTCGTGAGTGACCACAGGCACGGGGGCCAGCCCGGCATCGAACGGAAGGCGGCCGCCCTCGCCGACGAAGCGCTGGCTCTACAGAGTTCCGGAGGCGCCAGTCAGCGAGTCCGGGCATACATTTACGGATGCGCAGCGGCATTTCGTTCCTCGGCGATGTGGGCCGCGATCGACGGGCGGCGGTACGACCACGCGGTCATGCACATGCGCGAAGCTCAGGCACTCGCGGAGTTGGCGGCCGACCCGGCAATCAAATTCCGGATCTGGTCGCACGCCGGAACGCTTTACCGGCACATGGGGTGCCCCACCGAAGCCGTTGCCGCGAATGATGTTGCGAGAAATGTGCTCGTGACCCGTCGCGACCCGATGTTCGCCTCCTTGGGTTATGCAAGGCAGGCGGCTTGCTATGCGCTCACCGGCGACGCCACTGCCGCACGGCGTGCCCTTGGCCGTGCCGAGGACGCGCTCGACCGGGCCGACCCAGAACTCGCCAGGCCGGCGTGGATGGCGGCGGTCGCCAATGGCGCAGAACTTGCCTCACTCGCCCTCACCGCGCATCTGAGCCTCGGCAACTTCGAGCAGGCCGAAGCCCATGCACACCGCAGCTTGACGCGCCTCCAGCCCCATATGCAGCGCGACCGGGCGCTCAACACCGCTCGCCTCGCTCACGCCCAGCTCGGCCAGACTGATCTCGGTCCGGCCGTCGCCACGGCGATGTCCGTGCCGGCCGAAATCGTCGCCCGTCACCCACGCGTCACCATCCTGATCAGCGACTTCGGTACCAAACTCCGCATCACCGCACCGTCCAGTCGGCTCGTCGGTGCTTGGCACGAGTACGCCCACACTTGTCTGCCGAACACCGCATGGCCCTGACCGTGGAAGCCATCTGACTGCACACCCGTGGCAGCACCTCGAAGTCGGTTGGACCGTGTTCCGTGCCCATGCGCGGGGCGAGTCGTCGGCTACGCATACGCCAACACCGTGGATGCAGAGGACCGTTGCTGCAAACGTGTCACGCCTGCGCCACCGGCCGAAGACACCGGCAGGAACGCCGTAGCTCTGAAGGAATTCGGCGTTCGCCTTCCCTGGCGCGGTAGGGAACAGCTCGGCTTATCCATGACGCCCTCTGCGCCGAGCGCAGTGAGCCGTATGTCAGCCTCATGGTCAATCCCCTCGCCGGGGACGGCAAGGTGCACCGGCTCTACCAGCGCTGGGGGTACGAGGACATCGGCCGTACCCAGCCCCCAGCGGACGCACCGGTCCTGACCACGATGATCAGGGCCTTGCGTTGACTCCGGGCGAGGCCAGGCCGAGTGACCGTGGAATGGACGTGTACGGGCTGGCCGTGGCGCCACTCAGAGAGATGGAACCATCGTTACGGGTGACGTCGACAGTGAAAGGTGGATACAACGGGGTGGCGGGACTGGTCTATTTCAAAAAGACGGTTGAGGATGCCGACGCCGTTGTCTACTCGTTCGGCGAGGACGCTTCTGAGATGACGCGCCAGCTGATCGTGGACAAGGGAAATCGCCGGACGCGGTCAGGCGACGGGGGCATCGACTATTCCTTCCTCAAGGCGTCGCGAAAGATCAACTCAATGTACGAGCAGGCAGGTGAGTGGCCTGACTGCGGAATGAGTGCCAGCTGATTTCCTCCGTCGCGGCGGTGTCCCTCGCGCTAGGTGAGGAGCGAGGTCGGAGCCACGAGGCGGGCCCGTTCGTAGAGTTGGCGCGCGGTCGGATGTGCCCTTGACGCCACTGATGGGCCGATGGCTCGCGGTACTTGAGCGGAGTTCCGCACTCGGTGTCGATACGGTTCACCGCTTGGGGCGAACTGCCGCAGCATCCAGCCGGTCTGCCGGTAAAGCCGTTCAAGATGTCGGTTCGGCGACCGAGTGCCCACTAGCCATCAACTCCCCGGTGCGTGCGAGCACTTAAAGCTCTTAAGCGCCGCTACTGCGCGAGGCAAGTCACCCCGCCCCCTCCGATAGTCATCACTGGCCCCCCGTCGAGATGCCCCGCGCCCCGCGCTTGCTTCAAGTGCACTTGAAGGTCCTAACGTTGCCGGCATGACGGTGATCGACAGCACGTCCGTGATCTCCCCGCCCGTGGACGTTTGTGTGGTCGCGGGGACGGAGCATCCGCGGCCCGACGGCCAGGACCGTTACACGATCAGTGAGGTGGCGGCGTACACCGGGCTGAGTGCGCCCACCCTGCGCTGGTACGAGGAGATCGGTCTGCTGCCGGACGTGGAGCGGTCGCACAACGGCCAGCGCCGGTTCGGCAACCGGGACCTGGACTGGCTGGCCTTCGTGCGCAGGCTGCGGATGACCGGGATGCCGGTCGCCGACATGGTGCACTTCGCGGGGCTGGTCCAGCGTGGTGAGGACACCTTCGGCGAGCGGCGGGAGATCCTCGAACGGACCCGGCGCGAGGTCGTTGTGCGGATGGCAGAGCTGCAGGAAACCCTCGCCGTACTCGACGCCAAGATCGACTTCTATGCGGGCGCCCCCCAGGCGTCGGAAAGGGCCTGAGCGCCATCATGAGCAACGCCAACACCAGCAATGCCAGCACGAGCAATGCCCACACCAGCAATGACAACGCGACCCACGCCATCGAGCAGATCCGTAAGGTCGAGCTGGGGGCCGGTGGTCCCCTCGTCGGTGTCCAGGGCTTCGGGGCCATGGGGATCAGTGTCGCGTACGGGGACACGGACGACGCGGCGGCCCGGGACACCCTGGAGGCCACCGTGGAGGCGGGCGTCACGCTCATCGACACCGCCGACATGTACGGCGTCGGGGCCAACGAGGAGTTCCTCGCGCCGTTCGTCGGCGCGCACCGTGACGAGATCACCCTGGCCACCAAGTTCGGCATCGAGTACCGGGCGGACGACCCGAAGTACCGGGCCATCCGCAACGATCCCGGCTATATCAAGAAGGCCGTCGAGGCGAGTCTGCGCCGGTTGAGCGTGGAGGTCATCGACCTTTACTACATGCACCGGCGCGATCCTGCCGTTCCGCTGGCGGAGTCCGTCGGGGCCATGGCCGAGTTGGTGCGGGAGGGAAAGGTGAAGTACCTGGGGCTGAGTGAGGTCACCGGTGCGGAGCTGCGCGAGGCGCACGCCGTGCATCCGATCACCGCCCTGCAGACGGAGTGGTCGGTCTTCAGCCGGGACGTCGAGCGCAGCGCGGTGGGCGTGGCCGCCGAGCTCGGGGTCGCCTTCGTGCCGTACTCGCCGCTCGGCCGGGGATTCTTGACCGGTGCCTTCACCGACGCGGGCAAGGAGCTCTCCGGCGGCGACTTCCGGCAGTTGATGCCGCGCTACACCGGGGACAACGCCAAGGCGAACGCCGCTCTGCTGGAGCCGCTGCACAAGATCGCCGCCGAGCATGGCGCGACTACGGCGCAGATCGCGCTGGCCTGGGTGCAGCAGCGGGCCGAGGTGCACGGCCTGACCGTGGTGCCGATCCCCGGGACCCGTAAGCGGAGCCGGCTGCTGGAGAACGCCGCGGCCACCCGGATCACGCTGACCGCCGACGAACTGGCGCTGCTGGAGCCGATCGCCGGGCAGGTGGCGGGCGAGCGCTATGCGGACATGTCCCTCACCTCCGCGGCGCGGGAAGATTGAGGACGCCGTACGGCCGGACCGTTCAGGCCAGCCCCGCCGCGTCCAGCAGGTACGCCGTCAGCGGGTCGTAGTAGCGGGGGCTGCGGACGTGGTCGTCGAGGGGGACGGTGACCTGGAGGGTGCCCTCGGCCTCGGCGAGGAAGAGGGCCGGGTCGTTGGAGTCGGCGAAGCCGATCGCGTCCAGGCCGCGCTGGCCCGCGCAGCCCGCCCAGCCGTGGTCGGCCACCACCAGGTCCGGCAGTGGGCGGCCGGCCCGCTCCAGCCCGTCGAGGATCGCGGCCATCGGCTCGGGGGAGTGGGTGTGCCACAGCGTCGCCCCGCGCTCCAGCATCGCCACGTCGGCGAACTGGAAGACCATGCCCTCGTCCGCCTGCAGCCCGTCCGGGATGACGACGATCTCGCAGCCGGCGGCGCGGAGTGCCGCGGCGGTCGCACGGTGCACGTCGAGCAGGCCGCCCGGGTGGCCGGTCGCGAACAGCACCCGCTGCTCACCGGCCGCCGCCTTGCGCAGCAGCGCCGCCGCCCGCTCCAGCGCGTCCACCGTCAGCTCGGGGTCGATGGTGTCCTGGCCCTGCCGGTGGTGCGGGTCGTCGCTCACCCCGCAGCGCTCCGCCATCACGGCCAGTACGTCCTGCTCGTCGGCCCACCGGTCGCCGAATTCCAGGCCGAACCAGAAGTAGCGGTCACCGTTGGCGAGCTTGCGGTAGTGGGAGAGGTTGTTCTCCCGGGGGGTGGCGACCTCCCCGGCGATCCGGGTGCGGACGAGATGGTCGACGAGTTCGGCGCGCGACGGAACGGCGGCTGCGGAGGCTATCGGCATAGCGCCATTGTGCCCGGACGTATGTTCCGGGGCGGGGGAGTTCCGTACGCCGGACAGACGCGAGCACGGATACGGGCGGCGCTGGACGAAATGTCGAAGCCACACCTCTTTCCGTGGCGGAAATGTCCATGGGCGGGAGGCGGCGCCGTCCCTACCCTCGCCTCATGACCACCGCAGCCAGCGCTTCCCACGAGCCCGTCGGCCCCGTCGACTCCTCCCGCATCCCCCGCTACGCCGGGCCCGCCACCTTCGCCCGCCTGCCCCGCCTGGACGAGGTCGGCGGCCGGGCCGACGTGGCCGTCGTCGGCGTGCCCTTCGACAGCGGCGTCTCCTACCGCCCCGGTGCCCGCTTCGGCGGCAACGCGATCCGTGAGGCGTCGCGGCTGCTGCGCCCGTACAACCCGGCGCAGGACGCGTCGCCGTTCGCGCTGGCGCAGGTCGCGGACGCCGGTGACATCGCCGCGAACCCGTTCAACATCAACGAGGCCGTCGAGACCATAGAGGCGGCCGCCGACGATCTTCTCGGGACCGGCGCGCGCATGATGACGCTCGGCGGTGACCACACCATCGCGCTGCCGCTGCTGCGGTCCGTCGCCAAGAAGCACGGGCCGGTCGCGCTGCTGCACTTCGACGCGCACCTCGACACCTGGGACACGTACTTCGGCGCCGAGTACACCCACGGCACGCCGTTCCGCCGCGCCGTGGAGGAGGGCATCCTCGACACCTCGGCGCTCTCCCACGTGGGCACGCGCGGACCGCTGTACGGCAAGAAGGACCTCACCGACGACGAGAAGATGGGCTTCGGCATCGTCACGTCCTCGGACATCTACCGGCGCGGCGCCGACGAGGTCGCCGACCAGCTGCGGCAGCGCATCGGGGACCGGCCGCTGTACATCTCGATCGACATCGACTGCCTGGACCCGGCGCACGCCCCCGGCACCGGCACCCCCGAGGCCGGCGGCATGACCTCGCGCGAGCTGCTGGAGATCCTGCGCGGGCTCTCCTCCTGCAACCTGGTCTCCGCCGACGTCGTCGAGGTGGCGCCGGCCTACGACCACGCCGAGATCACGGCCGTGGCCGCCTCGCACACCGCGTACGAGCTGACCACGATCATGTCCCGGCAGATCGCCGCCGCGCGGCAGGACTGAGCCCGGGCGGCGGAGCGAGGGGAGGCAGGAGCGAGGGCGCGGTCAGTCGGTCTCGTCGTACAGGGTGTCCGTCCAGGCCGGCGACTCCGCCCCCTCCTCGTCGATCGCCTCCAGGTCGGTCTCGATGAGGTGCCGGATGCGTTCGCGTTCGGCGCGGCCGGCGGCCATGGGGAGGAGGCACCGCCCCAGGACGTACCCCTGGAGCATCGCCACGAAGGCGGGCAGGCTGCTTGCGACGAGGGGCTGCTCGTACCCGTACCCCTCCTCGGCGGGGACCGCGTAGACGCCGCCGCCCTCGCCGTCGACGACGAGCGGGAAGCCGCCCCAGACGCCGAGCCGGTAGTACGCGCCCCGGCCGGCCGACTCGGGCACGTCCTCGTCCTCGGTGAACTCCCAGACCTGCTCCGCCGACAGCTCGGCGAGCGGCTCCTCGGCGAGCACGGCCAGCCGCATCTCCGCGCCGCGGAACGCCGGCAGCCCGGTCTCCGTCAGCAGCCGGCGCGCCGCCTCGTCCCGCAGCCCGTCGGGCAGCGCGCCGGCCGGGACCTGCTGTACGGTGCCCGGCCCGAACAGCTCCTCCAGCACGGCGCTATCGGGTGCGGGCCAGTCGGTGCCGCCGTCGACCCGGCCGAAGGGTGCGAAGAACGGCTCGCCGTGGACCGGACCGAAGGCATCCAGGGCCCTCGGGCTCCGTGGACGCACCGCACCCGCCGGATTCCCGGAAGGGTCCGGGTCCGGACCCGCGGGTGCGGGCTCCACGGCGAAAATGCCGCCCAGGCCGGCGACCACCACCAGCGCGTCCGGGCCGTCCGGGCCGTCCGGGCCGTCGAGGCGGACGGCGTCGGTCAGCAGCTCGGGTTCGCTGCCGTAGCTCGTCAACTGGACCCATGGCTGGGTGAGTTGCGGGTCGCGGTCGCGCGGCCAGAGCGGTTCCGACTGGCCCGGCTGCGGGATGCCGTCGCTCCAGGGGCCGCCGAGCTGCTCACCGGTCGCGGCGTCCCAGATCCGCACCCGGCGGTCCCAGGCGCCCCGGCCGGCGACCACGTGCCGGCCGGCGGCGGCCGACACCTCGGCGGTGACGTCGGTGAGGGACTGCAGCGGGCCTGGTTGCAGGTGTGCGAGATCCCAACCGCCTGGTGGACGCCAGTGCGCCCAGCGGACCTTCCAGGGGAGCGGGACGCCCGAGCGCTCGATACCGGCCGCCACCTCGCTGTCGCCCCGTACGGTGCTCATCAGGTGCAGCCAGGACGCCCAGGTGCCCTGGGGGAGCGAGTCGACCCCGCTCAGCCACAGGTTGGCGGCGTCGCCGGCCGGTGAGCGCCGGTCGAGGGGGCGCGGCGACCGGTAATTCGCCGCGTCCAGCAGCGCCACCTGGTCCAGGTGCGCCAGCACCTCGCCGGTGCGCTGGACGTCGTCGAACCGGCCGGCCCGTACGGCGTGCATCGGCAGGGCGTGCGCGGCGTACTCCCCGACCGGGTCGGTGAGGTGACCCGGCGCCGACAGCCGGTGCGTCAGCCGGTCCACGAGTCGGCCGCCGGCGGCGCGGAACCGCTCCTCGTCGACGCCCCGGCGGATCCGGCGGGCGGTCCGCTCGTCCAGGAAGGAGACCCGGGCGCCCTCGACGGTGAGCAGGTCGGAGAATTGTCCGGCGAATTCCGCCAACGCATCGTCATCGGAGGGAAGGTGGGCGCCGATGGCGTCGGCCAGCTCGCGCCACACGGTCAACGGGGTCCGCGGAAGCTCCGCCAGTGCCAGGGCCTCCACGGCGGGCGGCACGGAGGCAGGTGGAGCCTCGGCCGGTGACCCGGATTGCAGGTGCAGCGCCAACAGGCCCCGGATCCTGGGTGTCCGGGGCGGCCGATCGGCCTCCACCACAACCTTGGTGCGGGCCGTGAGCGCCAGGTCGCGTGCCAGGGTGCGGACCACGCGCTCCGGCTGGGCGGAGGTCCGGGTGCGGCCCGCGCGGTGTGCATTGGCCAGGAACACCGGGCGCTCGCCGAGGTCCGACGTGCGCAGTTCACCGCGCCATCCCGCACGGCGGTGCGGCGGGGACTCGACTCCTGCAGCCGACAACACACGCTGCAGGACCTCCTCGGCGGTGAGCCCCGTGGCGTCCACCCAGACCGCGGCCGGCAGGGCGTCACGGACCCGCCGGAGCACCCCGGTCCGGCCGGATTCCGGAGCCCCCACCAGTTCGGTGACCGGCTCCCGCTCCCCGTCGCGCCACCATCGGAGGATCCGCTCGACGGCGTCATCGGCACGGATGTCCTCGTAGGAATTCCCGGGGCTCGACATCATGTCCCTTCACCAGCTGACGACGTGCTGACGGTCCGCCACGAGCCGACGACCTGCTGACGGCCCGGCACCATGGCACCTACCTCGGGTGGCCGAGGTCATACCTGGGTGGCAATGATGCTCCACAGGTTCCGCATGCGGTCGATCCGCTCCTCGAACTGGCGGTCCTGTTCCACCATCGCCGGTGAATCCGGAACGCGGCTGCGTACCTCTTCGTCGATTTCCCGCAGCCTTTCCTTGGGGAGTTTCCGTACGCCCAGTTCCTCGCGGGCCGCCTTCATCTCCTCCTGCCGGATCCGGTTCCGCTCCTGCACCACGTCTGCGTCCGTGCGGTAGACCGTGCTGTAGTAGACGGGAACCTGCTGGCCCCCGCCCTGCTCCTTGGCCAGTTTGATCAAGTAGTCGGAACAGTTGTGCTTGCCGAGTGCGCCCTTCTTGTCGCCGCACGGCTCGCGTTCCGTATACAGGCCGGCCAAGGTGTACTTGTTCCCGGAGAGCCGGTTCGCTTCCTTCAGCCAGGTACCGAGGTTCTTCTCGGAGTGTTTTCCGGGTTCGTCCCCGTGCTTCGGGTGCGAGGAATCCACGACGTATTCGACGCCATTGGGGCCGTGCACCTCGATGACCGCGTAATTCCGGCCGGTCGGGTCCGGACCGTGTTTGCCGATGTTTTCACTGGGGTTGTCGACGTTGCGGAGCAGCGCGTTCATCCTGTTGGCGGCGGCCCGCTCGTGCAGTTCGGCACCGGCCGAGCTCTTCCCGTCGTTCACCGGGTTCGAGTGGACGCCGTATTCCTGGTGGAAGCTGTGGCTGAGCCGGCCGAGGGTGGCGACCACGGCCATCCGCTCACCGCGGTTCAGGTCGTTGAACCCGTTCAGGTGCTCGGCCAGTTGGTTGGCGTTGAGCCGCACCGGGCCGTCCGCGCCGGGCTGGTCCCCGGCCGCGGCCTGCAGGACGCGGGCGAGGCTTCCGTCGTTGGCCCAGTCCCGCATCTGTTGGTCCAGGACATCGTGCTGGATCTGGTGGACCGGGGTGTTCTCGTTCGCCCGGAGCCGGTCCTGGGCGTCGTCCGGCGGCAGGCCGTCCTGGTGGGTGCCGGGCCGCTCGCCGTGCACCGGATGCCGCTGGTCGTCGCGCTCGATGTCGGATGCTTCGCCGGGGTGTTTGCGCTTCTCGCCGGCGCCGGCGGGTTCGGCGGCGGGCCGCCGGCCGTGGTCGGTGGGGCGGTCGTGGTCACCGGTGTGGTGCTCGGTCGGTGTGGGGGCGGTGGGGCGGCGGTCGGCGTCGAGGGGGATGGCGTGGACGCCGTTGGTGCCGTCGTGGAGGGGTTTGTTGCTGGTTTTGCCGGTTTGGGCGTCGACGTAGGTGATGTTGCCGTTGTGGTTGACGACGTTCCAGGCGTGGGCGCGGCCGTTGTTGTCCTGGGTGACGATGACGGCTTGGGAGCCGTGGCCGTTGTTGCGGAGGTCG
>NZ_JOIX01000035.1 GCF_000720175.1 Streptomyces sp. NRRL S-337
TTCAGCGCCGATGGTACTGCAGGGGGGACCCTGTGGGAGAGTAGGACGCCGCCGAACAATCTTTGTGGGAAAGCCCCGCACCGTATGGTGCGGGGCTTTCCTGCGTTCAGGGGCCGTTCGCACCCTTCCATGTGCTGGTCGTCTGCGCCGGCTCTACGGGTTCATCTGTCGAGGCGTCAGAGGGGCGGACGGATAGGAATTCTGGGTCGGTAGAGGGGGCCTGAGGGCGCAGGGTGGCGGCCGCGCCGCCGCTCGGGTTCGTCTCCGTTGCTTATGCCGCTGCTACACCGCCCTGCCAGATTCCCTCTGTCCCGCAGAAAGCCCTCTGCGGGAGCGGGCTGGACACAAGACGGCAAGAGCGCCCCGACAGGACGCGCCGGTGGTACGTCGGGGTGGTGCCGCAGTAGATACCGCGGCTACTGCGGCGGCCTCTTGAAGTCGCGTCAGTCGGCAGAGTGCGTCACGTAGCCGTCGCCCCTGCCCCTATTACTCTCTTCGGGGACGGAAGGACGCCGGGCGGAGTTCTGCTGCACTCCGGTCGCCTGGGCGATCTCCTCCTGGCTCAGGCCGGTCAGCCGAACGACATCCGATTCCTGCCCGGGCGAAGTGAGTTCGGCCAGCCGTAGAAGGGCCCGTGCCAGCCGGACGACCAACGGGAAGGTCAGCAGTTCAGCGCGATGTGCGTCGGACTCCCGTAGTCGGAAAAGGGCTTGGCGCATCAAGTCCATGATGAGCCCACGCTGATCGATGAAACGGCGGAACCGTTCCGCCTCCAGAACGACAGCCGTGCAGGGGGTAAGCGCCACCACTTCCGCCGTGCGCGGAGTGCCGTTGAAAACGGACACCTCTCCGAGCAGGTCGCCCGGCCCTCGAAAGGCCAGCCAGGTCACCATTCCGCCCGGTTGCCGACACACGACCTTGGCGAGCCCTTCGGTGAGAGCGAGCAGGTACGTCCCTGAGGAACCCTGTCTCAGCATCACGCTGCGTCCAGGAAAGGTGCGAGGCACCCCCTGGGCCAGCAGTTCGCGCCATGTTTCGCCCGTCAGCAATCGCCTTCTCCGTCCGCCTGGCTGTCCCTGAAGCACGTCCGCGGCTCAGGTCGCTCAAGAACTGAGGCTTCGACGGCGGACACGGAACGTGTACGTGGTGCCGTTCTCATCCGTCTGGCGGCCCCAGCCACCGGTGACTGCCATGTCCCAACCTCGCTGCTCCCTCATCTGCGCAGCGAAGGTGCGGCGGGCGTTGACGGAACATCCACAGGCGAGGCGTAGGTCGATGCTGACGTACTGGCTGCGAGGATTCGACTCGCGGGCCGTCAAAGCCCATTCCACGTCGTGGACGTGGTCAGCGAGGCCAGTTCGCCCTTCATCATGGACGATGCCATGTGCGCGGGCGAATTCGTCCAGATCGTCAATGGCGAAGAGGTCGCTTCGCCATTGCCCGGGCCAGACAGCGAAAAGGCGGGATTCACCGGCGAGCGCCCGTTGATAGGCGTCAGTTCTCGCGCCCTGGGTGACTCTGCCGTCCTTATGGACCTCGATGTAACAGGTGGTGCCCAGTGTGTACGGGAAGTCTTTGCCGGCGGCGGCAGCGCTTCTCGGTTCCATGGATCCCCCCCCAGATCCCGTGGTGATCGTGCGCCTACGTTACGACAGCGGCCGGAGCGCCGACGCTGCCTTCGGCATGTTCAACTGCCCGGCTGTGGAAGGTCTTCACCAGGACGTTCTGCAGGCTGAGGGCGCGGCTGCTGGAGTTCTAGGCCCGCATATCCGCCAGGCTCTCGGTGACGGCTTGCGCGTAGTTGGCGAGGAGTTGCGTCAGACGGTCGTGCTGAGCGGAGAGCTGGTCGTACTCGTCCATTTCGGCAGGTGTCCAGGGCGTCCCCGTGTCTTCCAACTCGGACATACGCAGGCTGGCCATGGCCGCACTGACGACTGCCCGGGCCGCGTTCAGCAGGCGGTCCGCGGTTTCGCGGGGGGCGCGGCCGAGGAGGGCATCGAGTTCGCCACCGGCGGGAAGCGTCGGAATGCGGAGCTCAAGCCAGCAGTCTCCCCAGAGGCGACGGCGCCGCGCCTCCGGATCGTCGTCGTCCACCACCTCGATAGCGTCTGTCCCACTTCGCTGAATGGACACGCCGGAACAGGCTGCCAGATCGGTGATCATGGTGGAGAGGCCGTCGTCGGTCCCGGGGGCCGTGCTTGGTTGGGGTGCGCCCAGGAAGGAGCCCAGCTCCAGTAGCTTTCGCGTCTGCTCATCCACGCGAGGCAGGACCGCCAGGTCCTCATCGAGCATCAGGGTGTCTGGTGCGGCCGCGCCCAGCCGCGTATATGGCATGGGTGTCCCGTGGACCGCGGAGTTCCACGCCGTCACGGCTGCGTCCATCCACCAGCAGACGAATTCATGTGCGGCGTCGCGGTGCGCCTTCGCGCACTGGATGGCCAGCCTCAGACGGACAGAGAGGAGCGCGTACTCCGCGTCGTACGGCGATCCCCGGCCTTCGGCGTGCTGCTGGATGCTGGTTTCGCTTCGCTCGTTCAACTCCTCCACGCGTTGCTGCTCAGCTTGCGACTCCTTGAGGAGGACAGCCGAGCAGCGTGCCAGGGTGGACAAGGCTTCGTCGATCTCAGACGCGGTCATCGCCTGTGCTGAGGCGGACCTGGGAGTGGGAAGCGAGGGTTGGCCACTCACGTCGGTCTCCTGGAGAGTGAGGAGGTGAAGGGTGAGAGGGCTTGTGCAGCCCTCCCAGTTGCGGATCGGTCTCACGTCCTGAGGCGTGGGCTACCTGACGGACGCCGCTCCACCGCTTCTCAGCCGTTGGGGCACCGCTTGCTCAAGTCGCGGAGTTCCGGAGAGCTGTCAGGGCTGGGGTTGGGCCTTCCAAGACCGGGACAGGGAGTCATCCCAGGCAGGCTCAGCATCGTTGTCGAAGGATGCGGCCCGGCAGCCCCGGTTGCGATCCAGGTTGCAATGCACCCAGCTGTCCTCGCCCGGAACTCGCTCAATAGGTTTGTGGCAGTTCCGGCAAGTCGACTGTTGTGTGACTGAGTGGAGGTCTTTGACCAGCTCGTCGATGCGCTGAAGTAACTCGACCGCCGTCATTTCGGGGTCTTCCGATGCCAGGAGGGCGACCAGTCGGCGGGCCTTCTGAAGTGTGGACATGTTCAAACGGATCGCACCCTTCGGTCATGTCTGACGAAGCACCCCCGATCCTGCCGGACCTTGCCAGGGTGCGTCTGGGCAATGCGAAGAACACAGCGCGCCGTCACCCTGGAACCACCCCATAGCCCCCTCTGATCAGCGCATTGCCAGGTACCCACAACGCGCCGCCCCTCACCCCCACCGGACACCGTGCCGCCGCGCCGAGGCGGCGGACGCCCTCGGACAGGTCGGTGAGGTTTTCCGCGGCCTCGAAACCGAGCCTCAGGCAGGCTTCCGGTTGTTCGGCCGGGAAGCAGCGGGTGCTCGCGTGCAGGCCGTCTGCCGGCATCCGGGTGGGCGTTCAGCTCGGTAGTTCGCGCGCCAGCGGGTTCTGCCAGTACCGCGCAGCGCTCCCTCAAGTGCGTGGAGAGGGCAGCGGCTTTCCGGACACTGCTGTTCGGCGGCGGCGCGCTCGGTGGCCTGGCCGCCGGGCTCCTGACCGGCGCGCTCGGCGGCAGCGGCGCCCTGACCGTCGCGGCGTTCGGCTCCGCCGCCGTGGCGGTCGGGCTCTTCGCTTCCCCGGTCACCAGACCGGCAGCGCTGCCGTCACCGGCCGAGCACGCCGGGCGTCATCGACCGGACCTGCGGATGGCCCGGTGCCCGGCAGGAGGTGAACCTGCCGGGGCACCCGCGACGGCCGGGCGGCCACATTCCGTCCAACGATGTGCCCGGAGCGGGCGGGGCTGATAGACAACCAAGGCGAACGGGCCCCGCCTTCACCACGGGCCGCCCCACAGACCGCCCCCGAGCGACCGGAACAAGGACACCAGAGATGCTGCTGGCCGAGCAGGCATTCGTCGGGCTGAGGCTGCGTGGCCAGCAGGTGCAGGCCGTTACCACCGTGTTCGCCGACGAGGCCCGCCGCCGCTCCGCGTCCGGTCTCGGGGCCGTCGACAGCCGGGCGCTGCTCACCGTCCTGCACGACCTGCCCGTGGACTGCCCCGTACCGCTGTCCTTCCTTGACGCGCATGCTCTGCGAACGCTGCGCACCGCACCGCCCGGGGTCGTGGACCTCGCGGACGGGCCGGGCATCGCCGTACGGCGGGTCGTGCCCGCTGCCCGCGTCGAGCTGGTCCTCGTCCACGGGCCGCAAGGTATCTCGCCCCGCGCATGGGACTCCGCGGTCCGGGACGCCTCACAGTTCGCGCCGTTCTGCGCCCGCGGGGTCGTCATCACGCACCCCGGGCCAGAACCAGGGCGGCGCATGCCTGAACCGCCTGATGACCCCGAGACGGACCTGCTCCTTCTGAAGGCCCGCTTCTACGGAGTCGGCGTCGCCACCCAGGGGCCTGCGGGCCTGCGCTGGCTTCTGGAGCCCGCGCCCTATCGTCCCCGGCGTCACTCCGCCGCTCAGTGGCTCTTCCACGAGCAGGCTTGGCGTCAACTCGGCCGGGACCTGTCCTGAGCCCGGCGCCTCCCCACCATGGGCAGCGCGGGCGGACAGGGGCGGCGCCAGGACTGAAGCACCTTGGGGAAGGCGACCTCCGTATCCGTCTGGGACGCCAACAGGCGGTGGTACTCCCAGGCGTCCGCGAGCTGCTGACGCCACCAGCCGATGCGCTCGTCGCCGGGCAGGGTGGCGTCCAACTCCTCATGCAGTCCATAGAGTTCGCAGACGGTGTGCCGGAGTGCCGCAACCGTGTGGGCGTCGCTGTCCGTGAAGCGGGTGAGAGCCGCTCCCCCGCACACCGCGCAGTCGCAGGTCCACGGAGCGATGTGGGCGAACCAGTCCTGGAGCGTCGCCACGCGGTGGTAACGGAGCAGGCGCCGGACCAGTACCACCGGATACGGCTTGTGGCCGCCACCCCCGGTGCCGGGCCGCGGAGCCACACCATGGCGGAGCACGGCCGAAGCCCCGACAGCCGCACCCAGCGCCCCATGGGCCATCGCGTCGAAGGCTGCGAGGTCCGTGCGCCACAGGACGAGCCGGGGGCAGGAACGGCACAACTGCCGCAGGCCCTCGGGCGCCTGAACGCGGTCCAGCGGGTCACCGTCCGCCTGCAGGATCAGCGCCACCGGGTGTCGACATGCCTGGATCTGCTCGGAGAGGTGGGACACGCACGAGCGTCGTAACCAGCGCCAGCTGCACGGCACCAGCACCACCGTGTCCTGGCGGCGCAGCTGGTTCGCCTGACGGATCACGGCGTTGAGCACCGGCAGGTCTGCCGTCTCGTCGCCCTCGATGAAGCATGTGGGGGTGACCGCATAGGACGCCCTGTTGTCGCGCTGGCCGTCCAGGACCTCATTGAGCCCGGTGACGTCCAACTCCCGCCAGCCCCCACGCGTTTTGAGGCCGAAGGGGGCGTCGACGGAGGCGATGTGCTCGGTGTGGCTACCGTGGTCCGTGACCACGACCATCTCGGGCCGGGCGTTGCGTATCTCCCGGCACCTGACCGGTGCGGCAGCGCCGGTCAGCACCAGCCCGCCCGTGCGGGCCGGGACGTACGGGAGCACGTCGATCGCCGACCGGTCGTTGACCATGATCAGTAGGCGGTCCCGCAGCAGTTCGTCGATCCCCTCGATGCCAGGCCGCACGAGATCGTCCCCCTCACGCTCCTCAGCCACCCCGCAGGCCCTTACTGTCAGAGCCGCGAAACGGCCGGCGCAAGACCGCCTGTCTGCGGCGGAACGATTCTCGGACACCGTGGCGGGGCGGCCGTTCCTGCCGTCCGTGACCATCGACTTCGTCCCCTGTCGGCGATTCCTTGGTTATGCGGCGCCGCTCCGTACCGTTTTGGTGGTGCATTGCCCAGCGATACCGGAATGGTGGAGGCTCCGAATAACGGCCCTGACTCCTCCCGACTCCCCTGTTCTGCA
Source organism: Streptomyces sp. NRRL S-337 (assembly GCF_000720175.1). Lineage (GTDB taxonomy): Bacteria > Actinomycetota > Actinomycetes > Streptomycetales > Streptomycetaceae > Streptomyces > Streptomyces siderophoricus. Next base: position 6,016 of record NZ_JOIX01000035.1, read on the forward strand.
GGGCACATTGATGACTCGGGCAACCACCCTCCTGACCTCCCCCTATAGCTCCCCGTAAGCACCGACGCACCGGTCGTTTTTTTGCTCAATGGTGAACAGGGAGCCCAAGGATCGGAGGTGATTCGGGCTTACAGTCCTGTTTGACCGGCTCGACGACATTGTTCTGAGGCGAGAGACGTTCTCTGGAGGAACGGGGGATCACGGTGCTGGAGGCAGCGCAGTTATCGCAGGTGAACGGCCAGGCGCAGGGAAACGGCCGAGAGTGGGTGAGCGGTCAGGGGCACGGTGGGGGCGTTCAAGGGCACGGGCACCGGGCCGCAGGGGTGTTGGGGGAGTTACCGGCCCGGCCCGTGGTGCGGGTCATGTTGGTGGCGGAGCAGTCGGTGACGCGGGCCGGGTTGCGGTCGATATTGACGGCGGCACCGGAGTTGCGGGTGGTCAGTAGTTTCGGGAATCCGAAGAAGGCCATCGAGGCGTCCCGTGAGGAGCAGCCCGAGGTCATCCTCGTCGGTACGAGGGAAGGGCTGACCGCGGACGCGGCGGCCGCGCAGCGGCTGGTGTCGGTGAACGGGGCGCCGGGGGCGAAGGCGATACTGCTGCATCCCGCGGAGACGAGTGTGGAGGTCTCGCAGGTCCTCACGGGGGGCGTGCACGGGTGTATCGATCCGGCGGTCGATGAGGAGCAGATCATCCGGGCGGTGACGACCGTGGCGCTGGGCGGTGCGGTGTTCCTGCCGGCGCCCAAGGTGCAGCCGGTCGAACTGACGCTGGCGATCGACGGGCCCAGTCCGGGCGAGGCCAGCCTGACCGAGCGGGAACGGGCGGTGCTGGGCAAGCTCGCGCGGGGGCTGAGCAACGCGGAGATCGCCACGGAGCTGTTCCTGGCGGAGGCCACCGTCAAGAAGCATCTGACCCAGGCCATGCGGAAGATCGGGCAGCCGGACCGGCTGCGGGCCGGGCTGTACGCGTATCAGCAGGGGATCTTCGAGTAGCCGGCGAGGGGTGCGGTGTTGGGGGCGCCGGGCGGCGCGGCCTGCGGGCGACGATCGGAGTATGCGCGGGTGACGATCGAGGAACCGCAAGTCTCCGAAGGTGTGTTCTGTCAGGTGTGTACCAGCGGTTAATTTTGTTTCGCTCTTTCGGTTCGGCCGGCCGCCCGATATAGGTGGCCGGCGGGCCGCATCTCGCCATACAAACAGCGGGGGACCCGTTGAGCGACTTCACCGTCAGCCATGTCGAATTCCATGTCGGGGATGCCCGGCAAGCCGCCTATTACTACCGCACCGCATTCGGCTTCCGCACGCTTGCCGAAGGCGGTCCGGAAACCGGACTTGCGGACCGCAGGTCCATTCTTCTCGGGCAGGGGGACATTCGCCTCCTGATGACGTCCGATCTGACGTCCGACGGGCCGGTGGCCCGCTATGTGGCGCGCCACGGTGACGGAGTGGCGAACGTCGCGCTGCGCACGGGGGACGCCGAGGGCGCGTTCCGGCGGGCCGTCGAGCACGGGGCGGAGGTGGTGGCGGAGCCGGCCGAGGTCGAGTACGAGGACGGTTCGGTCGCCGTGTCCGCCGCGGTCAGGGCCTTCGGAGACACCGTGCACACCTTTGTGCAGTACGGCGCGGAGGGGCAGTTGCCGCACCCTCGGCTGCAGGCGACGGGCCCCGGCGCGCAGCCCGGCGCACTGTCCGACCATGCCGCCGGCGACGCACCGCGGTTGCATTCGCTCGATCACTTCGCCGTGTGCCTTCCGGCCGGCGAACTCGCCCGGACCGTGGCCTTCTACGAAAAGGGCCTCGGGTTCGACGAGGCATTCGAGGAATTCATCGAGGTCGGCGACCAGGCGATGGAATCCAAGGTGGTGCGCAGTCCGTCCGGGGCCGTCACCTTCACGTTCCTGGAGCCCGATGTGCGGCGTAAGCCGGGGCAGATCGACACCTTCCTCGACGCGCACGGCGGCGCCGGCGTTCAGCATCTGGCATTCGGTACCTCCGATATCGCCGCCGCCGTGCCGCACATCGCCTCGCAGGGGGTGGAATTCCTGCACACGCCCGCCACGTACTACGACGCGGTGGAGGACCGGGTCGGCTCCCTCGGGGGTGATCTGGAGGTGCTGCGCGACTTGTGCGTGCTCGCCGACCGCGACGACTGGGGGCTGCTGTACCAGATCTTCACCCGCTCGCCGCACGCCCGGGGCACGTTCTTCCTCGAACTCATCGAGCGGCGCGGCGCGCAGACCTTCGGCAGCGGCAACATCAAGGGGCTCTACGAGGCCGTCGAGCGGGCCCAGGCCCTCACCGGCGCTCCATGACCGACGCCGATCCCGCCCCCCGGCCGCTGACCGTCGGCGGGTACGCCGCGCTCGCCAAGAACCGGCTGCCCCCTGCCACGTGGCACTACATCCAGGGCGGAGCCGGTACGGAGAGCACCGTTCGGGCCAACCGCGCCGCGTACCGCCGGCTCCGCCTCCGGCCCCGGGTGCTGGCCGACGTCTCCCGGTGTGACCTGTCGGCCACGGTGCTGGGGGACCCGGTCGGCGCGCCGCTCGGCATCGCGCCGATGGCCTACCACCAACTCGCCTGCGACGAAGGGGAAGTGGCCACGGTGCGGGCGGCCGGGGCGCCCGGGCTGCGGATCCCGACCATCGTCAGCATCTTCGCCAGCCGGACCTTCGAGGACCTCGCCGCACAGGCCACCGGACCGCTCTGGCTGCAGCTCTACTGGCTGCACCGGCGGGACGTGTTGCGCACGGTGGTGCGGCGCGCGGAGGCCGCCGGGTTCCGCGCGCTGGTGCTCACCGTGGACACCCCGCGGCTCGGCAGACGGCTGCGCGAGGTGCGGCACGGCTTCCACCTGCCCCCGGGCGTCGTCGCCCGCAACCTGGACGGCGAGGTCACCGGCTTCCTGCACGACCGGCAGGACGGCAGCTCCGCCCTGGCCCGGCACGCCGACGCCTTCATCGACCCCTCGCTGAGCTGGTCCGATCTGGACCGGTTGCGCGAGCAGACGCGGCTGCCGCTCCTCCTCAAGGGCGTCCTCACCGCCGAGGACGCGGCCCGCGCCGCCGGGATCGGCATCGACGGGATCGTGGTGTCCAACCACGGCGGACGCCAACTCGACGGCGCCGTCGCCACGTTGGACGCGCTGCCGGAGGTCGTGGCGGCGGTCGACGGCCGCTGCCCGGTGTTCCTCGACGGCGGCATCCGCCACGGGACCGACGTGCTGAAGGCGCTGGCGCTGGGCGCGCGGACGGTCTTCGTCGGCAGACCCGTGCTGTGGGGACTGGCCGCCGGCGGCGAGGCCGGGGCGCGCGAGGTGCTCACCCTGCTGCGGGACGAACTGGAGGACGCCATGGCGCTGGCCGGCCGCCCCTCCCTCGCCGCCCTCGACCCGGCGCTGCTGGCCCGCGGCCCGGCCGCGGCGGCACCGAACGCATCGTACGAGGACCCGGATCTTCGGAAAGGACCATGATGACCACCGAGCCGTTCCAGCTCAGCGACCACGACCGGGCGTTGCTGCCCACCGACGACGACGTGCTGTTCTACCAGGAGCACGGCTGGTACCTGTCGAAGAAGCTGCTGACCGACGACGAGGTCGACACGCTCGTGGCGGCCAGTGAGCGCTTCTACGCCGGTCACCGGGACCGGACCCTCCCGGTCCGGCCGCCGCGGCTGGCGTACTGGGAGCCGGAGAAGGGCGACGTCCACCGGCACAACGACTACATCTTCTACGAGGACGACACGATCCGGAGCATCCTGTCCAAGCCGCTCATCGGGGCGGTCGCCGCGCGCATCGCGGAGACCAGCCAGATACGGCTGTGGAACAGCACCCTGATCTACAAGCCGCCGCGGCCCGAGGACGAGGGCAACATCGTGCCCTGGCACTTCGACCGCCACTACTGGCAGACCTGCACCTCCGACGAGATGCTGACCGCCTTCATCCCCTTCCACGACTGTGACGAGGAGATGGGCACCATCACCATGGTCGACGGCAGCCACCGGTGGAAGGAGATCGGCGGCAACGACGCGACCACCAAGCACTTCGCCGAGCGGGACCGTTCCGAGCTGGACGAGATGCTGGAAGAGAACGCCGCCTTCAACAACGTCTCGGTCCGCAAGGTGCCCGTCGTCATCCCGAAGGGGCACATCAGCTTCCACCACTGCCGCACCTACCACGGCAGCGGGCTGAACCGCAGCGACCGCCCGCGCCGGGCGATCTCGTTCCACCTCCAGGACCGGACGAACCAGTGGCGGCCGTTCGAGATCTCCACCGGCGAGCGGGTCGTCTACAACAACGACGTCCTCGTCCGCAAGGACGCGGGCGGCAACCCCGACTACACGGACCCGGACTTCTGCCCGGTGCTCTGGCAGGAGCAGGCGTAATGCCGCGGCCCGGACCGGACGCCGAGCTCAGGCCGGCCGATCTGCACTCGTCCCTCTCGGACCCGCTGCTCGACGTGATGAACTTCCTCAACGAGGTCACGCTGCGGTACCCCGAGGCGATCTCGTTCGGTCCGGGCCGCCCCTACGACGGGTTCTTCGAGGTGGACCGGATCGGCGGCTACCTCGACACCTACACGCGCCACCTGGAGCAGGACCTCGGCCGCTCACCCGAAGAGGTGCGCACCGCGCTGTTCCAGTACGGGCGCACCAACGGCCAGATCCACGAGCTGGTGGCCCGGACGATCGCCCACGACGAGGGCATCCACACCGACCCGTCGGCCGTCGTGGTCACCGTCGGCTGCCAGGAGGCGATGCTCCTGGTCCTGCGGGCGCTGATCGCCGGGCCGGACGACGTCCTGCTGGTCACCGACCCCGGCTACGTCGGCATCACGGGCGCCGCGCGGGTGCTGGACGCCGCGACCGTGCCGGTACCCGAGGACGGCACCGGACTGGACCTCGACGCGCTGCGCGCCACCGTCCGGGAGCTCCGCGCCCGCGGCAAGCGGCCGCGTGCGGTGTACGTGATCCCCGACTTCGCCAACCCCTCCGGGGCGTCGATGCCCACCGGGAAGCGGCGCGCGCTGCTCGATCTCGCCGCGGAGGAGGACCTGTTGCTGCTGGAGGACAACCCGTACGGGTTCTTCAGCCGTACCGGGGAGCAGCGGCCCACCCTGAAGTCCCTGGACACCCGGCACCGGGTGATCTACTTCGGCTCCTTCGTCAAGACCTGCTTCCCGGGTGCCCGCGTCGGCTACGTCATCGCCGATCAGCCGGTCATCGGCGAGAACGGCGAGCGCACCCTGCTCGCCGACGAACTGTCGAAGATCAAGAGCATGGTCACGGTGAACACCCCGGCGATCGCCCAGGCGGCCATCGGGGGCATGCTCCTGACGCACGGGTGCCGGCTGCGCGACGCCAACAAGGACCTCATCGAGTTCTACCGCGGCACCATGGACGCGCTGCTGGCCGCCCTCGCCCGCCATCTGCCGCAGGACCGGTGGGAGGTGCGGTGGAACGTGCCGGACGGCGGGTTCTTCCTCGTCCTGACCCTGCCGTTCGCCGTCGACAACGCCTTCCTGGAGGAATCGGCCCGCGACCACGGCGTCATCTGGACCCCGATGAGCTACTTCTACCTGGGCGACGGCGGAGAGCGCCAACTGCGGCTTTCGGCCAGTTACCTGACGCCCGAGCGGATCGAGGAGGGGGTGCGCCGGCTGGCCGCGCACATCATCCAGCGGATCACCCAGGGCGCTGGATGACCGCGAACGCACTGCGCACCGTCGCCGTCGTCGGCACCGGGCTCATCGGCACCTCCGTCGCCCTCGCCCTGGCGGCGCGGGGCATCACCACCCACCTGATCGACCGGGACCGCGACGCGGCCCGCACCGCCGCCGCACTGGGCGCCGGGACGGCCGGTGCACCGCCCGGTCAGGTGGACCTCGCGGTGCTCGCGGTACCGCCCGGGAGCGTGGCCGGCGTCCTGGAGGAGCACCAGAAGAACGGTCTGGCGCGGGCGTACACCGATGTCGCCAGCGTGAAGGGCCCGCCGCTCGACGGGATCGCGGCCCGCGGCGGTGACCTGGGCTCCTTCGTCGGCGGCCACCCCATGGCCGGGCGGGAACGCTCGGGTCCGCTGGCGGCCCGGGCCGAGCTGTTCGAGGGCCGGCCGTGGGTGCTCACGCCCGACCCGGCGACCGAACCGGCCGTTCTGGGGCGGGCGCTGGAACTGGTCCGGCTGTGCGGCGCGGTGCCGGTCGTCCTCGATGCCGAGGCCCATGACCACGCCGTCGCGCTCATCTCCCATGTCCCGCACCTCCTCGCCACCTTGATGGCGGCCCGGTTGGACGACGGGGAAGAGGTGGCGCTGCGGCTCGCCGGCCAGGGGCTGCGCGACGTCACCCGGATCGCCGCGGGCGACGCCGGACTGTGGACGGACATCCTCACGACCAACGCGGAGGCCGTGGCGGCCGTGCTGGACGGGCTCGCCGGCGACCTGGACACCGTGCGCCGCGCGCTGCGCGGCCCGGACCCCGCGGAGCTGACCGGTCTGCTCGAACGGGGCAACACGGGATATGCCCGGATCCCCGGCAAGCCCGGCGGAACTGCCGTAGCGTACGCATCGGTTCGGGTGGTCCTGCGTGACCGGGCGGGTGAGCTGGCCCGACTGCTCTCCGCCGCATCGGCGGTGGGGGCGAACATCGAGGACGTCCACCTGGAGCACGCCACGGACGGCTCCGCCGGACTGGCGGAACTCCTGGTGGCGGACGGTTCGGCCGGCACACTCACGGCCGAACTCCGGCGCCGCGAGTGGACCGTCCACACCTGACGCGCCGCGCGTGATCCCCGAGCCGTACCGGGCCGGACCGGCCCTCGTCGAGCGAATCCAGGAGTACGACCGTGCGGGCAGCAGTGATGTTCGGGGCAGGGGACGTCCAGGTGAAGGAGGTGCCCGACGCCCGGATCGACCGGCCGACCGACGCCGTGGTGCGGGTCACCCACGCCGCGATCTGCGGCAGCGACCTGTGGCGCTACGGGAAGATGCCGCCGAACCCGGACGGGGTGCGGCTCGGCCATGAATTCATCGGCGTGGTCGAGGAGACCGGCGCCGAGGTCACCTCCGTACGCCGCGGAGACCTCGTCCTCGCGCCCTTCAAGTGGTCCGACGGCACCTGCGAGTTCTGCCGGGACGGGCTGCCCAACTCCTGCCTGAACGGCGGGTTCTGGGGCGGGGAGCTGGACGGCGGTCAGGGCGAGGCGGTCCGCGTCCCCCAGGCCGACGGCACCCTCCTCCCGCTCCCCATGGAACCGGACGACCCTCGGGTGCCGGCGGTGCTCGCCCTGTCCGACGTGCTGTGCACGGGGCACCACGCGGCCCGCGCCGCGCAGGCCGGCCCCGGCCGGACCGTCGCCGTGGTGGGGGACGGCGCGGTCGGGCTGTGCGGTGTGCTGGCCGCGGCCCGGCTGGGCGCGGAGCGCATCATCGTCCTCGGCCGGCACACCGCGCGGACGGACCTCGCGCGGCGGTTCGGCGCCGTGGAGGTGGTGCCGGAGCGCGGCACGGAGGCCGTCGAGCGGGTCAAGGAGCTGACCGGCGGCCACGGGGCGCATGCGGTGCTGGAGTGCGTCGGGACCGGCGCGGCCCTGCGGGACGCCCTGGACATGGCCCGCCCCGGCGGTGCCGTCGGCTACGTCGGTGTGCCCCAGGACGGCGACGGCGTCGACGTACGGCGCTTCTACCGCCGCAACGTCACCCTCGCCGGCGGCGTCGCCCCGGCCCGGGCCCACGCCCCCGAGCTCCTCCCCGACGTGCTGTCCGGACGTCTCGACGCGTCCGCGATCTTCGACCGCACGGTCGGGCTGGACGGCGTCCCGGACGGCTACAAGGCCATGGCCGGACGCGAGGCCCTCAAGGTGCTCATCCGCCCCTGAGGACCCTCCGGTCGTTGTTGTCGTCGTTGCTGTTCGTTCCTGCGCCCCGCTCCCCGGCCGTACCGGGAAGCGGGGCGCTCGTCCTGTGCCGGCCGCCGTGTGGCGTCAGCTTCCCACCGGGCTCAGCTCCCCGTTGAACACCGTCACCGCCTGACCCAGCAGGGTCACCCGGTCACCGCGCAGCTCGACGCCCACCCGGCCGCCGCGCGGGGAGAGTTGGAGACCGGTCAGCTCGGTCCGGCCGAGCCGTTGGGCCCAGAAGGGCGCCAGTACGCAGTGGGCGGCGCCGGTGACGGGGTCCTCGGGTATGCCCGCGGCCGGGGCGAAGACCCGGGAGACGAAGTCGTGATCGGCACCCGCCGGGGCGGCCGCGGTCACGATGACCGCCCGGCCGCTGAAGGCGGCCAGCGCGACGATGTCCGGGGCCAGGTCCCGCACCGCGGCGGCCTCCGCCAGTTCCACCAGCAGATCGTGCCGGGCCCGGCCGGTCCACACCGGGTCGGTTCCCAGCGCCTTGGCCAGCCCCAACGGCACCGGCTCGGCGGCCGGCGGGTCCGCCGGGAAGTCCAGGGTGATGTCACCGCGGCCGTGCCGCCGGGCGGTGAGCACCCCGCTCAGCGTCTCGAAGCGCAGGGTCGCGTCCTGGGCCGCGTCCCTGGTCGTGTGGAGCACATGGGCGGTGGCGAGGGTGGCGTGTCCGCAGAGGTCCACCTCCACCGTCGGCGTGAACCACCGCAGCCCGTAGGAGTTCTCTCCCACGCGGTGCACGAAAGCGGTTTCCGACAAATTGAGTTCGGCGGCGACCTGCTGCATCCAGGCCACCTCGGCCGGCTTCTCCAGCAGACAGACACCGGCGGGATTACCGGCGAACGGCCGGTCGGTGAACGCATCGACGATGAAGGTGCGCATGGCCTGAAGCTACTGCCGGTAAGACATCAAGAGGTGAAATGAGGGCACTTGCCGCTGTTGGTACCGCATTCCAGCGCCCATCGGAGCAGGGGGAACGGTCCGAGAGGAGCCTGTTTACGCCCCCACGCGATCACTAGGATTCAGATCCGAACGTCGAACCGCCGGCCACCGCCACGGAATCGAGGCGGCGGGCCCAGGGGGCGCATTCCGCGTCCGGAAGGGCATGCATGCAGACCACGGAAGCCAAAGTCCCGCCCTTACTTCTCGCGGTGCTCATCTCCTTGAGCGTGGGCGGCCTGATGTCCTCCGATATCAACCTCCCCGGCCTGGCGCAGACCGCCCACGCCCTGGGCACCTCCGTCTCCGCGGTCCAGGCGACCTTCAGCCCGTACCTGGTCGGCCTGCTCGTCGCCCAACTCCTCTACGGCCCCTGGTCCGACGCGATCGGCCGCCGGCGGCTCGTCATCGGCGGCTTCACGCTGTACGCGGTGGCCTCGCTCGGCTGCGCCCTCTCCCCGAACATCGCGGTCTTCGCCACCACGCGGCTGCTCCAGGCCCTCGGTGCGGGCGCCGGGCTCGTCCTCGCCCGGGCCATCGTCGGCGACCTCTACGGCCAGCAGACCGCGGCCCGCGTCTTCACCACGATCATGCCGGTGGTCGGCGCCTCACCGGCCATCTCCCCGCTCATGGGCGGCTATCTGACCACCTACCTCTCCTGGCGCGCGCCCTTCTTCCTGACCGCGCTGATCGCCCTGGTCACCGTGGTCGCCGTGGTCCTCCGGGTGCCCGAGTCGCTGCCCGCGGAACGCCGGGCACGGCGGCTGCGCACGACGGTGGGGAACTACCGCCGGCTGCTGCTGAGCGGCAAATTCTGGGGCTACGGCCTCAACCTCGGGGTGGGGTACGCCGTTTACACCGGCTATCTGGTCGCCTCACCGGTGATCTTCCAGCGCCTGGGCATGAGCACCGAGATCAACGGCTACTGCTACATCAGCATCGCCGCCGCGTACATCACCGGCAATCTCGTCTCGCGCCGCCTGGTCAAGCGCCACTCCATCGACCGGCTGCTGGTCCGGGGCCATCTGATCTTCTCCAGCGGCGCCCTGGTGCTGCTGGCGGTGGGGCTGACCGATCCGCAGACCCCCTGGCCGCTGCTGGTGCTGATGACGGCCGTGACCATCGGCAACGGCTTCCTGTTCCCGATGTCCGTGGCGGGCGGGGTGACCTCCTTCCCCGCCATGGCCGGTGCCGCCTCCGGACTGCTGGGGGCGGTCCAGATGGCGGGCGGCAGCTTCTCGTCCCTGGTCGTCAGCAAGATTCCGCCGGACATCAGGTCGTTCGCGATCCTGGTGGCGGTCCTCGCGCTGACCGGACTGACCGCGTTCCACTGCCTGCGGGCCGTCACGGCCCGTTCCGCCACCGCACCCACGTCACCATCGGCGGCCCCGCCGGCCGCACCGGTGGCCTCCGCGACACCGACCGACGAATGACCACCACGCGTTCACCTACGCGGGACCACGTATTCACGTACGCAAGATTGAGGGGAAAGAAGCAATGGGTCAGGTCTCACGCCGTCTGGAAGAACTCGGACTGACGCTGCCGCCGCTGCTGCCGAAGCTGGCGAATTACGTGCCGACGAAGACGGTCGGCGATCTCGTCTTCGTCTCCGGTCACGGCCCGCTGAATCCGGACGGCTCGGTGAAATACCGGGGACGCCTGGGTGCGGATTTCACCATCGACGAGGGCAAGGAGGCCGCCAAGCTCGTCACGCTGAACATCCTCTCCGCCCTCAATGCCGAACTCGGTGATCTCGACCGGATACGGGAATTCGTCAAACTGCTCGTGATGGTGCAGTCCGCCCCCGATTTCCAGGAACAGCACGTGGTCGCGGAGGGCGCCTCCGACCTCCTCACCGACGTCTTCGGCTTTGAGCGCGGCTCGCACGCACGCTCCGCCGTCGGCATGATGGCCCTCCCCTTCGGCATCGCGGTCGAAATCGAGGCCGTGGTACGCATCGAGGCCTGACGCCCGCCTGCCGGCCCTCTTCCGGGGCTCAACCGTCCCGGAAGAGGGTGAGCCACGGCAGCAGGTCCTCGCGGAGCTCGGGATCGCGGACCCCCAGACCGTCCCGCGGCGCCAGGCAGCGGATGCCCACCTTCCCGTGGTGGCGCCCCGCCCGCAGGGCGGACACGGCCTCGGCGGTGGCCTCCAGGGGATGGGTGACGGACAGGGGCGGATGGATACGGCCCTTGAGGACGAGCCGGTTGGCCTCCCACGCCTCCCGGTAGCTGGCGAAGTGCGTACCCAGGATCTGCTTGAGCCCGGTCCACAGCGAGCGGTTGTCGTAGAGGTGCGCCGGGCCCGTAGTGGAGGCACAGCTGACCACGGTGCCGCCGCGCCGGACCGCGTACACCGACGCGGCGAAGGTGTCCCGGCCCGGGTGCTCGAAGACGATGTCGGGGTCCTCCCCGCCGGTGAGGTCCCGCACGTGCCGGGCGAAGCGCCGCCACTCGCCGGGGTCCGGGGTGTCCGGGGCCTTCCAGAACTGGTAGTCCTCGGCCGTGCGGTCGATGACGAGGTCCGCGCCCATCCCGTGGCACAGCGCGGCCTTCTCCGGCGACGAGACGACACACACGGGCGTGGCCCCGCCGGCCAGCGCGTACTGCGTGGCGAACGAACCCAGCCCGCCCGCCGCGCCCCAGATCAGGACGGTGTCGCCCTGCTTCATGGCCGCACCGTTGTGGGAGACGAGCTGCCGGTACGCGGTGGAGTTGACCAGCCCGCAGCAGGCGGCCTCCTCCCACGTCAGATGCCCTGGCTTGGGCATCAGCTGGGTGGCCTTGACCAGCGCGAGCTCCGCCAGCCCGCCGAAGTTGGTCTCGTAGCCCCAGATGCGCTGCGCCGGTCCGCGCGCCGCGTCGTCCTGGCCGTCCAGCTCCACCACGAGGCAGTGCGCGACGACCTCGTCACCGGGCCGGCAGTGGCTGACGCCGGGGCCGGTGCGCAGGACGACGCCGGAGAGGTCCGACCCCAGGACGTGGTACGGCAGGTCGTGCCGCCGTCCGGCCGGTGATCTGCGGGCGTACTCCGTCAGGAAGCGGAACGTCGGCTCCGGCTCGAACAGCGCGGAGTCGAGGGTGTGGTGGTTGACCGACGAGGCCATCACCGCGACCAGCACCTCGGCGTGCCCCGGCTCGGGGACCGGCACCTCGTCGAGGTGGAGCGAGGCACGCGGGTCGCGCTCGTCGTGCGGCACCCCGGCGAACAGCGCGGCGTCCGCACGGTGCACGGTCACCGCCCGGTACGTCCGTGGCAGGGGCAGAGCGGCGAACTCCCGGGCCGTGACGTCCGGATCGAGCAGGGCGGCGACGAGCTCGTGCACGGTGCGGTTCCTTCCTGACGGTGCCTCCCTCACGCCGCCATGGAAGACCACGCTCCCCGCCCCAGCCGGAAAAACCGCCCTAAACCACCCAAAGGGGCAAAGGCGCCCTGGTCTGCGGCGGACCTGCTGTGCTTCTTCCCCTCACGGGGCGGCGGGCCCCGGTGACCAGCGGAGGGTGAGGGCCGGCAGGTTCTCCATGTTGCCGCTGCCGTCGTCGGTGCCCACCACCCGGAACCCGTGGTGCGCGTAGAACGCCCGGGCCTCCGCGTTGAGTTGGAAGACATGCAGGGTCAGCCCGCCCGGGGAGTGCTCCCGCGCCGCACCGAGCAGCCGGCTGCCGATGCCGCTGCGCCGCACGTCCGGCCGCAGATAGAGCTGATCGAGCAGCTCACCGCGCACGGCGGCGTACCCGACGATCTCCTCCTCCCGTACGGCGACGAGGGTGTGGCTCTCCGGCAGCACGATTTCGCGGATCCAGTACGTGACCTCGTCGTGCGTACGACGCTGCGGCGGCAGATACGGCATGGTGGCCGCCCGTGACGCCTGGTGAACGGCGGCTATCGCCGATGCGTCGCCCGGCTCGGCGGGGCGGATGGTGATGATGGTCGACCTCCCAGGTGTCCTCCGGGCATACACCCGGGCTACTTTCGGTCATCCGTTCGCCTGGGTGCTCGTGGGGATGAGATTATGCGGGCGCCGGCCCGGAGGCGCTTCTTTTTCTGCGCCCGGAGCCGCCAGTTGACTCCACGACCGATGTCGTCCGTCCCTTAGACAGGTCCATGAAACGAATACCGTGGGCGCGGGCCGCCGCGCTCGGAGCTTGTGTGTCCCTTGCGATCGCCGTGCCGGCGCTGGCCGTTCGTGACACGGAGAGCCAGCCCGTTCCCCCTGCGGCTGCCACCGACGCCGCGCCGACCCCGCCGCCCGTGACGGCGCAGGCGATCCGCGATGCCCGCGCCACCGAGAACTACTGGACGCCGGAGCGGATCCGCGCCGCCGTGCCGATGGACGCGGTGCAGACCGGCGGAAAGGGCCAGGACGCGGCGGGCGCCCCGGGTGCGGGGCGGCGTTCGATGGTGCCGACCCACCGGGCCGACGCGGGCGTGGCCACCGTCGGGGTGTTCCTGATCCGCAGCGCCGAAGGATCGGCGACGCCCAACCAGTTCTGCAGCGCCAGCGCCGTGGCGTCGCCGACCAAGAGCCTGGTGCTGACCGCCGCGCACTGCCTCGCGGGCGACAAGCCGTACCGCGACGCGGCGTTCGTGCCGGGCTATCGCGCCGGGGCCTCGCAGGCGGGTGAGGCGGGGGAGACGCCGTACGGGCTCTTCCCGGTGCAGGCGGGCAAGGTCTGGATCGACGGGCGGTATCTGACCTCGTCGCCCAGCGACGACGTGGACTTCGCCATGGTGCGGGTCGGACCCAACTCCCAGGGGCAGTTGCTGGAGGACGCGGTCGGCGGCGGGAACCGGCTCACCTCCGTCTCGGCGACGCAGCTGGCGCGCAAGGACGTGACCCTCGTCGGCTATCCCGGCGGCCAGAAGACCCCGCTGCAGTGCACGAACGACACCACGGCCTTCCAGGGCCGGTTCATGGAGATCCGGTGCGACGGATTCCGCTCGGGCGTCAGCGGCGGGCCGTTCCTGGAGCACTTCGACGGGAGCCGGGGCGACCTCGTGGGCTCCATCGGCGGCTACAAGACCGGCGGGCCCACCGCCGACATCTCCTATTCGTCACAGTACGACGGCGATGTCTTCCGCCTCTACCGCCAGGCGGTCGACGACGCGGTGCCGGACAGCGCCGGGCAGCTGGGCGACGGCTCCACCTGGCAGCACGCCACGTCCCTGACCGGCGGCCGGTTCCACACCACCTCGGTGCGCAACGGCACCGGTGACCTGATCGTGCGCTGGTCCGACGGTGAGCTCTCCCTCTACCCCGGCAACCGGCAGTACGGCTTCGGCAAGGACATCACGCTCGCCAAGAAGAACGAGCTGTGGAAGCAGGCCAAGGCCATCACCGCGGGGGACTTCACCGGCAATTCCACCGACGATCTGCTCGTCCGCTGGGCCAACGGCAAACTGACCCTCTACCAGGACGTCAACGAAACCAACAAGCTCCGCAACGAGATCCAGCTGGAGGCGCCCAATGGGACGTGGACGCACGCCTACGGCCTCGCCGCCGGCCGGTTCGGCGGCGGCAACACGCGCCGGGACGACCTGGTGGTGCGCTGGTCCGACGGTGAGGTGACGCTCTACACCAACGTCGACGGCAAGGGGCTGCACGCCGAGAAGCAGCTCGCCAAGCGGAACCCGACCTGGACGCACGCCGTCGATCTCGCCGCCGGGGACTTCCGGACCGCGGCCGGCGACCAGGACCTGGTCGTCCGGTGGTCGGACGGCGAGGTCACCGCCTACGAGAACGTCGCGGCCAAGGGCCTGAAGGGCGACCACCAGCTCCGGCCCGCGAAGTCCGCCTGGCGCAACGGCCGTCTCCTCACCGCCGGGGCCTACGGCGGTGGCACCCGTCAGGACGATCTGATCGCCCTCTGGCCGGGCGGCAAGCTCGCCATGAACGGGGACACCACCCTCACCGCCCTGGGACGCGAACGGGTGCTGGTGCCCGCCCGGGTCGGCTGACGGCGCACACGACACGTGGCGCGAAGCCCCCGGTTCCGCTGTAAGGAACCGGGGGCTTCGGCGTGACCAAAAGAGGAAGGCCGCGGAAGATTTCGGTCAATGGTCCGGACCGGAAATGACCGTGGACGTCGCGGTGTTGCACCCGGTGACGCACTCGTCGCCGCCGTCCGGGACCTCCCGGGAGCGGGCATCCCAGGAAGAGGACCTCCCATGAAGATCGGCATCATCGGCGCGGGCAACATCGGCGGCAACCTCACCCGCCGGCTGACCGCCCTCGGGCACGACGTGTCCGTGGCCAATTCGCGCGGGCCGCAGACGTTGCGGGAGCTGGCCGAGGAGACCGGCGCCACCCCGGTTCCGGTGACCGAGGCGGCCCGCGGCGCCGAGGTCGTGGTGGTCACGATCCCGCTGAAGAACGTTCCCGACCTGCCCTCCGGCCTGTTCGACGGGGCCGTCGACGGGTTCGCGGTGATCGACACCGGCAACTACTACCCCAAGGAGCGGGACGGCAGGATCGCCGCGATCGAGGACGAGGGACTGACGGAGAGCCGCTGGACCGAACAGCACCTCGGCCACCCGGTCATCAAGGCCTTCAACGGCACGTACGCCCAGGACCTCCTCGACAAGCCGCGCCCCCAGGGTGACCCGGAGCGGCTGGCCGTGCCGGTGGCCGGGGACGACGAGGCCGCGAAGCGGACGGTCCGCGCGCTGATCGACGAACTCGGCTTTGACACCGTGGATGCGGGCGGCATCGACGATTCCTGGCGCCAGCAGCCCGACAGCCCCGTCTACGGCCTGCGGGCCGGCGTCGAGGCGGTCACCAAGGCGCTGGCCGAGGCCTCGCCGGAGCGCCCGGCGGGCTTCCGGGCGTAACCACCGTACGCAGCACCAGGATCGAGCGGCGGGCCGTCGGCCTCACACCGCCGGCACCAGGCCGTCCGCGACCAGGCCGGCGTACACCGCCTCGCTCAGGGTCTCCACGGCGGAGCGGGGCCGGATCATCACGGTGAACTCCTTGATCCGGCCGGTGGCGTCGTCGAGGTGCAGCAGATCGATGCCGTGGATCTGCCGTCCGCCCACGGTGGCGCGGAAGAGCAGCACGTCCGCGGCGGCCTGGGTGCCGTCGGCGGTGGTCTCGGCCTCGCCGCGGAAGGCGCCGACGTAGCGGAAGTCCTCGAACGTGCGCAGCAGCACCCCGAAGAGCCCCATGACCAGCGGTTTGCCCTCGAAGGGGGAGAACTTCACCGGGCTGTAGAAACGGATGTCCTCGGTGAACAGGTCCTCCAGGGCGGGGAGATCGCGGCTCTCGACGGCGGCACGGAAGCGGTCTGCGGTGGTCATGGGTCTCCTTGTTGGCGGGACAGCAGGGCGGACGCCCTCGCGGTGCGCGGTCCTCGAAGGTTCTGATACTCAAGAATCTGACTACTCACTTTCTTGAGTATCATGCGCGGGAGCGGTCCGGAAGAGGTGACCGGCAAGGGCGACGGAAAGGAGGCGGCCCATGGCGCTCCGACATGCCGTCCTTGCGGCGCTGCTGGACGAGGAACTCAGCGGCTACCAGCTGGCCAAGGCCTTCGATCTGGGCGTGGCGAACTTCTGGCACGCGCTGCCCCAGCAGCTGTACACCGAGCTGACCCGGCTGGAGAAGGAAGGGCTGGTCGCCGGGCGGGAGGTGGTCCAGGACGCCCGGCCGAACAAGCGGCTGTTCCGGGTCACCGCGGACGGGCTCGCCGCGCTGGAGCGGTTCGCGGCCGAGAGCGCCAAGCCCTCCTTCATCCGCGACGACCTGCTGGTCAAGATCCAGGCCGCCGACCACCTCGACGCCGACGTGCTGATCGCGCGGCTGGCGGAGCGGGAGAGGTTCGCCGAGGCCAAGATCGAGCTGTTCGGCGGGCTGTTGCGGCAGATGCGCGGGGACCGCGACGAAGCGGAGTTCCTGCGCCACGGCGAACGGATCGGCCCCTACCTGACCTGTCTGCGCGGCCTCGCGTTCGAGCGGGAGAACCGGGACTGGTGCCGGCGCAGCGCGGAGATCCTCCATGCGCGCCGGCACACGTCCCGGGACGCGGCCCCGGACACTACGAGTCCGTCGTCCAGCTCCCCAGCGCGATCTCGGCCGTGATGCCCGGGCCGAAGCCCGCGAGCAGGCCGCGGTGACCGTCGCCCGCACAGCCCTCGTCGAACATCCGGGCCAGGGCGTCGAGGACGACCGCGCTGGCGATGTTGCCGTACTCGGTGAGCGTGGCACGGCTGAAGCGGAAGGCTTCCGGCGGGACGTCGAGGAAGCGGCTGAGGTCGTCCAGAATGCGCGGCCCGCCCGCATGGACGAGGTAGAAGTCCAGCTTTCCGGCGTCCCATTCGTGCTGCTGCGCGAGTTCGCGCAGGGCCGGGGCGAGCGGTTCCATGGTGCCCGGTACCCGCTTGTCCAGCTGGAAATGGAATCCCGTCGAGCGCACCGCGTAGGAAATCCAGTCCTCGGTGTGCGGAATGAGGTACGAGCCGTTGCGCTCCAGGGATACGCCGGTGCCGCCGCGCCCCCGGACCACGGCGGCGGCTATCGCGTCGCCGAACAATCCGTTCGACAGCAGCGATCCGACGCCGAGGTCCGTGGGCTGGTAGCACAGCGAGCAGAATTCACAGGCGACCACCAGGACGTTGGCGTCGGGATACGCCGTGCAGAAATCGTGGGCGCGGTTGATCGCGGCACCGCCCGCGGCGCAGCCGAGTTGCGCGATCGGCATCTGCCGGGTGTCCGTCCGGAAGCCCATGGTGTTGATGAGCCAGGCCGTGAGGGACGGCATCATGAAGCCGGTGCAGGAGACGTAGATGATCAAGTCGATCTGCTGCGGCTCCAGTTCCGCCTCGTCCAGGGCCTGGCGCACCACCGAGGGCACCCGGGCCTTGGATTCCTGCTCGTAGACGGTGCTGCGGGCGTCCAGCCCGGGGTGTTTGAGCACCTTGTCGATCGGCTGGATCAGCCGCCGGGTGAGCACGCCGGTGTGCTCGATCAGCCGGAGTACCAGTCGCAGCTGCGCGTGGTCCTTGTGCAGCCGCTTGGCCAGTTCGAGGGTTTCGTCCCGTGTGATGACGTATTCGGGGACGGCTATTGCCGGTTTGCACAGTACCGCCATGGGATGCACTCCTTGCAGCAGAACTGTGGTCCGCCCGGTGCAGTTCCTGCTCTGCAGTGTGGAGCCGCACCGACCGCCGGTTTCAGGAATTCAGCCGGCCGCCGGTATGTCCGGACTCTTGGGAGGATGCGAGCGGGCCAGTCGTCGAAGAATGAACTCGTCCGATAGGAACTCTCCCGATCTCCCCGTGTTTTCGGAGTAAGCGGAACGGCCTTTCTGCGGCCGAGCCGTTCGAGTTAGATACGGTACGCCGGGTGGTTGATCTCCGCATGTTGCGGCCGGTACCCGGCGCCCGTCGGCACCTCTGCCGGACTCACCACACCACCGGCAATTCCAGCGGATAACGCCAGATGGAACTCTGGTTCCAGCGGATTTCCTTGGGCGGCTTCGCCAGCGCCAGCTCGGGGAAGCGCTTCAGCAGCGACCCGAGCGCGACCTCCAGCTCCGTGATGGCGAGCGGGGCGCCCAGACAGTGGTGTCCGCCCCAGCCGAACGTCATGTGGTTCGGGCCCTCACGGTCGAGGTCCAGCTCGTCGGGCCGGTCGAACCTGCTGCCGTCCCGGTTGGCCGTCAGATACGAGACATGCACGATGTCGCCGGCCCGGATGGTGATCCCGCTCAGCTCCACGTCCTCAAGGGCAACGCGGGGGATGCCCACGCCCTTGCGGAACGGGATGAACCGCAGCATCTCCTGGATCGCCTGCGGCAGCAGATCGGGACGGGAGCGCACCCTCGCCAGCACATCCGGCCGCGAGAGCATCAGGCAGGAGAGGTTGGCGATCTCGTAGGTGGTGGTGTCCTGGCCGGTGATGAGCAGGACCATGGCCATCACGGTGAGTTCCTGCTCGCCGAGCATCTCGTCCCCGTCGCGGGCCGTCGCCAGGACGCTGATCAGGTCGTCGCCCGGATTCCGGCGCCGCTCGGCGGTCAGCTTGCGGAAGTACTCCCGCATCTCGGCCTTGGACCGGATGGCGTTGTCCTTGTTGTCGACGCGGAGGTTCATCATCGTCCGGGCGTGGGCGCGCAGTTGCGCCTGGTCGCCCTCGGGGATGTCGAGGACCTCGCAGATCGTGATCAGGGGCAGCGGCCCCGCGAGGTGCTCCATCAGGTCGGCCGGTGGACCGTGCCCGGCCATCCGGCTCAGCAGGTCGTCGACGACGTGGTGGGTGCGTTCCCGCATCCGCTCGACGTGCCGCGGTGCGAACGCCTTGGACACCAGGCTCCGCAGCCGGCTGCTGGCGGGCGGGTCCATCACGTTGATCGCCTCGTCCTGGACGATCGGCTCGGGCGTCATCCGCGGGAAGTCGCGGCCGACGACCGCGTGGCGGCTGAAGCGCCGGTCGGTCGTCACGGTCCGCACGTCCTCGTAGCGCGTGACGAGCCAGGCCCAGCCCTCGCCGTGCGGCAGCTGGATGCGGGCGACCGGTTCCTCGGTCAGCAGGCGCTTGAGCGTCGGATCGAACTCCAGGGCCTCGGCGTAGTCGAAGGGACAGTTCCAGACGGTGGAGTCGGGCTCCATGCTGACCTCCAGGAATGGCGGAGACAGGCCTTGACATCCCGATCAGCGTAGAAGCGGCGCGGCAGGTCGGCCCGGCTGCCGGGGGGTGCGGGGACGGCGGGAGCGGGCCCCTGGCCGCCGTCCCCCAAGGCCGAGCGGGGTCTCGCGCCGGTCCGTCTCCGCATTCGTCCGAACGGGTGACGGGGAGCGGCGGCCGGTCACGGTGCGATACCCCCTCAGCCGGCCGCCTCGACCTTCCTGACCTCGGGTTCCGCGGAATTGCGGATGGCGCCCCAGCGGGTGGCGGTCTGCTCGTGGATGAACCAGATGTCGTCCTCGGTCAGGCGCCGGGAGACGACACCGGGGAACGCCTCCTCGAAGAAGATGTACGGCGGCCGGTTCTCGATGTCGGGGGAGTGGTAGTCGAGCCGGTCGTGCATGCCGTGCGCACGGGTGATCCTGGTGGCCGGGTGGTAGGTGAGGATGTTCGGGCTGGCCAGCATGATCAGCCCGTCGTCGACCAGCCGGCCGACCTCGTAGACGGTCTCCTCGATGGTCTTGCGGGTCTCGCCCTCCAGGCCGAACAGCACCGAGCTGCCGACCGGGATGCCGGCGTCCCGGATGCGCTCCAGGGCCGTACGGACCTTCGCCTTCCACGGGAAGTCGGTGATCCGCCGGATGTTCTTGTGCACGTGTTGCATGACGTCCGTCGACATGCTTTCGATGCCCATGTAGAGGTAGGTGCAGCCGGCGTCGCGCAGCGCCACCAGCAGGTCGCGCACCTCGTCCTCCTTGTGCAGGGTGGTGAGCAGGTCGGCGGTGACCTGGCAGCCGAACTGCAGCTGCCGCAGCCGCTGCCAGTCGCCCTCGTCGGCGATCCACCGCCGGCAGCCCTCGGGCAGTTTCTCCGGTCCCGCGGCGGTACGGGCCGCGTGCAGCAGGGCACAGAATTCCCGCATCAGGGGGAAGGAACCGGTCCAGAAGATGGAGTCGTCGAAGAAGACCGCCTCGGCGCCGTAGCTGACGTATTCGCAGAGCCGCTCAAGGGCGGTCTCGGCCGGCGAACCCCGGAACCGCTTCAGACCGCCGACCACCAGCGCCGATTCGGAACAGAAATCGCAGTGGTACGGGCAGGCGTTGGACACCGTCATATGGGCCGTACGGGCCGGCGAGCCGTCCGGCAGGGGAAAGACCGGGAAACGGGACCGGATGGCGAAGCCCTGATAAGGGGAGGGGAGCGCCGCCAGATCGAGCTTTTCGCCAGCTATCGGAAAGGCGTGCACGGTGTCCAGGTCCAGCGCGCACACCAGGGAATTGCCCGGCACCCGTATGCCGGCGGCGCCGAAGAGTCGCAGGATCCGGACCACCTCACCGACCGTGGCCCGGGTCCGGTCCAGGTCCATGGCCAGGGCGATCGCCTTCATCAGCAGGTCGAGGGCGAACTGCCCCTCTCCGCCGACGCAGAAGTCCACCACCGCCTCCGCCCGCCGGTCGTCGATGGCCTGGAGGGTCGAGCTGTATTCCAGAATGACGGACCGCTTCGCCGGGGCGTACCGCATCGTCTCGTCCATGTGGCGGCCGCCGAACACCACCAGGCAGTCCGGCAGTTCCTGCTTGACGATGCGCGCCATTTCCAGTGCGTACCGGTGACCGGGGGAGACCGTACTGACGAGGAACACCCGCGGCCGGTGCCGGCGGAGTTCGGCCCGCAATTCCGCCCGGGCCTCCGCGTCCCACACCCGCGGATCGAAGACCGTGGCGTCGGACGTCCCGGTACTCGCACGCTGCGACGGCAGTCCGTGTTCCGCGCTCAGCCGGTGCACTTTCGACGGTGGCTTTCCCCAGCTGGGGCAGAGGTCGCTGAACGGGACGTCCTCTCCGGCGCCGAGCCGGGCGGAACGCAAAGCACTGTCGACCGGAACACTCAACGCCGCATAAAGGCACATCGGATCGCCCGGATACGTGATTTCGCCTTCCGGTGACGTCATGACCGGGGCGAGCGCCGCGAGCACCGGAAAACTCCGGGCGTGCCAGGGCACCTCGGCGGGACCGGCGCAGTCCGCCCGCGCGACCAGTTCGGCGATCCGCGACTCGCGCAGCAGCGTCAATTCCCGGGCGGAATCCGCAGCCATGTCCGCGGCGGTGCGGAAGTCATCGTGAACGACCGTCTGGCGTATGAGCATGCGTAACTCCTGATCGGTGGTCAACTCGGAGGAGGAAGCTGAAGGAGTTCTCGGGGCACTCGGTGCGGTGGGCCTGGCGGTGGGGGGAGAGCCGGCCGGTGTGCCGGGGCGGCGCGATGGAGAAACGTAATGCCGTTCCCCCGAGGGGGAGCAAGACTTTCGCGATACGGCCCGGCCGACCGGTTCTTTATGAGCGGGCGGCGCCCTTCCGCCTTGTCCGCCATTTCCGGCCCGCCCTACAGTCCGGGGATGGCAGCCCACACCTATCGCGCGCTCCTGACCCGGCACGTGCTGAGCTGGGCCGCGGTCGCCGCCGCGGCGCGCATGCCGGTGGCGATGGCCCCGTTGGCGCTCGTCTTCGTCGTCCGGGAACGGCCCGGCGGATATGTGCTGGGCGCCGAACTCGCGGCCGTCTACGTGGTGGGTGAGGTTATCGGCGCCGCGCTGCTCGGGGCGAGACTGCGGCCCGACCGGGCCCGGCGCCACCTCGCGGGCGGACTCGGCGCGGGCGCCGCGGCGTTCGCCGGCCTGGGACTGCTGCCCGGCGCTCCCGACCTCCTGCTCGGCGCGTTCGCCCTCGTCGCCGGGGCCGCCCCGGGCGCGTCCCCGGGCGGCCTGCGCACCCTGCTGACCGAGCACGTCGACCCCGGCCTGGTCACCAAGGCACTCAGCGCGGAGGCCACCCTCTCGTACGCGGTCTGGGCCGCCGCGCCCGCCGCGGCCGGCGCCCTGGCCTTCGGGGTGGCCCCCTCCGCCCCGCTGCTGCTGGCGGCCGGCCTGATGGCGCTGTCCGCCGCCGGACTGTGGGCGCTGCCGGCCGGCTGGCGATCGGACCCCGCCGACCGCGCCGGCGTCCCGATGCTCCGCACCCTCGCCGCGGCCTGGCCGGTCTACGTGTCGGGCGCCGCGGCCATGTCGCTGCTCGCCCTGGCCGAACTCGTCCTGCCCGCCCTGCTGGAACAGCGTCACCTCGCGGTCGGCTGGTCCGGTCCGCTGCTGGCCGGGTACGCCCTCGCCTCCGCGGCCGGCTCGCTGCTGTACGGGCTGCGCAGCTGGCCCGGCCGCCTCGGCACCCAGAGCCTGGTTCTGCTGCTCGCCGTCGCCGCCTGTGTGGCCGCCGCCGGGGTGGTCCCGCTGCTCGGCGTCATCGCGGCGGCCCTGTCCCTGGCCGGGCTGCTGCAGGCCGGGCTGCAGCTGACCCGGGCGCTCGGGCTGCGTGCCGTACTGCCGCCCAGTGCCCTGGCCGCGGGCTACTCGATGATGTACTCGGTGGTCGGCGTCGGATACGCCGCCAGCGCCTCGCTCTCCGGGGTGGTGCTGGGGCTGGCCACGCCCAGCACCGCGATCCTCGCCGGGGTGCTGCTCACCCTCGTCCTCACCGCGGCCGCCGCGGCCGGTGAACTCCGGCTGGTCCGGGCCGGCGAGTGCGCACCGGCCGAGCGCTGAGGCCCGCACCACCGCCCCCACCGTCCCCGCCCCCCGCCCGGGCCGTCAGGCCGCCGGTTTCCCCAGCGCGGCGATCCGGGACGGCAGGGTCTGCCACACCTCGGGGGTGTAGAAGTGCCCGCCGGGCAGCTCGTCGTGGCGGAACGGGCCGGCCGCCAGCTTCCGCCACTGCCGCGCCGTCTGCGGATCGATCACCTCGTCGACCGCCCCGGTCAGCACCTGCAGCGGTGCCCGCACCGTCGCGCCCGCCCGGTGGTAGAAGGAGTCGCGCACCCGGAGGTCGGCCCGCATCAGTTCCACGGCGATCTCGCACAGGTCCGGGTCGCCCAGCACATGCCCCGGAAGCAGCCCGAACTCCCGCATCCAGTGCATGAGTTCACCGTCCGACTGGTGCTGCGCCGGGAACATGTCCTGCGGGGTGAGCCCCCGGCTGGGCGCGTTGGCCGAGGACACCACGACCGCCGCCGGGGCCGGCCCGCCGCGCTCCTCGATCCGGGCCGCGACGTCGAAGGCCATCCAGCCGCCCATGCTGTGCCCGAAGAGCACATAGGGCAGGCCGGCGGCGGACAGCACCGCGGTGACCGCGTCCTCGGCCAGCTCGTCCCAGTCCCGGGCGCAGTCCTCGGCGAACCGGCCCTCCCGTCCCGGATAGCAGACCGCCGCCAGCTCCGTGCCGGGCGGCATCGCCTCGGTCCAGGCGAGGTACGAGCCCGCCCCGCCGCCGCAGAAGCCGAGGCAGACCAGCCGCTGCGCGGCGTCCGGGACCGGCTGGGGGCGGACCACGATGGTGTCCTGCATGGGTCGTCTCTCTTCTCGGGAAGCGGAAGCGCTGCTCGGTGGTGTCCGGCCGTACCGGACGGGCGGGGCGGCGGCTCAGCCGGCCGGTGCGGAGGCGTCGTGGTGGCGCTGTACGTGCTGGGCGAGATCCCGCAGCCGCGGGTGCCGGTAGACCTCCTTGACCGAGATCACCACGCCGAGGTTCCGCTTGAGCCGCCCCACGACCCGCAGCGCCATCAGCGAGTGCCCGCCCAGGGCGAAGAAGTCGTCGTCAGCGCCGACCCGTTGCCGGCCCAGCACCTCCGACCAGACCTCGGCGATCAGCTTCTCGTAGGGGCCGTCCGGCTCGGCGGCCGCCGGGTCAGCCCCCGGGCCGTCCGGCGGCTCTGGCAGCGCGGCCACGTCCAGCTTCCCGTTGGCCGTCAGCGGCAGCGCGTCGAGCAGTACGCAGTCCGACGGCACCATGAAGTCCGGCAACATGGAGGCGAGATGGTCCCGCAGCCGGCCGGGGTCGGGCGCCGCCCCGCCGGACGGCACCGCGTACGCCACCAGCCGCTCACCGGCCGGACCGTCGTCGCGGACCACGACGGCGGCGCTGCCGACGCCCTCGTACGAGACCAGTGCGTGCTCGATCTCGCCCGGCTCGATCCGGAAGCCGCGGAACTTCATCTGGCGGTCGGCCCGGCCCAGGAAGGCGAGGAGGCCCTCGGCGGTGCGCCGGACCCGGTCGCCGGTGCGGTACATCCGCTCGCCGGGTCCGCCGAACGGATCGGCGACGAACCGCTCCGCGGTCAGGGCCGGGCGGCCGGCGTAGCCGTGGGCCAGCCGCGGTCCGGCGACGTACAGCTCGCCCTCGGCGCCCTCGGGCACCGGGCGCAGCGCCTCGTCGAGCACGTACAGCCGGCCGCCCGGGAGGGTGTCCCCGAGGTGCGGGGTGCCGCCGGTCATCCAGGTGACCGTGGCGTCGACCGTGCATTCGGTCGGGCCGTAGAGGTTCAGGGCTTCCGGGCCGCCCGCACCGGCCGCCTCCGCGAGCTCCCGCCAGGTCCGTGCCGGCACCGGTTCGCCGCCCATGAACAGCCGGAGGGTCCGCCCGTCGGTCCGCGGCGCGGTCAGCGTCCCGCGCAACAACTCCCAGTGGGACGGCGTGAGATCGAGGTCGGTGACCGCGTGCGCGTCGAGCACGACGGCCAGCCGGGCCGGGTCCTTGCGGTCCTCCTCGGTCAGTACGACCACGGTGTCGCCCCGGCAGACCCGTGCCCACTGTTGCACCGACGCGTCGAAGGACACGCTGGCGTTCCAGGCGACCACCCGGGGCGCGGCCGCGTAGGCACCGGCCTCCTCCAGCCCCGCCAGCAGGGCGGCCACCCCGCCGCGGGACGCCTCCACACCCTTGGGGCGGCCGGTCGAACCGGAGGTGTAGATCAGGTAGGCGGGGTCGAGCGGAGTACTGTCCGCCGGATCCACGGGGAGGCCGCCCTCCGGCGCGGGGGCGTCGCCCGGGGCGTCCGGATCGAGGACCACGGCCCCGGCCGCCGCCCCGAGCGCGGTGCCCTGCTCGGCGAGCAGTGCCGCGATGCCGGCGTCCCGGGCCATGAACGCGAGCCGTTCCCGCGGATAGTGCGGATCGAGCGGTACGTACGCGGCACCCGCCCGCCACACCGCCAGCAGCGCCACGACGAGCCGGGCCGTACGGGGCAGCGCCACGCCGACCCGGGCGCCGCGGCCGACGCCGCGGGCGGCCAGCGCGCGGGCCAACCGGGCGGTGCGGCGGTCGAGTTCGGCGAAGGTCAGGGACCCCTCGCCGTCCCGTACCGCGATCCGCTCCGGGTGGTCCCGCACCACCCGGGCGAAGCGCCGGACGGCGTCGACCGGCTCCGGACGGAGGTCAGCCATGAACAGACTCCTTGTGCCGCGCGGGGGCGTCCCGCGGAGAGGGAGGTGAAGGGAAGTGAGGGGGTGGGGCCGGCGGTCCGGTGGGCCGTGCGGCGGCCGGTCAGCCGAACGCGGCGGCCGGAGGCACGGTGGGCCGGCAGTCGGCCAGTTCGACCGGCGCGCCCATCGACACCGCGATCCGGCGGTCGCCGCGGAACGGGTCGCGGCCGTGCGCGGTGAGGATGTTGTCGACCAGCAGCAGATCGCCCGGCTGCCAGGGCTCACGGACCGTCGCCGCGTCGTACGCCGCCTGGACGGCGGCCAGGTCCTCCTCGGTCAGCGGGCTGCCGTCGCCGAAGGCCGTACGGAAGGGCAGCCCGTCGGGTCCGAACTCGTCGAGCAGGATCTCCCGCAGCTCCTCGTCCAGCGACCACTCGTTCCAGAAGACCAGGTGGTTGAACCAGACCTCGTCCCCGGTCACCGGGTGGGACAGGACCCCGGGCCGCACCTGGCCGGTGCGCAGATTGCCGTCCTCCTGCCAGGCGTGCGCGATCAGGTTGTCCGCGCAGTAACGCTCCACCACGGCCCGGTCGTCGGAGCCGAACGCGCTTCGCCAGTCGGTGGAGATGTGGTCGGAGTAGCTGCGGCGGAGCAGCCAGCCGGTCTGCCGCATCTTCGCCACCAGGGGCGCGGGGATGCCGGCGAGCACCTTGCGGCAGTCGGCGACCGGGGTGGCGCCGCCCTCCTCGGGCGCGGTCAGGCAGGCGAACAGCAGCAGGCCGGGGAAGGTCAGGGTGTAGCTGTTCTCGTTGTGCATGTGGATGCGCTGGGACGGCGGCAGGTCCGTGGACGAGTAGACGCCCTGGCCGAAGTCGCTGCGCGGGGTGGCCTTTTCGCGGTACGGCGTGGACTCGGGGATGAGCACGTCGCGGACCGCGGCGACATCACCGACCTCCGTCAGGGGCAGACCGCGCAGATACACGGCCCCGTGGGTGTGCAGCGCCCGGGTCAGTTCCGGGCGGACGGCGGCGAGCCAGGCACGGGCCGCGGCCATGTCGGCCAGGCCGGGTGTCCGGGCCAGTGCGGGCTTTCCGGGGGCGAGTTCCCAGGCGAGCGACGGGGAATCCGGCAGGTTTGCAGGACGCACGTTCAGCACCTTTCACTCAGCGCCTTTTCGGGTACGGCATTCCGGGGCACCGTCAGGTCAGCCGCTGTAACTGCCGAGCGCATTGTTGGCCGCGAGGTCCAGCCGGTCCACCATCCAGGTTTCCAGGCTGCTGTCGCTGCGTTCCGCGGCCGCGCGGTACCGGGCGATGCGTTCCGGGGTGAGCTGAATTCCGACGGATGCGGTTTTGCGGGTGGCGGACGGTTCGGTTTCCCGGGCGGCCCGGACGTTCGCCCGTAATTGATTGCGCGACCAGCCCAGTTCCTCGGCCCGGTTGAGCCAGTAGTCTTGCTCATGGGGCGGCAGCGACGCCACCTCCGCGTGGTGGTGGAAGCTGAGGCTGTCCCGCCGGCGGGACACCTCGAACCGCCTGGCCACCCAGGCGTAGTTGCGCAGGGTCTGGTAGTCGAGGCCGACCGCGTCGACCGCCCTGCGGTAGCGGTCGGTGTAGCGCCACTGGCCGTAGATCAGCCAGTCGCCCAGGCACCAGGCCGACGAGTTGGCGACGGCCGAGATCCGCCGGCCCGCGCTCTTCCAGGTGTCGTAGCTGACCGCGGCCGGTATCTGGAGGCCGACGCGGGTGACGAAGACGCCCCGCGCGGCGTCGTCCGGCGTGGTCTGCCGGGGCCGTACGGCGGGGAGTTCGGTGATTTCCTTGCCCGACCCGGCGCGCGGAGCGGTGCCCAGGGCTGCGGACGATGTGCTCAAAGCTTCTCCTCGGTGCGGTTGCTTCGAACCGGACGGGTTCCGCGCACCGGCCGGACCGCGCCTACGGTCCGGGTGCGACGGCCGCCCGTCAGAAAATGCTCGGCCCGGGGCGCTCAGAACGGCCCGGTGTGCGGGGTGGGAACGCGGCCCCAGGCCGAGTCGCCGAGGACGGCGCCCGAGGCGCCGGAGGTGAGGTGGCCCGCGCGCTCGACGGACGGAGCGGAATGGTCAATTCCATATCCGACGGCTGTGGCCAGGACGGCGGCGATGGTGAAAACGCGCAGGATGCGAGGCATCGTGGTCCCCCATTGTGCGGCCAAGGATGTGGCTGGCGCCGCTTATCCTCTTCGGCCCGCCAAGATCATTGGACTGCGGACGGGGTGCACAAATGTAACCTGCATAGTTGTGAACGATGAAGAACTGGGTCGATGTCGGTGCAATGGGGGTGAATTACCCTCAGGTCGGGTATGCGGCGATGCGCTGAGCTACTACCGGCGCATTCTCCGTGACGGAACGGCGAGCCGCGAGACCGCCCCGCCGTGCCTGCGCGCACTCGGTCTCGTCACCGACGACCCACGGACACCCGGCGTCACCACCCCGGTCCCGCCCGAGGCCGCGGCGATCGCCGCGCTGCGCCCCATAGAAGAGGCGATCGCCGACCAGCAGCGCACCTACCGCTCCGTCCAGGCCACCCTCTCCGTCTTCACCCGGACCTACGACGACGCCAGGAAAGGCGAACAGCCCACGCTCACCGTCCTCAACGGCGCCACGGTCATCAGCAACGCCCTGGAGGCCGCCGTGAGCGGCTGCCGCGAGGAACTGCTGACCACCCAGCCGGGCGGCGGACGCCCGGAACACCTGCTGAGCGAGGCGCTCGACCGGGACCTGCGGATGCTCGAACGCGGCGTCCGGCAGCGGACCATCTACCAGCACACCGTCCGCTCGCACGCACCCACGCTGGCCTACATCGAGAAGGTCACCACCGCCGGGGCCGAAGTGCACACCCTGGTCGAGGTGTTCGAGCGGATGATCATCTGCGACCGGCAGGTGGCCTTCATCCCCACCACCGAGGAGCGCAGCGACAGCGCCCTGCAGATCCGGCACCCCGCACTGCTGCGCTTCCTCGTCGCGCTCTTCGACAGCGCCTGGTCGCGTTCGGTGCCGGTCGGACCGGGC
This sequence comes from Streptomyces sp. NRRL S-337, assembly GCF_000720175.1. Lineage (GTDB taxonomy): Bacteria > Actinomycetota > Actinomycetes > Streptomycetales > Streptomycetaceae > Streptomyces > Streptomyces siderophoricus. Next base: position 34,770 of record NZ_JOIX01000035.1, read on the forward strand.
GGCGTACCGGCCCGCTCCCCGCTGATCACCTCCGACGTCCAGCGGGCCATCCTGCATGCCGTGGTGTCCGGCGAGACCGACGACTCCATCGCCCGGCGGATGGGCATGAGCCGCCGCAGCGTCGCCAAGCACATCAGCCGGGTCTCCCAGCAGCTGGGCAGCAACAGCCGTGCCCAGCTCGGCTATCTGCTGGCCACCTCCGGCCTGCTGTGGCTGCCGGAGCCGCCCGGCGGCCCTCCGCCGGAACGGACCTTCTGACCGGCCCGGACGCGGACCGGACGGGCGCACCGGACGGCGTCCTCACCGGGTCGCGTCCGACCTGTTCTCCTGCAACTCCACGGCCTCGTACAGCGCCTTGATGTTGCCGCTGCCGAACGTCCGGGCGCCGAGCCGCTCGATGACCTCGAAGAACAGCGTTCCGCGCGGGTGCCCGGACCGGGTGAAGATCTGCAGCAGCTGGCCGTCCTGGTCCTGGTCGGCCAGCACGTTCAGGTCCCGCAGCTCGTCGACGGAGTGCCGGGAGAGCGTCAGCCGGCCCGGGATCAGGTCGTAGTAGGTGCCGGGGGTGTCCAGGAAGCCGATGCCGCGCGCCGCCAGCAGCCCCACCGAGCGCACGATGTCGTCCGACGCGAACGCGACGTGCTGCACGCCCGCGCCGCCGTGGGAGGCGAGGAACCGGTCGATCTGGCCCGGTGCGCGGCCGGTGTCCGGCTCGATCAGCGTCAGCGTGACGGTCCCGGCGTCGTTCTGCACCACGATCGAGTCCATCGCCTGCGCGCCGACGACGATGCGCTCGCTGAACACCGCGGCGAAGCCCAGCGCCCGTTCGTAGTACTCGACGGTCGGTCCCAGCCGCCCCGGCTCCAGACACACCGCCAGGTGGTCGATCCCGTGCAGCCCGGTGGCCGCCGGGCCGGGCGCACCGGCCGCCGGTCCCGGCCGCTGCACGAAGGTGTGCACCACGTCCCCGAAGCCGGCGATCGAGGCGGTGACCACCCCGTCCCGCTCGGCCGGCCCGGCCACCGGTTCGGCGCCCCGCCGCACCGCCTCGGCGAACGTGGCCGCCGCGTCCGGGGTCCCGAGCGCGATGTCCCGGATCCCGTCACCGTGACGCGCGACGTACCGGGCGGCCGGATGCCCGGCGTCCCGCGCGGCGGTCAGCACCAGCCGGATGCCGCCAGCACCCACCGCCACGGTACGGACCCCGTCCCCCGGGACACCGGATGCGCCGAAGACACCGGGGGACCGGTCCAGGACGCCGAAGCCGTAGCACGCGGTGAACGGCTCCGCGGCGGCCGCCAGGTCCGCGACCGCGAACCCGAGGTGATCGAGACGGAGTTGGCGGAGCGGTCCGGCGGGGACCGGGGTCATCGCAGACATCCCGGGTCAGCCCCTGCCGTCCTGCGCCGCGGCCATCGCCGCCACCAGGGAGGCCGGCCGCAGATCCGTCCAGTGCTCCTCGATGTACGCGGTGCACTCCGCCCGCCCGCGGTCGTCCAGCCGCACCTCCCAGCCCGGCGGGACCTCGGCGAACGCCGGCCACAGGGAGTACTGGCCCTCGGCGTTGACCAGGACCTTGAACGTACCGTCCGTGTCGTCGAAGGGATTCATGACGATGACCTTTCAGGAGGATCGAGGGGGAGTGCGCCCAGCCGCCGGTCGGGATCGGCGGCCACCTCGCGCAGCAGCCGGACGTAACGGTCCGCAAGCCGCTGCACGGTGGCACGGTCGAACAACTCGGTCGCGTATTCCAGGCTGACGTCCAGCGCCCCCGGCGCGCCGTCCGGCGCCGTACGGCTGACCAGGTCGAAGGCCAGGTCGAAGCGGGCCGCGCCGGAGCCGGCCAGCCGCCACTCATGGGCGGTGCCGTCCAGCACCAGCGCCGACCCGGCGGTGTTCAGCAGCCCGAACGCGATCTGGAACACCGGGTGGTGGGCCAGGCTCCGCGGCGGGTTGACCGCCTCCACCAGCAGGTCGAACGGGACGTCCTGATGGGCGTAGGCCGGGATCCACGCCTGCCGCACCCGGTGCAGCAGCTCGCCGAACGGCGGATCGCCGGAGGTGTCGGTGCGCAGCACGACGGTGTTCACGAAGAAGCCCACGAGATCGTCCAGCGCCTCGTCGGCGCGGCCCGCGGTCGGGGTCCCCACCACGATGTCCTCACCGCCGCCCAGCCGGGTCAGCAGCCCGGCCAGCGCGGCCTGCAGCACCACGAACAGCGTGCAGCCGCTGGTCCGGGCCAGCTCGTCCAGCGCCCGGCGCAACTCCGCGGGGATCACGAACTCCACCACGTCGCCCGCGCCGCCGGCCACCTCCGGGCGCGGACGGTCACCGGGCAGCGGCGTGCACTGCGGGATCCCGGCCAGCGCGGCACGCCAGTGGCCCAGCGCCCGCGCGAGCGGACTGTCCGGGTCCGCGCGGTCGCCGAGGACCCGGCGCTGCCAGGCGGCGTAGTCGCGGTACTGGACCGGCAGCGGGGGAAAATCGGGTGCCGTGCCCGCGCGCCGGGCGGCGTACGCCCGGGACAGGTCGCGGAAGAACGGGGTGAAGGACCAGCCGTCGGCGGCGATGTGGTGCAACACCACCAGCAGCACGTTCTCCTCGCCGGTGCGGAACAGCGCCAGCCGCAGCGGCAGCTCGCATTCCAGGTCGAACGGGGCGCGGACGGCGCGGGACAGCAGCCCTTCCACCTCGGCCGGCCGGCAGTCGGTGACGGTCAGTCCGGGCCGGGCGTCGGCCGGGTCGAGGACCACCTGGTGGGAGGTCTCCCCGTCGGCGGGGAAGACCGTCCGCAGGCTTTCGTGACGAGCCGTCACATCGGCCAGCGCGGCACGCAGCGCGTCGGTGTCGACCGGGCCGGGCAGCCGGAGGACCAGCGGGATGTGGTAGCCCGGATCGGCGTCCCCCATCAGCTGGTAGAGCAGCCACAACCGCCGCTGCGCGTGCGACAGTTCGGCCCGGCCCTCGCGCGGCCCGGGCACCAGCGGGACGCGGGCCGCCGGGCCGGCCTGCTTGCGCTGCTCCAGCCGGGCCGCCAGCCCGGCGACCGTCGGCGCCGCGAACAGGTCCTCCAGGCCCGGCCGGACGCCGAGCGCGGCGCCGATGCCCGCCGCCGCGCGGGTCGCGGTCAGCGAGTGCCCGCCCAGCGCGAAGAAGCTGTCGTCGATGCCGACCCGGTCCACGCCCAGCACGTCCGCGAAGACCCGGCACAACAGCCGCTCGGTCTCGTTGCGCGGGGCCCGCCCGGCACCCTCGAACACCGGCGCCGGCAGCGCCCGCACATCCAGCTTGCCGTTGTTGGTCAGCGGCAGCCGGTCCACCACCACACAGGCGGCGGGGACCATGTGGCCGGGCAGGGCCAGCCGCAGAGCGTCCAGCAGCCGGGCCGGCCAGTCCTCCCCGACGGTCGCGGCGGTGGCCGGCGCGGCCGGGACGACGTACCCGACCAGGTTCTTGCCGCCGTGGTGGTCGGGCAGCGGAACGACCGCCGCCCGGGCGACGTCGTCCCGGCGGGTCAGCTGGTGTTCGATCTCCCCGAGCTCGATGCGGAAACCGCGCAGCTTGATCTGGTTGTCCTCGCGGCCGAAGTACTCCAGCAGCCCGTCCGCGCGGTACCGCACCAGATCGCCGGTGCGGTACATCCGGCTGCCGTCCCGCGCGAACGGATCCGCCACGAACCGGCCGGCGGTCAGCTCCGGCCGCCCCCAGTAGCCACGGGCCACGCCCCGCCCGGCAAGATAGAGCTCGCCCACCTCGCCCGGGCCGACCGGCCGCAGCTGCTCGTCCAGCACATGGGTGCGCACACCGGCCAGCGCCGAGCCGATCGGGACCGGCCCGTCGCCCACCTCCGTGACCAGGTGCCGGGTGGCGAAGACGGTCACCTCGGTCGGCCCGTACACATTGACCACCGACCCCGGCCCGGAGCCCGCCAGCGTCCGCGCGACCGCGCTGGGCGAGGCCACCTCGCCGCCCATCCACACCTGGCAGCCGTGCCCGAAGGCGTCCGGGGACTCCTCCGTCATCAGGTTGAACATCGACGGGGTGATGAACGTGGAGGTGATCCGCTCCGCGGCGAGGGTCCGCACCAGCGTGGCCGGATCCAGCCGCCCCGGCGGCGCGACGACCACGGTCCCGCCGCGCAGCAGCGGCACCAGGATCTGGTACACCGACGCGTCGAACTCCAGCGGCGATTGCAGCAGCACCCGCGCGTCGATACCGGCCCAGCAGTCGTCGGCCGCGAACTCCACCACGTCCCGGTGGCTGATGGCCACGCCCTTCGGGCGGCCGGTCGAGCCCGAGGTGTGGATGACGTAGGCGAGTTGCTGCGGCAGCACGGGCGGCGGCGGAGCCACGGCGTCCACCGGCGCGCGGTCCAGCAGCTCCCCGACGACCCGGACCGCCACCCCGGCGAGCGCGCCGGTGGGGTCCTCGGCGCAGCTCGCCCGCAGCGCCGCGGCCCGCTCCGCGGTGTCCACCAGCACCAGGTGGGTACCGCACTCACCGAGCACCGTCCGCAGCCGGGCGGCGGGGGAGCGGACGTCCAGCGGGGCGTAGGCGCCGCCGGCCTTCAGCGTGCCGAGCAGGGCGACCACGACGTCCGGGCCGCGCTCCATCAGGATGCCGATGCGGTCCTCCGGCCGGACGCCGCAGCCGGCCAGGGCACGGGCGAGGGCATCACTGCGTTCGTCGAGCGCGCCGTAGGACAGCGCGGCACCGCCGCCGTGCCCGACCGCGGGCGCGTCCTTCTTCTCGCCCACCCGGGCGGCGAATACCGATGTGATGGTGCTCGGCGCTTCCGGCAAGCCGAATCCCCTTTCGGCACGGATGAGTTGGCCCGGATCTGCATTCGGCTTCCACCGCGGTCCGGCGACGGCGCTCGGCAACGTAGGTCGGTGCCGGAAGGGGTGTCAAGGAACCCGCGGTGTCCCGCCGGCGGGACACCGGACCTTGCTTGTGCGGATTCCCCGCGGCCGGTTGAATGACCGCCGCATCGCCTTTCCGCACATTCCTTTTGCAATTCCGGAAGAGCGCAATGGGATGAGGTCTTCCCGATGACACTGGACGGCACCGGCGCCGCACCGCACGGTCCGCGCGGCGCTCGCGAGGAGATCCTCCGGGGTCTGTTCGCCGAGATCCTCGACGCCCCCGACATCACGGCCGACGACAACTTCTTCGCGCGCGGCGGGACCTCGATGCTCGCCGTCCGGCTGATCAACCGGATCCGGACGGTGCTCGGCGTCAAGATCGGGGTGCGGGCGCTGTTCGGCGCCCAGACGGTCGCCAAGCTCGCCGCCCACCTCGCCGCCGACGACCCCGTGCACCCTCCCGCGACCCGGGTGACGCCCCGCCCGGACTCCGTACCGCTCTCCTCCGGCCAGCGCGGACTGTGGTTCCTCGACCGCCTCGCCGGTCCCGGCGCCACCTACAACATCCCGGTCGTCACCCGGATCACCGGCACCCTCGACGACCGCGCACTGGCCGCCGCACTCGGCGACGTCGTCACCCGCCACGAGGCACTGCGCACCCTCTACGGCGAGCGGGACGGCGAGCCGACCCAGCGGGTACTGCCCGCCGACGAGGTGCGCATCGACCTGCCGTTGACCGACCGCACCCCGGACACCCTGCCCGCCGCGGTGGCCGCCGCGAGCGCCCATGTCTTCGACCTCACCGCCGAAATCCCGCTGCACGCCGAGCTGCTGCGGACCGCGCCGGACCGGTGGGTGCTGGTCCTCGCGCTGCACCACATCGCCTGCGACGGCTGGTCGGTGAGCCGGCTCGGCCGTGACCTGTCCGCCGCGTACGCCGCCCGGCTGCACGGCCGGGCCCCCGACTGGCAGCCACTGCCCGTCCAGTACGCCGACTTCGCGCTGTGGCAGCGCGCCACGCTCGACGAGGAGTCCGTGCCCGGCTCCCCGGTCGCCCGCGGACTGGCCCACTGGCGCACCGCCCTGCGCGACCTGCCCGAGGAACTGCCGCTGCCCGCCGACCGCCCCCGCCCGGACAGGCCCGGCACCGCCCACGGCACCCTGCGCCTCCCCGTCGACGCCGCCACCCGCGCCGGCATCCGGCACCTCGCCCGCACCGGCCACGCCACCGAACTCATGGTGGCCCAGGCCGCGTTGGCCGCCCTGCTGACCCGGATGGGCGCGGGCACCGACATCCCGCTGGGCACCGTCGTGTCCGGCCGCACCGACGAGACCCTCGACGAACTGATCGGCTTCTTCGTCAACACGCTGGTGCTGCGCACCGACACCTCCGGCGACCCCACCTTCGACGACCTGCTGGCCCGGGTACGGGACACCGACCTCGCGGCCTTCAGCCACCAGGACCTGCCCTTCGACCGGCTCGTCGAGGAACTCCAGCCACCCCGCTCGCTCTCCCGGCACCCGCTGTTCCAGGTGGTGCTCTCCTGGGCGTACGGCGGCGACCTCGGGCTGGAACTGGCCGGCGCGACCTGCGTCACGGACCGCGCGCAGGCCCAGGGCGCCAAGTTCGACCTGGAGTTCGCCTTCGACGAGCGGCCCGACCAGGACCTGCTGGAACTCTCCCTCACCTACAGCACCGCCCTCTTCGACGAGCCCACCGCCCAGACCCTGGGCGAGCGGCTGCTCCGGCTGCTCGACCGGGCCGCGGCCGATCCGCAGGCGCACATCGGCGCCCTCGACCTGCTCTCCGCCACCGAACACGAGCAGCTCGCCCGCGACTGGCAGGGCACCGTCCGGCCGTCCGCACCCGGCACCGTCGTCGAGGCCTTCGACGCCCGGGCCGCCGCCGCACCCGACGCCCCCGCCGTGGTCCACGGCGACACCGCCCTGACCTACGCCGAACTCGCCCGCCGGGCCGAGCAGTTGGCGCGGGAACTGATCCGTTCCGGAGTGACCCCCGACACCGCCGTCCCGCTGCTCATGGAGCGGTCGGCCGACCTCTTGGTGGCCCAGCTCGCCGTCCTCAAGGCCGGCGCCGCCTACCTGCCGCTGCACCCCGCCCACCCGGAAGCCCGCCTCCGGGCGGCCCTGGCGGAGGCCGGCAGCCCGGTGCTTCTCGCGGACCCCGCGCACCGGGAGCACCCGGCGGCCACCGGGCACACCGTCCTGACCCCCGGCGCCCGCCCCACCACGGACCGCGGCCGGCCCGCCGCACCGCCCGCCGTCCACCCCGACCACCTCGCCTACGTGATGTACACCTCCGGCTCGACCGGCGAGCCGAAGGGCATCGGCACCACCCACCAGGGCGTCCTCGACCTGGCCCGCGACTCCTGCTGGGGCCTCGGCCCCGGCGACCGGGTGCTCTTCCACGCCCCGCACGCCTTCGACGCCTCCACCTACGAGATCTGGGTGACGCTGCTGAACGGCGGCTGCGTGGTCGTCGCACCCCCGGGCGCACCCGACGGCCCGGCCCTGACCCGGCTGATCACCCGGCACCAGATCACCCACGTCCATCTGACCGCCGGGCTGTTCCGCACCGTTGCCGAGGACCACGCGCACTGCTTCGCACCCGTCCGCGAGGTGCTGACCGGCGGCGACGCGGTGTCCGGACCGGCCGTCGCCCGGGTCCTGGCCGCCTGCCCCGACACCGCCGTCCGCGCCCTGTACGGCCCGACCGAGACCACCCTGTGCGTCACCCAGACGTCCTGGCACCCCGGCGAACGCGCCGACGGCACCGTCCCGTTGGGCCGCCCGATGGACAACACCCGGGCCCACGTCCTGGACGAGGCGCTCCGCCCGGTCCCCGCCGGCGTCGTGGGCGAGCTCTACCTGGCCGGCGCGGGCCTGGCCCGCGGCTACACCGGCCGCGCCGCACTGACCGCCGAACGCTTCGTGGCCTGCCCCTACGGCGCCCCCGGCGAGCGGATGTACCGCACCGGTGACCTCGTCCGCCGGGACACCCGCGGCCGGCTGTTCTTCCTCGGCCGCGCCGACGACCAGGTCAAGATCCGCGGCTACCGGATCGAACCGGCCGAGGTCGAGACGGCGCTCGCCGCCCTGCCCGGCGTCCGCCAGGCCACCGTCACCGTCCGCACCGACCCCGCCGGCGAGAAACTGCTGGCCGGCTACGTCGTGCCCGAACCGGACGGCCCCGCCCCCGACCCCGCCGCCCTCCGCGCCCAACTGGCCGCCCGGCTGCCCGACTACATGGTGCCCGCCGCGCTCCTCACCCTGGACGCCCTCCCGCTGACGCCCAACGGCAAACTCGACCGCCGTGCGCTGCCCGCCCCGCGGTTCGCCGCGGCCCCGCACGGCCGGGCCCCGCGCGGCCCCCGCGAGGTCGTACTGTGCCGCCTCTTCGGGGAGGTCCTCGGCCTGCCCCCGGTCGGCATCGACGACGGCTTCTTCGAACTCGGCGGGCACTCCCTGCTCGCCACCCGCCTGGTCCACCGGATCCGCTCGGTGCTCGGCGTGGAACTCGGCGTCCAGGACCTCTTCCGGGCCCCGACCGTGGCCGGGCTGAGCGCCCTCGCGGCCGCCGGCAGCACCGGAACCGAGCTCGGCGAGGTACTCACCCTCCGCGCCGACGGCGACCTCCCCCCGGTCTTCCTGATCCCCGCCGCCAACGGCCTGAGCTGGGCCTACGCCCCCCTGCTGCGGCACGTCCCGGCCGGCCACCCGGTGCACGCCCTCCAGGACCCCCGGCTCACCGACGGCAACCCCGGCCCGCGCACCGTCGCCGACCTCGCGACCGGCTACCTCGCCCGGATCCGCGCCCTGCGCCCGCACGGACCGTACGTCCTCGCCGGCTGGTCGTTCGGCGGCACGGTCGCCCAGCAGATCGCCACCGACCTGGCGGCACAGGGCGAACCGCCCGCCTTGCTGGTCCTCCTCGACGCCTACCCCGGCGATGTCCTCGGCTGGGGCACCACCCTCGACCCGCGCACCCTGCTGCCGCTCGCCCTGGACGGCATCACCGTCGAGGCACCCGACGGCGCCGGCCTGCCCCCGGCCGCCGCCCTGCACGACGCGCTGCGGACCGCCGGCAGCGCCCTCGGCTCCCTCGACGAACGGACCGTCGGCCGGCTCGTCGAGGTCGCCCGGCACAACGTCCGGGCCCTGGCCGAACACCGGCCGGGCCGCTACTCCGGGCCGGTGCTCTGCTTCGACGCGGCAGCCGGCCACCACCCCGCCGGCCCCGCCTCGGAGACCTGGCAGCCGCTCCTCGACGGCCGGGTGGACACCGTCGCCGTCCGCGCCGACCACACCGGCATCGTCACCGCCGCGGCCATGCCCGAGGTCGGCCCGGTCGTCGAGGCCGCCCTCAAGGCGGCGGCCCCACCGGCCTGACCCGTGCCCCGCCCATCCGCCGCAAGGAGGAGCATGTCCCGCCGCCGACGCCCCACGGAGACCGGACCGCGGAAACACCCCGGCAATACCGCCGCCATGCCGCCCAACTACCGTTTCCACCAAGGAAATCCGGCCCGCACAAAGGCGGTGACAGGCCCGTGAACGCCAGCCAGCCCTCCCTGTACTGGGAAGACGGCGCCATCGTCACCGTGGACCAGCGCGTCCTGCCGCACACCCACCGGCAACTACGGCTGCGCACGGTCGACGAGACCATCGAGGCCATCACCACCCTCGCCGTCCGCGGCGCCCCGGCCATCGGCCTGGCCGGCGCCCTCGGCGTGGCCCTCTCCGCACACCGCCACCGCCGCCCCGACGGCACCCTGGACGAACCGGCCGTACGCGCCGACGCCCAGCGGCTGGCCGCCGCCCGCCCCACCGCGGTCAACCTCGAATGGGCCGTCCACCGGGTCCTGGCCCGGCTCGGCGAGGGTCGACAGGCCGTCCTCGACGAGGCCCTGGCCATGCTGCGCGAGGACGCCGAGGTGGGCGGCGCGATGGTCCGGCGCGCCGCGGACCTCCTCGACGAGCTACTCCCGGACCGCCCGCTGCGACTGCTCACCCACTGCAACACCGGCCGGCTGGCCACCACGGCAGTCGGCACCGCCCTCGGCGTGATCCTCGAACTCGCCGCCCGCGGCCGGGTCGCCGAGGTCCTCGTCGACGAGACCCGCCCGCTGCTCCAGGGCGCCCGGCTCACCGCCTGGGAACTCCGCGAGGCGGGCGTGCCGCACCGGGTGTGCGTCGACTCCGCGGCCGCCGCCGCGATCGCCACCGGCCTGGTCGACTGCGTCCTGGTCGGCGCCGACCGGATCGCCGTCAACGGCGACGTCGCGAACAAGATAGGGACCTACGGCCTCGCGGTCGCCGCGGACCGCGGCCAGGTGCCCTTCCTCGTCATCGCCCCCGAATCCACCCGCGACCCCGCACTGCCCACCGGCGCCGGCATCACCATCGAGGAACGCGCCGCGACCGAGGTCACCGAGTTCGCCGGCACCCCGGTCGCACCGGCCGGCACCGCGGTCTTCAACCCGGCCTTCGACGTCACCCCCGGCGAGCTGATCACCGCGATCGTCTCCGAGAGCCGGGTGCACCGCCCCCGCGAGGCGGCCGCACCCCCTCCCGGCACGGACCTCCCCGACGACGGGCAACTCGCCGCCGAGGTCGCCGCCATGTCCAGGGCGCTCTACGAACGGGACTGGATGCCCGGCACCTCCGGCAACATCTCGGTCCGCTCCGCCACCGACCCCAAGACCGCACTGATCACCGCCAGCGGCCGGGACAAGGGCGACCTGACGGCCCGTGACCTGGTCGCCGTGCACGCCGAGACCGCCGACCCGCTCGCCTCCGACGGCCCCCGGCCGTCCGCCGAAACCGCCATCCACGCGGCCGTCTACCGCACCACCGACGCCCACGCCGTGATCCACGTGCACGCCCCGTACGCCACCGCGGTGGCCGGCCGCTGGGCCCGCGAGATGGCCGCCCCCGGCAGCGGCCCGGCCCCGCTCCCGCTGCGCGCCTTCGAACTCCTCAAGGGCCTCGGACTGGCCGACCCGGCAGCCACCCACGTGCCCGTCTTCCCCAACCACGCGGATGTCGGGAGGATAGCCACCGAGGTGGCGGACCACCTCCAGGACCGGCCGGAGGCACCGCCCGCGCTGCTCATCGCCGACCACGGCATCACCGTCTGGGGCCGGGACCTGGCCCAGGCCCGCAACCGGCTGGAGTGCCTGGAGGCGATCTGCCGGCTCCTCCTGCTCGATACCGGCAACTGGCCGGCCCGGCCCGCCCCGACACCGGAAGGGACCCCCGCATGACGCTCCTTCAGCTGATGCCGGACGACGCACCGGACACCGTGCTGCTGCGCACCACCGACACCACGGTCATCGCCAAGACCCTTGCCGGCCACGGCGTCGAACTGCGCCACTGGCCGGTCCGCGGCCCGGTCACGCCCCAGGACGACAGCGACGAGATCCTGCAGCGCTACCGCGCCGAGGTCGACGAACTCAGCGTCCGCCAGTGCTTCCGCCTCGTCGACGTGGCACGCCTGCACCCCAGCGACGACCCCGCCCGGTCCGCGCAGGCCGCCAAGGCCCGCACCACCTTCCTGGAGGAACACCGCCACGCCGAGAACGAGGTCCGCTTCTTCGCCCACGGCCGGGGCTGCTTCTACCTCCACCTCGACGGCCAGGTCTTCGCCACGGTCTGCGAAGCGGGCGACCTGCTCTCCGTACCGGCCGGCACCCGCCACTGGTTCGACATGGGTGCCCGCCCCGACTTCACCGCCATCCGCTTCTTCGAGGAGGAGGACGGCTGGGTCGGCGACTTCACCGGCGATCCGCTCGCCCGCTCCTTCCCCACCCTCGACGCCCTCGTCGGCACGCCCGAACCGGCGGCCCCGTGACCGACCGTCCCGCCCCCGGCACCCCGCCCCCCGCCCCGGTCGGTGCCCGCGTCGATGCCCCCGTCAGCGCCGTCGTCCTGGACATCGAGGGCACCACCGGCTCGGCCGACCACGTCCACACCGTGCTCTTCCCGTACGCCCGCGAGCGGATCGCCGGCTGGCTCGCCGCCCACCGCGGCGAGCCCCGCTGGACGGACATCCTCGACGCCGTGCGCACCGCGACGGGCACCCCCGACCTCGACGAGGCGGGCGCCGCCGAAGCCCTGCACGCCTGGGCCGACGCCGACGTCAAGGCCGCCCCGCTCAAGACCCTCCAGGGCGAGATCTGGGCGGCCGGCTACGCCGACGGCACCCTGCACGGCCACGTCTACGACGACGTACCCGAGGCGCTCACCCGCTGGCGGGCGGCCGGCATCGCCCGCCACATCTACTCCTCCGGTTCGGTGGCGGCCCAGCGCGACTGGTTCGCCCACAGCAACCACGGTGACCTGACCGGCCTGATCGACGGCTACTTCGACCTGACCACTGCCGGACCCAAACGCGCACCGGACTCCTACCGCACCATCAGCCGCACCCTGGCCGTCCCGCCCGGACGAACGCTCTTCCTCAGCGACGTCCGCGACGAACTCGACGCCGCGGCCGCGGCCGGCTGGCAGACCGCGGCGGTCCGCCGCCCGGACGACCCCCGCGGCCGGTCCGTCGCAGGCCACCCCGTCCACGGCGACCTCACCGGGCTCCACCACCTCCCGCCCGCACCGCCGCCCCCGGCCGCCTGAACGACCTCCCGGCCCACCCACCGAGACAGGACACATGACCACCACCGCCACCCCCGCCGGACCCGCGGCCGGCCCCGCCATCCCCGCAGCCGAACTCGCCGTGATCGGCGGCAGCGGCTTCTACGAACTCCTCGCCGACGCCGAACGGATCACCGTCGACACCCCCTACGGCGAACCGTCCGACGTGATCACCCTCAGCGAGATCGGCGGCCGCCGCGTCGCCTTCCTGCCCCGCCACGGCCGCGGCCACGCCGTACCCCCGCACCGCATCAACTACCGCGCCAACCTCTGGGCGCTGCGCTCTCTGGGCGTCCGCCAGATCCTCGCCCCCTGCGCGGTCGGCTCGCTCCGCCCCGAACTGGGCCCCGGCGCCGTCGTCGTCCCCGACCAGCTCGTGGACCGCACGAGCGGCCGCGCCCAGACCTACTACGAGCGGGGCGCCGTCCACGTCTCGTTCGCCGACCCGTACTGCGCGCACGGCCGGGAAGCGGTCCTGGAGGCGGCCGCCGCCACCGGCACCGAGGCCACCGACGGCGGCACCATGGTCGTCATCCAGGGACCCCGCTTCTCCACCCGCGCCGAATCCCAGTGGTACGCCGCGGCCGGCTGGTCCCTGGTCAACATGACCGGCCACCCCGAAGCGGTCCTCGCCCGCGAACTCGCCCTCTGCTACACCGCCGTGGCCCTGGTCACCGACCACGACGCGGGCATCGACGCCCACCAGAGCGTCTCCCAGGAAGAGGTCTTCAAGGTCTTCGCGCAGAACACCGAACGACTGCGCGCCCTCGTCCTGGAAACCCTCGACCGCCTCCCCAAGGAACGCACCTGCGGCTGCACCGCCACCCTCGCCGGCCTGGAGCTGCCGTTCGAACTGCCGTGACGGGCGGGCGAGCGCCCCGCCCGGCTGCTCTGTCCGCCAGGTGGGCCCGGGGCCTGTGTGTGATCCGGGTCCTGTGGTGTGACATGCCGCAGGTGGCGTAATGGCGGGTCCGGGCCGTTCGGGCACGCGACGCTGAAGGGCCTTGAGCACGGTCGCAGGACCGTGCTCACGGTCGTGTCAGGAGCCCGTGGTGGACAGGTCGGGGATGGACGGTTCGGGGCCCGACCGGTCGCCCCGGCCGGTCATGGAACGGATCCGCGGCGACCGCCGGCCGGGCCGCGGTCACCCGGCACCCCGCCACGCCGCGATCGTGGAGAACAGCGGCTTCGAGGTCCCCCGCCCGCCGGCCTGGATGCGCTGGCTGCCGGTCGGCTACGTCGCGCTGGTCCTGCTGCTCGAAACCGTCACCCCCACCGAATGGGCGGTCAGCTTCCTGCTCATCGCCCTCCCCGTGGTCGCCGCCTACACCCTGGGCCCCGTCAGCGTCGCCGCGGTGACCGCCTTCACCCTCGTCCTCGAAGGCGTGATCGCCGGCACCCCCTGCTGCACCGGCCACAACATCCACCAGCTCTGGGAGAACCACCACGTCGCCGCCTACATCGCCACCGCCCTCGTCGGCATCCTCGGCATCGCGCTGGCCGCCCACCGCCGCCGCCAGGAGCAGTCGCTGGTCCGCGCCAACTCGGTGGCCGAGGCCCTGATGCGCACCCTGCTCCGGCCGGTCCCGCACCAGGTCGGACACGTGCTCGCGGCCGGCCTCTACCGCTCGGGCGAGATCGGCACCATGGTCGGCGGCGACCTCTACGACATCCGCGCCACAAAGACCTGCGAACGCGCGATCATCGGCGATGTCCGCGGCAAGGGCCTGCGGGCCGTCCGCACCGTCGCCGACATCCTCGGCAGCTTCCGCGAGGCCGCCTACGACCAGGGGGACCTGCTCGGCGTCGCGGCCCGGATGGAACGCCGGCTCGCCCGCGAGGCCGCCGAACTCCACGACGACGAACTCTTCGTCACTGCCGTCCTGGTCGAGTACGACGCGGTGGCGGGCGAGGTGACGATCGTCAACCACGGCCACATCGAACCGGTGCTGATCTCCGACGGCGAGGTGACCCCCCTCCTCGGGCCCCCTGCCCTCCCGCTCGGCCTGGGCGCCCTCGCCGACGTGACCGCCACCGCCTACACCCACCGCTTCGCCCCCGGCGACGTCCTGCTCCTGTGCACCGACGGCCTGATCGAGGCCCGCGACCACAACGGCGCCTTCTACCCCCTCCTCGACCGGCTCCGCCACCACTTCACCGACCGGCCCGCCCCCGGCCCCGCCGACGTCGTCGACTTCCTCAACACCGATCTGCCCCGCCACACCCGGATCTTCCACGACGACGTGGCCATCTTGGCCATCGCACCACAGGGGGCGCTGTAGGGGCTGGTGTGAGGGAGGGGCTGGTGTGGGGTGGGGCTGGTGCGGGTGTGGGACTGGTGTGGGTGTGGGGGTGGGGCTGGTGTGGGGGACGGGAGGGTGAAGGGGAGGGATGGGTGTGGGGGAGCGGCTGGTGTGTGTGGAGGGGCCGTCGCGCCCGGGCTCCGTGGTGGGCCTCAGTGCCCGGCGGCCGGCCTTCGGGCAGCGCGCCGCCGCCGACCCACCGCGGCCCGCCCGGCGCCCGTAGACTCCCCCCGCTCTGTCACGCTGTCGTTGGTGTTGTTGTTGGGTTCGGTGCTGGTGCTGGTGCTGGTGCTGGTGCTGGTGCTGGTGCTGGTGCTGGTGGCGGTACCGGTGCTGGTGGCGGTACTAGTGGCGGTCCCGGTGCCGGACTCCGGTAGCACCGCCGACAACGGACGGAACGGCATCACCCCCGCGTACCCCACCAACCGGGAGAGCTGACGCCCCGCCAGCTCCCGCACCCCGGCCAGGTCCAGTCCCGGGTCATGGGCGGTGAGCCGTACCGACAGCCCGGCCAGCAGCGCCTGCGCCGCGGTGGCCACCTCGGCCGGCACGCAGTCGTGGAAAATCCCCTCGGCCAGCCCGGCGGCCACCGCATCGGCGACCGGCTGTTCCGTACGCCGGTTGAGCCGCGCCAGCGCCTCGGCGAGCTCCGGCGAGCCGGCCGCCCGCGACTCCAGCTCCGCCCACAGCCGTGCCTCCCGCACGTCGTCGTCGGTGAACGGCAGCGCGAAGTCGATCAGATCCGCCAGCCGCCGGTCCGCACCGGCCCGCCCCACCTCACCGGCGCCACGGGCCAGCCGCTGCTCGGCCCGGCTCAGCGAATGCGTCAGCGCCTCGGTCAGCAGCTGGGCCCGATTGGCGAAGTGGTAATGCACCAATGCCGTCGAGACCCCCGCCTGCCGCGCCACGTCCGCGATCCGCACCCCGTCGAAACCGTCCCGGGCGATCAACTCGACGGCGGCATCCAACACCCGCCCCCGCCGGTCCACCTGCTCGTGTTGATCCACCTCCGCTGCCTGTCGATCAACGTCGGCTTTCTGACGACCCACCTCTGCGCGACGGTCCGTGGAACCCATGGCCCGATCCTTCCACACCGGGTATTGCCCACCCCCACATCCTGACGTTAACGTCAGGACTCGACATCGGCTGACTTTAACGTCAGCCCACCCATGCCGGCCCGCTATACCAGCCCGCCAGCCCAGCCCGCCATGCCCACACGTCCCCACCGCCGATTCCCGCCTCCAAGGAATGGATGGACGCCATGCCCCGCTACGGCTCGATGTTCGGTCCCGACATCACCTTCCTGGGGGTGGAGCGCTGCACCCTCGACGAGCCGGAGACCTACCGCGAAGCCGACGTGGTCATCGTCGGCGCCCCGTTCGACGGCGGGGTGAGCCACCGACCCGGCACCCGCTTCGGCCCCCAGGCCATGCGGGCCACCGACTACAACGCCCATGACGGCTCCCGGCCCTCCCTCGCCGTGCGGGTGGACGCACTCGCCGATCTCCGCGTCCTCGACGCCGGGGACGTCGAAATGTTCGCCGGTGACATCGAGGGCAGCATCCAGGCCATCGAGGACGCGGTGGCCACCATCGCGGCGAGCGGCGCGATACCCGTCGTCCTCGGCGGCGACCACACCATCGCGCTCCCCGACGTGACCGGCGTCGCCCGCACCCACGGCTTCGGCCGGGTGTCGATCATCCACTTCGACGCCCACGCCGACACCGGGGACACCGAGTTCGGGCATCTGCACGGCCACGGCCAGCCCATGCGCCGCCTCATCGAATCCGGCGCCGCCCGTGGCGACCGCTTCCTCCAGATCGGCCTGCGCGGCTACTGGCCAGGCCCGGAGACCCTCGACTGGATGGCCGACCAGCACATGCGCTCGTACGAAATGAGCGAGATCACCGCCCGCGGCCTCGACGCCTGCCTGGAGGAGGCGATGGCCCTCGCCCTGGACGACTGCGACGCGGTCTTCCTCTCCGTAGACGTCGATGTCGTCGACCCCGGCATGGCCCCCGGCACCGGGACCCCCGAGCCGGGCGGCCTCACCTCGCGTCAACTCCTGGACGCGGTACGCCGCCTGGCCCTCGAACTCCCCCTGGCCGGCATGGACGTGGTCGAGGTCTCCCCGCCCTACGACCATGCCGACATCACGGCCTACCTCGGCAACCGCATCGTCCTGGAAGCCCTCTCCGGCCTGGCTGCCCGCCGCCGCGGCGACACCTGGAACCCCTCCCGCCCCCTCCTCGACGGCCGCGGCACCCGCCCCACCCGCGACCGCCACGCACCGACCCGCCCCTGACACCGCGAAGTGGCCCACCCGTAGGCCCGTCGCGAGCGCCGGTTCGTTATGGGTGCGGTCGCGTCCGCGTCCGCCCCTAAGCACCCCCTGCCCGAGCCTCCGTTCGCTGGTGTGCGTCGCGGGCGGCGTCCACGAAGTTCTCCAGGGCCGCCCAGAACGGGCGGTAGGCGGCATCGAACGCGTCACAGCCGTCGCCCTCACCGGCCAGCTCCTGCTTGACGGCCGCGTAGAACGGGCCCGTCGCCTTCTGGAGCGACAGCGCCGCGGCTGCGGCCGACGGCGGGCCCTCCAACTCGACGACACGCGCACAGCGACGGATCTTGGCGTACTCGGCCACCTCCCTGTCATGCAGCTCAGTCAGCGTCGCCGTCCGGTCATCGGAACCGGGTAGCCGCAGCGTCGCCGAAATCTCCCAGTACAACTCGCCCATGCGGTGTGTCTGTTCGATCAGGTCCAGGTACGCGGTGCGCCGGCTCTCGCGCAGCCGCTCGGCGCGTTGCGAGCGAGCGGCGATCTCCGCCTGGATCCGCGCCGCCTGCGCGCTGCCACGGCTGGTGACCCAACTGGCCAGCACCGCCGTGCCACCGGTTACCGCCGCGATTGCCAGAGTCCACAAGCTGCTGTCACCCACCCGGCGCACAATACCCAGCCGCAGTCGCAGCCCAGCGGCCGCCCGACGCCCACATTCCGCGCCTGCTCGCCACCTGCTCGCCGTCGACCGAACCCTTACGACGGGAACTCGCCCGGCGGCACCTGACTCGTGGTCGCATTGCCGCCGATCACCTTGTTCAAGGTGAACGTCAGCACCGTGTACTGCGTCCCACCGGAAACCTGGACGGTGCGGAAATTCGCCTTGTCGTCGAACTTCTCGAAGCTGCACTCCCGCGTGAAGGAGCTCTTCCGGCTGTTCCAGTCCTCTCCGGTCGTGAAGTACACGGTGTACGAACCGCTGTTGACGCTACGTATGGTGGTGTCGGACCCCTTACGTATGTAGACGGAGAAGGCCGTCCGCGTGCCTCGGGTCAACGTCACCACGGCATCGCTGCTCGTACCGTTCCGCACCGTCAGCCGACCCAGTCCGCCCCGGCTGCTGTCGCGTATGAACGCGCCATTGGACAGCCGTCGGTGCTGCGCCTTTTCCGTACGTGGCAGCCGTAGCGTGGCGTCGTACCCCAGGCTCGTGAGCGCGCGGCCGGCCTCTCTCACGCTCTTCGGGCTCTCCGCCGTATCGAGCGTCACGCGTGGCGAGTCGGCGCACCGGCCGCCACTTCCCCGTGCACTTCTGAGGTCCTGCCCCAATGCCCGTAGCGAAATGACGAGTTGTCCGTTGCCCGCGGTGGCGTTCTCCGGCGTACGGGCGGTCTCCAGGGCGTCCGCGGCCGCCTCGGCCTTACTGGCCGCCGAGTCCAGCGCCCGGTTCAGTGATCCGCCTTCCTCTGCCCGATCGACAGCGTGCAGCGCGCTGTTGAGCGGACCCAGGGCGTTGGTGAGGGCGTGACGATAGGACTCCGGATCGACGCTCGGAGTGGGGGAGGAGCTGGGCGACGACGCCGCATCGGCCCTCGACGACCCACCGGACCCGCTCGCCCCGATCGAGCCACCGGCCCCGCTTCCCCCGTCCGACGAACAAGCCGACAGCGGGAGCGAGAGAGCGAGCACCGCCGCTCCGAGAGCGGCCCCTCGGCGCATACGCGCCCGTGCCCCCGACCTGCCCCGCAGAGACGGCGTACGCCGCACCCACATGTATCTGTTCATGATCCCCCCTGGTCCCCCTGATTCCCCCGGTTCCCCGGTAACCCGGGCCCCCAATTCCCCTTGCGCTGTTATGTATTGCTGTATTGCTGTATTGCTCGGTATCTGAAGGGAACTCCTCAGGACCCTCAGCACCTCAGACCCGCGGAACCCTCAAGAACCTCAGAACCCTCAGGCCCCTCCGACTCGGAATCCCTGGAATCCCTCGGCGTCCCTCAAGTTCGGACGAATCCCTTGGTACGCCTTGTCATCCCTCGGTATCTCTCGCTATCCCTTGGTCTCCATCAGTACCCCCAGAGCCCCCCTGCTTTCGTCTGCCTTCCCTCAAGCTCCAGCCAGTACCTCAAGTCCCGCAAGCAACTCAAGTCTCTTGAGTCCCCGTGTCCCCCAGGCCCCCTGGATCATCCGCACTTCCGGCAACTGCCGAAAGGAACCGGATGCAGAACTAAGGCTTCTCCCAGCCGAGTTGACTGTCAAGGTTGCTCGTTCGGGGTGTGGATAACTTCGCCGCTCGCCGGAATTTCTACTTCCGTACCGGTGCGCCGGCCACCGGTGCGTAGGTCCGGCCACCGGTGCGTAGGTAGGGTCCGCTGCCATGGCAGCGCTGAGTGATCTTCGCCCCCTTGCCGCTGCACGCCTGGACGCCCAGGTGGCGGACTGGCAGGAAGCGATCCGAACGGCCGGCGCATTGCTGGTGGAGACGGGGGCCACGACCGACGCGTCCACCGCCGAGATGATCCGTAACGTCGAGGAGAACGGGCCCTACATCGTCCTCGCCCCCGGCTTCGCCTTCGCCCACGCCCGCCCTTCACCCGCCGTCATCAGGACCGGGCTTTCGTGGGTCCGGCTGTCCCCACCGTTGGCGTTCGGGCACGAGACGAACGATCCGGTGACGTTGGTCGTGGGCCTTGCCGCACAGGACGCCGACGCGCACACGGCAGCGCTGGCCGCCCTCGCCCAGCTCCTGGCCGATCCGTCAACGGCACAGGCGGCAAGATCGCCCCGCCTGTAGGTGCGCCGACCCCGCCTCCGCCCCCGTCCTCGGATGCCGGCTGAACGGCAGCGGAGCGGCTCCCCGCCCCGGGCCTGGGCTGTCCGGGGCGGGATGCTCGCGGGAGGTGAAACGCCGCGGCCCGGCGCGCGGTGCCTTCGCTATCTCGCACTCAGAGCTAAAATTGGGGCATGGCCATGGGGGAGTTCCCCGATTCGCTCGCCGACGTCTTGGCCGGTGTCCAACGGCTGATCCGGCGCCGCCTGCGGGCCGGCCTCACTGCGCCCCCACTGCGCGGCGCCGAGGTGGAACTCCTGCGTCTGGTCGTGGCCCGCCCCGGCATCCGCGTCTCGGCCGCCGCGAAGGAGCTCTATCTCGCCGGCAACTCCGTCTCCACCCTCGTCAACCGGCTCAGCCGGACCGGCTATCTATGCCGTGAGACCGCGCCGGAGGATCGCCGCTCGGCCCTGCTGTATCCCACCCCGGCCGCCTGCGCGCGGCTGCACGACTGGGAAGTCCGCCGGAGCGCCCTCGTACGCGAACAGGTGGCACGGCTCTCCGAGGACGACAGGGCCGCCCTGGCCTCGGCTCTCCCGGCACTGCGCAGACTCGCCCACAACCTGCATGAGGAGGCGGAGGGCTGATGACTCCCGACGAGATCCCCGAGGAGAACTGCGAGGAGGCCGCCGACGAGACCCTCGGCGGCGCATCGCGCGCCGGTGCCCCGGGCCCCGCACCGGCCCCGGACGCCTCCGATGCCGTGCTCTGCCGTGGCCTGCGCTACGCCTTCGGCGAGACCCGGGCCGTCGACGGCGTCGACCTCTCCGTACGTGCCGGCGAGGTCTTCGGCCTGCTCGGGCCCAACGGTGCCGGGAAAACCACCGCGATCCGCTGCATCACCACCCTCCTTCCCGTCCCGGCCGGCATGGTGCGGGTATTCGGGCACGACACGGCCAAGGAGCGGATGGCGGTCCGTCGGCTGCTCGGGTACGTCCCCCAGCAGCTGTCCGCCGACGCCGGCCTGACCGGCCGCGAGAACGTCACACTCTTCGCCCGGGTCTTCGACGTCTCCCGCCGCGAGCGCGCCGCACGCGTCGAGCAGGCGCTGGCGGCGGTCGGCCTCACCGACGCGGCCGACCGCCTCGCCAAGACTTACTCGGGAGGCATGATCCGCCGCCTCGAACTCGCTCAGGCGCTGGTCAGCGCGCCCCGTCTGCTGATGCTCGACGAGCCGACGATCGGCCTCGACCCGATCGCCCGCACCAGCGTCTGGGACCACATCAACGCGGTACGGGCCGCCACCGGCATGACCGTCCTCGTGACCACCCACTACATGGACGAGGCCGACCAGTACTGCGACCGCGTCGCCCTGATGCACCACGGCCGGATCCGCGCCCTCGGCACACCGGACGAGCTCAAGTCCGCCCTCCGCGTCCGTCGCCGGACAGCCCCCGCCCCGGCCACGACGGGCACATCGGCCCACCCGTCCCCGGCCTCGACGTCACACCCCCACTTCTCCGCTTCCCCGCTCTCCTCCTCCCCGCTCTCCTCCCCGCCGTCCTCGGCGGCCCCGTCGCGCTCGTCCGATGCCGCGCCGACGCTGGAGGACGTCTTCCGGGACGTCGCCGGCAGCGGCCTCGACGAGCAGTCAGGAGACTTCCGCGATGTCCGAAGCACCCGCCGCACCGCACACCGCGTCGGCTGACGCCCGTCACGGCGCCGGACAGCTGGACCTGCTGCTGGCCCCGCCGCGCGCCCGTACCGGATGGCGGGTGCTGCCCGCCCGGGTCCTCGCGATGTGCGTGGTCGAGCTGCAGAAGCTGCGGCACGACCGGACCGAGCTGTACACCCGCGCCGTCCAGCCCGCCCTCTGGCTTCTCGTCTTCGGGGAGACCTTCACCCGCATCAAGGCCATCCCCACCGGCGGCACCCCCTACATCGACTATCTCGCGCCCGGCATCATCGCTCAGTCGGCCATGTTCATCGCGATCTTCTACGGCATCATGATCATCTGGGAGCGGGACGCCGGCATCCTCACCAAGCTGCTGGTCACCCCGACCCCACGCGCCGCCCTGATCGCCGGCAAGGCGTTTGCCGCCGGGGTGAAAGCACTGGTCCAGGCCGTAGTGGTGATCGTCATCGCCGCACTGCTGGGCGTGGCCATGACCTGGAACCCGCTGCGACTCCTCGGTGTGGTCGTAGCGGTGGTGCTCGGCTCGGCCTTCTTCTCCTGCCTGTCGATGACCATCGCCGGCATCGTGCTCACCCGCGACCGTCTGATGGGTATCGGCCAGGCCATCACCATGCCGCTCTTCTTCGCCTCCAATGCGCTGTACCCGGTGGCGATCATGCCTGGCTGGCTCCAGACGGTCAGCACAATGAATCCGTTGAGCTATCAGGTCGATGCCCTACGCGGCCTCCTCCTCGGCACTCACGCCCATCTCGCCCTGGACTACGCCGTACTGATCGCGGCCGCCGTGGCCGGTATCGCCGCCGCCTCCTCCCTCCTGGGCCGTTTGGCCCGCTGACCTCGCGCCCTGAGGCCCGCTGGTCATGAGGCCCGCCGGTCATGTGGGCCGGCGTCCCGCGGCGACGAAGCCGGGCACGCGGGCGCGCACGGTGTCCCGCCGGTCATGCCCTGCCGGCCGGCCGGCGCTCATCCGGCCATCGCAGCCCCGTCCGTCGCCGCTCCCTCAGCCGTACGCGCGGCGTCCGCCGTCGTACGCTCGGCCTGCTCCAGCCACTCCAGGTACCAACTCCGGAACGTGGCCGGCGTGCCGTCGTCCGGGCCCAGCAGCAGGGGCTGCATGTCGACGCCGTCGCAGCGGGCGTCCGCCCATATTCGGCCCCGCTCCGGCCCGCTCACCACCAGCCACCGGCGCTCGGCACACCCGATGTGGCACAGGCATATCGCCCCGACGGTGCGGTCCTCGGACCACATCAGCGTCTCCCACCGGTCCCACCAGGCCTCTTCCGCCTCCTCGTGCTCCTCGGCACTCTCGAAGTCAGCCTCGTCGGGCCGTTCCGCCTCCAACGCGTCGAGCAGCTCGGCATCGGGACCGGCCTGGGGAAACGGCTCCAGCAAACGGGCGGGGGTCGTCATATTGCCTCCGTCGCCCACCCACTCCCAACCGCCGCCGGCCGCTCTGCGTACGGGGAAGACGCCGTAGGCCGGGCCCGCCCCGCCCGCGCCCACCTCTCGGAGGAACTCCCGGTACGCATCGGGCAGGCGCACTCCCAACCAGCGCTCAAGGTCGGCCAGTTCGTCCGCTGTGAGCGGGTCGGCCAGCGCGAACCCATGGCCGTGATACCCGAATACCTTCTCCGCGCCCGGTGCCGAGCACAGCCGCAGCACCCGCTCGCGGACCCCCGCCCATGTCTGCTCAGTCATGCTCCCACCGTACGAGGCACCACTGACAACGCCCGCCGCGCAGCCGGCTCGCGGCCGGCGCCGCGACGGTGGGCCGGGCCCGCGGCACGTCTCAGAGCCAGTCCCGCCGCTTGAAAATGAAGTACAGGCTCACGCACACCACCACCATCAGCCCGATGGCGAAGGGATATCCGAACCCCCAGTGCAGCTCCGGCATGTTGTGGAAGTTCATGCCGTAGATCGTCCCGACCAGCGTCGGTGCGAACAGGATCGCCGCCCACGACGAGATCTTCTTGACCTCCTCGTTCTGCTCGAAGCCCGCCTCGGCCAGGGCCCGCATCTCGGCGTTCTGCTGCTGGTTCACCAGAGTGGCGTTGACGGTGAGGATGTCCTGGAGGGCCTGCCGGAAGCCGTCCACCCGCTCCGTGGTGTGCAGGACGTGGTCCGCCACGTCCCGCAGATAGCGGCGCAGCTCCTCGTCGATCGCATACTTCTCGAAGCCCGCGGTCAGGCTCTCCAGGATGCCGTTCAGCGGACGGGTCGCGCGCTGGAACTCCACGACCTCCCGGGAGAGTTCGTAAATGCGGCGGGAGACGCGCGGGTCGCCGCCGAACACCTCGGTCTCGATCTCGTCGATGTCGGTCTGTACCCCGGCCACGACCGGCGCATAGCCGTCGACGACCGCGTCGAGGATCGCGTAGAGCACGGCCTCCGGGCCGCGCTTGAGCAGCTCCGGGGCGTCCTCCATACGGCGGCGCACGGCCGTGAGGTCCGGTGCGCCCCCGTGCCGCACGGTGATGACGAAGTCCCGCCCGACGAAGAGGTGCAGCTCGCCGAAGTCGACCTCTTCGGCGTCGTCCAGATAGCGAGCGGCGCGCAGCACGACGAACAGGGTGCCGCCGTAGCGTTCCAGCTTGGGGCGCTGGTGAGCCTCCAGGGCGTCTTCAACGGCGAGCGGATGGAGATCGAACTCCGAGGCCAGCGTGACCAGTTCTGAGGGGGTGGGGCGGTGCAGCCCGATCCAGGCGAGGGTGTCCGTAGTGGCACGCTGCTGCCGGAACGCGTCGGCAAGTGTGTCGTGGGTGCTGACGCGGTGTCCGTCGCGATACAGGGCGGCGGTGATGACGCTGCTGGCGTTCTCGGCGGGCGGTTCCTGCGGCTGGGAGCCGTCCGCGTTGTCGGCGGGAGGGGGTCCGGCGGGCCGCTTCTTCGCGGTTTTGCGCAGGCCACGCAGGCCACGCGGCCGACGGCCGGGAGGTTCAGAGCTCACGACAGAACCGACCTCCGTCACAAGAGGGGATGAACAGGCACACAGAATCTCGACGCAGGATATCTGCCGCAGATGTCAGCACAGGTCAGGGGCCATGGTGCAGGATGGAACGGGACGTGACGCGGCGTGTGTCGCGTCCGGCGAGCTTTGTATGTTTATCCCTAGAATTGCGCGATGCAGATACCGCAGACAGCCATTGCTCCTCTGGGTGAGGTGATTCGGTGAACGGCCCCGATGCCACCGACGAACAGTGGGAAGGGCTCGCCGAGGTCGTCCCGCTCCGCGGCAGTAGTGAGTGGCCCTCCTGGCCCGACCACCGCGCTCTCCCCGAGGACGAACCGGCCGAGGAGCAGCGGCGGTTCATGGTCATCCGGGTCCAGACCTTCGCGGATGCCCGTGAGGTCGCCGAGTACCTGATGGCACAGATCCCGGTCCTGTTGGACCTCAGCAGCGCCGACACCGACGTCGCCAAGCGCATCCTGGACTTCTCCAGTGGTGTCGTCTTCGGACTCGGCAGCGGTATGCACCGCGTGGACACCAACGTCTTCCTTCTGGCACCGGTCGGCACCGAGGTCGAAGAGGCGGTGACGGGGGCCATCCCCCGTTCGTAGGAAGGGTGATCGGGCGGAACGGTTCTCCGGTCGCGCCACTGCATAGCGTCCGCATATGGATACCGGCAGTGTGCGACCGGCGGTCACCGAGTTACGGCTTTCCGCCTTCAAGACCCATCGCGGCATCACCCTGCCGCTCGGCCCGCTCACCCTCTTGAGCGGCGAGAGCGGAAGCGGCAAATCCAGTGCGCTGCAGGCGTACGAGATCCTCGCCCGCCTGGGAAGCGGGGAGTCCCTGACCCGGGCCGTACGGGACGTCGCGGGCAGTGCATCGGCGTGTGTGCCGGCGGGGTCGCGTCCCGACGAACAGGGCAGACGCGGCTTCCGCATCGGCTGCACGATCGACGGCCCGGCCGGCCCGGTCGACCTCGATCTCGCCGTACAGGCCGAGCCCGAACTCCGGATCGTCGGCGAGCGGTTGACCGGCGGCGGCGAAACCTTGCTGACCACCGCCCTCACCGACCCGGCGCGTCCCGCGGTGCAGGCGGCCTGGCACACCGCGGGTACGACCCCGGTCACCCGCGCTCCGCTGCCCGACGACCGTCTCGGCACGTCGCTGTTGCCGTTGCGCGTCGCCGGCAAGACGGAGGGCCAGCGGCTCGTGCTGGCGGCCGCCGAGCAGGTCGTGGTCGCGCTGCGCTCGGCGTTCGTCTGCGATCCCCGGCCGGAGGTCATGCGGGGGACGAGGGCGGCCATGGCAGCCGGCGCCGTAGGCGCGGGCGGAACGGGGGGCCGGGCCAAGAAGGCGGGCACGGGCAAGGCCGCGGGAAAGGGGGCAGCGACGACAACGGCCGGTAGCTGGGGCACGCGGGCCCGCACCGGGAGCGGAGGCAATGGCGAGGCCGGACGCTGGGGCCGCGACGCCGACGAGGTGCATGACGAGGGGCGGCTGCGGACCTCCTGCGACAACCTGCCCGCCGTACTGGAGCGGACGAGCAAGGAGTGCGCACGACGGCATGCGGTGCTGGTCGCAGCAGTGCGGGAGGCATGCGCCGGCCCGGTCGACGGACTGCGCGCCGTTCCAAGACAACCGGACCAGCCGGTGGAGGCGGCGGCCGCAGTTCCTTCGCCGGCGACACCGGGAGCACCGGCGGGCGGCGGGCGCAGCGGTTCCGGTTCTCAGCGGGCTGGGCAGGGGGCAGCGGCGGAAGAACGGCGCCTGCAGGCCGTGGTCGACCGGGGCACACTCGGCGAGATGCCCATCGAGCAGCTCGGCGACGGTGAGCTGCGGTTCGTCGCCCTGGCGCTGGTGCTGCTGACCGGGCCGGGCGTGCTGGCCATGGATCCGGCCGGGGAGATCCCTTCGGCACAACAGCAGATGACCGTCATGGCCGACGGAATGGACCGCTGCATGGACCGGAGGCAGGCGCGCGAGCTGGTGTCGCTGGCCGTGCGCATGGCGGAACGCGGACATGTCCGGCTGCTGGGCACGGTACGGGACCCCTCGGTCGCCGACGGACTGCCCGGCGTACAGGTGCTACACCTAGGAGCATGAGCGAGGATCTTCATGCGTTGCAGCGACGACTGGCCGAATTCGCGGCAGCGCGGGACTGGCAGCAGTACCACACCCCCAAGAACCTGGCCGCGGCGCTGAGCGTCGAGGCCGCGGAACTCGTCGAGATCTTCCAGTGGTTGACCCCGGAGGAATCGGCGGAGGTGATGTCCGATCCGCGGGTTGCCGGCCGGGTCGAGGACGAGGTCGCGGACGTGCTGGCGTATCTGCTGCAGTTCTGCGAGGCGCTGGGGATCGACGCCTTGGCAGCGCTGGCCGCGAAGATCGAGCGCAACGAAACGCGCTTCCCGGCGGTCCGGCAAGCCCGGCCGGACCGGCCTCGGGAGGGCGGCGAGTAGCGGGCGGGAGGGGGCGACTCCGGGAGCGGGGGCGCCCCCTTGATGCTGAATTATCGGGTCATTACAGGTCTTTCTGGTGTCCTGAGTCGATCGTGTGACGGGTGGGGGTTATGTGACGCGAGGGGAGAGGGGCGCGCGCAAATCGGACTCTCGTCACTCTATGGAGTTATGGATCTATCCACAGCGCCTTGGTTGTCCACAGATTTGCGAATTCCCCTGGCTTTTTTGGCTGTTGGCCCTCACTCTGGGTAGTGAAAGGAGTGCGGGGTGCATGCGAAGGAAGAAGGAAGGAGGGGGAGAGGATGGACGCGGTGCGGATCATCGCGGCCAGCCGGCGCGGCCTGGCGGAGTCGACCACGGTGCAGGACGTGATCGTCGAGGCGTGGCAGGCGCAGGCCTTGGCGGAGGCGATAGGCAGCCATCTCGCGATATGCGGACCGTACGAGGTGCGGTCCCGGGCCCAAGGGCTGGGCGTTGCGAGCGGGCGGTTCAGCGGGGGACTGCCGCGCTCGACGCCGGCCGGAGGTGGACTGCGGGCAGCACAACTCTCCGAGGTGCGCGACGTCAGGGCTGCCTTGTCGGCGCTGTGCCGACTGCTACGTGACGTATGCGAAGCACTGGTCGCAGTGGTGCTGCTCGCCGAGGAGGAAGGAACGTACTGGACCTGCGTGGAGGCGATGGACACGCTCGACGAATCGAGAGACCGCGTTACCGGAATACTGGAGAAATTGGAGGTGCGTGACCCGAACCCTGCCTGAGAACGACAGCAGAAGAATTCTGAGGACAGCAGAAGAAGCCTGACAACAACGGTAGCCCTGCCACGCCAGTTTCCCTGACGCCAGCGCTAGCGGTCACATGCAGCGCCGCCACTCCTTCCGACGGAATGCTCCGCGCACCCTGCGCACCCGCGCACCCTGCGCACCCTGTGCACCCGCGCACCCTGTGCACCCGCGCGCCGGCCCCTTCGCCTGCTGTTGACGGATCGCCCGCCAATACGAGACGGGGCTGCCAGTGGGGCCCACCTACCGCTGACCCGGCGCACCTGTCACGGCACAGCGCACTCGGCCCTGCGCTCTCGCCACCGGCCGCCCTCACCGGACGCCGCCCATTGCCCACCGGCAAAGGTCCGGCCTGCCACCCATAGTCCGTCGCCCGTCGCTTTCGTGCCCTGAAGCCCGCTCATGGGCGGGGCCGCCCCCGACGGGCCTGAATCCGCCGCTCATCGGCGCCACGTGCCGCAGCCGAGGTATGCCAGAGCTCTGTCCCTATGTCCCTCTGTCCCTATGCCCATCGACTGCCCGCGCGGACCGCTGCAGCCAGCAGCGGTGAATGAGCAGGGCAGGGCCCGGCCGGGGCCCGGGGGGCCGATCGGTACCTGAAGCAACGCCATGCAACGAGGCACTGCCGCGGTTGGTCCGCCGTGAGAAGTGCAGGATGGAGGTATGGACCTACGAATCTTCACCGAGCCCCAGCAGGGGGCTTCCTACGACACGCTTCTGAAGGTCGCCAAGGCCACGGAGGATCTCGGCTTCGATGCCTTTTTCCGCTCCGACCATTACCTGAGCATGGGCAACGGCGACGGGATGCCCGGTCCGACGGATGCCTGGATCACCCTGGCGGGCCTGGCTCGTGAGACGAAGCGGATCCGGCTCGGCACGCTGATGACGGCGGGCACCTTCCGGCTGCCGGGTGTGCTGGCCATTCAGGTGGCGCAGGTCGACCAGATGTCGGGTGGCCGGGTGGAACTCGGCCTCGGAGCAGGGTGGTTCGAGGAGGAGCACAAGGCGTACGGCATTCCGTTTCCCAAGGAGAAGTTCGCGCGGCTGGAGGAGCAGCTGGCGATCATCACGGGCCTGTGGGCCACCGAGACAGGAAAGGAGTTCACCTACGACGGGACCTACTACCAGCTGGAGAAGTCGCCGGCGCTGCCCAAGCCCGCGCAGGCCAAGGTGCCGGTGCTGATCGGTGGGCACGGCGCGACCCGTACGCCGCGGCTGGCCGCGCAGTACGCCGATGAGTTCAACATCCCCTTCGCCTCGCTCGAAGACAGTGAGCGCCAGTTCGGACGGGTGCGGGCGGCCGCCGAAGCCGCCGGGAGGAAGGGCGATGAGCTGGTGTACTCCAACGCCCTGGTGGCCTGCGTCGGCAAGGACGATGCGGAGGTGGCGCGGCGGGCCGCGGCCATCGGGCGGGATGTGGACGAACTGAAGGCCAACGGCCTTGCGGGTTCCCCCGCGGAGGTCGTCGACAAGATCGGGCGCTATGCCGCCATCGGCACCTCACGCGTCTACCTGCAGATCCTGGACCTCGACGATCTGGACCACCTGCAGTTGATCTCGGACCAGGTGCAGTCGCAGCTGGACTGAGGCGGTCAGCGGTCAGCGGTGGCGCCGGGGCGAACCGATGCGTTGTTGAGGCGAATCGACTGCGTTGCCGAGTCGAACCAACTGCGTTGAGCCGGCTGGGCCGAGGTGGTGCAGGGGGAGTGGGGCTGCTGGAAAAACTGGTGGGGATCGGGGAGCGGTGCCGTAATACTCGGACGGTGTTCCTGACGATAACCACCACCGGCAGCGCCGACCGTCCCGCGACCGACCTCGGATTCCTGCTGCACAAGCATCCTGACAAGGCGCAGCAGTTCTCGACGGCGCATGGCACCGCACATGTCCTGTATCCGGAGGCGGATACGGAACGGTGCACCGCGGCGCTGCTGCTGGAGGTCGATCCCATCGCCCTGGTGCGCCGGAGCCGTGGCAAGGGTCGTGGCGGCGCTCCGGACTCGGCGCTCGGGCAGTACGTGAACGACCGCCCGTATGCGGCCTCCTCGCTGCTGGCGGTGGCGTTGCGGAGCGTCTTCTCCAGCGCGATGAAGGGGCAGTGTGCGGCGCGGCCGGAGCTGGTGGCGCGGGCGATGCCGTTGCGCATCGAGGTGCCCGTGCTGCCGGCCCGGGGCGGTGCGGAGCTGGTGCGCAAGCTGTTCCAGCCGCTGGGCTGGCAGGTGCTGGCCGAGGCGGTGCCGCTGGACGAGACGTTCCCGGAGTGGGGTGACTCCCGCTACGTACGGCTCGTACTGGAAGGGGAGTGCACGCTCGCCGAGGCGCTGCGGCATCTGTACGTGCTGCTGCCGGTGCTGGACGACGCCAAGCACTACTGGGTCGCGCCCGACGAGGTCGAGAAGCTCCTGCGGGCCGGTGAGGGCTGGCTGGAGGGGCATCCGGAACAACGGGTGATCGTCGGCCGTTATCTCGCGCGGCGCTGGGCGCTGACGCGGGAAGCCATGGCGCGGCTGGAGCTGGAACGGCTGGCCGAGTCGGACGACGTGGCTGCCGAGGAGATCGACAACGCGGTGGACGAGAATGCGGACACCGAGGAACGGCCGGTGCCGCTCGCCGTACAGCGGAGGGAGGCGATCCTCGCGGTGCTGCGGTCGGCCGGGGCGGCGCGGGTGCTCGATCTCGGCTGCGGACAAGGCCAGTTGGTCGGCGCGCTGCTCAAGGACCCGCAGTTCACCGAGATCGTCGGTATGGACGTGTCGATGCGGGCGCTGCACGAGGCGCGGCGCCGGCTGCGGTTGGACCGGATGCCTGAGCGGCAGGCGGCGCGCGTACGGCTCGTACAGGGGTCGCTGGCGTACACCGACGCGCGGCTGAAGGGGTATGACGCGGCGGTGCTCAGC
This sequence comes from Streptomyces sp. NRRL S-337, assembly GCF_000720175.1. Classification (GTDB taxonomy): domain Bacteria; phylum Actinomycetota; class Actinomycetes; order Streptomycetales; family Streptomycetaceae; genus Streptomyces; species Streptomyces siderophoricus. The sequence continues at coordinate 65,426 of NZ_JOIX01000035.1, forward strand.
GAAGTCGTCGAGCACGTCGACCCGGAGCGGTTGCCGGCGCTGGAGTACGCGGTGTTCGGGGCGGCCCGGCCGAGGACGGTCGTGGTGACGACGCCGAACGTCGAGTACAACGTGCGCTGGGAGTCGCTGCCGGCCGGGCATGTACGGCACGCGGACCACCGCTTCGAGTGGACCCGGGAGGAGTTCCGGGGCTGGGCGCGGGAGGTGGCCGCACGGCACGGTTACGAGGTGGACTTTCGCCCGGTGGGGCCGGACGACCCCGAGGTCGGGCCGCCGACACAGCTCGCCCATTTCCGGCAGGCGGAGGAGGGCGGCAGTGGGAAAGCCGCAGCCGCAGTCGCGGTTGCAGTCGTAGCCGGTGATCGCGGCGAGAGCGCCGCCGGGACCGTTACCGGAACTGGAACAGGGGCCGGTAACGGTGTTGGTGCCGCCGCCGTTGCCAGCAGATGTGAGGACGGAAGTGGTTCTGTGAGTGGGGAGGAGGTTGCGGTATGACGGGCGTCGACCGTCGGGAAGTAGCGGTGGAAGCAGCGGTGGAAGTGGATGAGGAAGGGCGCGTGGGGCGCGTGGCGCGGCGGGCGCTCGGGGTGCCGGACCTGTCGCTGGTGGTGTTGGTCGGAGCCACGGGGTCCGGTAAGTCGACCTTCGCGGCCCGGCACTTCAAGGCGACGGAGGTCATCTCCTCCGACTTCTGCCGTGGGCTGGTCAGCGATGACGAGAACGACCAGAGCGCGAGCAGCGATGCGTTCGACGTGCTGCACTTCATCGTGGGGAAGCGGCTGGCGGCCGGGCGGCTGACGGTCGTCGACGCCACCAACGTGCAGTCGGAAGGGCGTACCCAGCTGGTGCGACTGGCGCGGGAGCACGACGTCCTCCCGGTGGCGATCGTGCTGGACGTGCCCGAGCAGGTGTGTGCCGAGCGCAACGCGACGCGTGCCGACCGGGCCGGTCTGCCGCGCCGCGTCATCCAGCGCCACCAGCGCGAACTGCGCCGTTCCCTGCGCCACTTGGAGCGTGAGGGCTTCCGCAAGGTGCACCACCTCAGAGGCCAGGCGGAGGCCCATGCCGCCGAGGTCGTCAGGGAGCGCAGGTTCAACGACCTGCGGCACCTCACAGGGCCGTTCGACATCATCGGTGACATCCACGGCTGCCGTTCCGAGCTGGAGACGCTGCTCGGCCGGCTGGGGTACGTCCTGGTCCGCGACGGGCTCGGCAGGGCCGTGGACGCGGCGCACCCGCAGGGCCGTACCGCCGTGTTCGTCGGGGATCTGGTCGACCGCGGGCCGGACAGCCCCGGGGTACTGCGGCTGGTGATGGGCATGGTCGCGGCCGGGCACGCGCTCTGCGTACCGGGCAACCACGAGAACAAGCTCGGCCGCTACCTCAAGGGTCGCAAGGTCCAGCACACCCACGGTCTCGCCGAAACCGTCGAGCAGCTTGAGCAGGAGGACGCCGCCTTCCGGGACGAGGTGGGGACGTTCCTGCACGGGCTGGTCAGCCACTACGTCCTCGACGGAGGCGGACTGGTGGTCTGCCACGCCGGGCTGCCGGAGAAGTACCACGGCCGGACGTCCGGCCGGGTGCGGTCCTTCGCGCTGTACGGCGACACGACCGGCGAGACCGATGAGTTCGGCCTGCCGGTGCGCTACCCGTGGGCCGAGGACTACCGCGGCCGCGCCGCCGTGGTCTACGGACACACACCCACCCCGCGTGCCACCTGGCTGAACAACACCATCTGCCTGGACACCGGGTGCGTCTTCGGCGGCCGGATGACCGCGCTGCGCTGGCCGGAGCGGGAGCTGGTGGACGTACCGGCGGAACGGGTCTGGTACGAGCCGACGAAGCCGCTCGCCAGCGAGGCGCCGGGCGGCGCGGACGGCCGTCCGCTCGACCTGGGCGACGTCGCCGGCCGGCGGATCGTGGAGACCCGCCACATGGGCCGGCTCGCCGTGAAGGAGGAGAATGCGGCGGCCGCGCTGGAGGTCATGAGCCGCTTCGCGATCGACCCGCGGCTGCTGCCGTACCTCCCGCCGACGATGGCGCCCTGCGCGACGTCGCAGGAGGACGGCTACCTGGAGCACCCGGCGGAGGCGTTCGCCGGGTACCGGGCGGACGGCGTACGGGAAGTGGTGTGCGAGGAGAAGCACATGGGGTCCCGTGCGGTGGTGCTGGTGTGCCGCGACGAAACGGTGGCCACGGAGCGTTTCGGGGCGCCCAAGGGGGTCCAGGGTGCGCTCTACACCCGTACGGGACGGCCGTTCTTCGACGGCCCGGAGGTGACCGGAACCCTGCTGCGGCGGGTCGCCGCGTGCGTCGCGGAGGCCGGGCTGTGGGAGGAGCTGGAGACCGACTGGCTGCTGCTGGACGCGGAGTTGATGCCGTGGTCGCTCAAGGCGACCGGGCTGCTGCGCAAGCAGTACGCAGCGGTGGGCGCGGCGTCCGGGGCGGCGTTCCCGGGCGTGCTCGGCGCGCTGGAGGCGGCGGCCGGCCGCGGGGTGGAGGTGGCACCGCTGCTCCAGCGGCAGCGGGACCGGGCGGCGGACGCCGCGGCGTTCACGGCGGCGTACCGGCGCTACTGCTGGCGCGTCGGCGAGCGGGCGGCGCCGGACGGGCTCGGGGCGCTGGAGGGAGTGCGGCTGGCGCCGTTCCAGATCCTCGCCGTACAGGGGCGCAGCCTCGCCGGGCTGGCACATACGGAGCAACTGGCGCTGATCGACCGCATCGTGGCGGCGGAGGGCGTGGTGGCCGGCCAGGACGACGGGGTGTCCGGAGGCGGACGTGCCGCAGGCGGGGCCGGGCTGCTGGCCACGACCCGGCGGATCGTCGTCGACACCGAGGACGAGGCGTCGGTCGTGGCCGGCATCCGGTGGTGGCTGGAGCTGACCGCGGACGGCGGCGAGGGGATGGTCGTCAAACCGGTGCAGGCGCTGATACGGCAGCCGGACGGGCGGCTCATCCAGCCGGGCGTCAAATGCCGCGGCCGCGAGTACCTGCGGATCATCTACGGGCCGGAGTACACCCGTCCGGACAATCTCAAGCGGCTGCGCATACGCCACTTGGGCCACAAGCGTTCGCTGGCACTGCGGGAATACGCGCTGGGCCTGGAGGCGTTGGACCGGATGGCGGAGGGCGAGCCGCTGTGGCGGGTGCACGAGGCGGTGTTCGGCGTGCTCGCGCTGGAGTCGGAGCCGGTGGACCCGCGGCTGTAGGGGCAGCCTGCTGACCGAGGTGGCGCGCTCGCCCCTGCTGGTCGAAGTGGCGCGGTCGCCCGTCAGGCCAACGGCGGCGCTCGCTCGTGCGCCGTTGGCCTGACGGGGGCGTTCGTCAGGCCGTTGAGGGCGCGCCCGCCATCAGGTTGTGCCTGTTGTGCCTGTTGTGCCTGTTGTGCCTGTTGTGCCTGTGGTGCGTGTCGTGCTTGTCGCGCTCGTTGTGCGGTTGGGCCGTCGGTAGTCGTTCGGTGGTACGCCTACCGTGCGGGTGAAGTGGCCGGGGGGGGGGAGTTGGCGGCGCGGCCCAGGCCTGAGAGTTCGGCCACCGGGTGGACGGGCAGGTCGGTGCGTTCGAGCAACTCGTGGGTCCGGACGATGCGTTGAGCCGAGTCGTCCGCGGCGCTCGGGCAGTGGTGTCTCGAGGTGCTGCGCCTGGCCGCCGGGGCGGTGGGCGGGTGCATTGAGGGTGGGTTGGATCGTCGCGGGGGTGACGGGGACGGTCGCGGTGACGGGGCGGTCGACGGTGGGGGCGGCGGTCACGCTGCGGGCGGGGCGCAACGGAGGCGGCGAAGCCGCCCGTGACCAGGCCATGCGCATGGCCGACCGCCGTCGGGACCGTACACCTGCCGCCGGGCAGTGGTGACCACCTGTCCCGTAGGCAGGCGCCTGTCTCGCGCTGCCCTGCCCCTTCCATCCCTCCACACGGCGAGTCGCCCGACCCGGCCACCACGGACCCGGCCACCACCAAGGCCCCGGCCACCAAGGACCCGTCCCCCACCAAAGGCCTGACCCCCGCCAAGGACCCGACCCCCACCACTACAGACCCGACCCCCCACCCAGCCACCCACCACCCACCCCGTCGACCGACCCGTGCACCCCACATCGGCCGACTCCCTCCACCCGGCCCCCGGAGCGGCCAAGATGGGGAGATGGGATTCCAAGTCGACTCCGAGGCCGGGCGGCTGCGCCGGGTCATCCTGCATCGTCCCGATCTGGAGCTGAAGCGGCTCACCCCCACCAACAAGGACGCCTTGCTCTTCGACGACGTGCTGTGGGTACGCCGGGCGCGGGCCGAGCACGACGGGTTCGCCGACGTACTGCGCGACCGGGGCGTGGAAGTGCACCTCTTCGGAGATCTGCTGGCCGAGAGCCTGCAGATCCCTGCGGCCCGCGAGCTGGTCCTGGACCGGGTCTTCGACGAGAAGCTGTACGGGCCGCTGGCCACCGACCATCTGCGCGCCGCCTTCGACGAAATGCCCGTCCCGGAACTCGTCGAGGCGCTGGTCGGCGGGATGACCAAGCGCGAGTTCCTGGAGCACCATCCCGAACCGACCTCGGTCCGCTTCCACGTGATGGATCTGGACGACTTCCTGCTGGGTCCGCTGCCCAATCACCTCTTCACGCGCGACACCTCCGCCTGGATCTACGACGGGGTGTCGATCAACTCGATGCGCTGGCCGGCCCGGCAGCGCGAGACCGTCCATTACGAGGCGATCTACCGCTACCACCCCCTCTTCCGGGGCGAGGACTTCCACGTCTGGTCGGAGGGGCAGGCGGACTACCCCTCGACGATCGAGGGCGGCGATGTCCTGGTCATGGGCAGCGGTGCGGTGCTGATCGGGATGAGCGAGCGGACCACTCCGCAGGCCGTCGAGCTGCTGGCGCGCGGGCTGTTCGCGGCCGGTTCGGCGCGCACGATCGTGGCGCTGGACATGCCCAAACGGCGGGCGTTCATGCACCTGGACACCGTCATGACCATGATCGACGGGGATACCTTCACCCAGTACGAGGGCCTCGGCATGCTCCGCTCGTACACCATCGAGCCCGGCTCGGGCGAGCAGGACGTCAAGGTCACCGATCATCCGCCGGAGCACATGCACCGCGCCATAGCGGCCTCGCTGGGACTGTCCGACATCCGGGTGCTGACCGCGACCCAGGACGTGCACTCTGCGGAGCGCGAGCAGTGGGACGACGGCTGCAATGTGCTCGCCGTGGAGCCCGGCGTGGTGGTGGCGTACGAGCGGAACGTCACTACGAACACCTTTCTGCGCAAGCGCGGCATTGAGGTGATCACGATTCCGGGGAGCGAGCTGGGGCGGGGCCGGGGTGGGCCGCGCTGTATGAGCTGTCCGGTGGCGAGGGACGCGGTGCCCGGGGCAGGCTGAGGCGTGCGGCGGTGGCGGGGGGCGGGTGCGCGTACGACGCGGCAGCCGCAGGTATGGCGTGACAGCCACAGGTACGGCGCGGCAGCCGCACGGAGGGCGTGCTGTATATAGATACGAGACGTCGTATACACTTCCAATCCAATCCAACCCCCGTCCCCGACCGCCGCGAAACAGGAGCCGACCGATGGCGATAGACCTCACGGGCCGCCACTTCCTCAAGGAGCTGGACTTCAGCGCCGAGGAGTTCCGCCGACTGATCGACCTCGCGGCCGAGCTGAAAGCGGCGAAGCGCGCCGGTACCGAGGTCCCCCGCCTCCGCGGCAAGAACATCGCCCTGATCTTCGAGAAGACCTCCACCAGGACCCGCTGTTCCTTCGAGGTCGCGGCCGCGGACCAGGGCGCCTCGACCACCTACCTCGACCCGTCCGGTTCGCAGATCGGGCACAAGGAGTCGGTCAAGGACACCGCGCGGGTGCTGGGCCGGATGTTCGACGGCATCGAGTTCCGCGGCAGCCGCCAGTCCGACGTCGAGGAGCTGGCCGCGCACGCCGGCGTACCGGTCTTCAACGGGCTGACCGACGACTGGCACCCGACCCAGATGCTCGCCGACGTCCTGACCATGGTGGAGCACGGCGGGGGCCGCCCGCTGGAGGAGACCGCCTTCGCCTACCTCGGCGACGCCCGCAACAACATGGGCAACTCCTACCTCGTCACCGGCGCCCTGCTCGGCATGGACGTACGGATCGTGGCGCCGAAGGAGCTCTGGCCCGAGGAGACGGTGATCGCCCGGGCGCACGAGCTCGCCGACGCCAGCGGGGCCCGGATCACGCTCACCGAGGACGTCGCCGACGGTGTGCGCGGTGCGGACTTCGTCGCCACCGACGTCTGGGTGTCCATGGGCGAACCCAAGGAGGTGTGGGACGAGCGGATCGCGCTGCTGGCGCCGTACGCGGTCACGATGGACGTGCTGCGTGCCACCGGCAAGCCGGACGTGAAGTTCCTGCACTGCCTGCCCGCGTACCACGACCTGGGCACGGCGGTCGGCCGGGAGATCCACGCGCGGCACGGCCTGTCGTCGCTGGAGGTCACCGACGAGGTCTTCGAGTCCGCGCACTCGGTCGTCTTCGACGAGGCGGAGAACCGGATGCACACCATCAAGGCGGTACTGGTCGCGACGCTCGCCGGCTAGGGGTGGCGGATTTCGCGCGTCGCCGCGGGCGCCGGCGGCCCGTTCTCTCGCCCGCCGTCGGCGATATCACACCGCATCGCCCATATCGGCAATATCACACCGCATAGGCATACGTCCCATAGGGCGATCATGCAGCTCCGGCGGCTACCATCGAGCCGCTAGCGGGGTTCGGACCCACCGGTCCGGACCCCGCTCGTGCGTGGCCCACCCGTGCCACGCGCACCGCACCACCAGAGAGAGAACGCCCATGCGTGCCCCAGGTCCCTCCGGACTGCGCATCAAGTCCCCCGACCTCCTCGTCGCCGAATCGGGCGCGGACCGTGAAGGCAACGGCCTCAAGCGCAGCATGGGCCTCTTCCAGCTCGTCTGCTTCGGCATCGGCGCCATCGTCGGCACCGGCATCTTCGTCGGCCTCTCCGACACCGTCGCCGAGGCCGGCCCCGCGGTCATCGTCTCCTTCCTGCTGGCCGCCGCCACCTGCGTCTTCACCGCCTTCTCCTTCGGGGAACTGGGCGGAGCGATCCCGGTGTCCGGCAGCTCGTATTCCTATGCGTACGCCACCCTCGGCGAGCGCACCGCCTTCCTCGTCGGTTGGTGTTTGCTGCTCGAATACGGCGTCTCGGTGTCGGCCGTGGCCGTCGGCTGGGGGCAGTACCTGAACGAACTGCTGGGCAGCCTGACCGGCTGGCAGCTGCCGGCCGCGCTCTCCAACCCACCCGGCGAGGGCGGGATCGTCAACGTCCCCGCCGTCGTAGTGATCGTGCTCGCCGCGCTGCTGCTGGTCCGCGGCATCCGGGAGAGCGCCCGCGCGACCGCCGCGATGGCGGTGCTGAAGCTGGCGATCCTGGTGCTGTTCTGCGCGATCGGCTTCACCGCCTTCCGGGCCGGCCACCTCTCGCCGTTCGCGCCGCAGAGCATCGCCGGGATCACCTCCGGCGCCTCGGTCGCCTTCTTCTCGTACATCGGCTTCGACGCGATCACCACGGCCGGGGAAGAGGTCAGGAACCCGCGGCGGAACGTCCCCCTCGCCATCATGATCTGCATCGGCGTGGTCACCGTGCTGTACTGCCTGGTCGCGGTCTCCGCCATCGGCGCGCTCTCCTCCGACCAGGTCGCCGACCAGCCCGCCGCGCTGTCGCTGATCGTCAACCGGGTCACCCACTCCACGTTCGGCGGCGGGGTCATCGCCTTCGGCGCGGTGGTCGCCATCGCGTCCGTCGTCCTCGCGGTGATGTACGGACAGACCCGCATCCTGATGTCGATGTCGCGGGACGGACTCGTCCCGCGCGTCTTCCAAAGGATCTCGCCGCGTACGTCCACGCCGGTCGCCAACACCTGGATCGTCGCGGCCGTCTTTGCCGTGCCCGCCGCGGTCGTCCCCCTGGACGTGGTGATGAACCTGACCACCATTGGGACGCTGGCGGTCATGGCGGCGGTCAATCTCAGCGTGCTGGTGCTCCGCCGGACCCGGCCCGATCTGCCGCGCCGCTTCCGCGTCCCGTTCTTCCCGCTCAGCCCGATTCTCGGCATCGCGTTCTGCGGCTATCTGATCTACGGGACCGGCCTGGCGACCTGGCTGCAGTTCGCGGGCTTCCTGGTGGCCGGCGCGCTGGTCTACACGCTCTACGGGCGCCGCCACTCCCGCCTCGGCCAGGCCGGCGGCCCCGGCACGGTCTCCGCGCCGACTGCGGAGGACGGGGACGACGGGGCGGACAGCGAGAGGGACGCCGAGAGGGAGCACGAGGCGGCGGTCAGCGCCGGCGCGGCCGGTGCACTTCGGGAAGGGTGAACCAGACCGCTTTACCCTGCCCGGTGCGCCGACAGCCGGAGGCGGAACTGAGCGAACGCACCAGGAGCAGCCCGCGGCTTCGGATGGCGGGGGTGGGGGCGGAGACGGGAGCGGGTGCGGGGGGCGCGGTTACGGCGACCGGTACGTCCCCCGGTCCGTCTCCTCGTTCGTCCCCCGGCTCGTCCAACGGGGACGGTGTGTCCGGTCCGGAGATCGCCAGGGAGGCGCCTGTCCCGGTCATCGACACAGGCTCGCCCGGTCCGACCGCCGGCAGCGGCAGCGCCAGGGCCAGCGGTATCGCCATCGGCAGCGACTCTCCCAGCCCCTCGAAGAGCACCGCGTCGCCGTCGTGCACCTCCACCCGACACCCGTCCGGCCCCCGCTCCACCACCAGCTCGATGGGGTGACCGTCCCTGGTGTGCTTGAGGGCGTTGGCGACCAACTCGGCGGTCAGCAGCTGAGCGGTGGTGCGGTCGGCGGTGGTCCCCAGGTCCTGGAGCGCGCAGCGGACCATCGCACGGGCGATGGGGACGGCCGTCGCTCCCCGAGGAAGCGCGATGCGCCAGCTCGACGGCGGAGGCGATTCCAGCATGCGGGCGGCGTTCCGTTCGCGAGGGCGGGCTCGGACGGTTCCACCGTAGGAAGCGCGGGGCAGCCTGGGCAGGGCCGGGCGGCCGCAAGGTACGTGACCCAGGTCATACGCGAGGCGGACCAAAGTCCCGAACGGGCGGGACCTTCGACCCGGCGGGGCCGGGCGGGGTCGGGGCGGGCCCCGGCGCGTATGGGGCGTAGGGAGGCGCGTACGGGCGGCGGTGCCGGCGGCGGCGACGGCGGGTGAGGGGTGACCCGTGGGCGGCGCGCGAAGGGCGACCCGGTGACAACGGTGACCCGGTGATGCTGCCGCGCTGGTCCGATCAGGGGCGGTGGTGGGAGGCCCTTAGACGCCGTTTCTGATGGCGTGATCGCTCGTTGAGCTGCGCATGGCGGATCTGGTTGAGCGGTTGGTGCCGGACGAGTTGTGGGTGCTGTTCCGGC
>NZ_JOIX01000036.1 GCF_000720175.1 Streptomyces sp. NRRL S-337
CTCACCGAACACCGACGGGTCCGGAGACGTCGTGACCGACGTGGTCGTCGACGCCTGCGTCACCGTCTGCGTGTCCGTACCGCTGGAGCCGGTGAAGTTGCTGTCACCGCTGTACGTCGCCGTGACGGTGTGCGTACCGACCGGCACCGCGCTGGTCGTGACGCTCGCCGTGCCCCCGGAGAGGGTGCCGGTCAGGGTCGGGCCGCCCGTCACCACGAAGGTGACCGTGCCGGTGGGAGTGCCGGCGCCCGGGGACACCGGGGCGACCGTGGCCGTGAACGTCACCGGCTCACCGAACACCGACGGGTCCGGGGACGAGGTGACCGTCGTGGTCGTCGAGGCCTGGGTCACCGTCTGGGTGTCCGTACCGACGGAACCGGTGAAGTTGCCGTCACCGCTGTACGTCGCCGTGACGGAGTAAGTCCCGGCGGTCACCAGCCCGTTGGTGCTGACACTGGCCGTGCCACCACTCAGTGTCCCGGTCAGACTCACGGTCGTGACACCGTCGGTGGCGACGAACGTGACCGTGCCGGTCGGCGTCCCCGCGCCCGGCGACACCGGCGCCACGGTCGCCGTGAACGTCACCGTCTGCCCGACCACGGACGGATCCGGCGACGAGGAGACCGACGTGGTCGTCGATGCCTGGGTCACGGTTTGGGTGTCCGTACCGCTGGAGCCGCTGAAGTTCCCGTCACCGCTGTACGTCGCCGTGACGTTGCTGGTCCCGACCGGAATGGCACTGGTGGTGACACTTACCGTGCCTCCGGAGAGGGTGCCCGTGAGCGTCGGACCACCGGTGACCACGAAGGTGACCGTACCGGTCGGGGTACCCGCGCCCGGCGACACCGGGGCGACCGTGGCCGTCAAGGTCACCGGCTCACCGAACACCGAAGGGTCCGGAGATGTCGTGACGGACGTGGTCGTCGATGCCTGGGTCACCGTCTGGGTGTCCGTACCGACGGAACCGGTGAAGTTGCCGTCACCGCTGTAGGTCGCGGTGACCGAGTAAGTCCCGGCGGTCACCAGCCCGTTGGTGCTGACACTGGCCGTGCCACCACTCAGCGTCCCGGTCAGACTCACGGTCGTGACACCGTCGGTGGCGACGAACGTGACCGTACCGGTGGGCGTCCCCGCGCCCGGCGACACCGGCGCCACGGTCGCCGTGAACGTCACCGTCTGCCCGACCACGGACGGGTCCGGGGAGGAGGAGACCGACGTGGTCGTCGAGGCCGGGGTCACCGTCTGGGTGTCCGACCCGCTGGAACCGGTGAAGTTCCCGTCACCGCTGTACGTCGCCGTGACGTTGCTGGTGCCGACCGGAATGGCACTGGTGGTGACGCTGGCCGTACCGCCCGAGAGCGTCGCCGTCAGCGTCGGACCACCGGCGACCACGAAGGTGACCGTACCGGTCGGGGTACCCGCGCCCGGCGACACCGGGACGACGGTGGCCGTCAAGGTCACCGGCTGGCCGAAGACCGACGGGTCGGGAGAGGTGGTGACCGTCGTGGTCGTCGCCGACACGCCCACGGTCTGGGTGTCCGTGCCAACGGAACCGGTGAAGTTGCCGTCGCCACTGTATGTCGCGGTGACCGAGTAAGTCCCGGCGATCACCAGGCCGTTGGTGCTGACGCTGACCGTGCCGCCGCTCAGCGTGCCGGTCAGGCTCACGGTGGTCACGCCGTTGGTCACGAGGAAGGTGACCGTGCCGGTGGGGGTGCCCGCGCCGGGCGCGACGGGGGTGACCGTGGCCGTGAAGGTCACCGTCTGCCCGACCACGGACGGGTCCGGCGACGAGGAGACCGTCGTGGTCGTCGATGCCTGGGTCACCGTTTGGGTGTCCGACCCGCTGGAGCCGATGAAGTTACCGTCACCGCTGTACGTCGCCGTGACGGTGTGCGTACCGACCGGAATGGCACTGGTAGTGACACTCGCCGTACCGCCCGAGAGCGTCGCCGTCAGCGTCGGACCACCGGCGACCACGAACGTGACCGTACCTGTCGGGGTACCCGCGCCCGGCGACACCGGCGCGACCGTGGCCGTCAAGGTCACCGGCTGGCCGAAGACCGACGGGTCGGGGGATGAGGTGACCGTCGTGGTGGTGGAGGCCTGGGTGACGGTCTGGGTGTCCGTGCCGACCGATCCGGTGTAGTTGCCGTCACCGCTGTAGGTCGCGGTGACCGAGTAAGTCCCGGTGGTCACCAGGCCGTTGGTGCTGACACTGACCGTGCCGCCGCTCAGCGTGCCGGTCAGGCTCACGGTGGTCACGCCGTTGGTCACGAGGAAGGTGACCGTACCCGTCGGGGTGCCCGAACCCGGGGACACCGGGGTGACCGTGGCCGTGAAGGTCACCGTCTGCCCGACCACTGACGGGTCCGGGGAGGAGGAGACCGTCGTGCTTGTCGAGGCCGGGGTGACCGTCTGGGTGTCGGTGTCGCTGGAGCCGGTGAAGTTGGCGTCGCCCGCGTAGGTCGCGGTGACGGTGTAAACGCCCGTGGTCACCAGCCCGTTGGTGGTGACGGTCGCGACGCCGGCGCCGTCCAGGGTGCCGGTGAGGTTCACCGTGGTGACCCCGTTGGTGACGGTGAACGCGACGGTGCCGGTCGGGACGCCGCCGCCGGGGGCCACCGCGCCCACGAAGGCGGTGAAGGTGACCTGCTGTCCGGTCACGGAGGGGTCGGGGAAGGAGGTGACCGTGGTGGTGGTCGCTGCCTTGTTCACGGTCTGGGTGTCGGTGCCGCTGGAGCCGGTGAAGTTGGCGTCACCGCTGTAGGTCGCCGTGACGGTGTGCGTACCGACGGTCAGTGAGCTGGTCGTGACGGTCGCCGTACCCGCCACGACCAGCGCCGTCAGGGTGCCGCCCCCGCCGCCTCCGATGACGAAGGTGACCGTGCCTGTGGGTGTGCCCGCGCCCGGGGACACGGGCGCGACCGTGGCCGTGAAGGTGACCGTCTGCCCGGAGAGCGACGGGTCCGGGGACGAGGAGACGACCGTGGTCGTCGACGCCTGGGTCACCGTCTGGGTGTCCGACCCGCTGGTGCCCGCACCCGGGGGGACCGGCGCGACGGTGGCCGTGAAGCTGACCGGCTGGCCGACGACGGACGGGTCCGGGGACGAAGTGACCGTCGTGGTGGTCGACGCCTGGTTCACGGTCTGGGTGTCGGTGCCGCTGGAACCGGTGAAGTTGGCGTCACCGCTGTAGGTCGCCGTGACGGTGTGCGTACCGGCGGTCAGTGTGCTGGTCGTGACGGTCGCCGTACCCGCCACGACCGGCGCCGTCAGGGTGCCGCCCCCACCGCCCCCGATGACGAAGGTGACCGTGCCCGTCGGGGTGCCCGCGCCCGGGGACACGGGCGCGACCGTGGCGGTGAAGGTGACCGTCTGCCCGGAGAGCGACGGGTCCGGGGACGAGGAGACGACCGTGGTCGTCGACGCCTGGGTCACCGTCTGGGTGTCCGACCCGCTGCGGCGCCGTCAGCGTCGGGCCGCCCGAGATGACGAAGGTGACCGTCCCGGTCGGAGTGCCCGCACCCGGGGAGACCGGCGCCACGGTGGCTGTGAAGCTGACCGGCTGACCGACGACGGACGGGTCCGGAGACGAAGTGACCGTCGTGGTCGTCGAGGCCTTGTTGACGGTCTGCGTGTCGGTGCCGCTGGAGCCGTTGAAGTTGCCGTCGCCGCTGTAGGTGGCGGTGACCGTGTGCGAGCCGACACTGAGACTGCTGGTGGTCACGCTCGCCGTACCGCCCACCAACGGCGCCGTCAGCGTCGGTCCGCCCGAGATGACGAAGGTGACCGTCCCGGTCGGAGTGCCCGCACCCGGGGAGACCGGCGCCACGGTGGCCGTGAAGCTGACCGGCTGACCGACGACGGACGGATCCGGAGACGAAGTGACCGTCGTGGTCGTCGAAGCCTTGTTGACGAGCTGGGTATCGGTGCCGCTGGAGCCGTTGAAGTTGCCGTCGCCGCTGTAGGTGGCGGTGACCGTGTGCGAGCCGACGCCGAGGCTGCTGGTGGTCACGCTCGCCGTACCGCCCACCAACGGCGCCGTCAGCGTCGGACCGCGTGTGCGAGCCGACGCCGAGGCTGCTGGTGGTCACGCTCGCCGTACCGCCCACCAACGGCGCCGTCAGCGTCGGACCGGACGTGACCGTGGTGGTCGTCGACGCCGTGCCCTGGACGGTCTGGGTGTCGGTCCCGGAGGACGCCGCGTAGTTGGTGCTGCCGTTGTATGTGGCGGTGATGGGGTGGGTGCCGACGGTGAGGGTGTTGGTGGTGACGCTGGCGTTGCCGCCCACGAGCGGTGCCGTCAGGGTGCCGCCCCCGCCGCCTCCGATGACGAAGGTGACCGTGCCCGTCGGGGTGCCTCCGCCCGGCGCGACCGGCGCGACATGGGCGGTGAGGGTGACCGTCTGGCCGAAGAGCGAGGGGTCGGGGGACGAGGTGACCGTGGTGGTCGTGGAGGCCTGCACGACGGTGAGCGAGCCGAAACCGCTGGAGGGGGAGAAATTGACACTGCCGTTGTAGTTTGCCGTGACGGTGTGGAACCCGACGCTCACGTTGTTGACGGTGGCCGTCGCGGTGCCGCCGACGAGCGGCGCCGTCACGGTGGGCCCGCCGCTCACGGAGAAGGTGACGGTGCCGGTGGGTGTGCCCAGTCCGAGCGGGATCACGGTTGCGGTTAAGGTCACGGGTTGCCCGAAGACCGCCGGATTCGGCGCCGCGGACACCAACGTGAAGGTAAATGCCATGGTGCGGCCCTTCGATGGGTGTGTGGAGGGCGGCGGGCCGTTCGCCCCCACCTAGCCCGGAAGGCTGCGGTGAGCGACAACTTCCTGTACGCGGGGGTGGGCGGTCAGGGCAGCCGGCGTCCCGGACTGCCGCGTACCGGTGTCCTCCCCCGACAGGTGGCAAACCGCCGATCGATAGCATCAGTAGGCGCGCCGTTCACTCGTACGCGCCATAGCCGCTCCCCCGTTTCCCCCGGATAGCGCAGCGCTCGGCGGCCGCGCGTCACGCACGGCGCACTCCGCGGGCGTGGACGGTTCGTGGACCACACCGGGGGCACATGCGGTCGGTACATTTCGTTGCCGGGGCCGCCCCCGGGCAACGAGGCGGGCCCCTCAGTCGGAAAGCTTCGGAACGCTTCGGAAAGGTTCTGAGAGGTTCTGAGAGGTGACGCCATGACCGAAAGCACTCCCGTGCCCTCGCCCGGCGCGATACCGGGCGGCCTGACGCTGCGCCATCCCGTACCGTCGGACCACCCGCGCCTCCAGGTGGCGCTGGCCGACTGGTGGGGCGGCCTGGGCGGTGAAGCGGGCGCGCTGCAGCGGAAGTTGCTCGTGCCGCGTCTCTTCCTGCAGCACTTCGCGGGCACCAGCTTCCTCGTCGAGCGCCCGGACCGGACCCTGCACGCGTTCCTGATCGGCTTGCTGTCCCAGACGGATCCGCGGACCGCGTACATCCACTTCGTGGGAATCTGCCCGGACGGCAGACGGGACGGCCTCGGCAGGGCGCTCTACGAACGGTTCTTCGCGCTGGCCAGGGAGGCCGGCCGCAGTCAGGTCCGCTGCATCACCAGCCCCAACAACCGCGACTCCGTGGCGTACCACACCCGCCTGGGCTTCCGCCTGGAGCCGGGCGACCACCTCGACGAGCACGGCACACCGGTGCACGTGGATTACGACGGGCCGGGGCTGGACCGGGTCTCGTTCGTGCGGGAGCTGTAACGGGCACCGTCCGCCCGGGCGACGACCCACCTGCCCCGGCCGGTACCGGTCCGGGCCACCTGGGTGGCCCGGCGCAAGGACCGTTCAGAGGCGGGGCACTTCAAGGAGTTCGAGGCTCTCGATGACGAGGTCGGCGGCGTCCTTCTCCCCCACGCTCAGCAGCCAGTCGGCGAAGCGCCAGCCGTGCTCCTCCATGGGGCTGCGGTCGTAGGTGGGGGGTGTGGGGCCGAAGTTCTGCTGGAGCCAGGTGTGATACGCCCGGCGGGTGGTGCGGTACTCCTCGCGGTCGGGGGCGGGTTCGCCGGAATCCTCGTCTAGGAGGTCCCAGAAGAGCTCCCGGAGGTCGTGCGCGGTGATGTAGAGGTCACCTTCGTCACCGAGGAAGAGGACGGGGAGGGTGGGGAGGTCGGCGCGGTCGTCGCAGCGCCACAGGGCGTACCGGGAACCGGACGTGGTGGCCTGGGCGAAGGCGAGGACCCGGTCCTCGAACTCCGGGTTGTCCGGGTCGGTCCAGCCCACGCCGTGGTGGAACGGGCGCAGTTCGAAGCCTGGTGAGTAGAAATCCGTGCAGGTGTCGTCGAATGCCTTGAGCAGGTTCAGCTCGGGTATCGGCGAGTATGCGTCGCTCATGGGGTCAGGTCACCTGGGGCAGGGGTGGGTGGATGAGTGGGTGAGGAAGTGGGTGGGTGGGTGACGTGAGCCTATGCCTCCGGGGTCGGTGGCAGGGCTCTGATCAATGCCTCCAAGGCGCCGTTGAAGGCGTGCTCCGGTGGAGTGCCGTAAGCGACGACCAGGGCGTCTCGGGGGGTGTCGGGGGCGGTGGGGGCGTGGAAGCGGGTGAGGCCCTCCAGGGCGAGGCCCTGCCAGCGGGCGGCCTGGACGATGGACTGCTCGGTGCCGGGCGGGAGTTCGAGGACGGCGTGCAGGCCGGCGGCGATGCCGGAGGCGTGGACGTGCGGCGCCCGCTCGGCGAGGGCCGTGACGAGCTGGTCGCGGCGGCGCCGGTAGCGCAGCCGCATGCCGCGCAGGTGCCGGTCGTAGGCGCCGGAGGAGAGGAACTCGGCGAGGGTGAGCTGTTCCAGCTGGCCGGACGGCCATTCGCCGGCGCGTTTGACGGCCAGCAGCGGGTCGACGAGGCGGTCCGGCAGCACCATCCAGGCCAGCCGCAGGGCGGGGGCCAGGCTCTTGCTGGCGGTGCCCAGGTAGACGACGTGGTCGGGGTCGAGGCCCTGGAGGGCGCCGACGGGCTGCCGGTCGTAGCGGAACTCGCCGTCGTAGTCGTCCTCCAGGACGTAACCGCCGGTCGCCCGCGCCCAGTTGACGGCGGCGGCGCGGCGGTCGGGGTGCAGGGGGACGCCGGTGGGGAACTGGTGGGCGGGGGTGAGCAGCGCCGCGCGGACGTCGTCGAGCCCGGCCAGGTCCTCGGTGCGGGCGCCGTGCGCGTCGACGACGAGCGGGACGGTGCGCAGTCCGGCGCGGGTGATGACGTCGCGGTGGAAGTCCAGCCCGTACGACTCGACGGCCACCCGGCCGGTGCCCAGGGTGCGGGCGAGCAGCGCCAGGCCCTGCATGAAGCCGGTGCAGACGACGATCCGGTCGGGGTCGGCGCGGACCCCGCGGGCCCGGGCGAGGTAGTCGGCGAGGACGGTGCGCAGTTCGGGGCGGCCGGCCGGGTCGCCGTAGCCGAACGCCTCGCTGGGGGCGGCGGTCAGCGCACGGCGGGCGGCGGCGAGCCAGGCGGTGCGGGGGAAGGCGGAGACGTCCGGGGTGCCCGGGGTGAGGTCGAAGCGCGGCCGGCCGGGGCGGGTGGCCGGGCCGGGCGGGCGGCGGGCCCGGGCGGGGGCGGCCCCCAGCGGCTCGACGCGGTCGGCGACCCGGGTGCCGGAGCCCTGGCGGGCGCTCAGCCAGCCCTCCGCGACGAGCTCGGCGTAGGCGTCGGCGACGGTGTTGCGGGCGATGCCGAGGTCGGCGGCGAGCGAGCGGGAGGAGGGCAGCCGGGTGCCGGGGGTCAGCCGGCCGGTCCGTACGGCGTCCCGCAGGGCGCCGATCAGGGCGGCCCGCAGCCCGCCGGGGCCGGTGAGGTCCAGGTGCAGGTCGCGACCGAAAGTGGCCCAGGAATCCGCCATGGAAGTGGACCATACCGGTGTGCCATTGCGGACGTAGCGTCGTGGTCATGACGACGACATCGACGGAATCGACAGCATCGACGGGATCCCCCGGTCCCCGGATGCAGTGGGCCAAGCTCGCGCCCGAGGTCTACAAGGCCATGATCGCGCTGGACGCGGCGGCGAAGAAGGGCCTGGATCCGACGCTGGTCGAGCTGGTCAAGATCCGGGCGTCCCAGCTGAACAAGTGCGCGTTCTGCCTCGACATGCACATCAGGGACGCCCGCGGGGCCGGGGAGACCGAGGAGCGGATCTACCTGCTGAGCGCCTGGGCGGAGGCCGAGGAGTACTACACCGACAAGGAACGGGCGGCGCTGGCGCTGACCGAGGCCGTGACCGTTGTGACCGAGGGCTTTGTGCCGGACGAGGTGTACGAGCGGGCCGCGGCCCACTTCGAGGAGCCCGAGCTCGCCCAGCTCATCGCCCTGATCACCACCATCAACGCCTGGAACCGTTTCGGCGTGAGCACCCGCATGACCCCGGGGAGGGCCTGAACCGATGACCCAGCGGATGAAGTTCTGGGGCCGGCAGCCCGCGTTCTACCAGGCACAGCTGGCGCTCACCATGGCCGCCAAGAAGGGCCTGGGCGACCCGGTCCTGGCCGAGCTGGTGGTGCTGCGCGCCTCTCAGCTCAACCGGTGCGCGTTCTGCATCGACATGCATGTGAAGAACCTGCGGGAGGCCGGGGTGAGCCGGCAGCGGATCGATCTGCTGCCGGCGTGGGAGGAGGCGGGCGACCTCTACTCGGCGCGTGAACGGGCCGCGCTGGCGTTCGCCGAGGCCGTCACCGTGCTGACCGAAGGACACGTCCCGGACGAGGTGTACGAGCGGGCCGCGGCCCACTTCGACGAGCGTGAACTGGCCCATCTGCTCGCGGTGATCGTCGCGATCAACAACTGGAACCGGGTCAACGTCACGGTCCGCCAGCCGGCGGGGTCCGAGCTGTGAGCGCCGCCGCGACGCTGCGCGCGCTGCACCACGGCCCGCGGCTGCCGCTGGTCCTGCCCGGCCCGTGGGACGCGGCCGCCGCCCGGGTCTTCGCGGACGCCGGCTTCCCGGCGCTGGCCACCCCCAGCGCGGGCATCGCCGCCTCCCTGGGCCACGAGGACGGCCGGACGCCGCCGGCGGAGATGTTCGCCGCGATCGCCCGGATCGTGCGGGCCGTGGACGTGCCCGTCACGGCGGACGTGGAGGCCGGGTACGGGCTGTCCGCGAAGGAACTGGTCGGCCGGCTGCTGGACGCCGGGGCGGTCGGCTGCAACCTGGAGGACACCGACCATGCCACCGGGGCCCTGCGCGACGCCGAAGAGCAGGCAGCCTGGCTGGCGGAGGTGCGGGCCGAGGCCGGTGACGCGCTGGTGATCAACGCGCGGATCGACACGTATCTGCGCGGTGTCGAGGGCGAGCGGGAGACGGCGGAGACGGTGCGCCGCGGTCTGCTCTACGCGGCGGCGGGCGCCGACTGTGTCTACCCGATCCTCGCGCCGCCCGCGCTGCTGTCCGCGCTGGCCACCGCCGTCGGCCGCCCGGTGAACGCCCTCGCGGTGCCCGGCGGGCCCACCCCGGAGGAGCTGGGCGCGCTGGGCGCGGCCCGGATCACCTTCGGCGGCGGGCTGCAGCATGCGGCGATGGCGACGCTGGCGGAGGTGGCCGAGCGGCTGCGGGGCGGGCGGCCCGCGGAGGGCTAGCCGGCACGGACGGGACGCGGCCGCCCGGGGGACGCGGTGGGGCGGGTGTACAGGGGTCGCCCGCCCCGCCCCGCACGGCCCCACGTGCCCCCGCGCGTCCCCACGTCTCCCCGCGCGGCCCCATCTGTCCCCGCGTCAGCGTTCGTCGGTTCCGGGGACCTTGCCCGTACTGATCGCGATCCGGTTCCAGGTGTTGATGGTGAAGATCAACGCCAGCAGCCGGGCCAGCTCGTCCGTCGCGAAGTGCCGGGCGGCCCGCTCGTACACCGCGTCCGGCACCCCGCCGTGCGCGACCAGCGTGACGGCCTCGGTGAGTGCCAGCGCCGCCCGTTCCCGTGCGGTGAAGAAGTGCGCCGCCTCCTCCCAGACGGCGACCATGTGCAGCCGCTCCTCGCTCTCCCCGGCCTTACGAGCGTCGGTGGTGTGCATGTGCAGGCAGTAGGCGCACTTGTTGAGCTGCGAGGACCGGATCTGGACCAGTTCGACCAGGGCCGGGTCCAGCCCCTCGCGGGCCGCGGCGTCGAAGCCGATCAGCGCCCGGAAGGCCTTGGGGGCGGCCTTGGCGAAATCGACCCGGGGGACACGGACTTCGGGGGCTTCGGTGGTCGCGGGGGCTTCGGTGGCCGGTGCGGTGTTCGTCAGGTCATGCGCTGCGGTGTTCGTCATGCTTCGAATCTAGAAGCCGGGGCGACCGGCTGTAGGGTGCATTCCCATGCCGGAATCATGGGTCAATTCCGCCGAGGGCCTGGGCGCCGATCTGCATGTGGAACTGACCGGTCCGGGCGGCCGCCGCGCCGCCCTGCTGCGTGCGCTCCGCGAGGCCGTACGGTCCGGGCGGCTGGCCCCCGGCACCCGCCTGCCGCCGTACCGCTCGCTCGCCGCCGACCTCGGCCTGGCCCGCAACACCGTCGCCGACGCCTACGCCGAACTCGTCGCGGAGGGCTGGCTCACCGCGCGCCAGGGTTCCGGCACCCGCGTGGCACACCGGGCGCAGCCGCTGGCCCCCGCCCCGGCCCCGGCTCACCGCGCCCCGGCGGCCCGGCCCCGCCACAACCTCCTCCAGGGGCAGCCGGACGCGGCCGCGTTCCCCCGTACGGCATGGGTCGCCGCCGCCCGCCGGGCGCTGACCGCCGCCCCCGACGACGCCTTCGGGCCCGGTGATCCGCGCGGCCGCCCGGAGCTGCGCCGCGCGCTGACCGACTATCTGGCCCGTACCCGCGGTGTCCGCACCGACCCCGGCCGGATCGTCATCTGCTCCGGTTTCGCGCACGCCCTGCGGCTGCTGTTCCCCGTCGTCCTCGCCGGCCCGCTCGCCGTCGAGTCGTACGGCCTGCCGTTCCACCGGCAGCTCCTGGCCGCCGCCGGTACCGTCACCCGTCCCCTCGCCGTCGACGAACTCGGCGCGGACACCGGTCGGTTGGCGGAGCTGGACGAGGTGCGGGCGGTGCTGCTCACCCCGGCGCACCAGTTCCCCACCGGCGTCCCGCTGCACCCCGACCGCCGGGCCGCCGTCATCAACTGGGCGCGGATGAGCGGTGGTTACGTCATCGAGGACGACTACGACGGCGAGTTCCGCTACGACCGCCGGCCGGTCGGCGCCCTCCAGGGCCTGGACCCGGAGCGGGTGATCCACCTCGGCTCGGTCAGCAAGAGCCTGTCGCCCGCGGTGCGGCTGGGCTGGATGGTGCTGCCCGGCCGGCTGGTCGACGCCGTCCTCGCGGCCAAGGGCGAACGGGAGGCGTGGGCCGGGGTCACCGACCAGCTCACCCTCGCGGAGTTCCTGACGTGCGGCGGGTACGACCGGCACGTCCGCCGGATGCGGCAGCGCTACCGGCGGCGCCGGGACCAGCTGGTCGCCGCGGTGGCCGGCCATGCGCCGCAGCTGCGTGTCACCGGTATCGCCGCCGGGCTGCACGCCGTCCTCCAACTCCCCGACGGCTCGGGGGCGGCGGACGAGCGTGCCGCGCTGCGCGCCGCCCGGTGGCAGGGCCTGGCCCTCGACGGGCTGTCGGAGTACCGCCACCCGGACGCCCCGACTCAGCCCCGGCACGGCCTGGTCGTCGGCTACGCCACCCCGTCCGAGAGCGCCTTCCCGGCGGCCCTGGCGGCGCTGTGCCGGGCACTGCCGCCGGGGTCTTAGGGAGACCTCGCCCAAAAGGCGGGCCGGCTCTACTGGCCGGCGAACTTGCGGCTGATGCCGTCGAAGACCCGCTGCGCCTCGGGGCCCAGGTGCGGGCCGGCCAGCCAGGTGTGGGCGTTGGAGCTGATGGAGGTGTTGGAGACCAGGGTCAGCTTGCCGCCGCGGTTGACGAACCAGCCGCCGCCGGAGGTGCCGCCGGTCATCGTGCAGCCGATGCGGTGCATGGCGGGCGTGCCCTGCTGCATGACCAGCCGGCCGGGGCGGGCGGGGCAGTTCATCATCCGCGCGCCGTCGTACGGGGGCGCGGCCGGGTAGCCGAACGCGTCGAGGGAGCTGATGCCGTCGGCGGAGGGGGCGTTGAACCACACCTGGGCGGCGGCGCCCACCGTCTCCTGGAGCGACTTGGCGCCGCCGTTCTCCGGCTTCACGTGCAGCACCGCGAAGTCGTAGGCCGAGCCGCCGTTGCCGGTCTCCTCGCTGCCCATGTTGATCCACTCACCGGAGGTGGTGATCCAGTCCGCCCAGAAGCGGCCGTAGGGGGTGACCTGCTGGCCGGGGGTGTTGCCGACCTGGTTCATCGGGACGCCGTTGTCGTTGTACGACGGAACGAAGACGATGTTGCGCATCCAGCCGCCCTGCTTGCCGGAGTGCACGCAGTGGCCGGCGGTCCACACCAGGTTGGACCTGCCCGGGTGCGCCGGGTCCTCGACGATCGTGCCGGAGCAGACCATCGGGCCCTTGGGGCTGTCGAAGAAGATCTTGCCGACCGGCGCCATGTGCTGGTGGTACGGGCGGGCGACCTGCTCGGCGGTGACCGGCTGCGGCTCGGGGTCGGAGGCGGCGGATCCGCTGCCGGCGCCGGTGGCGTTCACCCCTATCTCCGGGGCGGCCTTGGCCTTGGCCAGCCGGTCGGCCTTCCAGTGGTCCTTGATGATCGGGTTGGCGAAGTCCGAGGCCTTGCGGGCCCAGTCGCCCCAGTCGTTCCAGCCGCCGTCCTTCCACTTCTTCAGGCCGTCGATGCTGGTGGGCATCCCCTTGGGCAGCTTCAGGCCCCCGTCGCCCGGGCCCTTCTGGTCGGCGGCGGCCGAACTGCCAGGGGCGGCGGCCTTGTCGTCGCTGGGGCCGCAGCCGGTGGCGGTGACCGCGAGCAGCGCGGCCACGGCGGCGGCCGCGGCGGTGGAACGGCGGATGGCTGGCATGGAAGCGGAAGTCCCCCCGGTACGTGGCGGCCGCGGCTCGCGGCGCCATGGTGTGGTGTGTCATGTCCCGTCTCGGACTGGGCCCTACTATGCCGCGCCGCAGGGGCCGGGGGACGGCCAGGTCCCGGGGGTCGGGGGACATAACGGGAGGGGTCGGCGCACGTCGGACGGCCCCGCACCGGCGGCAGCGGTGCGGGGCCGGATGCCACCCGCACTCCCCCCACAGGAGGCAGGCAGCGGTCGGGGGACGGAAGGCGGAGAGGCTCAGGACCTCGGGGGTCGGTCCTGAGCCTCTCCTGGAGGTGGGCCTGTGGGCGGGGCGTTACCGCAGGAGCTTGACGATCAGCTCCAGCACGTACTTGTCGACCTTCTCCAGGACGATCCGGACCGGGCTCGACGGCTTGAGGGTCTTCACCCACTTGCGGAAGGCGGCGACGCCCTTCTTCGCGGCGGCCCTGGCCTCCTTGTAGTGCTTGCCGAGCACCTTCTTGAGGAACTTCACGATCGCCTTGGCGCGGTCCTTGGCGCCCTTGCCCGAAATGCCCGGCACCTGGGCCTTGTCGAGGCCGGCCGCGTAGGTCACCGCGGTGAGGGTGTTCACGTCACCGGCCGAGCGAACCGCGCCCACCTGGACCGAGGAGACGACCGGGGTCCGGGAGTGCTGGACCGCACCGGCCATGGGTGCCGCGATACCCAGCGTGACCGCTGCGGCGAGGGCGGTGGCGGCCATCCGCATCGTCTTGCGCATGGAACTCCTCTTCTCTCTTTCGCGGCGCACCGGTTGTCGGTGATCGCCGGAAGGAGTCTTCCGTCGCCGTCCGGCATTCCGCTATTGCCTCTTCGGGCATCGGACGGATGGCCAACGGACGTGTGGTCATTGACCGAAGGGGAGCCGCACGCAGGGGAATTGAGGATTTCCGCCGGAGGCAAAGGAACCTCCTCGCCCATCCCTGGGGCGAGGAGGTTTCCGGCGGCCTGCCGGGATTACGAACGGTCCACCGGAATACTGCCGTCCGGCGGGCTGATGTCGTGATGATGGGCGTAGGCGAAGATGGCCGCTTCGATGCGGGTGGCCACCTCGATCTTGGTCATGAGATTGGCCAGGTGAGCCTTGACGGTGCGTTCGGTGATGCCGAGTTGCTGCCCGATCTCCCGGTTGGACGCGGCCTTTCCGATGAGGATGAGCACTTGGCGTTCACGCGGCGTCAGATGAGGGATTCTGGAGGGGTCTCCCGGTGTCGGGCGCGGGCTCGTGGGGTACGCCACGGCTATCCGCGCAGCCGATAGTTCACTTTTGTTGCACGTATGACTCTGAGACAAAGCAGTTCTACCTTCCCCGTATTCTGCTTATGAGTCTTGCTGGGCACGATCGATCCGCTTTCCCCCCGGTTGGTCGAGTCGGGGTTCCGGCGGCCGAACGTGGGCGTGCGGTCATCGTGCGCTGCGGTCCGCGGTCCGCCCCCGGCGGGTGGTTCCGGGAGGCGGGCGCGGTGACCGCCCGACGCGACCTCGGCCCGGCATGAGCGGCGTCACGGTCGGTAACTGCCCAGCAAAGCGAGGCCACATGGCCGGAAAGAGCACTTACCGCAGATCTTAAAGGGTTCCTAAACCGCCGGTACGAGTTTGGGAAGTGGATCTCCAGCAGCCCGGCCTGTCCCGGAGGGCACCGGCCAAAGGGTCAATACCGCCCGCGCGGCCCCGTTCGTACTCTCGGTCTCCCCTGCGTACCCCGGAACAGAGCAAGAGGAGATTCCATGAGCAACGGTTCCACCATGCGCCGGATCGGGTCGGCCGCCGTGGCCGGCGCGGCGGCGCTCGCGGTCCTGGCGCCCGCGGCCTCGGCCGCCGGCCGGCCGTCGGTGGCGGCCCCCGCGGCCGCCGCGGAGCAGTCGCTCGGGAGCAAGCTGACCGTCACGGGCTATCTGCAGTACCTGGCGTCCCGGAAGGCCCCCGAGGCGAAGCGGACCCTCAAGGCGTTCCGTGCGCTGCCGAAGGCCAAGCAGCAGAAGTTCGTCGGTTACCTCCAGAACCGCAAGGTCTACGAGGCGCTCACCGCGTCGCTGAAGGGCACCACCCGGCCCGGGGGCCTGCGCCGCGCCGTCCCGTACAACGCGGATGTGTCGTTCGTGAAGGAGGTGCGGGTCGAGGCCAAGGGGACCATTGCCGGGGTGAACACCCGCGTCAGCTTCGCCATGTCGGAGGAGATCTTCGGCATCCCGGTCACCGCCGAGAAGGTGTGGGTGCAGTATCTGGCCAGGGGCGGACGGGCCACCCACCTCAAGGGCGGCGGCGCCACGGTGAGCAATGCCAACGCGGCGGTGGACATCAAGGGCGGCGGCACGCCGCACCTGGTGCGTGGGGCGGCCACCGTCTCCGCCACCTGGAAGGCCACCCCGCGCTACGCCTCCTTCGGCAAGGCACTCAACAAGGTCCAGGCGCTCGACGCCGGTGTGCTGGGCTACTGGCGGGCGAGCCTGCACAACGCCTGAGCCGGTGCGGGCCGCCGCGCGTCACGGACGGGCGGCGGCCACCCGCGGGTCCCGGTAGGCGGCGGCACGCGGCTGCCGACCCGGTCCCCCCGGGCCACCCGGACCGCTCGATGCCCCATGGCGGAACTCCCCGAGCTGTTCCGCCGTGGGGTACCACTGCTTCTGGCAACGGCAGCACCACCAGCGCCAGTTGTCCCAGTCGGTACTGGTCTGGGTGGTGTCCTTCCACAACCAGGCGTCACAGTCGGTCGTGGGGCATTTCGGTGGAAGCGGCATGGTGGCATCCTCGGGCGTCCCCGCCCGTCCACCGGGCGGAACTCCCCGGCCGCCATCCGAACGGGTGAGCCCCACCCGGCCCACCACGCACGCGAAGGGGGTGCCGGCCCCACGGGCCCGCACCCCCTTCGTCCGGCGTCCGGCCGGGGACCGCCTACTTCTTCGGCAGCCAGCTCTTCCAGACGTCCGGGTGCTTGTCCACCCACCGCTTGGCCGCCTCATCGGCGGACAGGCCGCCCGAGGCGATGGATTCGGAGACCTCGTTCTGGTCGTCCTTGGTCCACTTGAAGTTCTTCAGGAACGCCGCGGCGCTGCCGCCGTTCTTGGCGAAGTTGGTGTTGAAGTACTTCTGGAGCGGGGTGGTGGGGTACGCGCAGTCGATGGACTGCGGGTCCTTGGTGCCCTTCTCCGCGCAGGCGTCGGTGTACTTGGGGAGCTTGACCTCCACCATCGGCACCTGGTTGAAGAGCCACTGCGGCTCGTACCAGTACGTCAGGAAGGGCTTCTTCTCCTTGGCGAACTGCTGGATCTGGGTGATCTGGGCCGCCTCGGAGCCGGCGAACACCACCTCGTAGTTGAGGTGGAGGTTCTTCACCAGCGCCTTGTCGTTGGTGACGTAGGACGGCGAACCGTCCATCAGCTGGCCCTTGTTGCCGCTCTCGGAGGTGCGCAGCTGGTTGGCGACCTTGTTGAGGTTGTGCCAGTCGGTGATCTCGGGGTGCTTGTCGGCCCAGTACTTGGGGACGTACCAGCCGATGTGGCCGGTGACACCGTTGCCGCCGCCCGCGGTGATCGTCTTCTTGTCCTTGACGTACCGCTTCTCCTGGTCCGGGTGGCCCCAGTCCTCCAGGATCGCGTCGACCCGGCCCTGGCTGAGGGCGTCCCAGGCGGGGATCTCGTCCACCTGGACGGTGTCGACGTGGTAGCCCAGCTGGTGCTCCAGCAGGTACTTGGCGACGGCCACGTTGGACTGCGCGCCGACCCAGGTCTGCACGGACAGCGTGACCGACTTCGAGCCCTTGGCCGCGGCGAACGGCGAGGTCTGCTTGGTCATGTCGGCCTTGCCGCAGGCGGACAGGGACAGCGAGAGCGCCACCGTGCCGGCGAGCGCGGCCGTACCGAGGAATGCTGTGCGCTTACGGGACATGGTCAGGCTCCCTTCCCCGTCGTACGGCGTTCCGTGGGCTGGGTGACCCGGTCGAGCATCAGGCCCAGGCACACGATGGCCACGCCCGCGACCAGGCCGAGGGCCAGGTCTCCGGTGGCCAGGCCGGTGACCACGTCGTAGCCGAGGGCACCGCCGCCGACCAGGCCGCCGATGATGACGACGGCGAGGACCAGGACCACGCCCTGGTTGACGGCGAGCAGCAGGGCCGGCCGGGCCAGCGGCAGCTGCACCTGGCGGAGCATCTGCCAGCGGGTGGCGCCCAGCGAGCGGGCCGACTCCATCGCGGCGGGGTCGACCTGGCGCAGGCCCTGGGTGGTGATGCGGATGACCGCGGGCAGCGCGTAGACGACCGCGGCCGCGGCGGCCGGGGCGCGGCCCACGGCGAACAGGGCGACGACCGGGATCAGGTACACGAACTGCGGCATGGTCTGCATGACGTCGAGCACCGGGCGCAGGATCGCCTCGAAGCGCTTGCTGCCGGACGCCAGGATGCCGGCGCCGAAGCCCAGCACCAGCGTCACGACCAGGGCGGCGAGCACCTGGGAGAGGGTGTTCATGGACGGCTTCCACACGCCCAGCACGCCGATGGCGGCCATCGCGAGGACGGCGGTCAGGGCGGTGCGCCAGGTGCCGATGAGCCAGGCCAGCGCGGCGACGATGAGCAGCGTGCCGTACCAGGGCAGCGCGGTCAGGCCGTCGCGCAGCGGGTTGAGCACCCAGTTGGTGAAGTGCGCGGCCCAGTCGGCGGTGCCGCCGATGACCGGGACGCCGGAGTAGAGGTGGTCGACCATCCACTCCTTGAAGTCGTTCACCGGGTGGGCGATGTCCACGAACCAGGCGCCGGGCCAGACCGCGGAGCCGGTCAGCCGGCCGGCCAGGGCCAGCAGCGCGGTGAGCGCGGTCACCCCGGTCCAGACCTGCCAGCCGCGCAGCCACGCCGGGCCGGCGGTGGTGGCGGTCGCGCCGATCCGGGCGCCGGCCGCGGCGGTGGTGCGGTCCATGACGATGGCCAGCAGCACGATCGGGATGGCGGCGGAGAGCGCGGCGCCGACGTCGACGGAGGCGAGCGCCTGGTAGACGCGGTCACCGAGGCCGGCCGCGCCGATCATCGAGGCGATCACGACCATGGACAGCGCCATCATGATCGTCTGGTTGACGCCGAGCAGCAGTTCCTTGCGGGCCAGCGGGAGGCGGGCGGTCAGCAGCCGCTGCCGTCCGGTGGCGCCGAGCGAGGAGACCGCCTCCAGTACGCCGGGGTCGGCGCCGCGCAGTCCGAGCGCGGTCAGCCGGGCCATCGGCGGGGCGGCGTAGATGACGGTGGCCAGCAGCGCGGCCGGCACACCGATGCCGAAGATCAGCACGACGGGCAGCAGGTAGGCGAAGGCCGGCAGCACCTGCATGGTGTCGAGGACCGGGCGGAGGATCCGGAACAGCCGCTCGGAGAGGCCGGCGGCCAGTCCGAGCAGCGCGCCGACGACGACCGAGGCGGCGACCGCCACGACCATCAGCGCCAGCGTCTGCATGGTCGGGACCCACATCCCGAGCACGCCGCTGACGAGGAGGGAGACCAGCGCGGTGGCGGCGATCCGCCAGCCGGCCACCCGCCAGGCGATCAGCGTGACGCCGGCGGTCACACCGGCCCAGCCGAGGGCGAGCAGCAGCAGGTAGACCGCGCGGACGGAGATGACCACGGCGTTGGAGAGGTGGCCGAGGAAGTAGACGAACAGCCAGTGGTTGTCGCGGTTGTCGATGATCCAGTCGCTGGTCTTCCCCAGCGGTCCGGACAGGTCGATGGTCAGCGCGGAGGGCCAGGCGGCGCCGGGCCAGGCGGCGTGCACCAGCGGGACCAGGACGGCCGCGGCGACGGCGAGCAGCAGGAGCTTGGCGAGGCCGCGGCGCTCCAGCAGGGCCTGCACCGGGCCGGCCTTGGGGGCGTCGGCGCCGAGGCCGCGCTGAACGGCGGGGGGAGCGGATGCAGTACTCATGCGCGGCCCCGCTTCACGGTGCCGGTCGGCACGCCCAGGGCGGCGGCGCGCTGGGCCTCGCGCCAGCGGCGCAGCAGGGCGGCCCGCAGCCGGGAACGGGGGGAGGCGACGGGGGCTCTGGAGCCGACGGCGCGGACGGCGCCGTGGCGGGGGGTGGCGGCGTACATCATCAGGCAGCCACCTCGCCGGGCCGGTCCTCGTCGATCCGGGCGACCACGTTGAGCAGGCAGGCGTGGTCGACGACGCCCAGGCAGCGGCCGCCGTCGACGACGCGGGCCGCGCCGCCGGAGCGGGCGACCGCCTCGATCGCGTCCGAGATCAGGGTGTCGGCGGTGAGCGCCGGGCCCTGGTCGGCCTCGCCGTCCTCGGCCGGGCGCATCGCGCGGCGGACGGTCAGCACCTGCTCGCGGGGGACGTCCCGGACGAAGTCGCGGACGTAGTCGTCGGCCGGGGAGCCGACGATCTCCTCGGGGGTGCCGAGCTGGACGATCTCGCCGTCGCGCATCAGGGCGATCCGGTCACCGATCCGCAGCGCCTCGGCGAGGTCGTGGGTGATGAAGACCATGGTGCGGCCCTCCTCGCGGTGCAGGCGGACGACCTCTTCCTGCATGTCGCGGCGGATGAGCGGGTCGAGCGCGCTGAACGGCTCGTCGAACAGCAGGACCTCGGGGTCGACGGCGAGTGCGCGGGCGAGCCCGACGCGCTGCTGCTGACCGCCGGAGAGCTGGCCGGGACGGCGCTTCTCCAGACCGGTCAGGCCCACCTTGTCGACCATCTCGTTGGCCTTCTCGCGCCGTTCGGCCTTGCCGACACCCTGGATCTCCAGGCCGTAGGCGACGTTGTCGACGACGGAGCGGTGCGGCAGCAGGCCGAAGTGCTGGAAGACCATGGCGGCGCGGCGGCGGCGCAGTTCGCGCAGCGCGGTGCGGTCCATGGCGCGGACGTCCTCGCCGTCCATCTCCAGGTCGCCGCTGGTCGGTTCGATCAGCCGGGTCAGGCACCGGACGAGGGTGGACTTGCCGGAGCCGGACAGGCCCATGACGACGAAGACCTCGCCCTTGTGGACGTCGAAGGAGACGTCGCGGACGGCGGCGGTGCAGCCGGTCTGCTCGCGCAGTTCCGTCACGCTCAGTCCGGCGACCGAGGCGTCGTCGGGAATCTTGTCGGCCTTCGGGCCGAAGACCTTCCACAGATGGCGGACGGAGAAGACGACCTCACGGCCGTCCTCGGCTGCGTCGGTGGCTGTGCGGGCAGCGGGTATCTCGGATGCGCCGGCGGCGGTGGTAGCCATCACGCATCACCTCCCTCGGTAGGAATCTTCTGGAGCAGTTCGGCGCACTTCTCCCCCACCATGAGCACGCCCAGCATCGGGTTGACGGCCGGCATCGTCGGGAAGACCGAGGCGTCGGCGATCCGGATGCCGTGCAGGCCGCGGATCTTCAACTCCGGGTCGACGACGGCGAGTTCATCGTTGGCGGCGCCCATCTTGCAGGTGCCGGCGGGGTGGTAGACGGTGTGCGCGGCCTTGCGCACCAGTTCGCTGATCTCCGCGTCGTCGGTCACGTCCGGACCGGGGAAGACCTCGCGCTTGAGCCACTTCTTGAACGGCTCGGCCTGGGCGATCTTGCGGGCCAGCTTGATCCCGTCGACGAGCGTCTGCCCGTCGTAGTCGTGCTCGTCCTCGAAGTACTTGAAGTCGAGGGCGGGCTTGACCTCGGGGTCCGCGGAGGTGAGGTACAGGCGGCCGCGGGAGCGGGACTTGGGGATGTTCGGGGTCATCGAGACGCCGTGTTCGGGGCGCTCGTAGCCCAGCCGCTCGGGGTTGTCGGTGAACGGGATCTGGTAGAAGTGGAACATCAGGTCGGGGCCCTTGTGCTCCGGGTCCCGCTTGACGAACAGACCCGCGTCCGAGTCCATCGCGGAGTTGCCCGGGATCGGCCCGTTGGTCTCCCAGACGATCACCGACTCGGGGTGGTCGATCAGGTTCTCGCCGACGCCCGGCAGGTCGTGCACGACGGGGATGCCGAGCGCCTCCAGGTCCTTCTTCGGCCCGATGCCGGAGTGCATCAGCAGCCGCGGGGTGTCGACGGCGCCGGCGCACACCAGCACCTCGCGGGCGGCCTCGACGTAGACCTCCGCGCCGTCCTTCGTGCGG
Organism: Streptomyces sp. NRRL S-337; assembly: GCF_000720175.1. Classification (GTDB taxonomy): domain Bacteria; phylum Actinomycetota; class Actinomycetes; order Streptomycetales; family Streptomycetaceae; genus Streptomyces; species Streptomyces siderophoricus. Next base: position 20,992 of record NZ_JOIX01000036.1, read on the forward strand.
ACGTGGACGCCCTTGGCGGTGGTGCCGTCCAGTTCCAGCTTGTGCGCCCAGGTCTCCAGCATCAGCGTGAGGTTCGGCCGGTCGCCGGCCTCCATGTGCGGGTGCAGATAGGCGACCGAGGCGGACGACCGCTTGTTGTTCTCGGGGTGGTAGGAGAGGTCGAAGAAGCCGACGCCCTCGTCGAACGGCTTGTCGTTGAACCCGACGACCTCCGGCACGCCGAGGGCGCTCTTGGTCGCCTCGATCCAGTCGGTGGCGATCTGGTTCTGGTCCTTCTTCGCCACCCGCACGATGTTGTTGCGGAGCTTGCCGAAGTAGGGGTCCATCTCCTTCGCGCCCCATCCGGTGGCGCCGGCCGCCTCCCACTCGTCCCAGTCGGACGGCAGCGGCTTGAAGGAGATCAGGGTGTTGTGCGACGAGCAGCCGCCGAGGACCTTGGCCCGGCTGTGCAGGATGTGCGAGTTGCCGCGGGGCTGCTCGGTGGTCGTGTACTCGTAGTCCAGCTCGCCGCCGAGGAGGCCGAGCCACTTGCGCAGCGTCAGCACGTCCTCGCGGTCGATGTCGGACGGGCCGCCCTCGATGACGGCGACGGTGACGTCCGGGTCCTCGGTGAGGCGGGAGGCGATGACGGAGCCGGCGGTACCACCGCCGACCACGACATAGTCGTACACGGGCATGGAGGGTGCTCCTTCTTGCAAAGACCTTGGGGGGTGCGGGGGTTGGGGGATCGGGGCGGGCGGCCGCTGGTCAGCGGCGGTCGCTCAGCCCGCGAACCACCGCACCGGCGCAGGCCGGAGGTTCTCGTAAATGTGCTTGCTCTCGCGGTACTCGTCCAGACCCGTGGGGCCGAGTTCCCGGCCGATGCCGGACTTGCCGAAGCCGCCCCACTCCGCCTGCGGGAGGTAGGGGTGGTAGTCGTTGATCCAGACGGTGCCGTGCCGCAGCCGCGCGGCGACCCGGCGGGCGCGCGCGGTGTCGGCGGAGAAGACCGCGCCGGCCAGCCCGTACTCGGTGTCGTTGGCGAGCGCGACGGCCTCGTCCTCGGTGGTGAAGGTCTCCACCGTCAGGATCGGCCCGAAGGTCTCCTCGCGGACGACCTTCATCTCGCGGTGGCAGCCGTCCAGCACGGTCGGCGCGTAGAAGTAGCCGGTGGCCGGACGGACCGCGGACGGCTCGGGCCGGGCCCCGCCGCACCGCAGCTGGGCACCCTCGGCCAGCGCGGAGGCGACGTACGCCTCGACCTTGTCGAGCTGCTGCTGGGAGACGAGCGGGCCGCACTCGACGCCGTCCTCGGTGCCCCGGCCGAGCTTGATCTTCTCGGCGCGGCGGGCGAGTTCGGCGACGAAGCGGTCGCGCACCGACTCCTCGATGATCAGCCGGGCACCTGCGGAGCAGACCTGGCCGCTGTGGATGAACGCGGCGTTGAGCGCCTGGTCGACGGCGGTGTCGAAGCCCTCGTCCGTGGCGCAGGCGTCGGCGAAGACCACGTTGGGGTTCTTGCCGCCGAGCTCCAGCGCGATCTTCTTGGCGCCGGACACCGCGGCCGCACCGGCCTTCGTGCCGCTGACCAGGCCACCGGTGAAGGAGAACAGGTCGACGTCCGGGTGCTCGGCCAGCCGCTGGCCGACCGGAAGGCCCGCGCCGGTGACGATGTTGGCGACCCCGGCCGGCAGCCCGGCCTCGACCAGCAGCTTGACCAGGTGCACGGTCGACAGCGGGGTGACCTCGCTGGGCTTGATCACAAAAGTGTTGCCGGCCGCGAGGGCCGGCGCGATCTTCCAACTGGCCTGCAGCAGCGGGTAGTTCCAGGGCGTGATCAGCGCACAGACGCCGACCGGCTCGTGCACGACCACGCTGTGCACCTCGGCCGAACCGGCGTCGACGACCCGGCCGCCGCTCTCGTTCATCACCACGTCGGCGAAGTACCGGAAGGCGTTGGTGACGTCGTCGACGTCGACCCGGCCCTCCTCCAGGGTCTTGCCGGTGTCCCGGCTCTCGATGAGCGCAATCTCCTCGCGGTCGCGCTGCAGCAGGTCGGCGACCCGGCGCAGCAGCGCCGAACGCTCGGCGACCGGCGTACGGGGCCAGGCACCCGCGCCGCCGTCGAAGGCCCGGGCGGCGGCCGCGACCGCGGCGTCCGCGTCCTCGGCACCGCCCTCGGCCACCACCTGGAGGGTCGTCGCGTCGGCGGGGTCGAGGACCTCGCGGGTGGCCCCGGACGCGGCGGCCCGCCACACCCCGTCTACGTGAATGGTCTCGCTTGCCGACACGATTTCTTCTGCCTTCCGGTTTCCGGTCTGTTCCCACTGGTGCAACCACTGGCGTCACCAGCAACGGGGACCCCTCCCCGGAAGCGCCCGACCTATGCCCAAACATTCATGGAAAGTGAGCCGACTCACTCGGTGTGCAGCGGAATGTCCTAGAACGTACCCTGAATAGCCGTATGTCCAAGCGGGGAGATCACGCCGCACGACCCGCCGGCAGCGGGTGGCCCGTGCGGCCGTCCCTCACACCGCCCCTCCGCCCTCCGCCCCCTCCGCCCGGAGGTATCGAGATGACCACCAGACGGCGTGCCGTCACCGCCACCGCCCTGGGCTGCGGAGCGGCCCTGCTCGCCGGGGCCGCCTGTACGGCCGCCGCGGCGGCCGGCGATCCCGACGGCGAGGGCGACCTCGCGGGAAAATCGGCCCAGCAGATCTCCGACGAGGCCCTGCACCAGCTCGTCTCCGCGAAATCCCTGCGACTGCGCACCGAGACCACCGCCGATCCCACCAAGCTCGACATCACCCTGGACAAGGCCGGCAACTGCGCCGGCGCGATCAGCAAGGGCGACCTCGGCCGCGTGGAGATCATCAAGCGCGGCAACCAGGTGTGGATGAAGCCGGACGCCGCGTTCTGGAAGAGCCAGCTGCCCGGCGAGGAGGGTGCCCGGGCGGCCGCCAAGTACCGCGACACCTTCCTGCACGGCACCGCCGACCACGACGCCTTCCTGCAGAACCTCGCCACGGCCTGCGATCTCACCGCCTTCCAGAAGTCCGCCGCCAGCCCCGGCGAGCCGCCCCCCTCCGGCGAGCCCACCCCCACCGCCAAGCTCACCAAGGGCCGCCCCACGACCCACGAGGGCGCCCCCGTCCTCCCCGTCGTCAAACACACCGACGGCGTCACCGAGACCCTCTACGTGGCCATCAAGGGCACCCACTACCCCCTCAAGCTCACCGCCCAGGCCGACGACCAGACGGGCACCGTCCTCCTGAGCAACTACGGCAAGCCCGTGCCCGACAAGACCCCCGCCCCGGGCGACACGGTCGACATCTCGGCACTGGAGGACCTGCTGCAGGGGACGCACACCGCATGAGGGGCATGAAGGGCACGAGTGGCATATGCCGCTACAGCGCGTAACCGACTCCGGTCCCTATCGTTGAACCGTGCGGCTGCCCGTACGACGTGGCAGCGGGGAGGAGCGGCACGATGACCATCAGCCTTGAGCGGACCGAAGCGATCGCGACCGACGGGATGGAGATGGCAGAGCAAGAAGAGCCGACCTTGGACGAGCTGTTCGAGCGGCTGGAGAACTCCGTCCCCGAGGGCTACAAGTTCGAGATCGTCGGGGGAACCATCATCATGTCGCCGCAGCGTGCCGCCCACTGGGAAACCATCGCCGACATCTACGAACAGCTGCGCACCCGCTATCCGAGGAAGCGCGTGATGTCCGACGTGCGCGTCGACTTCCCGGGCAAGCTGAACGGGTTCGCCTCCGACGTGCTCGCGATCGCCGAGGGCTCGGCCAAGGACGCGAACGACCGCTGGCACTACCAGGACATCGAGTTCGTCGCCGAGGTCGTTTCCGCGAGTACCGCGGGGAACGACTACGGCGCGAAGAAGAAGGCGTACGCCGAGGCCGGCATCCCGGTCTATGTGATCGCCGACCCCTACATCGGTCTCTGCCGCGTCTTCACCCAGCCGCAGAACGGCGAATACAAGGGTGACCTCACGGTGCCGTACGGCGAGCCGATCGACCTCACCGGCACGGTCGTGGACCTCACCCTCACCACCGACGAATTCCCCCGCCAGGGATCCGCGGCGCGCGAGACGTCGCCGGCGGAGTGAGAATGCAGGCATGGCGCAGACAGCGGTGAAAGCAGTGCTTGAGGGTGGTCCCGCGGAGCTGCCCGAGCGGATCGTGCCGGTCGATCCGCCCGGGGGCGAGCTGAAGATCCGCTTCCGCGGCGGCTACGAACACTTCCGGCCCACCACCCGCCAGCAGCACACCTCCGAGGGCGCGCTGCCGGTGTACGAGTGGTGGGAGCGCACCGAGATCGCCGAGTAGGCAGGCCGGGCGAGCAGGCGGGGCGGGCGCGCCGTCAGCCTTCCGGGGCGAACGCCTGGAGGGCGATGCGCTGGGTCTCCTGCTGGAGCGGCCAGTCGGCCTCGGTGCCCAGGACGAGGACCGCGAACTGCCGGCCGTCGTCGGTGGTGAAGGCACAGTCGACGACCTTGACGCGGGTACCGAGCCGTTCGCTGTCATAGGCGTAGACCAGCTGCGCGGCGTCCGTGCCGGGCGCCCGGCCCTCGAAGTCGCCGAGGCTGATCTCCTCGTAGCCGGGGTTGCCGGCCAGCCCCTTCGACGCCTGTTCCAGTGCCGCGCGCGGACCGATGTCCGGTTCGGTGATCTCGAAGATCTGCATCAGTCCGCGGTCGTCCGGCGCGGTGTAGAACACCCCCGTCTTGCGCTCGCTGCGCTGCCAGCCGTCCGGCACCGCCGTGGTGAACCCCTTGTCGTCGTGGACCAGGCGGTAGCCGGCGGGCACGGAGGGGGAGGAGGCCGCGTCCGTGGGCGGCGTGCTGTCGGTGCTGGGCGGGGTGGTGGCGGTAGCGGTAGCGGTGGGGGTGTGCGGGGCGGAGGCCCGGGTGCGGGCGGCGGGCGGCGCGTCGCCGTCACGGCCCCACAGCAGATAGGCGCCACCGGCCCCGGCACCGATCACCGCCACGGCCACCCCGGCGATCAGGGCGGTGGTGCGGCGGCGAGGCCCGGGGCCAGGGCCGGGACCGGGAGCGGGTACGTCCCCCGGACGGAAACCGGGGTCGGGACCGGGAGCGGGTACGTCCCCCGGCCGGGCCCCGGGATCGGGTAACCACCCGGAAGGCGGCTGCGGTGGTGTGCCCACGCTCGGGGCGAAGTCCGGCCGGGGCGGCATCGGGCCGCTGTACGGGGCGGGCGTGGGCCTGCCGTCCTCCCAGCTCTGGGTCTCGTCGTTCCAGCGGGCCGGCCCGCTGCGTTGCATCGTCAGCCTCCCACCAGGGCCGCGACCGCCTGGGTCACCGCGGCCCCGGACGCCAGCAGCCCGACCACCGCGCCGGCATCGGTCAGCGCCGCACGCAGCCGGGCCAGCCGCCCGGGCCCGGCCGCCCCGGTGTCGGCGATCTCCTCCTCGGTCCCGGCGAGTTCCGTATCCAGGGCGGTCACCTCGGAACTCTGTACCACCCGGGCCAGATCGCCCCGCAACTCCCTTACTGCACGCAGGAGTTCCTCCTGCGCCGGATCGGCGGCCGGGGCGCCCCCGCCTTCGTTCTGCGTCACGGTGTTGTGGTCGCCGATGGCGAAGGCGCCCCGGACGCTGCCGATGTGGATGCCGTTGCCGCGCGCGTCAGCCGTTGCCACTCTTCTTCCTTCCCTTCGGGGCGGTGCCACCCGTGGTGGTGTTCTGGGTGATCGTGTTGTTGTCGCCGATGCCGACGGCCCCCTGGGCGGACTCCACGTAGACGCCGCCCTCGGCGACGTGCACGATGCGCTGCTCGAACTCGTCGGTCTGGTAACCGGCCTCGCGCAGCGCGGTGGTCACCCCGGCCGTCACCCGCTGCTGCACGGTCTTCAGGTAGCGCGCCACGTCCATGTCCTGGAACAGCGACGCCTCGCCGTACGAGCCCAGTTCGCGCACGGAGACGCCGGGGCCCTCCGGGAGCGCGGCGCCGTGCCCGGCGGTGGCCAGCCGCCATGCCGAGCGCAGCCCGCGCGCCAGGGTGAGCAGCGCGTTGCCGGCCGAGCGCGGCGTCTGGACCAGCGCCCAGACCGCCTTGCCGAAGTGGTGGTGGTGCCGGTACTGGTGGGCGAGCCGGTCGGCGTCCTGGAAGAGCTGTCGCAGCGGCCACAGCACATGCGGCGCGACCTCCAGCATCAGCATCCCGCCCTGGGTGTGGACCCGGACGAAGACCGTGGTGACGATGCCCTCGTTCCAGCCGCCGACCCGGATCCGCAGGAAGTGCCGCCGGGTCTCGCCGCCCTCCTCGACCGCGGCTGCCCGGTGCTGTGCGAACGCCTCCGGCCCGTAGGGCGCCGCGGCCCGGTCGGGCAGCCCTTCGACCGGCAGGAAGACGCACTCGTCGATCTCCAGGGCGCGCAGCCGGTCCCGAACCGCGGCCGCCGCCTGCGGTGATCCGTGCGGCGACGGCACCCGCAGCGCCTCCACCAGCGGCACGATCCGGGCCAGGATCGCGGCGTTGTCCAGCGGCTCGGTCTCCCGGTCCGGGTGCGGGACCAGCTCCACCGACAGCGACCAGGTCTTGTACGGGTACCCGGCGCCGCAGAACGGGTTGGCGGCGCGGTACATCACCAGCGGCCCGTGCTGCTCGATCCGCACCCGGTCCCGCAACCGCCGGAACCGGACGCCCTCGGCCCGCTCCGCCGGATCGGACATCACGTCCGGGAACCGCTCCTTGGACAGCTCCCGGGCCAGCGCACGGGCGAACTGCCCACGCTGCAGCCCGACCAGGACGGCCAGCGCGACCGGCAGCAGCAGCGTGACCCAGAACGGGACGGCCAGGAGGGCCGAAGAAGCGCCGTAGTCGCTGCCGCTGTCGTACGAGGAGCCGTACGAGGACTCGTACGAGGAGCCGGACCAGCCGTCGCTCCCGCCGCTGTCCGACTGGAAGAGGGACAGCAGGCCCGGGATCAGCCGGCCGATCGACGGCGTCCAGAGGCTGACCGCGAACGCCGCGGCCACCATCCCCACGAGGAAGAAGAGCAGGGAGAGCCGGCCGTACCAGCGGAGCGCGAAGGACGCCGAGCGGGCCAGCCACTGCGGCAGGGGCGCCCGGCGGACCAGGCGGGACAGCCCGATGAGGACGACGGGGAGGACGTAGAACGTCACCAGCCCGCCGGACAGCGGGATCGCCACGATCCACAACCCGAGGATCGCCGCCGCCCAGCCCAGCTCCAGGCGCCGGGCGTGCAGTGCGTGGGCGAGCACCCGGGCCGCGTCGATCCCTAACGAGGGCGCGGCGAACCGCTCTTCATGGACGTAGAGTTCGTCGATCACCGCGTCCCGGAACCCCTCGTCCAGGTACGTCCCGGCGCACAACAACCGGGTGGCCTCACTGGCACCGGGCGGGACGGGTTCGAGCGGGGCGGGCTTCGTCAGCTGCGCGGGTACGTTCATCCGGACATCGGCCTCCCCCAAAAGCCTTGCGGAAGCCGCAGCATAGGCCAGGGAAGCACTCCGTGTCAGGGAGTTAACGCAAGGTCACGACAGGGTCATTTTCTTGACGGCAGTCACAAAGGACGACCAGTCCCCCACCGGGAAGAACAGCACGGGCCCTTCAGCGTTCTTGCTGTCCCGGACGGGGACGACGCCGGGGATACCGGGGGCTACTTCGATGCAGTTGCCGCCGTTGGCGTCGCTGTGGGTGCTCTTGATCCAGGTCGCCACTTCGAGGCAGTTGCCGCCGTTTGCGCCGCTGTAGGTGCTCTTGGTCCAGGTCGCCGCGCTGAAATCGATCTCGTCCATGCTGTCCATCCCCTTCCGGCCGGCCGTCACCTGGTCACGGAGAAGGCCCCGTCCTTGACGGCGTTGATGAACGACGCCCACTCGCCCAACGAGAAGAGCAGCACGTGGCCTTCAGCGTTCTTGCTGTCCCGGACGGGAACGACGTCGGGGATACCGGGGGCTACTTCGATGCAGTTGCCGCCGTCGTCGTGGCTGTAGCTGCTCTTGATCCAGGTGTCCGGGCTGAGTTCGGGTCTGCTCATCGTGCTCGTACCCCTCCATCGCGTCGCTGATCAGAGCGGCGGACTCCCGGGCTGACGCTGCGTCTGCCCTGAGCACATCATAGGTCTGGCCATGGCGCGCATAGGCGGACGGATCGTTGCTGAAGTGGCCACAGTCCAACGATTCCGAGTAGAGCCAACGCTCCCCTCCTGGCAGCACGATCAACGCCATGGAAGCCTTTGGCCGCCGCAGCTCGGCACGGCTGGCCGGAGCAAGCTGAATACGGATGTTGGGGTGCTCGCCGACGCTCAACAGATGCGCGCACTGGTCACGCATGACCGCCGAATCCCCCACGATGTTCCGCAGACAGCTCTCATCCAGGACGGCGATATACAACGGACCGTCGGCGGACAGAAAACGCTGCTGTCGGCTCAGTCGCGCTCGGACCCGTTCCTCCACCATCTCGGCGCTCGTGATGCGGCGGGCGAACAGCGCTTGGGCATAGGCCGGGGTCTGCAGCAGCCCCGGAATCACCTGCTCCTGGTACTCGTACAGCTGGACGGCTTCAGCATCCATCTCAGCCCTGCGCTCGAACCAGTCCGGATGCTGCACCTCCGGATACCAGTCGATCCGCCCCCACAACCGCAGCAACACCCCGCCCGTGCCGAGTAGTTCGTCGCACGTATCGGCGAAGGTGTCGTGCGGTACGCGCTCGCCCGCCTCAACGCGTGCGACATGCGAGCGGTCGCACGGGACCTTGCGTGCCAAGGCTTCCTGGGTGAGCCCGGCCGCCTCCCGGTGATGCTTCAGCACCTCGCCGAACACAGCGGCCGTCGTGGCCGCCGTTCCCCCCGTGGCATTGCGTCGGTTCACGAATCCCCCTTCGTGACAGTTGGGAATTGTCACGCGCTCAGCGTTGTGACCGTCGGTCTCGCTAGGCAACGATGAACACACCCAGAGTAACGAACGGCGAACCCCCGCGACGTTGGCAGACGTCCGGGGGCGTGGCCTTCAACCCAGAGAGATTGATGACATGCACCACGTTATCCGGGTCTTCGAGCCCCTGCTACGGCTGTTACTGCCCGGGAGCGGGCGTCACCGGCCCGCGGAGGCGCCGACGGTGGCACCACCATCCGTCGTTCCGCTCCGATGGGTGCCCGTACGGCACACGGAGCTGCTGCGGGGTGAGGACTCCGCCCTCGTCCGCCCGTATCTGATCGCGCACGAGCGGCGGCAGTACGCGCGCCGCATGCCGGAGGTGGTGTGGTGACAGGCGGCGCGGGACAGGGCGTTCAACTGGGCGTGCCGGTGCGGGACCCCGCGCCCGTCGCCGGGTGCGATGTGTGCGGGGCGCTGGCCCGGCAGCGGGTGGCGGCGTATGCCGTCGGGGACCGGTCGAAGGTGTCGGACTGCAATGTCGAGATCCGGCGGCATCCTCACCGGGCGTAGGCCACGACGGCCCCAACGGCCGGAGCCCGCACGGTCGTTGGGGACCGTGCGGGCTCCGGCGGGAGAGCGAAGGGACTCAGATGAGGCCGAGACCGCGGACCGCCTCGCGCTCCTCCGTCAGCTCCTTGACGGAGGCGTCGATGCGGGTGCGGGAGAACTCGTTGATGTCCAGGCCCTGAACGATCTCGTACGTGCCGTCCTTGGTGGTGACCGGGAAGGAGGAGATCAGGCCCTCCGGGACGCCGTAGGAGCCGTCCGACGGGATGCCCATCGAGGTCCAGTCGCCGTCGGCGGTGCCGTTGACCCAGGTGTGGACGTGGTCGATGGCGGCGTTCGCGGCGGAGGCGGCCGACGAGGCACCGCGGGCCTCGATGATCGCGGCGCCGCGCTTGGCGACGGTCGGGATGAAGGTGTCGGCCAGCCACTTCTCGTCGTTGACGGTCTCGGCGGCGTTCTTGCCGGCGACCGTGGCGTGGAAGATGTCGGGGTACTGGGTGGCGGAGTGGTTGCCCCAGATCGTCAGGCGCTTGATCTCGGAGACCGGGGTGCCGGTCTTCTGCGCGAGCTGGGAGACGGCCCGGTTGTGGTCGAGACGGGTCATCGCGGTGAAGCGCTCGCGCGGTACGTCCGGCGCGGCGGCCTGGGCGATCAGCGCGTTGGTGTTGGCGGGGTTGCCGACGACCAGGACCTTGATGTCGTCCGCGGCGTGGTCGTTGATGGCCTTGCCCTGCGGCTTGAAGATGCCGCCGTTGGCCTCCAGGAGGTCACCGCGCTCCATGCCCTTGGTGCGGGGGCGGGCGCCGACCAGCAGGGCGACGTTCGCACCGTCGAAGGCCACGTTCGGGTCGTCGGAGATGTCGATGCCCTGGAGGAGCGGGAAGGCGCAGTCGTCCAGTTCCATGGCGGTGCCCTCGGCGGCCTTCAGCCCCTGCGGGATCTCCAGGAGGCGCAGCTTGACCGGCACGTCCGCGCCGAGCAGATGACCGGAAGCGATGCGGAAGAGGAGTGCGTAACCGATCTGGCCGGCTGCGCCGGTGACGGTGACATTGACGGGAGTGCGGGTCATGGCGATCTCCTGCGCGGTGTTTTCCGGGGGCAAGCCCCTGGACCACCAGGGGTGGCGGTGGGTGTCCCTGCCCAGCTATCGAGGTCTCTTGGTATCGAGAGACCCGGCCGTCAGGCTATCGGACCCCTGCCCGGTGCCGGTGACGGGTCGGTGTGGCACGCCTCACCGGGTGTACCGGGGCGCCCGGACGGCGGCCCGCCCGGCCTCTGACCGGCCCGCCCGCACGGATCGTGGCGGCGGCCGCCCGCTCAAGGAGGGGGGAGGCGGGCGGCCGCCGGGCTGTGCCACACCCGTGGGGGGATAACCGGCGCCTGCCCGGGATAACCGGGCGCATGCCCCCCTTTTTTCAGCGAGCTCCCCGCGGACGTCGATTCCCGGCCAGCGGCGGCGTCCCGGGCCGCCGCGGCCCACCCCGCCGTCCGGGGTCCGGCCGTCAGCGTCCGGGAGCCAGCAGGAGCACGGCGGCGAGGGCCATCAGCAGGGCGCCGAGCGCGCCGACCGCCAGCATCAGCGCCCGCAGGCGACGGGCCCGCCGGTCGGCGGGCGCACCGGGCCCGGGCGAGGGCCCCGGGGCGACCGCCGCCGCCCGGCCCGGTCCGTCGGCCCCCGCGGACCATTCCGCCCCGTGCTCATCCCTCCGTTCCTCGTCCCGGGCAGGCAGCTGCGCGACCTGCGTACGGACCGCGCCCGGCGCCGCCGCGGCCTCCCGTACGGCCCACGCCGGAGCGGCCCGTATCGCCTCCCTCCGTACGTCGTGCCGCAGCTCGGCCCGGCTCCAGGCGCGTTCGGCCGGTTCCCACCGCATGACGAGGTGTCCCGGGTCGGTGCCGGTCGCCTCGGCGAGCGCGACGACGGCGCGGCGCGGCGGCAGCAGCCGCCCGTCCAGATAGCGCTCCCACGACGTCTTGCTGTAACCGGTGCGGTCCGCGACGGCGGCCACACTCAGCCGGCTCCGGTCCACCAGACCGCGCAGCCGTTCCGTGAACTCCCCTACCGCCGGATCGAGTTCTCGCGGCAGTGCCTTCCAGCGAGGCATGGCTTCCCCCTGTTTCGCCCACTCAGCGCCGCACCACGGCGCTACTCCCCCGGACCCGCCCTATTCACCCCCAGGAGGGACACCGCCATCCAGTGGAATGTCCCTTTCCCGCTGGGCGCACGGGAGCATTCGGGCAGTCGTCGTGCCCTCGTCGTGCCTCCCGGACGCGCCCCGCACCGCCGTCCGCACCCGCGCCTCCGGCGGTCCACGGCTCCGGCGGTCCGCCGGCACCGGCGGCCTGCGGCTCCGGCGGCCTGCGCTCCGGCGGTCCGCTCAGTGCGCGAAACACTCGCGGGGGCCGCCGCCCGCGGGGTAGAGGCAGAGCCGGACGCCCCGCGGGCCGCGGGCCGCCGCCATCGGCGTGACGAGGTAGCCCTCGGCGTCGAACCGGTCCCTGACCCGCACCGACCGCGGCAGCGAGCCCGGTGCGGTGACCTCGATGCGGTCCCCGATCCGGCCGTCACGGAGTCGCCCCCAGGCCGCCTCGCACGCCGTGCCGTACCGCACCTGGATGTGCTCCCCGCGGGCGGTGGTGGCCTCGACGACCGTGTCCACCATGCCCTCGCCGCCGCAGAACATCGACTGCGGGTCCTTGCCGTCGCAGGACCGTCCGCGGCAGCCGGTCACCGCCGAGGAGCTGGGCGTGGCGCTCGCGGCCGGGCCACCGCGGGCCTCCCCCGCCCGCTCCCCCGCCAGGAACGTCACCGCCACGACCAGCGCCAACACCCCGGCACCGGCCCCGGCCACCACGGCCACCACCCGCCGGTACCTCCTCGGGGGCGGCAGCTGCTCCGGCTGTTGTGGCTGTTGCTGCTGTTGTGGCTGTGCGGGGTGAGTCTCCGCCGCAGGGCCCGGCTCGACCGTGGCGTCCCGCGCGGCCGCGGCCTCCGCCCGGTCCGCGGCGGGCGCCGCCCGTCCGCTCCAGGCCGCGTCCGCCAGTTCCCACAGCGCCAGCAGCCGCCCGGCCGGCTCGCCCGCCAGCCGGCACAGCGCCTCCACGGCGGCCCGCGGCGGCAGCTTCTTGCCGTTGAGATAGCGCTCCCAGGAGGACTTGCTGTACGGGGTGCGGGCCGCGAGCGCGGCCAGGCTCAGCCCCGTACGGCCGCGTAACTCCCTCATCCCCGCGGCCAGTCGGGAGCTCTCGACACCCTCGCACAGCCCGCTGCCGGGGCCGCTCACCGGCGCAGCACCTTCCAGGTGTCGGGGCCCACGATCCCGTCCGTGGGCAGCCCGGCGGCGGCCTGCAGCCGCTTGACGGCGCGCATGGTGTGCTCCCCGACAATGCCGTCCACGGGTCCCGGGTCGTAGCCCCGGTGGTTCAGCAGGCACTGCGCCTCGACCACCTCCCAGCCGGTCGCGCCGCTGCCCAGGATCGCCGTGGTGCTGCGGCTGCGGTCGGCGGTCAACACACCTGCGGCGCGCCGGACATGGCAGCGGAAGGTCTCCCCCACGCGGTGGCTGAACGCGGGTGTGGCGGCGGCGGTCCGGCCGGCCGTCGCCGTGCCGCTCCCGCGTCCGCCGCCACCGTCGTCCTGCCAGGGCCGGACGGCCAGCAGCACCACCGCGGCCACCGCGACCACGACCAGCCCGCCGAGCAGGGCGAGCGGCCCGCGCCGCAGCCACGAACGACCGGGCGGCGCCACAACGGGCGCGGGGGCGGCGGAAGTTGAAGGGGCGGGTGCCGGGGTGGCAGGTGCCGGCGTGGCCGGTGCCGGGGTGGCCGGTGCCGGGGTGGCGGGTTCGTCCTCCGCGGGCGGGGCGGCCTCGTCCCGCTCCGCCGCCCCCGGGGAGCGGGACTGCCCCGCCCGCTCCGAAGGTCCGACAGGCCGGGCCCCCGCCCGTTCCGCGCCCCACGCCTGCGCCGCGACCTCGTGCAGCGCCAGCAGCCGGGTCGGGTCGGCGCCGCAGACCCGCGCCAGCGCCACCACCGCCTCCCGCGGCGGCAGCTTCTTGCCGTTGAGATAGCGCTCCCAGGAAGACTTGCTGTAGGCGGTCTTGGCGGCGAGCGAGGCCAGGCTCAGCCCGCTGTGGTCCTTCAGTCTCCGCAGCTGTACGACGAGCTGCCGCACCCGATGGTCGAGCGTTTCGGGCAGCCCTTTCCAACGCGACATGTTCCACCCCATACGCGTTTGCATTTCCCCCGAGGCCAGCAGCCCCCTACACGCCGATGATGGCCCGGATGCACCCTCCGGTTGCCCTTTTTACGGTTTCCGCACGGTATCCGGACATCCGTACCGCCCCCTTCCCCTCGCCCCGCCGTCCCACCGCGGCGTCCGCGGACCCGGTGTCCCCGCAGGTCAGCGGCTGGGACGTCCCAGGGGGTCCCCATCGGTCCGGAGTCTGTGGCGGCGGTGCGGCGCGGGGCGCACAGTCGGTGACGCACCACGGCGGCGCGGTCCACCCCGCGCCGCCTCCTGATCACCTACGGGGAGGAACCCGACCATGAACGCTCGCAAGCGCTTCGCCCTCACCGCGGCCGCCGCGGCCGTCACCGGAGGGCTCGCGCTGGCCCCGGCCGTCAGTGCCAGCGCCGCCCCCGCCCCCGCGAAGCAGGGCTCGGCCACCGTCCTGCGGGCCCCGAGCAACTGCCCCCGCGGCTACCTGTGCGTCTACCCCCAGGCCAACTACAAGGGGACGCCGAAGAAGGTCGCGGGCAACAACCGCGACCTGCGGCGCTACGGCGGCGCCTTCAACTACCCGCTGTCGGCGTACAACAACGGCACCCGCTGCAACGTGACGGTCTGGGAGAAGCCCAAGTTCCGCGGCCACCACGCGAAGCTCAACCGCGGCACCGGCTGGAAGTTCATCGGCGCCAACCTCATGACCATCTACTCGAACAAGTGGTGCTGACGCCCTGAAGCACACGGCGGCGGCCCGTCCTTCCACGGGGGAAGGGGCGGGCCGCCGTCGTGCCGTGCGTCGCGGGCGCCGCGTCAGCGCACGGTGAAGTGCACGATGTCGTCCAGGAACGGGACGTGGATCCACGGCTTGGGCTGCACCATCATCGACAGCACCACGATCACGAAGCCGAGCACGCCGTACGTCGCCAGGTCCGTGAAGCGGGAGCGCACCGCGAGCATGCCCACCGACGGCAGCGCCCAGCGCAGCGCGGCGCCGCCCAGCAGGGACAGCCCGACGACCAGGCTGCCGATGCGGAACGCGTCGAGCGCGACCAGCAGCAGCCCGAGGGCGACCCCGCCCATGACCGTGAGCAGCGGCCACTGCCGGGCGGGCGCGGAGTGCTCGCCGGAAGCGGCCCGTCCGCCGCCCTCCGGCCGGGCCGTGTCGCGGGTCAGCGTCGGGAAGCGGCGCGAGGAGCGCTGCGGCTCGGAGGCGCCGTCCGAATGCGCTTCGGCTGGCATGGCTGGAGGTCCCTTCGGTTTCTGGTCCGGCGGTCCGCCCGGCCGTCCGCGGCCGGGCGTCACCTCTTCGAGGGTACGGGCAAGCAACGGGCGGCTCAGCCGGCCGCGCGCTCGGCCGCCTCGACGACGTTGACCAGCAGCTGGGCGCGGGTCATCGGGCCGACGCCGCCGGGGTTGGGGGCGACCCAGCCGGCCACCTCGGCCACGCCGGGGTGCACATCGCCGACGATCTTGCCCTGCTCGTCCCGGCTGACGCCGACGTCCAGGACGGCCGCGCCGGGCTTGACGTCCTCCGGCTTGATGATGTGCGGCACACCGGCCGCCGCGACGATGATGTCGGCCTGCCGCAGGTGCGCGGACAGGTCGCGGGTGCCGGTGTGGCACTGGGTCACGGTCGCGTTCTCGGACTTGCGGGTGAGCACCAGCGGCATCGGGCGGCCGATGGTGATGCCCCGGCCGACCACGACGACGTGGGCGCCCTTGATCTCGACGTCGTGGCGGCGCAGCAGCTGGACGATGCCGTACGGGGTGCACGGCAGCGGGCCCTCGATGCCGAGCACCAGCCGGCCCAGGCTCATCGGGTGCAGCCCGTCGGCGTCCTTGGCCGGGTCCATCAGTTCCAGGACGCGGTTGGCGTCGATGCCCTTGGGGAGCGGGAGTTGGACGATGTAGCCGGTGCAGGCCGGGTCCTCGTTCAGCTCCCGGACGACCGCCTCGATCTCCTCCTGGGTGGCGGTCTCCGGCAGTTCGCGCTGGATCGAGGCGATGCCGACCTGTGCGCAGTCACGGTGCTTGCCGTTGACGTACCAGCGGCTGCCGGGGTCGTCGCCGACCAGGAGGGTGCCCAGGCCGGGCTGGACGCCCTTGGCCTTCAGGGCCTCGACGCGGGCGGCGAGCTCGGACTTGATAGCGGCTGCGGTGGCCTTGCCATCCAGAATCTGGGCAGTCATGTCTCCATCCTCCCGGATGAGGGCGGTCACCTTCCACTCAGGGCGCGCGCCGGGGCCGCGCAGCCGGTCGCGCGGCGGCCCGCCCCGGGCCCCATCAGCCCCTGCAGAAACCGGACATGATATGGCCGGAAGTGATCATTGCACTTGGACAACGGCTCCGCTATCTGACTGGACAGAGTCAACGCCCACCTAGAAGGATTGACGCCGCAGTGCCGCAGGCATCGTCGGGGGCGGGCCAGTGAAACCTGTTTTTCCTCCGAGTCACGCTGCGTCGTCCCCCACTGACCCAACGGAGGAAAACACCACATGAGTTTCGGCGACCCGAACAACCCGTACGGCCAGCCCCCGCAGGCCCCGCAGGCGCCCTACGGGCAGCAGCCCCCGGTGCCCCCGCAGGGCGGCCCCGGCTACGGCTACCCGCAGCAGCCGCAGGCCCCGCAGCAGCCGTACGGCTACCCCCAGCAGCAGGCCGCGCCGCAGCAGCCGTACGGCGGCTACCCGCAGCAGGCCGGCTACGGCATGCCGGGCATGCCGCAGGGTTACGCGAGCTGGGGCGCGCGCGTGGGCGCCTACCTCATCGACTACCTGATCGTGGGTCTGCTCCCGACGATCCTGTACTTCGTCGCGCTGGCCATGTCCGCCAGCGCCGCGACGGTCACGCCGGACACCTCGTCCTGCCCGCCGGGCGACATCCAGTGCATCAGCGACGCCTACAACAAGGCCGCGGACACCGCCACTCCGGTCGGCTCGTTCGTGCTCATCGCGATCGCCGGTCTGATCGGCCTGGCCGCCGGTCTGTTCGTGCTCGCCAAGGAAGGCAGCACCGGCCAGACCCCGGGCAAGAAGGCCCTGGGCATCCGCCTCGTCAAGGAGGCCACCGGCCAGCCGATCGGCTTCGGCATGGCCTTCGTCCGGAAGCTCTGCCACATCCTCGACGGGTTCTGCTGCCTGGGCTACCTGTGGCCGCTCTGGGACGAGAAGTCGCAGACGTTCGCGGACAAGATCGCCGGCACGGTGGTCGTCAAGTCCCAGTAACGCACCGGCATTCCGGCCGGGGCACCGCCCCGACGGACGTGCGCCACTCCCCGAAGGCCCCCTCGCAACAGCGCGAACGGGGCCTTCGCGGCTCCGTTCAAGTCGCCTGAAGGACACCGCTCGTGAGCTACCCCAACCCCAACCCCTACGGCCCGCCTCCGGGCCAGCAGCCCGGCTACGGCTATCCCCAGCAGCCGCCGCAGCCCTCGCCGTACGGCCCCTACCCGGGCGGCCCGATGCCCGGCATGCAGCCGCAGTACCCGACGGTGATGCCCGGCGGGGTCAAGGCCGCCCGGGTGATGCTGTTCGTGCTGGCCGGGCTGAACCTCATCGGCCTGGTCCTCGCCGTGGCCGGACTGGGCGGCGTCAGCAAGGCGTCGCACAACGCCTCGGCGTACACCACCAGTGACGACATCACGGCGATGAACATCGGCAAGGGCCTGCTGATCGCGGTCATCGTGGTCATCGTGATCTTCACCGTCACCGCGATCACCCTGGCCCTGCAGTTCGCCAACGGCGGTTCCGGCGTCCGCATCGGCACGATCGTCTTCGGCGTGGGCAACATCATCCTGAGCCTGCTCACCTTCCCGCTCGGCCTGGTCCACACCGTGCTGGGCATCCTGGTGCTGGTCTTCGTCTCCAAGGACGAGGGCAACGCCTGGTTCAACCGGCCGCGTTACTGACCGCACCGCACACACGGCGGAGGGCCGCACCCCGGCTGGGGTGCGGCCCTCCGGCCGTTTCGGCCGCTCAGTGGAAGAAGTGCCGGGCGCCGGTGAAGTACATCGTCACGCCGGCCTTCTTGGCGGCCTCGACGACCAGCTCGTCGCGGATCGAACCGCCCGGCTGAACGATCGCCCGGACGCCGGCCGCGATGAGGATCTCCGGGCCGTCGGGGAACGGGAAGAAGGCGTCGGAGGCCGCGTACGAGCCCCGGGCGCGCTCCTCACCGGCCCGCTCGACGGCCAGCTTGCAGGAGTCGACGCGGTTGACCTGGCCCATGCCGACGCCCACCGAGGCGCCGTCCTTGGCGAGCAGGATCGCGTTGGACTTCACCGCGCGGCAGGCCTTCCAGGCGAACGCCAGCTCGGCCAGCTGCTCGGGCGCCAGCGCCTCGCCGGCCGCCAGCGTCCAGTTGGCCGGGTCGTCGCCGTCGGCCTGGAGGCGGTCGGTGACCTGCAGCAGCGCACCGCCGTCGATCTGCTTGACCTCGACCGGGGCGGCCGGGGCACCCTCGGCGCGGAGCACCCGGATGTTCTTCTTCCGGGCGAGGATCTCGACCGCGCCGTCGTCGTAGCCGGGCGCCACGATGACCTCGGTGAAGATCTCGGCGACCTGCTCGGCCATCGCCACCGACACCGGGCGGTTGACGGCGATCACGCCGCCGTACGCGGAGACCGGGTCGCAGGCGTGCGCCCTGCGGTGCGCCTCGGCGACGTCCGCGCCGATCGCGATGCCGCACGGGTTGGCGTGCTTGATGATCGCCACACAGGGCTCGGCGTGGTCGTACGCGGCCCGGCGCGCGGCGTCGGTGTCCGTGTAGTTGTTGTACGACATCTCCTTGCCGTGCAGCTGCTCGGCCTCGGCCAGCCCGCCCTCGCCGGTCACGTACAGCGCGGCGCCCTGGTGCGGGTTCTCGCCGTAGCGCAGCACGTTCTTGCGCGCGTACGTCGCGCCGAGGAAGTCGGGGAAGCCGCTGTCGTCGGCGGCCGCGTAGTCGTCCGCGAACCAGCCCGCCACGGCCACGTCGTACGCGGCGGTG
Organism: Streptomyces sp. NRRL S-337; assembly: GCF_000720175.1. Lineage (GTDB taxonomy): Bacteria > Actinomycetota > Actinomycetes > Streptomycetales > Streptomycetaceae > Streptomyces > Streptomyces siderophoricus. The sequence goes on from NZ_JOIX01000036.1 coordinate 39,634, forward strand.
TGCTGGAAGGCCTCCGCGGCCAGCCGCTTGCGGGCGGTCAGGTCGAAGCCGCCGTCACGGACCGCGGCGAGCACGTCGGCGTACCGGGCCGGGCTGGTGACGACCGCGACCGAGGGGTGGTTCTTGGCGGCGGCCCGGACCATCGAGGGGCCGCCGATGTCGATCTGCTCGACGCACTCGTCGGGGGTGGCACCGGAGGCGACGGTCTCCCGGAACGGGTAGAGGTTCACGATCACCAGGTCGAACGGCTCCACGCCCAGCTCCGCCAGCTGCTGCCGGTGGGCGTCCAGGCGCAGGTCGGCCAGGATGCCGGCGTGCACCTTCGGGTGCAGGGTCTTGACCCGGCCGTCGAGGCACTCGGGGAAGCCCGTCAGCTCCTCGACCTTGGTGACCGGCACCCCGGCGGCGGCGATCTTCCCGGCCGTCGACCCGGTCGAGACGAGCTCGACGCCCGCCGCGTGCAGGCCCTGGGCCAGCTCCTCCAGCCCGGACTTGTCGTAGACGCTGACCAGCGCGCGGCGGATGGGCCGCTTCGTACCTTCGGCGGTCACGAGATACGTACCTTTCGTCCCTCAATGCGGTAGCCGTGCCGGGCCAGATGCCCCACGACCTCGACGAGCAGCGATCGCTCGACTTCCTTGATGCGCTCATGCAGCGCGGCTTCATCGTCCTCGTCCCGGATCTCGACCACGCTCTGCGCGATGATCGGGCCGGTGTCGACCCCGTCGTCGACGAAGTGGACGGTGCATCCGGTGACCTTCGCGCCGTACGCGAGCGCATCGCGCACGCCGTGGGCACCGGGAAAACTCGGCAGCAGCGCCGGGTGGGTGTTGACGATCCGGCCGCCGAACCGGGTCAGGAACTCCTTGCCCAGGATCTTCATGAAGCCGGCCGACACCACCAGGTCCGGCTCGTACGCGGCGGTCGCCGCGGTCAGCGCGGCATCCCACTGCGCGCGGCTGTCGTGCTCCTTGACCCGGCAGACGAAGGTCGGCAGGCCCGCCTTCTCGGCCCGCTCCAGGCCCGCGATGCCACCGCGGTCCGCGCCCACGGCCACGATCTCGGCGCCGTACTCCTCGGCTCCGCGGGCGGCGATGGCGTCCAGCAGGGCCTGCAGGTTCGTACCGGAACCGGAGACGAGCACGACGATGCGCGCCGGACGGGCGGGCCCGGCGGGTCGGGCGGGCGGGGCGGGGGGCGGGGACGAAGCCACGGCGGGGCTCTTTCTCGATCTCGCGTGCGGTGAGCTCACATGCTTTGTGTGGTCGTACAAGGCCGCGGGTACCGCAGATCCGGGGAACCCTACGAAGGCGCCGACCGTCAGCAACGATACCGGCACACCGAGCGGCCCCCGCGGGACGGGGGCGGGGACGGGAGGTAGCGTCGGGCGTGAGACTGCACGCAGTTCGTGGTATCCGGCCGCCGGTCGCGAAGGCCCGCGTACGGACGAGACAAGGGGAAGACACACTCCAGATGACGGACCGACGCCGCCGCGCGGCCCTCCTGCTCCCTCCCCCGGCCACCGCTGGGGGGCACCCCCGGCCCACCACCGCCCCCGGGGTGGTGCTGCTGCCGCGCGGCCGCATGACGTCGTCCTCCGGCCCCTCCTCGCCGGGCCCCGACCGCGACAACCCGTTCGCGCCGCCACCGGCCGGCACCCCCGACCAGGAATGGCGGCCCCGGCACCCGGCCCCGTACGCCCAGGGCCAGGATCAGGCTCAGGGCCAGGATCAGGGAGAGGTGCAGGGGCAGGACGGCGGCGACCGGCCGCAGCCGGGACCGGACGAGCCGGCGCCGAGCTGGGGCAGCCAGTGGAGCTCCCGGCAGCCGGGCCGGCAGAGCGGCGGCTTCGGCACCCGCCCGGGCAACCGCAACAACCAGCCCGGCGGCGGCCCCGGCGGCCCCGGCAACCTCCGCTGGGACCCCACCGACCCGGCCCAGCGCCGGGCCCGCTACGCCCTGCTGGCCGGCATGTGGGCGTTCTTCTTCGTACTCTTCAGCCTCTCCGAGGTCGCCCTGCTGCTCGGCGCGCTGGCGATCTACTGGGGCATCAGCGCGCTGCGCGCCAAGCCGGACCCGGCGAAGGCCACCGCGGCGGCGACCACCGCCGCCATGGAGGGCCGCCCCGCCCCCCACCGGCCGCCCGCCCAGGGCTCGCGCCCCGGCGCCCCGGCCACCACCCGGCCGCAGGTCACCGCCGCCGTCGGGGGCCTGGTGACCGCCTCGCTCGCGCTGATGCTGGTGGCCGCGACGTTCACCGTCCAGATCGTCTACCGCGACTACTTCACCTGCGTGAACGACGCCCTGACGCAGTCGTCCGGCAAGTCCTGCGAGAAGCTCCTGCCGAAGCAGCTGCGGCCGCTGCTGAGCGTGGAGGAGTAACCAGCGACCACGGCGATCGGCCCGGTCGCTCAGCCCCCGGGAGCCGCGGCGGCCGCCGCCTTGCCGTCAGCCGCCGCCTCCCCGTCGGCCGTCTCCTCCCCGTCGGCCGTCTCCTTGCCCTCGGCCGCCGGCTTTCCCTCTGCCGGCGCCTTCCGGTCCTTCGTCGTCTCCCCGTCCGTGGTCGCCTCCCCGCCCGTTGCCGCCTCCCCGTCGGTCGTCGCTTCCACGCCGTCCGCCGGTGCCGCTCCCCGGGCGCGCCGGAGCTGCCAGGAGCGCAGGGCGAGGGCGCCGGGGACGCCGGTGAGGGCGGTCCAGGCGGCCGCCGCGAGGCCGGTGCGCCAGCCGCTCGGGCCGAACGCGGCGAGCGCGCCGTGCCCCAGTGCCCCGCCGGCCAGGCCCGCCAGCACCGCCGCGCCGACGCCGCACAGCAGGGCCGCGAACGCCGCGACACCGGCCGTCCGCCGCCACGGCCAGGGCGCCGGCCAGGACTTCGACCAGGGCCCGTCCGCGGAACCAGAGTCGGTCGCCATACGGGCCACCGAACGGGCGAGCCAGATCCCGGCGGCCACCGGCAGCACGGCCACCGCCCAGGTCAGCGGCGTTCCCGGGCCCACCTCCGGCACCCCGCCGAGCAGCGGCAACCGGGGAACCGGGGGGTGCGCCGAGGCGCCCAGCGGGCCGATCGCGCTGCCCGCGCCCAGCGTGAACCCCGGCCCCAGCCCGTAGGCGGCGCCCCAGACCGCCGCGTTCGGGAGCAGCAGCAGACACAGCAGCAGCACCGTGGCACGGCTCGCCCAGTCCGGTGCGAGCGTCAGCAGGTCGTGGCGCACCCGGCCGCCGTGCACCGCGAGCCCGACGAGGGTGAGCAGGGCGCCGCCCACCAGCAGCGCCACGAGGCCCGCGCCGGCGGCCCGGCGGGCGGCGGCGAGGCGGTTGCCGCCGAGGGCGGTCCGCAGTCGGCGCGGCACCCTCGCAAGGACCCGTCGGACGCCCTCGGGCAGCAGGGCGGCGCCGCCGTGCCCCAGGACCCGCCAGGTGGTGACGGCCATCGTGGTGACCGCGGTGCCCGGGACGTACAGCAGCGCGCTGAGCGGGTCGGCCGCCAGCCGGCCGACCGAGGCGTAGCCCAGGGCAGCGCCCGCGACCAGCAGATACCCGGTGAGCAGCGCGCCGAGCAGGGTCCGCGGCGCGGTCGGGCCGGCCGCCGGACCGGGGTCGTCCGCGGTGGCCAGGGTGTGCCGGGCGGCCCGGTGGAGCAGCCACACCGGCAGGACGGCGAGCAGCAGCGGAGTGAGCGCCACCGGTGCCGGAACGGCCGAGTGCGGCACGTCCCGCACGAGACCCCCGCCGTGCGCCAGCAGCCACAGGTCCGCGGCGAGGTGCAGCGCCCGGGACAGGCTGGTGTCGGGGTAGGGGGCGGCGACCCACAGCAGCAGCACCGCGACGGTCAGCGCGCCGAGGCCGAGGCCGGCGGCGGTCACCCCGCCGAGGAAGGCGGCGCCGAGCGCGGAGGAGGGCCGGGTCGCGGTCCGGCCGGACGGGGACCATGCGGGGCCGCTGCCGAGGTACTCGCTCACGCCGCCATGCTGCCAAGAAAGCGAATTTCCACCACGTACCGGCGAAATGATCGCCGTGTCGCACGTGTCGCGACTGATGCCGGTTTGCCGCTTTCCACACTGCTGTGCATGACCGCGCACGCCTCCCCGCCCCCTGCCGGGCGGTCCCCCGCCGCCACCGCCTTCGACGCGCTGCACACCCGCCACGCCGCCGCCCTGACCCGGCAGGCGTACCTGCTCACCGGGCAGCCGCGGCTCGCCCGGCGGGCCGTGCGGCACGGCTTCCAGCTGGCCTGGCAGCGGTGGCCGGAGGTCGCGGTGGCCCCGGATCCGGCAGCCTGGGTGCGGGCCGCGGTGTACGACCACGCGCTACGGCCGTGGCACCGCCTGGCGCCGGGAGGACGGACAGCCGGCTGCGCGGAGCTCCCGGACGACGCGGACCCTGCGCTGCGGGAGGCGATCACCACGCTGCCCGCCCCGTACCGGCGGGTGCTGCTGCACGACGGCCTCGGGCTCGGCCTCCACGCGACCGCCGCCGAGGTCGAGGCCACCACCCGGGCCGCGGCCGGAAGGCTCACCCACGCCCGGGACCTGCTCGCCGCCCGGCTGCCCGAGCTGGGTCTCGCCGGGCAGCCGCCGACGCGGCAGGGCGCGATCCTGCGGGACCGGCTGGCCGCCCTCCTCGCCGGCCCGGCGGACGACGGACCCGCCACCGGGGAGCCGCCGCCGACCGGTGCACAGGTACGGGCCGGCGGCGAGCGCAGCGCCCGCCGGACGACCCGGGCCGCGTTCGGGCTGACCGGACTGTTCGCGCTGGTCACCCTGTCCGTCGCGGTCGCCACGCCGGACCACTACGCCGGGCCGCCGGTACCGCCCGTCGCGCAGGCACCGGCCACCCGGCATCCCGGGTCCGACACGAACCGGGCCGTGCACCGCACCCATCCGGACCAGGCCCGGCTCCTGCCCGAGGTGCGCTGACCGGCCCCCGGAAACGGGCGCGGGCCCGCACCCACCAGGGGTACGGGCCCGCGTCCGGTTTCACGGCGAGCACTGCGCCGCAGGACGGGTCCGGCGGTGCCGACGCCGCGCAGGCCGGCAGAAACGTCTGCCGGGCTCGGCCGAGGTCAGCCGACGAGGATCTCGCGGGCCAGCCGCGCGGTCTCCGACGGGGTCTTGCCGACCTTGACGCCGGCGGCCTCCAGGGCCTCCTTCTTCGCCTGGGCGGTGCCGGAGGAGCCGGAGACGATGGCGCCGGCGTGGCCCATGGTCTTGCCCTCGGGCGCGGTGAAGCCCGCGACGTAGCCGACGACCGGCTTGGTGACGTTGGCCTTGATGAAGTCGGCCGCACGCTCCTCGGCGTCGCCGCCGATCTCGCCGATCATCACGATCAGGTCGGTCTCCGGGTCGGCCTCGAACGCGGCGAGCGCGTCGATGTGCGTGGTGCCGATGACCGGGTCACCGCCGATGCCGACGGCCGACGAGAAGCCGATGTCGCGCAGCTCGTACATCATCTGGTAGGTCAGCGTGCCGGACTTCGACACCAGGCCGATGCGGCCGGGCTTGGTGATGTCGCCCGGGATGATGCCGGCGTTGGACTGGCCGGGGGTGATCAGGCCGGGGCAGTTCGGGCCGATGATGCGGGTCTTGTTGCCCTTGGCCTTCGCGTACGCCCAGAAGGCAGCGGAGTCGTGGACCGCGATGCCCTCGGTGATCACGACGGCCAGCGGGATCTCGGCGTCGATCGCCTCGACGACGGCGGCCTTGGCGAAGGCCGGCGGGACGAAGAGCACGGAGACGTCGGCGCCCGTCTTCTCCATCGCTTCCTTGACGGAGCCGAAGACCGGGACCTCGGTGCCGTCGAAGTCGACGGAGGTGCCGGCCTTGCGCGGGTTGACACCGCCGACGATGTTGGTGCCGTCACCGAGCATCAGCTTGGTGTGCTTCATGCCAGTGGCACCGGTCATGCCCTGGACGATGACCTTGCTTTCCTTGGTGAGGAAGATAGCCATGGTTGTTAGTGTCCTCGTCCCTCTTACTTAGCGGCCAGCTCGGCGGCCTTGTCGGCCGCGCCGTCCATGGTGTCCACGCGCTGCACCAGCGGGTGGTTGGCCTCCGACAGGATCTGGCGGCCCAGCTCCGCGTTGTTGCCGTCGAGGCGCACGACCAGGGGCTTGGTGACCTCTTCGCCCTTGGACTTGAGCAGCTCCAGGGCCTGCACGATGCCCTTGGCGACCTCGTCACAGGCGGTGATGCCACCGAAGACGTTGACGAACACGGACTTCACGTCCGGGTCGCCGAGGATGATCTCCAGGCCGTTCGCCATGACCTCGGCGGAGGCACCGCCGCCGATGTCGAGGAAGTTGGCGGGCTTGACGTTGTTGTGCTTCTCGCCGGCGTAGGCGACGACGTCCAGGGTGCTCATGACGAGACCCGCGCCGTTGCCGATGATGCCGACCTGGCCGTCGAGCTTGACGTAGTTCAGACCCTTGGCCTTGGCGGCAGCCTCGAGCGGGTTGGCTGCGTCCTTGTCCTCCAGGGCCTCGTGCTCCGGCTGGCGGAACTCGGCGTTGGCGTCCAGGGACACCTTGCCGTCGAGGGCGATGACGTCACCGCTGGCGACCTTGGCGAGCGGGTTGACCTCGACGAGGAGCGCGTCCTCGGCGATGAAGGTCTTCCACAGGGTCACCATGACCTCGGCGACCTTCTCGGCGACCTCGGCCGGGAACTGCGCCTGCGCGACGATCTCGCGGGCCTTCTCGATGGAGACGCCCTCGTTGGCGTCGACCGGGACCTTGGCGAGCTTCTCGGGGGTCGTCGCGGCGACCTCCTCGATGTCCATGCCACCGGCGACCGAGGCCATGGCCAGGAAGGTGCGGTTGGTGCGGTCGAGGAGGTACGAGACGTAGTACTCCTCGGCGATCTCCGGCGCGGTCTCGGCGATCATCACCTTGTGGACCGTGTGGCCCTTGATGTCCATGCCGAGGATGTCCGTCGCGCGGGCGACGGCCTCGTCCGGGGTCGCGGCCAGCTTGACGCCACCGGCCTTGCCGCGGCCGCCGACCTTCACCTGCGCCTTGACGACGGACTTGCCGCCCAGCCGCTCGGTCGCCTCGCGGGCCGCCTCAGGCGTGTCGATGACTTCACCGGCCAGCACCGGTACACCGTGCTTGGCGAAGAGGTCCCTCGCCTGGTACTCGAACAGGTCCACGCGCGTCCGTCCCTTGTCTTCTCAGAATCGCCGTAGTGATCGCGGTTCGTTGTCTGCGATGGGCGTGCCGCGAAGGGCAACGTGACGGCGCTGTCACAGGGGAGGCGTATACACGGTGTCCGGATACGCGGCATGTCCGTCTCGCAGGTTATCGCCGCAGGACTTGAGGTCCTAAATCGCAGATCACACTCCAGCGGTGATTACGGTCACAGATCCTTTGGCCACGCTCGGTCCCCACCCGGTTTTCGACATGTGGATCATGGAACGAGACCGTTCCGCGGCCGGACTCCCCCGCGCTCTCAACTCCCTGCTCTGCTCGGCGAGTTGGCGGCTCAGGCGGGAGGAAGGTACCACCGGAGACCGGGCGGCCGGAGCTTCGTCGCCCTCACGGCCCTCCTCCCCTTTTTCTCGTTTTTATCGATTTCCGCGATTTCACGGTGCGCTCACCCGCCCGTACCGGTGTTTATGCCGAAGCTTCCCGCCCCCGGAACACACGGAAGCCGGGCGGTCCTCCCCCACAGAGGACCGCCCGGCTGTTCCGGGGTGCTCCGGTGCTGTTCCGGTGGTGTTCCGGTGCTGCTCCGGTGCCCGGCCGCCGCCGCGGCCGGAACCGGTGAATCGCCCTACCGGCCTCAGACGCCCTGAACCGGGAGGACCGGCAGCGCCGGGAGCGCCGGGATGCCGGCGGCATCGGTCAGGTCACCGGGCACGGCCGGGACGGCCTGCGCCGGGGCCGCGCCCCGCACACCGGCGACGGCCTGGGTCGCGGTGGCCCTGCCATCGGTCACGACGACGGTGACCAGGCCCTCGGCGAACGGGGTGGCGGCCGCGCCCGTACCCCGCGCGAACAGCTGCGCACGGCCACCGGCCATGGTCGCGAACGGAACGGTCCGGCCGGCCGCGTCATCGGCGAGCCGGCCCGCGCCACCGGCCGCGCCCTGGGCGACCGGCACGACCTTGACGACGACCCGGCGGGCGACCGGCGGCAGCACATCGGCGGCGGCCCCGTCGACGACCGGGCGGGCGGTGGCGAGCCCGGCCCGGGCCTGCTGCGTCAGCTGCTCGGGACGGGTGCCGGCACCGGCCTGCCCGGCCAGCAGGTTGTCGGCGGACCCGGGGGCCCTGGACAGCGACGGGGCGGCAGGCAGCGTGCCGTCCGCGAAGCCGCGGGCCGCACCGAGGCCCGCGGCACCGGCGGTCTTCTCGACGGCCTTCAGGGCCTTCTTCGCCTGCTTGGCCTTCGTGGCCTGCTTGGCCTGCTTGGCCTTCGTGACCTGCTCGGTCTGCTTGGTGGGCTGCGCGTCGGCGGCCTTGGTCAGCAGTCCGGTGCCGGGCGTGGGCAGCCCCTGGGTGGGCACCCCGCCGCCGAGGACGCCGGTGGCCTGGCCCGCCACGTCGCCCACGGTCTTCTGCGCGGTGCCGGTGGCGGTGCGGATGGCGGTGCGGGTGGCAGTGCCGGTGGTGGTGCCTGCGGTCTTGGTCGCCGTACCGGTCACGTCGCCGGTGGGCAGCTGCTGGGCGGCGCCGGTCACCGCGCCGGTGGCGGGCAGTTCCGGGGTGCCGACGGGCAGTTCGGCCGCGTTGGCGGCGACCGACCCCAAGGCCCACAGGCCGGTGGCGGCAGCGGCGACGACGACCGCACGACGGATGTTCGTACGCATGGAAGTGAAGTCCTTTGAATTCAGGAGGGTGTGAAGGGCAGACCTGTCCCGCCCCCGCGCGGCAGGTCCGGTCGAGACGCGGAGCGGTCTGCCCTAGCCCGGGAATTCGAGGATTTCTTCGGCCCGGCGGCGCGTCGGGGCACCGTCGGCCGTGCGGACGCCACCGGGCAGCAGCCGGAAGCGCGGTGTGTCCGCCGGTGCGGCGGCGTGCTGGTCCCCGCCGCGGGGACCCTGCTGATCGCCGGCGGAGTGCGGGGCAGGCGCCGTCGGGCCCTGCGGGAGCTGCTGCTCCGGCAGGCCGGGGCGGTCCGCGTCGCGCTGACCGGAGACGGCGGACGGCAGGTCCGGGGCGGCCTGCTGGGCCTCCCCCTGGATGCAGTGCGCCGGCGGGACGACGGCGAAGCCGCCGGCCGGAGCCGCGATCCGCGCATGCGACGGCCGGTCGCCGCCGGTCACACCACCACCGGTCACACCATCACCGTGCGGCAAGCCGCCGCCGTGGCCGGGCCGGCCCGGGTGCTCGACGGACGGCAGCTGTACGGGCAGCGCACCGCCGAACGCGTCGCCGATCTCGCCCACGGCACCGGTCACCGGGCGGGTGACCGGCCCGGTCTGCTCGGCGGCGGGCCGTACGGCGTAGGCGAGTTCGTTGCCGGCGGTGTCCGTGGGCTCGGTGACCCGGGCGCCGGCTGTGGCGCCCTCCTGCTCGACGGCCGTACCGGAGCCGGCCGAGCGGTGCGCCCAGCACTCCTGGTCCACGCGCTCGGCCGCCCCGTACCGGGTGGCGGCCCGGTACGGGGTCCGGTCCGCGGGCGACCGGTCCGTGCTGGTCCGATCTGCGGCGGTCCGGTCAGTGGTGCCCGCGCTCCGGTCCGTGGCGGTCCGGTCCGTGGCGGTCCGGTCTGCGGTGGTCCGCTCGCGGGCGGTCGACGCCTGCGTGCGCGTCTGTGTGTGCGTGGGCGCCTGCATGTGCGCCCGCGTGTGCGTCTGCTTCTGCGCCGGGGACGTGGTCCCGGACGGGGTCGGCGAGCCGGCACGGTCGTCGGCATGGGCGCCGGGTCCGAAGGCGAAGCCGAGTACGGCGAAGCCCACCAGGAAGAGCCCCGCCACCAGCGCGCGCCGCACGGCCACCGTGCGCGACAGGCGCACAGGTCCGGGCAGAGCGAACGCAGCAGACAAGGAGGGGCCTCCCATACGGACACCGGGCTGGAGGTACCGCCCAGCGGTAGCTTGGGGAAGGGACACCCGGGCATAAGCCTCGGGGTCACCCACATCGCGGGCGATCGAGCGATGTCCTGATCCTTGCACGAATCGCCAGGTGCCCTGCAACTCCTTCCGGCGCGCCTGTCACCGTTGCTCCGTCATGTCCGGTATGGGCAGCGGGCGTTTCTCCAACGCAGCCGCCATCACGTCCGGAAACCGATCGGGCGTACAGGCGAACGCCGGCGCGCCCAGGGCCGCGAGAGCCGCGGCGTGCTCCCGGTCGTAGGCCGGCGCGCCCTCGTCGGACAGCGCGAGCAGCGTCACGAACTGCACCCCGGACGCCTTCATCGCGGCGACCCGCTTCAGCATCTCGTCCCGGATGCCGCCCTCGTAGAGGTCGCTGATGAGGACGACGACGGTCTCGGCGGGGCGGGTGATGCGGGACTGGCAGTAGGCGAGCGCGCGGTTGATGTCCGTACCGCCGCCGAGCTGGGTGCCGAAGAGGACGTCGACCGGGTCGTCCAGCTGGTCCGTCAGGTCGACCACGGCGGTGTCGAAGACGACCAGCCGGGTGTCCAGCACCCGCATCGATGCCAGCACCGCCCCGAACACCGAGGCGTAGACGACCGAGGCGGCCATCGAACCGGACTGGTCGATGCAGAGCACCACGTCCTTCTTCACGGACTGCGCGGCCCGGCCGTAGCCGATCAGCCGCTCGGGCACGACCGTGCGGTACTCGGGGAGGTAGTTCTTGAGGTTGGCGCGGATCGTGCGGTCCCAGTCGATGTCGCGGTGGCGCGGGCGGGTGATCCGGGCGGAGCGGTCCAGCGCGCCGGTGAGGGTGGCGCGGGTGCGGGTCGCGAGCTTCTTCTCCAGTTGCTCGACGACCTTGCGGACGACGGCCCGTGCGGTCTCCCTGGTCGTCTCCGGCATGACCTTGTTGAGGGAGAGCAGGGTGCCCACCAGATGGACGTCCGCCTCGACCGCCTCCAGCATCTCCGGCTCCAGGAGGAGCGCTGAGAGCCCCAGCCGGTCGATGGCGTCCCGCTGCATCACCTGCACCACGGAGGACGGGAAGTACGTCCGGATGTCGCCGAGCCAGCGGGCCACCCCGGGTGCCGAGGCGCCGAGCCCGGCCGTGCGCCGGCTGCCGTCCGCGGCCCGGCCGCCGGGAGCCTTCTCACGGCCGTAGAGCGAGGCCAGCGCCCCGTCCATCGCGGCATCCCGCCCCCGCAGCTCATGTCCCGTACCGTCCGCGCCGCCGCCCCCGAGTACCAGCCGCCAACGACGGAGGCGTTCGGCTTCGGGGGTGGGGGTGGGGGCGGGAGCAGGAGCGGAGGGTGAGGCCGCGGTGGCTGCCGGAGTGGCTGGCGGAGTGGTTGCCGAGGTGACTGCGGCGGTGGCTGCCGGGGTGGCTGGTGGGGAGGTTGCGGCGGTGGTTGCCGGGGAGGTTGCCGAGGTGACTGCGGCGGTGGTTGCCGAAGTGGGGGCTGGTGCGGTTCCGGCCTGGAAGCCGGGAAGTCGGGTGGTCAACTCATGGCTCCTGTCAGGCGGTTGACAGCGTTGTGCGCGTCGGGGTGCTCCTCGTCGAAGCCGTGTTGCTCGATGCCGAGCAGCAGGCGGAGGGTGGGCAGGACGGCGGCGGCACGGTCCCGGTCCAGGCCGGGCCCGAAGCCGGGCGCGGCCGCGGCGTCGGTAGCGGGTCCGGTGGGGCCGGGCGAAGGTGCCGTGGGGCCGCGGCGGATCAGTTCACCCAGCGTGCGCCGCACCCCGGCCTCGTACTCGGCGAACGTGCGGCGCAGCAGCGGGAGTACGTCCGTGAACGCGGTGTCCGGCACGCCGGTCAGCCAGCGGTCGACCAGGGCGAGCAGTCGTTCGTCGTGGACCAGCAGCATGCCGCCGTCCCCGCCGGACCCGCTCCCCAGGAACCCTTCGAGCCAGCCGGCGGCGTCGGTGGGCGGGGTGCCGGGCGACAGGGCGAGCCCCATCAGCCGCTCGGCCCCGTCGGCGCCCAACCCCCCGTCGTCCAACAGGAGTCGGGCCGCCCGCCCACGGATCAGCCCGGGAACCGCCTCCCGCCCGCTGACCGCCCGCAACACCCCGGCCCAGCGCGCCCGCAGGCCGCCATCCTCCCCGCTCGCGAGTTCCGGCCGCAGCCGCGCCTCCGGCGCAGAGCTCGGCCCAGACGCGGCGTGCGACTCGGGCACGGAGTGCGGCTCAGGCGCAGAGCTCGGCTCACAGGTGGCGTGCGGCTCGGACGTGGCGTGCGGCTGGGCGAGCAGGGCGATCGCACGGTGCGTGGCGTCGAGGTGGTCGCGCATCCCCGCGGCGGCGTCGGCGTCCAGGCCGAGGCAGGCCGGTGGCAGGCCGACGAAGACCCGCTCGGCCAGGCCGAGGGCGACCTCGCGGAGCGCCCCGGCGTCCGTGCCGCGCACATCGCCGTAGCGCACCGACCGGACGAGGGCGGGCAGCGCCTGGGCGAGATGGCCCACGTCCGTGTCGAGCGCCGCACGGTCCGACAGCGCCCGCATCACGACCGGCAGGGCGTCCGGGAGCCCGGCGAGCAGACAGCGCTCGGCGAGCGCGGTCACCTCGGCGAGCGTGGCCGCCCCCGACGCCTCGGAGGCGGCCTTGGCGGTGGCGGCGGCGCGCACGGTCGTGCCCCAGATGCCGGCCTCGGCAACCCGCACGGCCAGTTCTGGTTCCCAGCGCAGCCGCCAGGTCTCCCGGAAGGTGCCGGTGCTGCCGCGGGAGTGGACCGGCTCGCCCCAGGGGATGCCGAGCAGCCGCAGTCGGTGCAGCAGCCGGCTGCGGCCGCCGTCGGTCTCCTTGCGCAGGTCGAGCTCCAGCTCCCTTTCCAGCGCCTCCGGTTTGAGCCGCAGGGTGCGCTGGCTGCGGGCCAGGTCCCGCTGGAGCGGTACCGCCGGGGCGTCCTCCGGGACCTCGCCCAGCACCTCGCCGACCACCAGCCGGTCGTGGATCAGCGCGGAGGGCGCGTCGGAGCCGTCGCCCATCACGGCCCGGACCGCGTCGTCCAGTTCGGTCAGCCCGGCCAGCGGCCGGCCACGCACCGTGGCCAGCCCCTCCGCGAGCCGCACCGCCTCGATGACGTGTGCGGACGAGACCGCGTAGTCCTCCTCGCGGAGCAGCCCGGCAACCTTGGTCAGCCAGCGTTCGACGGGGCGGTCGGGTGCGCTGAAGAGGTGGCCGTACCAGCCGGGCGAGGCGATGCCGGCGCCGTAGCCGCTGCGCCGGGAGAGCCGCCGGTGCGTCCAGGGGCCCCAGGTCACCGCAGTCCTCACCTTGGGCAGGCCCTTGAGCAGCCGGCGGTCGGCGGTCACCGTGGTGCGGCGGCGCAGCGCGGGGACGTGCCAGGCCCCGCACACCACGGCGACCTCGTCGCCGAACTCCCTTCGCGCCGAGTGGAGTTGGAGGCGCATATGGGCTTCGCGCACCGGGTCACGGTCATGGCCGCCGTCGCCGTACGTCTCGCGCAGCGCGCCCATCGCCTCGGCCAGCGCCGCGAACGGGGCCAGCGCGTCCGCGTCAGGGCGTCCCGGGCGGGCGGCACCGGTCCCGGCGCGGTGCTCGACCACGTCCTCCCACCAGCGCTCGGGGTCGTCGTACCCGGCGGCCTCGGCGAGCATCCGGATCGGATCGACCCGCACCTGGTCCTGGTCCTGGTCGCGGCCCTCCTCCCCCGACGGGTCGCGCTCTACGTCCCGTCGGTCTTCACCGTCGGTCTCGTCTGTCTCATCCGTCATGGCAAGGGTGTGCGCCGCGGGCAGGTCGATGAATCGGACCGGGACGCCGTGTTCCAGCGCCCAGCGCATCGCCACCCACTCCGGGGAGAACTCGGCCAGCGGCCAGAACGCGGCGCGGCCGGGATCGTCCTGCACATGGGCGAGCAGGGCCACCGGCGGCCGCATGCCGTCCCGTGCGGCCAGCGGCACCAGGTCGTCGGCCTCCGGCGGGCCCTCGATCAGCACCGCGGCGGGCGCGCACTGCTCCAGGGCGGCCCGCACCGCGCGCGCCGATCCGGGGCCGTGGTGCCGCACCCCCAGCAGGAACGGGCCGCGGCCGTCCGGCGGGGCTCCCGTGCCGTACGTGCTCATGCGCTCACCTCCCGGCAGGCGCGGTAGAAGTCCTTCCAGCCGTCGCGCTCGCGCACGACCGTTTCGAGGTACTCCTGCCAGACGACGCGGTCGGCGGCCGGGTCGCGGACCACCGCGCCCAGGATGCCCGCGGCCACGTCGCCGGCGCGCAGCACACCGTCGCCGAAGTGGGTGGCGAGCGCCAAGCCGTTCGTCACCACCGAGATGGCCTCGGCCGTGGAGAGCGTGCCGGACGGGGACTTGAGCTTGGTCCGGCCGTCGGTGGTGAGGCCGTCGCGCAGCTCGCGGAAGACCGTGACGACCCGGCGGATCTCCTCCAGGCCCTCCGGTGCGGGCGGCAGCTCCAGCGAACGCCCTATCTGGCCGACCCGGCGCGAGACGATGTCCACCTCGTCGTCCGGTGTCGCGGGCAGCGGCAGGACGACGGTGTTGAAGCGGCGGCGCAGCGCGCTGGAGAGTTCGTTGACCCCGCGGTCGCGGTCGTTGGCCGTGGCGATCAGGTTGAAGCCGCGGACGGCCTGCACCTCCTGGCCCAGCTCGGGGATGGGCAGGGTCTTCTCCGACAGGACCGTGATGAGCGTGTCCTGGACGTCGGCGGGGATCCGGGTGAGCTCCTCCACCCGTGCCGTCATGCCCTGCGCCATCGCGCGCATCACCGGGCTGGGCACCAGCGCCTCCCGGCTGGGGCCGTGGGCGAGCAGCCGGGCGTAGTTCCAGCCGTAGCGGATCGCCTCTTCCGGGGTGCCGGCGGTGCCCTGCACGAGCAGGGTGGAATCGCCGCTGACCGCCGCCGCCAGATGCTCCGACACCCAGGTCTTGGCGGTGCCGGGCACACCGAGCAGGAGCAGCGCGCGGTCGGTCGCGAGGGTCGTCACGGCGACCTCGATGATCCGGCGCGGGCCGACGTATTTGGGTGTGATGACCGTGCCGTCGGTGAGCGTGCCGCCGAGCAGGTACGTGGCGACCGCCCACGGCGAGAGCCGCCAGCGCGCCGGCCGCGGCCGGTCGTCGGCCGCGGCGAGGGCCTTGAGTTCGTCGGCGAAACTGTCCTCGGCGTGCGGGCGCAGCGCTTGGTCGTCCCCGGCCCCCTCCGCCGTCGTGTGCGTGTCGTCCGTCGTGTCGTTGATGAGCTCGGACATGGGTCCCCCTCGTCGCAAGAATCCGCGGCCGGCGCCCGGGAAAAATCCCTCCGGCCGCTTGCGGTTTCCAGCCTGCACCACACCACTGACAACGCCCCGAAAACCACCTCTGACCTGCGAGTTCGCCGCGCGGGAAGGGCATTGTCAGTGGGCCGTCGTAGCGTCGGAGACATGAATCCGCAGGGGGAACGCTGGACGACGGATCAGGTGCTGGCACTGGCGCCTGACGAGGCATCACGCAAGGCGGGCGGCAAGCTCGCGGCGCCCGGCCCGTGGTCGGAGACCGGCGCGGACGGCAGCGCGGTGTGGGGGCTGTGCAAGGGCAGCGGGAAGAAGCCGTACCAAGCGGTCGTGGACGTCGAGGGCCCGGCCTTCAAGTGCAGTTGCCCGAGCCGCAAGTTCCCGTGCAAGCACGCGCTGGGACTGCTGCTGCTCTGGGCGGGGGACGAGGGTGCGGTGGCGGCCGGCGAGCCGCCGCAGTGGGCCGGTGAGTGGCTGGCCGCGCGCCGGGAGCGCGTGGAGCGGCCGGCGGCCGGGCCGCCCGGCGCCGCCTCGCGCGGGCCCGCCGATCCGGAGGCCGCCCGGCGCCGGGCGGAGCGCCGGATGCAGCGGATCGGCGCGGGCGCCACGGAGTTGGAGCAGCGGCTGGCGGATCTGCTGCAGTCCGGCCTGGCCACGGCCGGCCGGGAGGGTGGCGGCACGCCGGGCGACGGCGGCGGGGGACGCTCGTGGGAGGAGACGGCCGCGCGGATGGTCGACGCCCAGGCGCCCGGTCTCGCCTCCCGGGTGCGGGAGTTGGGCTCGGTGGTGGCGTCCGGCGCGGACTGGCCGGCCCGGCTGCTGGAGGAGTGCGCGCTGCTGCACCTCCTCGATCGGGGCTTCCTCGGCATCGACCGGCTGCCGGCCCCACTGGCGGCCACGGTCCGCGCGCGCGTCGGGCTGACCACGGACGCGGCGGACCTGCTGACCGGCCCCGATGCGGCGCCGGTCCGGGACCGGTGGCTGGTGCTGGCCCAGCAGGACAGCGACGACGGCAGGCTGACCACCCGCCGGATCTTCCTGCGCGGCGAGCGCACCGGCCGGATGGCGCTGCATCTGTCGTTCGCCGGTGCCAACCGCCCGCTGGAGCTGGCCCTGCCGCCCGGTCTGGTCATCGACGCGGACCTCGCCTACTACCCCGGCGCCCGCCCGCTGCGCGCCACCCTGGGCGAGCGGTACGCCCCGGCCGTCCCGGGCCCGGTGCCGCCGGGCTGCGGTATCGACGCCGCCCTGGCGGCGTACGGCGATGCGCTGCGCGACGACCCCTGGCTGGACTCCTGGCCGGTGGTGCTCGCCGACGTCACCCCGGTACCGGGGCGCGACGGCCGGGGCTGGCAACTGGCCGACGCGGACGGCGAGTCGGCGCTGCCGCTCGACCCGCGCTGCCTGGGCGGTACGGGCGTCTGGCAGCTGGCGGCCATATCGGGCGGCGCGCCGGTCACGGTCTTCGGCGAGTGCGGCCACCGCGGCTTCCTCCCGCTGACCGCCTGGGACCCGTCCCCGGTGTCCCTGTGACCCCGATTCCCGGCCGCGCCGGAGCGCGCGCTCCCGAGGACCTCATCCATCACCGATGCCTGGAGGACGGGCATGACGACCACCACCAGCCCTGAGACCCACCCGACACCCCCGACTCCCCCGGCTCCCCCGATGACCGCCACCGCCCCGGCCCCCTGGCCCGATCTGGTGAGCGCGGCGCTCCTGGGCACCGAACGGCGGCGGCCACCGGTGACCGTACGGCCCGGGCAGAATGCCGCGGCGGCTCTGCTGGACGCGGCCGCGGTGAGCACGGTGCGGCGGCGCGCCGCGCTGCGCCCCGCCCCGGCCGGTGAGCGGCCGGTCCCGGCACCGGACGACCCGCGGCCGCCGCTGCCGGCCGCGGCGCGCCGCAGGCTCGCCCTCCTGCTCGCCGACCGCGGCGGTACGGGAGGCGGCAGCCGCCGCGGCGCGGCCCCCGACCTGACCGAACTACTGCCCCAGTGGCTGGCCGCCGCCGGCGAGTACGGCTACCGCGCCCCGGAGGCCCTGCTGCCCGCGCTGCTCGACGCCGCCCGGGCCCGTACGGACCTGCGGCCGGCCGCGCTGGCGCTGGCCGGGCCGCGGGCGCTGTGGCTGGCGCGGCTCAACGACGCCTGGAAGTTCGCGCTCCGGGGTACCGGCGGCGCGGCCGTCCTGCCCGAGGGGGAGGCGGCCGAGGAGATCGCACGGCGGTGGGAGGAGGGGCTGTTCGCGGAGCGGGTGGCCCTGCTGACGGCGGTCCGCCGCCGCGACCCGGAGGCGGGCCGGGAGCTGCTGCGGACGACCTGGTCCACGGAGCGCGCCGAGGACCGGCTGATGTTCCTCGACTCGCTGCGCGAGGGGCTCACGGCGGGTGACGAACCCTTTCTGGAGCAGGCGCTGTCCGACCGCAGCCGCACGGTCCGGGCCACCGCCGCCGAGCTGCTCTCCGCGCTGCCCGGTTCGGCCCTCGCGGCCCGGATGGCGCAGCGGGCACACGCCTGCGTGACCCTGGACCCCGCGGCGGGCCAGGAGGCGGTGATCCGGGTCGACGCGCCCCAGGAGTGCGATGCGGGGATGCAGCGGGACGGAGTGGTGCCCAAGCCGCCCTCCGGCCGGGGCGAACGGTCCTGGTGGCTGGGCCAGTTGGTGGAGGCGACCCCGCTCCGCGGATGGGAGGAGCGGTTCGGCGGCCGGGGTCCGGAGGAGATCGTCGCGATCCCGGTGGCCGACGACTGGCGGACCGAGCTGCACGACGCCTGGTGCCGGGCGGCCGTGCGCCAGCGGGACGCCGCCTGGGCGCGGGCCCTGCTGGGCGTGCCCGGCGCGCCGTCCCGGACCGGCGAGGTCGCCCCGGCCGGCTCCGCACGGGACCTGACGAAGCTGCTGACCGTACTGCCGAGCGGGGAACGGGCCGGCTGGGTGGCGGAGTTCATCGCCGCGCACGGCCTGTCGGACGCGTTCCGGATGCTCGGGGTGTGCGCGGTCCCCTGGGCCGAGCCGCTGGGCCGGTCCGTCGTCGACGCCCTGGACATCGCCCGGGACGCCGGCAGCTATCCGTGGAGCTTCAGCGGGGTGATGGGCCTGGCCGAGCGCTGCCTTGACCCGGCAGCGGCGGACCGGCTCGCGATGCTCACCGCGGTCACCGACGAGCCCGAGGGCGCCTCGCCCGGCTCCGGCGGCTACTGGTCCGAGGCGTTCCAGCGTCTGGTCGGCACGCTCCGGCTGCGCGCCACGATGCGCGCCGAGCTCCTCCCGCCGCCGGACGCCGATGCCGCCGGCGGGATCGGTCCGACCACCGCTGCTGCCGCCGGCGGGATCGGCTCGACCACCGCCGCTGCCGCTGCTGCCGCCGATGTTGATACGGCTGCCGCTGCTGCCGCTATCGCTGCCCCGGACGACGGGTCCGCGCCATGATCACTCCCGTCGCCCCCGGGGCCTCAGACCGCCAGCGGGCGCACGTTCGCGTTGACCCACTCCACGATCGAGGCGGTGGTCGCGCCGGGCGTGAAGATCTCGGCGACGCCCTGGGCCTTCAGCGGGGCAATGTCGGCCTCGGGGATGATGCCGCCGCCGAAGACCTTGATGTCCGCCGCGTCGCGCTCCGCCAGCAGGGCAATGACCTTCGCGAAGAGGGTGTTGTGCGCGCCGGAGAGGATGGAGAGCCCGATCGCGTCGGCGTCCTCCTGGATCGCGGTGTCGACGATCTGCTCCGGGGTCTGGTGCAGCCCGGTGTAGATGACCTCCATACCGGCGTCGCGCAGCGCCCGGGCGATGACCTTGGCGCCCCGGTCGTGCCCGTCCAGCCCCGGCTTGGCCACCACGACACGGATCGGCCCCGACCGGCCCGCCGCGCCAGGGGTTCCCGCCTGCGCTCCGTCCTGCCGAGCCACACTCATCACTGCCTCCAAGCCCTGCACGGCACGGTGGTGCCGCAAAGCCGACAATCGGGCGCGCGACCGCGATCCGGCGGCCACGACGTGAACGAACGTTATCGCCAGCATCCAGTATCCAGCCGTTTCGTGACATCCGGCGAGGGGGAAATCACACCTGGGACACGTTCGCTACGCGCCGCGTTCCGTGCGTCGTACCGCCAGGGCCGGGCGGAGTGCGCGCGGGCCGGGCGTCCGGGGAGCCGCAGCCGGGCCGCCGCACCATGGATCGTCATGCGCATCGGGGCGAGTGCGCCCGTGCGCCGCCGCTCATGGCTTCCCACGAGGGCATCGGGGGTCAGCGCCGCCTGCCGCATGCCGTTCGGGAGGTCGGTCATGCAGACCCTGCCCTGTCTTCGCACCACGCTGGTGGACCTGGCGGTCCTCGCCGGGCATCTGCTCCTCTACCCCACCGGCATGTCACGGGAGCGTTCCGTGCCACGGCCGTCCCGCTCGGCGGAGGACGCCCCTCCGCTCCTCCCGACCGAGGGCCGGTCGCATCCGCCCGTCCTCCTACTGCACGGCTTCATCGACAACCGCTCGGTCTTCGTGCTGCTGCGCCGTTCGCTGCTGCGCCACGGCTGGCGCCATGTCGAGGCGCTCAACTACTCCCCGCTGACCTGCGACCTGCGGAAAGCGGCGGAGTTGCTGGGCCGGCACGTGGCGGACGTCTGCGCGCGGACCGGTCACCGCCGGGTGGACCTCGTCGGGCACAGCCTGGGCGGTCTGATCGCCCGCTACTACGTCCAGCGGCTCGGCGGCGACGCCCGGGTCCGCAGGGTCGTCACCCTCGGCACCCCGCATGCCGGGACCCGGATAGCCCCCTTGATGTCGGCGCACCCGATCGTCCGCCAGATGCGCCCCGATTCCGAGGTGATAGCGGAGTTGTCGCTGCCGGCACCGAATTGCCGGACGCAATTTGTCGCTTTCTGGAGCGAGGCGGATCAGGTGATGATTCCAGC
Source organism: Streptomyces sp. NRRL S-337 (assembly GCF_000720175.1). Taxonomy (GTDB): domain Bacteria; phylum Actinomycetota; class Actinomycetes; order Streptomycetales; family Streptomycetaceae; genus Streptomyces; species Streptomyces siderophoricus. Next base: position 59,825 of record NZ_JOIX01000036.1, read on the forward strand.
CACTGCGGCCAGAATCGATCACCCGGATTTGCTCGCCCACAACGTCCATGTCGCCGGTGTCGGACATCTCGCCCTCCCGGTGAACGCCACCGTCGCGGCCGGCATAAGGGAGGCACTGGCCGCGGCGGACCCGGCAGCCGAAGAGGAAGCCGGCGGAGCCATATCCGTGGCCTGAGGCCGCTCCGCTCCGTGACGGGCGATCGAACAACCATCGAACGGGGCGCCAAGAACTCGCATGGCCTCTGCCGAAAGGCGGCCAAATGCCCGGTCTCGCGCAGCGTAAAACCCGTGGAAGATTGTCGCCGTCGTGTACCGCCGGGTACAGTCGCCGCTAATTCTCCTGCTGCCGAGGCGAAAGAGAAGTTGGTGAACGACCGTCACCCATCGGAGGCCGCGCTTCCGACCGGCTCCGCTTCCGACGCCTCGTATGCGCACTATCCGGCCTACGAGTCCTACGGACAGCAGCATTCCCCGGCCGGTGGTGACGAATACGGCGACGGCGACCCCCTCTTCGGCTCGCTCCCCGGCACGTACGACACCGGTGCCCACGCCACGGGCGGTTACGACACCGGCGGCTATCCCGGCGGGACGTACGACACCGGCGCCTACGACATGAGCACCTACGGCACCGGCAGCTACGGCACGGGGACGTACCCAACGGCGGGCGACGGCTACGCCACCGGCACGTACGACACCGGCGGCTACCCCCCGGCGCAGTGGGACACCGGCGCCTACGACCCGTACGCGCACACCGCCTACGAGACCCCGGCGCAGGACCCGAGCGGCTACGACACCCACGGTGCCACGGTCTACGGCGTCGGCGGGTACGACACCGGGAACCACCCCACCACCGGCTATGACACCGGCAGTTACGCCGCCGGCGCGTACGAGACGTACGGGACGACCGGGGCCTACGAGACGGTGGGCACGCAGGAGCCCGCCGGGGCGTACGGGACGACGGGTGGCTATGACGCCCTCGGGCCGCAGGCCACCGCGGCCGAGGAAACCGCGGCCTTCGATACGGCAGCCTTCGAGATGGCGACCTTCGAGACCGCCACCTTCGACACCGTCGGCGTCGACGCGCTGCGCACGGACCAGCTCGACACCGCGAGCTACGAAGCCACCGCGATCTGGTCCACCACCGACCAGCCGCTGATGGCCGGCATCCCCGCCCAGCCCGGCCCGCCCCCGGCCGACGCCGCCGCCTGGGACGACCGCGACGACACCGGCGCCACCGACGAGGCCCCGGGCGAAGACGCCGTCGCCGTGGCCGAGGCCCCGACCCAGGCGATGCCGGTGACCTCTCCGTCCCCCGCCCCGGCCGGCCGGCGGGTCACCGGGCCCGCCGCCGGGAAGCCGGTCCGCGGCCGCGGCCGGCGCCGCCCGGCGAAGCGTTCGGCGCTGCTGACCGTCGCCGTGCCGTCGGTCGCCGCCATGGGCGTCTGCGGAGTGGCCGCCGCGTCCGTCGCCGGTCTCGGCGGCAACGACAAGGACGACACCACCACCCAGGCCACCGCGCACGACCCGGGCGGCGTCCAGCGGGCCGCGGCCAACAAGAAGCTCGACACCCAGCTCGCCGGTCTCAGCGCGGGCGCCGACGACTTCCGCGACCGGGCCAGCCGCACCCAGGAACGGCTCGACCTCAAGGAACGCCAGGCGCAGGAGCGCAAGCGGAAGGCGGAGGAGGCAGCCCGCAAGGAGGCGCTGCGCCCGAAGTACGTACTGCCGGTGACCCAGCACGGGCTCAGCGCGCTCTTCGGCCAGGCCGGCGTGAACTGGATGTCCGTGCACACCGGAATCGACTTCCCGGTCAGCTACGGCACCCCGGTCATGTCCGCCACCGACGGCACCGTCCGGACCCAGTGGAACTCCGCCTACGGCAACATGGCGATCGTGACCGCGCCGGACGGCACGGAGACCTGGTACTGCCATCTGAGCAGCACCAAGATCCGGTCGGGTTCGGTCAAGGCCGGTGAGCAGATTGCCTATTCGGGCAACTCCGGCAACTCCACCGGTCCGCATCTGCACTTCGAGGTGCGTCCCGGGGGCGGCGCGGCGGTCGACCCGATCCCGTGGCTGCGCAGCCACGGCCTCAACCCCAACTGACGTCCGGCGTACCGTTCCCGCAGCGCCGGCCACCGGCCGGCGCCCAGGACTCCGTCAGAGCTGCCGGGCCTCCGTCAGAGCTTCTCCACCGGCGCGTACCGCAGCAGCAGCCGCTTGGGCTTCTCGCCGCCGAAGTCGATCGTCGCCTCGGCGTTGTCCCCGCTGCCCTTGACGGCGACGACCGTGCCCAGGCCGAAGCTGTCGTGCGTGACACGGTCGCCGATGGCCAGCGCGACCACCGGGCGGTCGCTGGTCCGCCGGGTGGCGAACCCGCTCGGCCCCTTGGCGCGGGACGAGGACAGCGAGGAGCCGATGCCCCCGCCGAAGCCGCCACCGCCGCCGCGGGACGACAGCCCGCCCATCGACGCGGACGGCGTCGCCGGGCCGGTCCGCTTCCACTCGACGTAGTCGTCCGGGATCTCCTCCAGGAACCGCGACGGCGGGTTGTACGAGGGCTGGCCCCAGGCGCTGCGCATCGTCGAGCGGGTGACGTACAGCCGCTCGCGGGCGCGGGTGATGCCGACGTACGCCAGCCGGCGCTCCTCCTCCAGCTCCTTGGTCTGGCCCAGCGCGCGCATGTGCGGGAAGACGCCGTCCTCCATGCCGGTCAGGAAGACCACGGGGAATTCCAGGCCCTTGGCGGTGTGCAGCGTCATGAGGGTGACCACGCCGCTGCCCTCTTCGTCCTCGTCGGGGATCTGGTCGGAGTCGGCGACCAGCGCGACCTGTTCGAGGAACTCGGAGAGGGTGCCGGGACCCGGGGCGGCAGCCCCTGAGGTCGCGGCCTCGCCGCGGTCCTGCTCGAATTCCAGGGCGACCGCGGCGAGTTCCTGGAGGTTCTCGATCCGGGTCTCGTCCTGGGGGTCGGTGGACGCCTGGAGTTCGGCGAGGTAGCCCGTGCGCTCCAGGACGGCCTCCAGGATCGTGGCGGGCCCGGCGCCGGACTCCACGATCGTCCGCAGCTCCTCCATCAGGACGTTGAAGCGCTTGACGGCGTTGGCGGAGCGGGCCGCCATGCCGTACGCCTCGTCGACCCGGCGCAGGGCCTGCGGGAAGGTGATCCTCTCGCGGAGCGACAGGGCGTCGATCATCGCCTCGGCGCGCTCGCCGATGCCGCGCTTGGGGACGTTCAGGATGCGGCGCAGCGGGACGCTGTCCTCGGGGTTGGCGAGCACGCGCAGGTACGCGAGGACGTCACGGACCTCCTTGCGCTCGTAGAAGCGCACTCCGCCGACGACCTTGTAGGGCAGCCCGACCCGGATGAGGATCTCCTCGAAGACGCGGGACTGGGCGTTGGTGCGGTAGAAGACGGCGACGTCGCCGGCCTTGGCGTCGCCGGCGTCGGTCAGCCGGTCGATCTCGTCGGCGACGAACTGCGCCTCGTCGTGCTCGGTGTCGGCGACATAGCCGTGGATCTTGGGGCCGGCGCCGGCGTCGGTCCAGAGGTTCTTGGGGCGGCGGTTCTCGTTGCGCTCGATGACGGCGTTGGCGGCGGACAGGATCGTCTGCGAGGAGCGGTAGTTCTGCTCCAGCAGGATCGTGGTCGCGTCCGGGTAGTCCTCCTCGAACTGGAGGATGTTGCGGATCGTGGCGCCGCGGAAGGCGTAGATCGACTGGTCGGCGTCACCGACGACGCACAGCTCGGCGGCGGGGATGTCCGCGGTGCCGGTGCCCACGAGCTCGCGGACGAGGGTGTACTGGGCGTGGTTGGTGTCCTGGTACTCGTCGACGAGGACGTGCCGGAAGCGGCGGCGGTAGTGCTCGGCGACGTCCGGGAAGGCCTGGAGGAGGTTGACCGTCGTCATGATGATGTCGTCGAAGTCCAGGGCGTTGGCCTCGCGCAGCCGCGCCTGGTACATCGCGTACGCCTCGGCCAGGGTCTTCTCAAAACCATCGGCAGCCGTCCCGGCGAAGGTCTCCTCGTCGATGAGCTCGTTCTTGAGGTTGGAGATCTTCGCGCTGAAGGACTTGGGCGGGAAGCGCTTGGGGTCGAGGTCCAGATCGCGGCAGACCAGGGCCATCAGGCGCTTGGAGTCGGCGGCGTCATAGATCGAGAAGGAGGACGTGAAGCCCAGCTTCTTGGACTCGCGGCGCAGGATCCGCACGCAGGCGCTGTGGAAGGTGGAGACCCACATGGCGTTGGCGCGCGGGCCGACCAGCTGCTCGACGCGCTCCCTCATCTCACCGGCGGCCTTGTTCGTGAAGGTGATCGCGAGTATCTGGCCGGGGTGGACGTGCCGCTCGGCGAGCAGGTGCGCTATGCGGTGGGTGAGCACGCGGGTCTTGCCGGAGCCGGCGCCGGCGACGATCAGCAGCGGGCCGCCGGTGTGCACCACGGCGGCCTTCTGCTGGTCGTTGAGCCCCTCGAGCAGCGCGGCGGGGTCGAGGGCCGGGCGGGCGGCGCCGTCGCGGTAGTACGCGTCCCTGGGCACGGGCGCGTCGAACCGCCCGCCGAACAGGTCGGCGGGGATCTCCTCGGGGACCGGCCCGTGCTCGTCCTCGGGAGGCGGCGGGGGCTCCTCGTCCTTGTGGCCGAGGTCCGCCAGGAAGCTGTCGTCAAAGAGGCTGCTCATCGCCCACCGAGTCTAGGCCGCCGCACCGACAGCGCGTCGGGGACTGTGGACAAGTGGCCGGGACGGCCGGAGAACGCGCGGTGCGGACGGCGGCCGCGCACACCGGCCGAAAACGGAACGACATCTCTCAGGTCACGAAAAGGTTTCGGGCATATCGAACATCAGCCTTCACAGGAGCCACACGAGTTGGCTAACGTCCTCGCTCAGGCAGCCCGCCTCCCCGTGGACGACAGCGTCCGCACGGGCCGCCCACGCCGAGTCCGGCCCTGCCCGCGACGTGTCCCTTTGGTCACGCCCGGGTCACCCGGAGCCGGGGACCCACCAGCAACACCGGGGTGAATCGATCCGTCCGACCGACGCCAGCGGACGTACGGACCGTAGGGCACGGCCTTCCGTCAGCGACACCGCCCGAACCCGACAGCTAACCCGGTAGGCGGTCCACGGAAGGAGTTGCCGGCCTTGGCGTCCCATCGCAAGCCGCGCACCAGCGTTCTCACCTCGCCCGGGAGCCGCCGTACGGCGGCCGGGCTCACCACCGCGGCGCTCGCCTCGGTCACCCTGCTCTCGCAGACCGCCGACGCCGCCCCCAGGGCCCCCCGGCCCACCATCGAAGAGGTCAAGCAGAAGGTCGACGGCCTCTACCGGCAGGCCGAAGTGGCCACCCAGAAGTACAACGCCGCCAAGGAGCGCGCCGACCACCAGCGCGAGACCGTGGACGGGCTGCTCGACGCCGCGGCCAAGCGGGCCGAGAAGATGAACGCGTCCCGGCGGGAGCTCGGGACGTTCGCCTCGGCGCAGTACCGCACCGGCGGGATGAACCCGACCGCGCAGCTGATGCTCGCCAAGGACCCGCAGCAGTTCTTCGACCGCAGCCACCTGATGGAGCGGCTGACCGGGCGGCAGCAGCAGGCCGTCACCGACTACCAGAAGCAGGCCGCGGCGGCCGCCCGCCAGCGGGCCGAGGCGTCCCGCAGCCTGGATCAGCTGCAGAACTCGCAGGCCGCCCTGAAGGAGTCGAAGCGCTCCGTACAGCAGAAGCTGGCCGAGGCCCGGCAGCTGCTGTCCCGGCTGACCGCGCAGGAGAAGGCGCGGCTGGCCGAACTGGAGCGCCAGAAGGAGGCGGCGGCCAAGCGCCGGGCCGAGGAGGAGGCGCGCAAGCAGCAGGAGCGCGAGCGGCTGCGGCAGCACGACGGCGGCTCCACCGGCGGCCAGACCGGCGGGGACACCGGCGGCTCCACCGGCGGCTCGCAGTCCACCAAGGCCGAGAAGGCCCTCGCGTTCGCCCGCGCCCAGATCGGCAAGCCGTACGTCTGGGGCGCCACCGGGCCCTCGTCCTACGACTGCTCGGGGCTGACCCAGGCGGCGTGGAAGGCGGCCGGGGTCGATCTGCCGCGCACGACCTGGGAACAGGTCAAGGTCGGCCAGCGGGTGGCCACCAAGGACCTGCAACCCGGTGACCTGGTCTTCTTCTTCGACGACATCAGCCACGTCGGCATGTACATAGGCGGCGGCAGGATGATCCACGCGCCGCACCCGGGCGCGAACGTCCGGGAGGAGTCGATCTACTACATGCCGATCTACGGGAGCGTCCGCCTGGGCTGACGCCCGAACCGGCTCCGCCTTGGCCCACCCCCCACGGCCACCCCCCACACGCCACCGCGCGGCCGTCGCCTCCGGATCCCGGAGGGCGACGACCGCGCGGTGTGCTGCTGTGGGGGCCGTTGCCGGGCCCCGGGCACTACAGGCCCGGGTCCGGCGACCGGCGTTTCTCAGGTCCGGCCGGCGTTCTCAGGTCCAGAGGACGGCGATGAAGATGTTGGCCATCGTGAGGCCGCCGACCGCGCCGAACAGCGCCTTGTCGATCTGCTCCTCGTCCCGCTTGACGTAGACCAGTGCCAGGATCACCACCAGGACGGCCATCTTGATGCCGATCTTGATGTTGTTGACCGGGTGGTCCTGTGCCTGGTTGAGGCCGACCAGCACGATGCCGGTGACCAGCATCGTCAGCGCGCCGTGCAGCATGGCCGGAACGAACCGGGCGGTGCCCGCACCCATCGCCTTCATCTGCGTCAGGAAGCCGCCCAGCAGGGAGGCGATGCCGATGATGTGCAGGCCGACGAAGATATTGATGACTACGTCCATGGGCCCGGATCGTATCCGCCGCATAGCACGCCCTTTCCGGCAGGGCGTCCACATTCGCCGCTTCGGTCAGCGCGGAGCGGCCCCGGCGACCGGAGGATGACGCTCCGGTCAGCCGCGTTCGGGCAGCGGTCGAAACCGGACAATGCCGCGCAAGTGAGCCCACCCCCGTGACAGCCGGGCTTAGCGTCCTCCTCCAGGCGGCCGACTCCCGCCCCGCCGCAAGGGAAGGAAGTGACGGCCACCGTGGCCTCGCACCGCAAGCCCAGGCAGCATCCGCTCGCCTCGCTCACCGGCGGCTCGCGCACCGCGCGCACCGCCCGTACGGCCGCCACGCTGGCCCTCGCCGGCGCCGCCACCGCCACCGCGTTCGACGGCACCGGCCAGGCAGCGGACCTCTCCACCCCCGCCCAGGTCAAGGGCCGGGTCGACGCGCTGTACCAGGAGGCAGAGGTGGCCACACAGAAGTACGACGGCGCGCAGGAAGCCGCCGAGACCGCACGCGAGGAGCTGAGCAGACTGCAGGACGAGGCCGCCCGCAGGACCCAGAAGCTGAACACCGCGCGGGCCGGGCTGGGCACCCTGGCCGCCTCCCAGTACCGCTCCGGCGGCGTGGACCCGACCGTACGGCTGCTGCTGTCCGCCGATCCGCAGCACTATCTGGACGGCGCCGCGGTGCTGGAGCGGACGGGCAGCCACCAGGCGAGCGCGGTGGCCGGGTACGCGCGCCGGCTCGGCAGCGTGCGGCAGGTCCGGCAACGGGCCGAGGAGACCGCGGAACGGCTGACCCGGAACGAGGTCACGCTGAAGAAGCACCGGGTCACCGTCGTCCGGAAACTGGACGCCGCGGAGCAGCTGCTGGCCCGGCTGACGGCGGAACAGCGGGGCCGGATGGCCGGACGGGACGGCTCCCGGGCCGGGACGGCGGGCGGCCGGGCGGACCGCGGGGGCGGCGGACGGGACGGCGGTCTGCTCGGCGGGATCCCCACCGGCTCGGCGGCCGCGGCCACCGCCTCCGCGCAGCAGGCGCCCAACGCGCGGGCCGCCCGGGCGGTCGCGTTCGCCTACGCCGCGCTCGGCAAGCCCTACGTCTGGGGCGCCACCGGGCCCTCCGCCTACGACTGCTCGGGGCTGACCCAGGCCGCGTGGCGGTCGGGCGGGGTCGCCCTCCCGCGCACGACCTACACCCAGATCAACGCCGGGCCGCGCATCGACCGTTCCCAACTGGCGCCCGGGGACCTGGTGTTCTTCTACACGGCCATCAGCCATGTGGGGCTCTACATCGGCGACGGGAAGATGATCCACGCACCGCACCCGGGAGCGCCGGTGCGGATCGCGCCGATCGACCAGATGCCCTTCGCGGGCGCCACGCGGCCGGCGTAGGACCACGCGGCCGGCGGGCGGGGCCATGCGGCCGGCGGGCGGGGGCTGCGCGGCCGGCGCCGGTGGTCCGGGGGCCCGGTCTGGCCGCTGGCTCAGGCCCGCAGCTGCAGGCCCAGCCAGCGGAAGATCTCCGGCACCTGGTTGCGCCACACCACCGTGGTGTGGCCGCCGGCGTTCGCCGCTATCTGGTGCACGGTGACCGTCGTCGGGCGCTTCGCGAGCTGCTGGAGGCCGAGGCCCGCCTGATAGCCGTCGCCGGCCGCGCCCGACACGTACAGGGCGGTGCGCGGCGGGCGGCCGGCCGCGTTGGCGGCCTTCAGGATGTGCAGCGGGTTGGACTGGAAGCGCAGCTTGGGGTCCTTGCCGGCGAGCGAGTCGGGCTCCAGCGCCGGGTCGTTGTAACCGGACATGGCGACCGCGGCGCGGTAGCGGTCCGGGTGGGCCAGGGCCAGCTTGGCGGCGCAGTGGGCGCCGGCCGAGTAGCCCGCCAGGGCCCAGGAGTGCGGCCGGTCGCCGGCCCGGAAGTTGTCGACGATCATCTGGCGGACGTCGACGGTCAGCCAGCTGTCCGCGTTGACCTTGCCGGTGATGTTGACGCAGCCGGTGTCGGCGCCGGTGAGGAGGGTGGTGCGCGGCGCCACGAGGATGGCGGGCTTGATCTCGCCGCGCTGCATCTTCGGGCCGAGCTGCTCGGCGACGTGCAGTGCGCCGAACCAGGCCTTCGCCGACCCGGGGTACCCGGGCAGCAGCTCGACGACCGGGAACTTCTTGTTCTTGAACGCGGGGTCGTCGTACTGCGGCGGCAGCCAGACGTACACCTCGCCGACCACGCCCGAGATGCGGCCCTTGAGGTTGGTCATCTGGACGCCGGGGCCCACCTTCGGGTCGTCGGCGGGCCGGAACTGCTGGATCTGCCGGGGCTGGTTCTTGATCTGCCGGCCGCCCATGCCGTCCGGTCCGAGGTCCTTGGCGACCGCGACGTGGCTGTCGGTGCCGAGCAGGTCGCCCCAGGTGTCGTAGAGGTTGTTCGCGTTGTTGACCAGGACGAACACCACGGTGATGGCGGTGATCTGGGCGAACAGCAGCATCAGCAGCCGCGCGAGACCGCGCAGCAGCGGCGGGCCGGCTATCCGGCTCCAGATGGCGAGCGGCAGCACGACGGCGATGACCAGCAGCGCGATCGAGGTGAGGAAGAAGGGCGTGCCCGTCAGGCTCATCGGGAACTCGCTTCCAGGAACGCATGACGCGAAGGACGTGGGGTGGGGTGGTTCGGGCCCCGCCTTCGGCAGTGAGCCTCTCCGCGCCCTTAGATGGCGACCGCGTGGTCCTGGTTGCCCGTCTTTGGTCCTTCTTTACGCCCTTCTTCACACCCCCCTTCACGTCCCCTGTGGTGCGTATGGGGTCCGTGTGACCTCCGTCCGGCCGTCCCCGCGCCGCCCGCCCGCCGTGTCCGCTGCCTCCCGGGCCGCCCTTTCCGTCAGACCAGGCGGCGGGCCGCGGCCCAGCGGGTGAGCTCGTTGCGGTTGGACAGCTGCAGCTTGCGCAGCACCGCCGAGACGTGCGACTCGACCGTCTTCACGGAGATGAACATCTGCTTGGCGCACTCCTTGTACGCATAGCCGCGGGCGATCATCCGCAGCACCTCGCGCTCGCGCTGGGTAAGGCGGTCCAGGTCCTCGTCGATCGGCGGGGCGTCCGTCGAGGCGAAGGCGTCCAGGACGAAGCCGGCCAGCCGCGGGGAGAAGACCGCATCGCCGTCCGCCACCCGGAAGATCGCGTTGATCAGCTCCTTGCCGTTGATCGTCTTGGTGACGTAGCCACGGGCGCCACCACGGATGACACCGATGACGTCCTCGGCCGCGTCGGAGACGGAGAGGGCGAGGAAGCGGACCGGCTTCTCGGGGTCGGCCATCATCGTGGCGCTGCGGCGCAGCACCTCGGCGCCGCCGCCCCCGGGGAGGTGGACGTCCAGGAGGACGACCTCGGGGCGGGTGGCGGTGATGACCGTGATCGCCTGGTCGACGTCGGCGGCCTCGCCGACCACCTCGACGCGGGTCCGCTCGGTCTCGCCGATCTCGGCCTGGACGCCCGTACGGAACATCCGGTGGTCGTCGACCAACACCACCCGTACGGTGCGGTCGCCGTCCTCCGCGCCGCCGTTGCCGTCCTGCTGCACGTCCTCGCTGCTCATGTCTTCCGTCCGTCCCTCGGTGTCTGCCCGGTCATCATCCCGTGTCCCGCCCGGCCCGGTCATGCCTCGGCCTCCTGCGCGGTGCGCTCCATCTCCAGCTCGACGACCGTGCCGCCCTCGGGGGCGGAGCGCAGCCGGGCGGTGCCGCCGTGGCGCTCCATGCGGCCGATGATCGACTCGCGGACGCCCATCCGGTCGGCGGGGACGGCATCCAGGTCGAAGCCGGGACCGCGGTCGCGCACCGAGACGAAGACGGATGAGCCCTCCACCTCGGCGAACACCTGGACCGCGCCGCCCTCGCCGCCGTATTTGGCAGCATTGACCATCGCCTCGCGCGCGGCCTGCATCTGGGCGCCCAGCGCCTCGTCCAGCGGGCAGTCGCCGACGACCACGACCTCGATCGGGACGCCGTGGTCGTCCTCCACCTCGGCGGCGGCCTTGCGCACCGCCTCCGCGAGCGTGGCCGGCTCCTCGTCCTCCTCCTTGCCGCGGCCCTCGGGCTTGTAGAGCCAGGCGCGCAGTTCGCGTTCCTGGGCCCGGGCCAGCCGCGCCACCTCGCGGGGGTCGTCGGCGTTGCGCTGGATCAGGGTGAGGGTGTGCAGCACGGAGTCGTGGACGTGGGCGGCGACCTCGGCGCGCTCCTGGGCGCGGATCCGCATCAGCCGCTCCTCGGAGAGGTCCTGGGCCATCCGCACCAGATACGGGCCGGCCAGCAGGGCGATGCCGACGACGACGGCGAGCGAGGCCTGCAGCACCGAGCCGAGGTGCCGCACCGACCCCTGGAGCACCACGATGCCGGTCACGCCGACGCAGACCAGCAGCACCCCGGCCGCGCCGCGCAGCACCGGCAGCAGCCCCTTGCGGCGGCCGAGCTCCAGCCACTGGGCGCGCCGGGAGTTGTCCGCCTGGCGCCACACCAGGGCGACGCCGGCGCCGATCAGCAGCACCGGCCAGAGATAGCCGTCGGCCTGGCCGAGCTGGAAGCGGGAGGCGACCACGGCCGCGCCGATCAGCAGGGCGATCAGTGCGAAGACCTGCCCCCGGTCGGGCCGGCGGGCCCTCAGCCGCCGCCTGCCGTCGCCGGGGGCGGACTGCCGGTGCTCCACGCCCCCGACGCCCAGCGGGACGAAGAACCAGAACGCGGCGTACAGCAGGGCGCCCATGCCGTCGGCCATGAAGAGGGCGACGAAGACGATCCGCACCCAGGAGACCGGCAGACCGAGGTGCCCGGCGAGGCCGCGCGCGACGCCGCCGAGCAGCCGCCCGTCGGCGCTGCGGTAGAGCTTGCGCACGGGCGGCTCGTCGGGGTCCGGCGCCGGGGCGTAGCTCGTCTCGGCGCGCGGTGGTGCGGTGGTCATGTCCCCGATCGTCACACGCGCCGGGCGCCCGGGGCATCAGGGTCGACCCTGAACCGGCCCTGAGGTTCCCCTGAGCCGGTCAGGGGGTCAGCTCTTGGGCGGGATCTTGCGGAAGCCGTCCTTCACGTCCGAGAAGACCTTCTCGAACTTCGTCCAGTTCGCCGCGGGCGCGGCGATGTAGATCGCGTACTCCTTGCCGCCCTCGCGGCCGAAGCCCAGGTCGATCCCGCGGTAGGTGCGGGCCCGGCCCCCGAACGTGAACTCCCAGATGGCCGCCGGGTCGCCCTGGAAGACCGTGTCCTGCAGGCGCAGCCGGGTGTACACCGGGTACAGCTTCCTGAAGTCGGCCTCGACATCCTTGAAGTGCTGCACCTGGTCGGCCGAGGAGAAGTCCAGGACGCTGACGGTGAGCTGGGCGAGTTCAGCGTCGGAGGCGTAGACGATCTGCCGGCCGCCGTCCTTGACCTTGCGCCGCCATCCGTCGGGCACCGGGAAGGTGACGCCCACCCCGGATTCGGTGGCCTTGTGGTAGCCGGCCGGGAGGGGCGGCGGCGGTCCGATGCTGCTGCTCGGCGCGCCCGGCAGAACGGGCACGCCCTTGTCGCCCGTCGCCTTGTCGCCCGTCACCTTGGTGGCCGCGGTGGGCTCCTCGCGCTGCGTCAGGTACCAGGCCGCTCCGGCGCCGCCGCCGGCGACCAGCGCCCCGGCGATGCTCAGGGCCATCACCCGGCCGCCCCGCCGCCTACGGGACGCGGGGGCGCCGGCCCGTACGCCCGGCCGGCCGCCGAGGCCGCCGTCGGGGAGAGCCACCCGGCCCGTGACGCCGCCGTCGGCGGCCAGGCCCGTCCCGGTACCGGTGATTGCTCCGGCGCGGCCCGGGGCGGCAGGTACGCGGCCCGCGTGCGGCACCGCGCGGGTCGTCGCCTCTGAGTGCTCGTCCGCCGCGACCGGTTCCTCGCCCGCCGACCCGGGGGCGAGCGGCGGCCAGCCGAGCAGCGCGGTCTCCGCGTCGCTCTCGGCGGCCCGCAGCGCCTGCTCGACGACCTCGGCGGTCGGCCGGTCCTCCGGTTCCTTGGCGAGCAGTGCCTCGACGAGCGGGGTGAGCGGCCCGGCGTTGCGCGGCGGGTCGAGCGGGTCCATGGCGATCGCGTAGGCCGTCTCGACCGCGGTGTTCTTACGGAACGGGGGCCGTCCCTCGACCGCCTGATAGAGCGTCGCGCCCAGTGCCCACAGATCGGAGGCGGGGCCCGGGGTGCCGCCCTTGACGCGTTCCGGCGCCAAGTAGTCGATGGAGCCGACCAACTCGCCGGTCTTGGTGAGGGTGGAGGTCCCGGAGGCGACCGCGATGCCGAAGTCGGTGAGCACGACCCGGCCGTCCTCGCCGAGGAGCACGTTGCCGGGCTTGACGTCGCGGTGCAGCACACCGGCGGAGTGCGCGGCCCGCAGCGCCGCGATCATGCCGCGGCCGATCCGGGCGGCCTCGCGCGGGGTGACCGAACCACCGGTCCGCGCGGCCTCCTTGATGGCGTCGCCGAGGGTCGTGGAGGGGACGTACTCCATGACGATGCAGGGCAGCCCGGCGTCGTCCACGACGTCGTGCACGCCCACGACGTTGGGGTGGTTGATGCGCGCCGCGGCCTGGGCCTCACGGGTGGTGCGCTCATGGCGGGTCGCCAGTTCGTCCGCCTCCAGCTGCGGCGACACATGCAGGCGCTTGACGGCTACCTGACGCCCGAGGAGTTCGTCCCGGGCCCGCCAGACGGTACCCATACCGCCCTGGCCTATCCGCTCAACCAGGCGATACCGCCCGGCGACCAGTCGCCCCTCGTCCACCGACGCCGCCTCCGTCACCGCACGCCCCTCCGGAAACCCGTACGTATCCGAGGCGCAACGATAGTCTCCGGCGCCGGCGGTCAGCCCCCGGCCCACCGCAGGCCGGCTCGTGTCCGCCGGTCCGGGCGGGAGCTCGTGGCATATGCCCGCCGGCGGGGGATTTCCGCACGGCCCTGAGAGGTGTCGGGGATGCCGGAGACGGATCTCAGGGATCTGCCAGGGTTTTCACGGATGCCGCGGCCGCGTGGATCTTGTCACCATGGGCCCATGAACGAAGCAGCCCCCGTCGCGGAGCCGGCACCGTCCGACCCCGCCGGCCCCACCCCACCGCATCCGCCGCTGCGCCGCAGCCGGCGGCACAAGGTCGTTGCCGGGGTGTGCGGCGGGCTGGGCCGGCAGTGGGACCTCGACCCGGTCATCTTCCGGATCGTGCTGGCCGTGCTCTCCGTCGGCGGCGTGGGCCTGATCCTCTACGGCTTCGCCTGGCTGGCGATCCCCCTCGACGGCGAGGAGGAGAACGAGGGCCGCAGGCTGCTGTCCGGCCGCGTCGAGGGTTCCGCGCTGACCGCCCTGCTCTTCGCGCTGGTCGGGTGCGGACTGTTCCTGACCACGCTCGCCAAGGGCAGCATGATGTCGTTCGCCATCATGCTGCTGCTGGCGGTGGGCGGTTCGGCGTACTGGTCGCGGCGGCGCCGGCAGGCAGCGGCCCAGGGCCCGGAGTCGATGGACCCCGCCACGGCCCAGGCGGTCGCCGACGCCCCGCCGGAGACCAAGGCGCCGCCGGTGCCCGCCAGCCCCTCCTGGTGGCGCGATCCGCGCTCGCGGGACGCGGGCGGCGGGGGCTATCTGTGGGGCCCCGAGACCACCCCGCTCCCCCTGGACCTCACCTACCGTTTCACCCATGGCGCGGGCGCGGCCACCTCTTCCGGTCAGGGCGCCCCGTCCGGCGCCGGCCGGCCGCCGGGACCGCATGTGCCGGCGGGCGGCGCCCACCCTGCTGCCCGCAGCCCGCGCAGAATCCGGCGCCCCGGCCGCCCGATAGGCGGCCGGACCTTCCTGCTCGCCCTGTTCGGCGGCGCCGGCACCGCCCTCGCCGTCGCCCGGCACCACACCTTCGTACCGTCCGTCCAGGCGGGCCTGGCCGCCGCGCTGGTCGTCTTCGGCCTGGGACTGGTCCTCAGCGCCTGGTTCGGACGGACCGGCGGCGGCACGGTCTTCCTGATGGTGCTGACGGCCCTGATGCTGGCCGGTGTGACGGTGCTGCCGCGCACCTTCACGGCCGACTGGCAGGACCGCAGCTGGGCCCCGACCACCGTCGCCGCCGTGCAACCTCACTACGCACTCGGCTCCGGCTCAGGCGAGTTGGACCTCGGCGAGTTGTCCCTCAAGGGCGGCCGTACGGTCCACACCAGCGCCGAGGTGGGCGCCGGCCGCCTCCAGGTGACCCTGCCGCCGGGTGTCACCACCCGTCTGCACATATCGGTCGGCCTGGGCGACATCCGGCTGCCCGGCGAAGCGGCAGAGCACGTGGAGCTGCTGGCGGGCGGTCAGGACAAGACGATCACGCTGCCCGCCGACGGACTGAAGAAGGGCGAGAAGCCGCACGGGGTGCTCGACCTGGACCTCAGCGTCGGCGCCGGCCAGGTCGACATCCAACGCGCCATTCCTGTTCCCGGGCCGATCCCGACCCCGACCCCGGCCCCTGCCTCGTCAACATCCGTCTCGTCGACACCCGTCCCGCCGGCCACCACGCCCACGGCGCCCGCCGCCCCGCGACCGGCCGCGGCACCGGGCGCCCCGACCCGCCAGGGAGCCCCCCAGTGAAGCGCCACTCCTTCGAACCGGCCCGGTTGATCTCCGGCGTCACCGCCCTCACCCTCGGCATGGGCTACGGCCTCGACGCCCTCGGCGTGTGGGATGCGCCCGGCCCCTGGCTGCTCCTGGCGCTCCCCGCCGGCCTCCTCCTCTCCGGGATCACCGCCGCCGTGTGGGCCACGGCCCGCCGCCACCACGCCGCCCGCACCGAGGAGGCACCCACGGCACAGCACTCATAATTCGCCTTCATTCCCTTGAATCCCTGGGCCCGACGGCTGTCCCTAGCCGAACAGCTGCGCACCGTGTCGTTTGCGGCGGTTGGCGAGGGCCGCGTCGAGGGAGAAGCGCGGTGTGCCGGCCAGCACGAGCGGCAGCCAGGCCATCAGATAGGCGAGGTCGTTGCCGTAGTAGTACGGCGTGGTCGCCCAGCTCACGGTGAGCCACAGCGTCAGCGAGATCAGCGCACCGCCGAGCGCCGCGAGCCGGCCCAGCAGTCCGACCAGCGTCCCCAGGCCGACCGCCAGCTCGCCGGCGGCGATGGCGTAACCGAAGCCCACCGGGCTCTGCTGTGCCAGGTCGACGAGTTGCGGCAGCGCCGCCACGTCATGGACCTGACGCAGCATCTCCCCGAGCGAACCGGACCCGCCGGCCGCCAGGAAGGCCCGGTCGGTCAGTTTGTCGATCCCCGCGTAGAGAAAAGTGACGCCCAGGAAGAGGCGCAGCGGGAGCAGCGCGTGGCGCGCCAGTGGTCCGCGCAGTCCGACGGCAGGGCCGTCGGTGCCCGAGCCCGCCAAGTCGGCACCGATCGTGCGATTCGCGTGAACCATGACGTCCGCCTCTCCGTTGCCACCGGGAGCGACGATTGTGCCCGCACCCGCGCCTCAGAGGGAGGTACGTACGCACCTGCGCAAGAGGTTCAACGGACCGCTGCACTTCCGGCGACTGCCGCACACAGAACCGACACCCGGACGCTGGATTCGGGAGGAGAGACCGCCCCCGAGCGGGAGACCAAAACCGATGGCGCCCCCTCCCCCGGAGGACGAGCCCGCAGCCCGGCACACCCACGCACACCCGCCCGGCACGGACGACCCGCCCCGCACACCCACGCACACCCGCCCCGCACACCCACCCACACCCGCTCGGCACACCCCCGGCAGCCCCGCGCGCTCAGTCCCCCACGTCGATGGGCCGGGAGCTCACGCCCAGCGGCCAGGAACCCCGTCGATCGGCCAGCCCCCCACCTCGATCGCTCAGTCCACCACGTCGATCGGAAAGGCCGCCGTCTCGACGCCCGCCGCCGTGATGACCCGGACCTCCACCCGGCCCGGTTCGACATCGACCGGGACCGGGACCGTGAGCGCGCCGTCCGTGGGGTTGGCGAAGCCGCCGGCCACCGGCACCAGCGGCACGGGGACGTGGACCGCGCCGATCCGTACGACGGTGCGGGCCAGCCGGTCGGGCGTGGTGGCCCCCGGGGGGACGAAACCGGCGCCGCGGATCTCGATGTCGTCACCGGTGCGGACCGGCGCCGCGAGATCACCCAGTTCGCGGGCGCGGACCACCGAGAGGATCACCGGCCGCCCGCCGGTCACCAGCTTCCCGGCGAGGTACGCCGTCCCGGAGACGCCCGCCAGGGCCACCAAGCCCCAGGGGAGCCGCGGCAGTTGACCCGGCTGCCCGGCCAGCCGGACCAGGGCGAACGCCAGCACCGCGGCGTTGACCAGGACGTACTGCACGTCCAGGAAGCTGCCGCGGCCGGCATCGTCCGTCAGCAGATCGGCGCCCCGCGGCCGCTCCGCCGGCACCTTCTGCAGCCACCCGGTCCGTACCCGCACGGCCACCAGCCCGTACGCCAGCACCGCCACCGCGCAGACGAGGCCGAGCAGCCCCAGCGCGGTACCGGAGTGGACGAGTGCCAGGCCGCGGAGCAGGCGGTGCCGCTGGTCGGGGCCGGTCGCGAACGCCAGCCGGACGGCCATGATCAGCACGGCGTACAGCACGACCGCCGCCCAGGCCGCGGCCACCGTCCGCGAGGTGGACAGCCGGCCGTCCTCCCCGATCAGCGGCGCCAGCGCCCCGCCGTGCGACCGGTGCAGCCAGGCCGCCGCCGTCAGCCCCAGCGCCAGCAGGACCGCCGCGAGCAGCGCCGCCGTGCGGAACGCCGTCCAGCCGGTGCCGATCGCGGTCAGCGCCTCACCGACCAGCAGGGCCACCACCGCGCCCCAGACCACGAGCAGGGTGCGCCACCGCACGGCGGTCAGCCAGGCGACGCCCTCGGCGGCCCCGCGCCGGGCCAGCTCGCGTGCCGACAGGGTCAGTTCGTCGGAGACCCATTGCCGGGCAGCGCCGGCCGAGCGCGTGAGCCCGGCCGGGACGCCGCGTCCGGCGGCGAAGTCCTCGCGCAGTGCGACGAACGCGGCGACCGCCTGCCGGTGGCCCGCCCGGGCGCCGTGCGGGCACCGTCCGCACCGGCACTCGTCACCGTCGGCGCGCTCCGCGTCACCCTCCGGCTCGCCCGTTCCGGCCATGCTGCCCGCCGTATCAACCGACACGTCCGTTACCGTCCCGCCACCGCTGTTATCAACTCGTCCCGTGGAAAGGCGAATTGTGCCTCACACACGGCGACGGACAGCAAACGTCCAGCTGGCGGCGAGTGGTAGCGGCATCGGCAGGTTGACGCGGCATCGGTACGTTGACGCGGGATCGGCAGGTTGCGCGGCATCGGACCCAGCCCGCACCACAAGCCCCCCGGCGCGCACCACGCCCCTCCCTCCTCCCCCGGCCCGCACCACGCACCTCCCTACCCCCGGCCCGGCCCCGCCCGGCCCTCCGCACATCCGCTCGGCGGGCGACCGCGGAAAGCCGACACTTCCCCTATTCGGGCGAACCGGGGCACGGTGACGGCTGAGCCGTTCGCCCGCTGCGCAAGCTCTCGCCGTGTGCCAAATACGCGAAACCGCACCACCACACCGACACCACGCACCACGACACAGACCGGACCGCCCCACGGTCGGGCAGGCGGGTTGCCTGGCCGCCGTGGCCGCCGTCCTGCTGACGGGGGTGGTGGCGCTGTTCGCCGCCGCGGCCTCGGCGAGCGCCGGTGAACCGGCCGCGGCCGGCGGGCGGGTGGCCGTCCAGGGCCGGCACGGGAGCCAGTACGAGGGCCGGCATGAGAGCCGGCACGAGCGCGGGTACGGCCGCCCGGCCGCCGGCGACAACTGCGCCTTCGCCGGGACCGCACCGCCCGTGGACGTACCGACCGGCTTCCCCATGCCCCACGGCTGGCACTTCCCCTGCACCAAGGCCACGCGCCCGCCCGCTCCGTCCCGCCCGCCGGCGCCGCGCCCGCGCCACCCCAACCCCGCCCCGCCACCACCC
>NZ_JOIX01000037.1 GCF_000720175.1 Streptomyces sp. NRRL S-337
ACGAATCGATCTGCTCAACCGTCAGCGACTTCTCACACAGTCACACCAACGAGCCCCACCCCACACGGTCACACCACATGCGGTTGCAGTACTAGGGGGTGGTCGAACAGATCCCGTAGGGGACACGGGCGCCCCTTGCAGGCCACAACGCGGTGGGGGTGCGGCCAACTCCCGTGGCGCGGGCGGGAGATGAGCGCGAAGACGCTGCCGCTCCCGTGCGTCTCCGGTGCCCCGCTGCCGCACCGGTGTATCGAGGGTGCCCCGCTGCCGCACCGGTGTGTTCACGGCGTCCCGGCGTATCGCCCCGATGCCTCGACGGCGTCCCGGTGTCGCCGCCCTGGTGTCCACGGTGCCCCGGCGGGTGCTACGGCGTACCCGGCGGTCGGAGTCCGTCGAGCAGGGCGCGGACGGTTTCGGTCGCGAACTCCCGCTCGTCTTCGGGGAGCAGGGCGCCGGCGGGCGCCTTGGCGTCGAAGAACAGGTCGAGGAAGGCGCGGTGGAAGCAGGCGCCGATGAGCAGGGTGGCGGCCGCGTGCGGGTCGATGCCGGAGGCGATCCGGCCCAGCTTCTGCTCGGCCGTCAGGTAGGCGGCCAGGTGCTGGACGGCGTTCTGCGGCCCGTCGGTGCCCAGTTCGTCCAGCTTGCGCCGGTGGGTGTCCAACAGCTCGGGGCTGGCGAAGAGCGAACCGGCGATCGGGAACGAACGCCGGTAGAAGCGCAGGGCCGTCAGCGCCACCTCCTCCAGATGCCGGGCCGGGCCGCCCTCGTCCCCGACGGCGTCCGGCAGCCGCCGCAGCGCGTCCGAGAACCGCGGTGCGCGCTCGTGCAGCACCCGGACGAAGATCTCTTCCTTGTTGCGGAAGTGCTTGTAGAGCGCCGCCTCGGAGCAGCCGGCCTCCCGGGCGATCTGCTTCGTCGTCGTACGGGTCAGGCCCACGGTCGTCATCAGCGCGGCGGCGGCGTCGAGGATGCGGGAGCGCGTCAGCGCGCCTCCGGTCAGGGGAGCGGCGGCGTCGGAGGTCATGGGAAGAGCTTACCTTGACAGGTGGGTGAATACTCACTCACTCTGGTTGGTGAGCGCTCACTCACCTCACTTCTCCCGCTCCGTCCCGGGCGGGCGTAGTGGGCGTTCGTCCTGCTCGTTCCGGTTCTCCGCTTGTTCCGCGGCCCAGCTCGTCCCGGGAGGGACCATGAAACTCACCATCCTCGGCGCGTCCGGCGGCGTCGGCCGGCAGCTCGTCACCCACGCCCTGGCCGATGGCCACCAGGTGACCGCCGCGCTGCGCAGCCCGGAGAAACTGACCGAACGCCACGAGCGGCTGACGGTCGTCCGCACCGACCCGTTGGACCCCGCCTCCGTCAAGGCCGTGGTTGACGGTGCCGACGCGGTGCTCTCCGGGATCGGCCAGGCCGGCCGGCACGATCCGCTGCGCCCGGCGTCCACCTCCGCCCGGGCCGTGGTCGAGGCGATGACCGCCACCGGCGTACGGCGGCTCCTGGTGGTCAGCGCGGCCCCGCTCAACCGCACCGGCGCCGGCCAGCCGTTCCTCGGCCACCGGGTGTTCGGGCCCCTGCTGTGGGCCGTCCTCAAGGAGGTCTACACCGACCTGACGCGGATGGAGGCGGTGCTGCGCGACAGCGGCCTCGACTGGACCGCGGTCCGCCCGCCCCGGCTGCTCGACCGCCCCGGCGAGGGCCGCTACCGCCATGCCGTCGAGGCCGGACCGGCCGGTTCCGTCATCGCCCGCGCCGACGTGGCCCGGGCCATGCTCGACTTCGTCACCGACCCCCGCACCTACGGCCACGCGGTCGGCGTCAGCCGCTGACCGCGGACCCGCTACGGCGGACCCTCACCCCCGGAGACGGTGCGGCGGCCACACACCACTCACCCGCGCTCCGATGACGCCGCCCCGACCACGCCCCGTACCTCGTCCACCAGCCGCTGCGCCTCCTTCAGCGAGCCGCGGAGCTCCGCTTCCGTATGGCCGGGGTGGGCGAGCAGGGCGGTGGCACGGGGGGCGAAATCGGGTGGGGTGTCCGGCAGGGCTGCGGCGGCCGCGAGGGCGCCCTTCTCGTTGAGGCACCAGGCGCCGTGGTGCGCGTACAGGGCCTGGACGAGCTGACCGACGGCCCGGGACAGACACAGGGACGCGTGCAGCACGTCCTGCGCCGCGGACGACTTGCCCGCCATCGCCACCGAGAAGCCGGCGTCCCAGACCGCCGTGCCGGTCAGGGACGTACGCAGCGCGGGAGGGTAGGCGCGGGTCTCCTCCTTGAGGCCGGACAGCTCCCCTTCGGTGTCGGCGAGCACCCGGCCCAGCGCCACCTCGCCCGGGTACGCGGGCGACCAGAAACCGAGCGGATGACCGGCCTGCATCCCGGTCTCGAAGCGGCCCGCCCGGCAGTCCTCCCAGACCCGCCGCACCCGGTCGAGGTCGCGCAGGATCCAGTCCACATGGCGGCCGTCGGGCAGTACGAGCCAGGCCCCGCCGTTCACCCACGGC
Organism: Streptomyces sp. NRRL S-337; assembly: GCF_000720175.1. Lineage (GTDB taxonomy): Bacteria > Actinomycetota > Actinomycetes > Streptomycetales > Streptomycetaceae > Streptomyces > Streptomyces siderophoricus. Next base: position 2,505 of record NZ_JOIX01000037.1, read on the forward strand.
CCCCAGGCCCCCGGCCCGAACACCTCGACCGGCCCGCCGGTCACCTCGGCGGCCAGCGCCTCCAGCGCCTTCAGATCCGGCTCGCCCCGGTAGTACACCCCCAGGTCCCAGTCGGAGTCCGCCCGGTGCGTCCCCCGCGCCCGGCTCCCCCCGAGCATCACCCCGACGACTCCCGGCACCTGCGCGATCCTGGCGGCGATCTCTTCCATGCCGGCCACCCTAGGTTCCCGGGTGGCCGGCGATCACGTCATTTTCGGGTGGCGACCGCTCCCGCGGGCGGGACGCCGTCCTCCAGTTCCGCCGGGCCGCCGCCGTCCGCGAGGGCCTTCAGGGCGGCGCCGATGCGCAGGGCCATCTCCGGGCTGACCAGGGTCCGGGCTTCCTTCCAGTCGACCAGGCGCCAGGACAGCAGCTCCTCCTCCTGGAGCCGGATCGCGGCGAACCGGTCCGCGTCCAGCACCCCGCCGTCGAAGAGGTACGACACCAGCGGCGGCCGCCCCTTCCCGCGGACCCAGTCGACCGCGAGCAGCGGGCCCAGCTCGACGTCCAGGCCGATCTCCTCGGCGGTCTCCCGGCGGGCGGCCTGCCGCGGCGACTCGCCGTCGTCCGACTCGACGGTGCCGCCCGGCAGGATCCAGGTGTCGCGGTAGTTGGGCTCGACGAGCAGGATGCGGCCCTGCGCGTCACGGAGGAGGGCACCGGCGCCCGCGAGCACGCGGGGCAGGCCGGCGATGTAGGTCGCGTAGTCCAAGGTCGTCACGGGCGCGAGCCTAGAGCCTGCCCGGGGGATCTTCGAGGCGCATTCCGGGGCGCTCGAAGCGTCCGCGTACCGGAGTGCCCTGTTCGCAGCGCCGCGCGCCGGATAAGGTCGCAGCGGCGCGACTGCCAGTTCGAAAGCAAGGGGAAACACGGTGGCGGACGCAGCAAGGACACACACAGCACATGTGCTGATCGCCGCGGACAAGTTCAAGGGATCGCTCACGGCCGTCGAGGTCGCCGAGCACGTCACGGCCGGTCTGCGGCGCGTGGTCCCCCATCTGGACGTGGCGGCCGTCCCGGTCGCGGACGGCGGTGACGGGACCGTCGCCGCGGCGCTCGCGGCCGGCTTCACCCGCCACGAAGCGCGGGTCACCGGCCCCACCGGCACCCCGGTGACGGCCACCTTCGCGCTGCGCGAGGACGGCACCGCGGTGGTGGAGATGGCGGAGGCGTCCGGCCTCCAGCACCTCCCCGAGGGCGTCTTCGCGCCCCTGACGGCGACCACGTACGGCACCGGCGAACTGCTGCTCGCGGCCCTGGACGCGGGCGCGGCCACGATCGTCTTCGGCGTCGGCGGCAGCGCCACGACCGACGGCGGCGCGGGCATGCTCGCGGCGCTGGGGGCCCGGTTCCTGGACGCGGACGGCAATCCGGTGGCTCCCGGTGGCGGGCCGCTGCGCGAGCTGGTCACCGCCGACCTGTCGGGCCTGGATCCCCGGCTGGCCGGGACGGAGTTCGTGCTCGCCAGCGACGTGGACAATCCGCTCACCGGCCCCAAGGGCGCCCCGGCGGTCTACGGCCCGCAGAAGGGCGCGAGTGAGCAGGACGTCGCCACGCTGGACGCGGCGCTCGCGCACTACGCCCAGGTGCTGGAGCGGGCGGTCGGCCCGAAGGCCGCCGAGTACGCGCTGGCGCCCGGCGCGGGCGCGGCCGGCGGGATCGGCTACGGCGCGCTGGTCGGTCTGGACGCGACGTTCCGGGCCGGTATCGACGTGATGCTGGAGGTGCTCGGCTTCGCGCCGGCGCTGGCCCGCGCCACGTTCGTGATCACCGGCGAGGGCTCGCTGGACGAGCAGACGCTGCACGGCAAGGCCCCGGCCGGTGTCGCCGCGGCGGCCCGGGCGGCGGGCCTGGACGTGGTCGCGGTCTGCGGCCGGCTCCAGCTGCCGCCGGAGGCCCTCACCCGGGCCGGTATCCAGCGTGCGTACGCGCTGACCGACCTGGAGTCCGACCCGGCCCGCTGCATGGCCGAGGCGGGTCCGTTGCTGGAGCGGGCGGCGGAGAACCTCGCCCGCGACTTCCTGGTCTGACCGCGGAGCGCGAGAACGCCGGGAGCCCCGGGCGAATCGTTCGCCCGGGGCTCCCGGCGTTCTGTGCGAAGCTTCCGCTCCCGCTAGGGGAGCTGCGCGGCCCGCGACTCGGCGCGGGACTCGCGGCGGTTGTCGCGGAAGGTGTTGACCCGGCGGGCCGTGGCGAACACCGGGATCATGGCGCCCAGGACGATCTGCAGCGAGCAGCCGGTCTGCAGCAGCAGCTGGCCGCCGGGCGCGTCCAGCGCCCAGGCCGCGAGCATGCCCATGCTGAGCACGATCCAGCTGAGCATCGCCACCGCGAGCCGGCCCCGCGGCTTGGGGTACTCGACCCGGCTCACCATCAGCCAGGCCACCCCGATGATCGCCAGCAACGTCGGCAGGAACGGCAGCTCCAGCAGCACGATGGCGACGACGGTCAGCGCGCCGAACGGGCTCGGCATGCCCTGGAAGATGCCGTCACGCAGGGTGACGCAGGAGAACCGCGCGAGCCGCAGCACCACCGCCAGCAGCACCACCACCGCCGCCACGACCGACACCCGCTGGTGCGCGTCCTGGGCGACCATGCCCCAGGTCACGACGAAGTACGCGGGCGCCAGTCCGAAGCTGATCAGGTCGGAGAGGTTGTCGAGCTCGGCCCCCATCGCCGAGGCCCGCAGCTTGCGCGCCACCAGCCCGTCGAAGAGGTCGAAGACCGACGCGAACAGCATCAGGATCACGGCCATGGCCGCGCTGTGCCGGGCCATTCCGCCGTCCTCGGTCCCCGTGAGGTGCGGGATGAGCACGCCGGTGGTGGTGAAGTACACCGCCATGAAGCCGCAGATGGCGTTGCCGAGGGTGAGGGTGTCCGCTATTGACAGCCGCGTCGACAGCGGCATGTCGTCCTCGTCCTCGTCCGTCTCGGGCGCCCAGCCCGCCTGCGTCTCAGGATCAATCACGGTCAAGACGTGTCACCCCCGCGGTGGTGGCCTGGCCGACCTCGACCGCGACCTCGACGCCCTCCGGGAGGTAGACGTCGACGCGCGAGCCGAAGCGGATCAGCCCGATCCGCTCGCCCTGCTCCACCTTGGTGCCCTGCGGCACGTAGGGGACGATGCGGCGGGCCACCGCGCCGGCGATCTGCACCATCTCGATGTCGCCGAGCTCGGTGTCGAAGTGCCAGACGACCCGCTCGTTGTTCTCGCTCTCCTTGTTGAACGCCGGAACGAACCCGCCGGGGATGTGCTCCACGGACGTCACCGTGCCGGCCAGCGGCGCGCGGTTGACGTGGACGTTCAGCGGGCTCATGAAGATCGCGACGCGGGTGCGCCCGTCCTTCCACGGCATGATGCTCTGCACCACGCCGTCGGCCGGAGAAATGACGCGGCCCTGGGCAATCTCCCGCTCCGGGTCGCGGAAGAACCACAGCATGCCCGCCGCCAGTGCGGTGGTGGGCACGGCAACAGCGGCCCAGCGTCCCGACCGGCGGGACCGGGCGAGGCTGACCGCCGCCGTGGCAACGGTCGGCAGGAGCCACGGCGACGCTCCGCGCGCGAGGCGGACGCGACCGCGTTGTGCAGAGGATTGGCTGTGGGGCATGGATGACCTTCGTAGCGGAGGATGCCGCGTAGGGATACGGGGGACGGCGGCTTTCCCGGATGCTATCGGTTGCGAGCGGCAACTGGCCAAGAGCCAGAGCCAATCCGTGGCCGAAGAACAATGACGGGGTGTGATCTTCGTCTAGGCCAAACTGACCTAAACCGGACATTCACGCCTGGATTCGGTACTCCTCCAGTAGCCGGCGACCAATGATCATTTTCTGGATCTCGGCGGTACCTTCACCGATCAGGAGCATCGGGGCCTCCCGGTAGAGGCGCTCGATCTCGTATTCCTTGGAGAAGCCGTACCCGCCATGGATGCGGAACGCGTCCTCCACGACCTCCTTGCAGTACTCGGAGGCGAGGTACTTCGCCATGCCCGCCTCCAGGTCGTTTCGCTGACCGGAGTCCTTTTTGCGAGCGGCATTAACCATCATGGCATGGGCCGCTTCGACCTTTGTCGCCATTTCGGCCAGTTTGAACTGGATCGCCTGGTGCTGGGCGATCGGCTTCCCGAAGGTGTGCCGCTGCTGCGCGTAGGAAACGCCCAGCTCGAAGGCGCGCTGGGCGACGCCGCAGCCGCGCGCGGCGACATTGACCCGGCCGACCTCGACGCCGTCCATCATGTGATAGAAGCCACGTCCGCTCTGGCCGCCGAGCACCCGATCGGCCGGGATGCGCAGCCCGTCCATGATCAGTTCGGTGGTGTCGACGCCCTTGTAGCCCATCTTGTCGATCTTGCCCGGGATGGTCAGGCCGGGCCGCACCTCGCCGAAGCCGGCCTCCTTCTCCACGAGGAAGGTGGTCATCGACTTGTGCGGAGCGGTGCCCTCCGGGTGTCCCTCGTCCGTACGGCACAGCACCGCCACGAGCGTGGACGAACCGCCGTTGGTGAGCCACATCTTCTGGCCGGTGAGGACGTAATCGTCGCCGTCCCGCACACCCTTGGAGGAAATGGCCGAGACGTCCGAGCCGAGCGCCGGCTCCGACATCGAGAAGGCGCCCCGGATTTCGCCGGCCGCCATCTTCGGCAGGAAATAGTCCTTCTGCTCCTGCGTGCCGTGCTGCTTGAGCATGTACGCCACGATGAAGTGGGTGTTGATGATGCCCGAGACGCTCATCCAGCCGCGGGCGATCTCCTCGACGGTCAGCGCGTAGGTGAGAAGGGATTCACCCAGTCCGCCGTACTCCTCGGGAATCATCAGGCCGAACACGCCGAGTTCCTTCAGGCCCTCGACGATCTGCGTCGGGTATTCGTCGCGGTGTTCCAGCTCCGTGGCGACCGGCAGGATCTCCTTGTCCACGAAGTCGCGGACGGTGGAGAGGATTTCCCGCTGGATGTCGGTCAGGCCCTCGGTCTGCGCAAGACGGGTCATGGCGGTCACTTCTCCTTCTTGGCCGCGGGGGCCGCCAGCTCGGGGCGGCCGGGCTGCTCGCCGCCGCGCTCCTTGATGTACGTGGCCGTGGGGACCATGACCTTGCGGCGGAAGATGCAGACCAGGGTGCCGTCCTGCTTGTAGCCCTTGGTCTCCACGTACACGATTCCGCGGTCCGACTTCGACTTCGAGGGCGTCTTGTCGAGCACCGTGGTCTCGCCGTAGATCGTGTCGCCGTGGAAGGTCGGCGCCACGTGCTTCAGCGACTCGATCTCGAGATTGGCGATGGCCTTTCCGGAGACGTCCGGCACCGACATGCCCAGCAGCAGCGAATAGATGTAATTGCCGACCACGACGTTCTTGCCGAAGTCGGTGGTCTGCTCCGCGTAGTTGCTGTCCATGTGCAGCGGGTGATGGTTCATCGTGAGCAGACAGAAGAGGTGGTCGTCGTATTCGGTGACCGTTTTCCCCGGCCAGTGCTTGTACACATCGCCGACGGTGAACTCTTCATAGGTGCGGCCGAACTGCATCGCGCTCATGCCTCCGGGGCTTCGAACTTGGATGTACGGATCATGCCGGCGGCCCGGCCCTTGCCGGCGACGACCAGGGCCATCTTCCGGCTCGCCTCGTCGATCATCTCGTCACCGAGCATCGCGGACCCCTTCTTGCCGCCCGCCTCCGAGGTGTGCCACTCGTAGGCGTCCAGGATCAGCTCGGCGTGGTCGTAGTCCGCCTGGGACGGTGAGAACACCTCGTTGGCGGCCTCGACCTGGCCCGGGTGCAGCACCCACTTGCCGTCGAAGCCGAGCGCGGCGGCGCGGCCGGCGACCTCCCGGTACCCCTCCACGTTCTTGATCTGAAGGTAGGGGCCATCGATGGCCTGCAAATCGTAGGTCCGCGCGGCCATCAGAATGCGCATCAGAATGTAGTGATACGCGTCCGCGCCATAGCCGGGCGGCTGCTCGCCGACCACCAGGGACTTCATGTTGATCGACGCCATGAAGTCGGCCGGGCCGAAGATGATGGTCTCCAGCCGCGGCGAGGCACCGGCGATCGCGTCGACGTTCACCAGGCCCTTGGCGTTCTCGATCTGCGCCTCGATGCCGATCCGGCCGACCTCGAAGCCCATGGTCTTCTCGATCTGCGTCAGCAGCAGGTCCAGCGCCACGATCTGCTGAGCGTCCTGGACCTTGGGCAGCATGATGCAGTCCAGGTTCGGTCCCGCGCCCTCGACGACCGTGATGACGTCCCGGTACGTCCAGTGCGTCGTCCAGTCGTTGACCCGCACGACCCGGGTCTTGCCGGTCCAGTCGCCCTCGTTCAGCGCCTCGACGATCGTGTGCCGGGCGCCCTCCTTGGCGAGCGGTGCGCAGGCGTCCTCCAGGTCCAGGAACACCTGGTCCGCCGGCAGGCCCTGGGCCTTCTCCAGGAAGCGCGGATTGCTGCCGGGCACCGCGAGGCAGGAGCGCCTCGGCCGCTGCCGGTTCACCGCCGTCATGCGGGGACCTCCAAGGGGTCGAGCTGGTTCGCCGTCCGGATCTCGTCGACGATACGGCCGATGATCTCCGTAATACCGAAGTCCTTGGGCGTGAAGACGGCCGCCACTCCGGCCTCCCGGAGCGCGGTCGCATCGGCCGAGGGAATGATGCCGCCGACGATGACCGGGATGTCGTCGACGCCGGCCCGCCGCAGCCGGGCCAGCACGTCCGGCACCAGCTCCGCGTGCGAGCCGGAGAGGATCGACAGGCCCACGCAGTGCACGTCCTCGGCGACCGCCGCCGAGACGATCTGCTCCGGCGTCAGCCGGATGCCCTGGTAGATCACCTCGAAGCCGGCGTCCCGGGCGCGTACCGCGATCTGCTCGGCGCCGTTGCTGTGCCCGTCCAGCCCGGGCTTGCCGACCAGCAGCCGCAGCTTGCCGCTGCCGAGCTCGGCCGCCGTCTTGGCGACCTTCTCGCGGACCGCGGCCAGCGGGCTGCCCGCCTCGGCGGCGACCGCCAGCGGGGCGCTGGAGACGCCCGTGGGCGCCCGGAACTCGCCGAAGACGTCCCGCAGGGCCCAGGCCCACTCGCCGGTCGTCACACCGGCACGGGCGCACTCCAGGGTCGCCGCGAAGAGGTTGGTGTCGCCGGCCGCCGCCTTCTTCAGCGCCGACAGCGCCTCCTGGGCACGCCCCTCCTCACGGTTGTCCCGCCAGTCGTGCAGCCCCCGCACCACCCGCGCCTCGTTGGCCGGGTCGACGGTCATGATGGCGGTGTCGAGGTCCGCGGTGAGCGGGTTGGGCTCGGTCGACTCGAAGCAGTTCACGCCGACGATCTTCTCCTCGCCGGCCTCGATCCGCCCCCGCCGCTCGGCGTGCGCGGACACCAGCTGCGACTTGAGGTAGCCGGATTCCACCGCGGCCATCGCGCCGCCCATCTCCTGGATCCGCTCGATCTCGGCCAGGCAGTCGGTGACCAGCGCGTCCACCTTGGCCTCGATGACGTGCGAGCCGGCGAAGATGTCCTCGTACTCCAGCAGGTCGCTCTCGTGCGCGAGGACCTGCTGGATGCGCAGCGACCACTGCTGGTCCCAGGGCCGGGGGAGGCCCAACGCCTCGTTCCAGGCCGGGAGTTGGACCGCCCGGGCGCGGGCGTCCTTCGACAGCGTCACGGCCAGCATCTCCAGCACGATCCGCTGGACGTTGTTCTCCGGCTGGGCCTCGGTCAGGCCGAGCGAGTTGACCTGGACGCCGTAGCGGAAGCGCCGCTGCTTGGGGTTCTCGATGCCGTACCGCTCGCGGGTGATGTGGTCCCAGATGCGGCCGAAGGCGCGCATCTTGCACATCTCCTCGATGAACCGGACGCCGGCGTTCACGAAGAACGAGATGCGGGCGACCACGTCGCCGAACTTCTCCGGCGGCACCTGCCCGGAGTCCCGCACGGCGTCGAGCACGGCGATCGCGGTGCTCATCGCGTACGCGATCTCCTGGACCGGGGTCGCGCCGGCCTCCTGGAGGTGGTACGAGCAGATGTTGATGGGGTTCCACTTGGGGATGTGGGCCACCGTGTACGTGATCATGTCGGTGGTGAGCCGCAGGCTCGGCCCCGGCGGGAAGACGTGCGTCCCGCGCGAGAGGTACTCCTTGACGATGTCGTTCTGGGTCGTCCCCTGGAGCTTGGTGATGTCCGCGCCCTGCTCCTCCGCGACGACCTGGTAGAGCGCCAGCAGCCACATGGCGGTGGCGTTGATGGTCATCGAGGTGTTCATCTGGTCCAGGGGGATGTCCTGGAACAGCCGGCGCATGTCACCGAGGTGGGACACCGGGACCCCGACCCGGCCGACCTCGCCGCGGGCGAGGACGTGGTCGGGGTCGTAGCCGGTCTGCGTCGGCAGGTCGAACGCCACCGACAGACCGGTCTGGCCCTTGGCGAGATTGCGCCGGTACAGCTCGTTCGACGCCTCCGCCGTGGAGTGACCGGCGTACGTGCGCATCAGCCACGGCCGGTCCCGTTCCCTTCGCCCCTGGGACTGAGGGTGACGTTCTGTCATGGGTGCCTCCCGGCCTCAGACGTTCCGGAAGCGGTTGATGGCGTCGAGGTGCTGGGCGCGCATCTCCTCGTCGCGCACGCCCATGCCCTCCTCGGGCGCCAGCGCCAGCACGCCGACCTTGCCCTGGTGCAGGTTGCGGTGCACGTCGTACGCCGCCTGGCCGGTCTCCTCCAGGGTGTAGGTCTTCGACAGGGTCGGGTGGATCTTGCCCTTGGCGATCAGGCGGTTGGCCTCCCACGCCTCGCGGTAGTTGGCGAAGTGGGAGCCGATGATCCGCTTCAGCGACATCCACAGGTAGCGGTTGTCGTACTCGTGCATGTAGCCCGAGGTCGAGGCGCAGGTGGTGATGGTGCCGCCCTTGCGCGTGACGAAGACGCTCGCGCCGAAGGTCTCGCGGCCGGGGTGCTCGAAGACGATGTCGATGTCCTCGCCGCCGGTGAGCTCGCGGATGCGCTTGCCGAAGCGCTTCCACTCCTTCGGGTCCTGGGTCTGCTCGTCCTTCCAGAACTTGTAGCCCTCGGCGTTGCGGTCGATGATCGCCTCGGCGCCCATCTTCCGGCAGATCTCCGCCTTCTGGTCGCTGCTGACGACGCAGATCGGGTTGGCCCCGCCGGCCAGCGCGAACTGCGTGGCGTAACTGCCGAGGCCGCCGCTGGCGCCCCAGATCAGGACGTTGTCGCCCTGCTTCATCCCGGCGCCGTTGCGGGACACCAGCTGGCGGTACGCGGTCGAGTTGACCAGGCCCGGGGCCGCCGCCTCCTCCCAGCTCAGGTGCTTGGGCTTGGGCATCAGCTGGTTGGACTTCACCAGCGCGATCTCGGCGAGGCCGCCGAAGTTGGTCTCGAAGCCCCAGATGCGCTGCTCGGGGTCGAGCATGGTGTCGTTGTGCCCGTCGGAGGACTCCAGCTCGACGGACAGGCAGTGCGCGACGACCTCGTCGCCGGGGTTCCAGGCGTTGACGCCCGGGCCGGTGCGCAGGACGACGCCGGCCAGGTCGGAGCCGATGACGTGGTACGGCAGGTCGTGGCGCTTGGCCAGGTCGGAGACCTTGCCGTAGCGCTCCAGGAACCCGAAGGTCGACAGCGGCTCGAAGATCGAGGTCCAGACGGAGTTGTAGTTCACGGAGGAGGCCATCACGGCCACCAGCGCCTCACCGGGTCCGAGCTCGGGGACCGGGACGTCGTCGACGTGCAGCGACTTGCGCGGGTCCTTCTCCTTGGTGGGCAGGCCGGCGAACATCTCGGCCTCGTCCTTGTGCACGGTCACCGCGCGGTAGGACTCGGGGATGGGCAGCGCGGCGAAGTCGGCGCTGGTGGTGTCAGGCGCAAGGATTGCGTCCAGGATCTCGTTCACGGTGTGCCTCCGGCGGGTGGGGCCGCCCCTGCTCGAGCGGGGTCGAGAGCTCGGGGGATTTGGTAAGGAACGGCTTGAGGGAACGTCGGGGGTGGTGCGGGAGGTGGTGCCGTCGGTTCGGCCGGGGTGGCGCTACCGCCGCCGTCTCCGCCGGTGTTGCGGAGGCGTCGGCCGTGGTGCCTGGCAGCGCCTTGGTGAGCGCGGTGCCCGGCGGGTGCCGGGCGGTGTGCCTGTGACGCAGGCATCCGGGCGGCAGCCGGGGAGGGCTGTTGGGACAGCCGGCGCACGAGGATCGCCTCGTCCGCCGGTCGCCCGGACACCCTCAACGTATGACACCGCGTGCCAGTCGACAAGACACTGAGTGCCAAGAATTTCTCTCAGATGTCATTTGGCCGGCACGTATGAGCGGTAGACGGGCCGATGGGGGGCTTGCCGGTGACGCACCGCACTCCCGGCATCACGGCAGGTGAAGGGGGATGCGGTTAGACCGTTCGGGTGGGTCGTGTCCCGGTCAGGCCCGGGACCTCAGGCGCCCACGAACGGCCGGCCACAGCTGCGCGGCGGTGTGCAGGACCAGCAGCCCGGCGGCGACGGCGCTGCCGCCCGGCGCCCCGGCCCGGACCCCCGCCGCCAGCAGCCCGGCCGCACCCACCGCGTGGAAGCGGTGCAGGCCGACCGCGGCCAGACCGCCGAGCCGGCTGCCGCGGCTGCGCTGCCAGACCCGCCGGGCCGCCCACGCCGTGCCACCGGCCAGCGCCAGCTGCGCCGGCCACGGGGCCACCGGCCCGCCCTCCACCAGCGCCACGGTCAGGCAGCCGAGCGCCCAGAGCACCCCGCAGCACGGCAGGGCGAGCAGCCGCAGCAGCACCGGCCGCACATAGCGGTCCGCCCGCTCCACCGGCGGGTCCGGCACCGCGGGCGGCGGCTCCTGCGGGGCGGAGGCCGCCCCCGGGCGGGGCCCGGCGGCGGCCTCCGGCTCCGCGGCCAGCTTCAACCACGGCGGCTTGATCGCCAGCAGGTGCTCCCGCAGCAGCGGCAGGTGGTGCGCCCCGGCCTCGCTGAGCGCCTCCCGGAGCAGCTGCTCGGCCGCTCCCGGCCGCCCCGCCCCCATCTCCGCCTCCATGAGCAGCGCCAGCGCCTCGACCGTCACCCGGACGTCCCCCGACCTGCGCGCCACCTCCAGCCCGCGGCGCAGCAGCTCCAGGACCTGCCGGCGGTCCTGACGGTGCGCCGCGCAGCCGGCCAGCTTCAGCCAGGCGTGCGCCACGACCGTGAGATCACCGTCGGGCGCCGTTGCCACCGCCCGGCGGTACGAGAGCGCCGCGTCCCGGGTGCGCCCCAGCCCCTCCTCCGCGTCCCCCCGCGCCAGCAGCGAGGCCGCCAGCCGGTGCCGGTCACCCCGCAGCGCCCAGCCGCGCACCGCCCGCCCGTAGTGGTGCGCCGCGGCCCCGTGGTCACCGCGCTCGGCTGCCTGCTCACCGAGGTCGTCGTCCAGCTCCGGCGAGCGAACACCGGCCCGGATACGCGCCAGATGGCCCGCCTCCGCGCAGGACCGGGCCTCCGGCCAGCGCTCCAGCGCACGGTAGTGGCGACGCATCATCCGCAGCAGCTCCGCCTCCCGGAGGTGGTCGGCGCGGTGCCGGGCCGCGAGGACGCCCTGCCGCAGTACGAACAGCGCGTCCACGGTGCGGGTGCGCCGCAGCAGATGCGCCACCAGGTGCTCCACCACCGGCGCGACATGCTCGTACCGGCCCTGGTCCACCGCCGCCGCCAGGGCCGCCGCCAGCGCCCCGCGCTCCCGGTCGAACCATGCCTCGTCGGTGGTGGCGGCCCGCTCGCCGTAGTGGGCCATCAGCCGCTCCAGCGCCGCACCACGCGCCGACTCCGGCTCCTGCGCGGCCAGTTCACCGACGTAGAGCTGCAGCAGGTCGTGGAAGCGGACCCGGCCCTCGGGGCCGGTGGGGCGCAGCAGCTGGGCCCTGACCAGGCGGCGCAGCGCACGGTCGGCCTCGGCCGGTGAGACCCCGGCCAGCGCGGCGGCCGACCCGGCGTCGATCTCGTTGCCCGGGTGCAGCCCCAGACGGCGCAGCATCCGCGCGTCCGGGGCGTCGAGCGCCTGGTACGAGGCCTCGAACGCCTGCCGTACCGGGTCGAGTTCGGCCAGCCGCTCACCGGGCGGGCGTAACGCGGCCAGGACGCGCTGCGCGCTGTCGTCGCCGTCCCGCAGCCGGCCGGCCACCACGTCCAGCGCCAGCGGCAGATGGCCGCAGAGCGCGGCGATCTCGTCCAGCTGCGACGGCGGGACCGGCTCGGTGGCGGCGGCCTCCAGCAGCGCCAGGGAATCCTTGGGGCTGAGCGTGTCCAGCCGCAGCACGGCGAAGGAGGCGTGCTCCGGGGCGCTCCGGACGGTGACCAGCAGGCGGTGGCGGCGGTCGGGCGGTATCAGCGGCACCAGGTGCTCGTCCGGCGCGGCGTCGTCGAGCAGGATCAGCAGCGCCTCCTCCGCCTCCCACAGCTGGCTGCTGAACTGGGCGAGCAGCCCGGCCCGGTGCGGCTGGAGCTGGTCGCCGGGGATGCCGAACGCCCGCAGCCAGGTGCCCAGCAGCTCCTCCAGGCTCATCGGCTCCCCGCCGCCGTGCGCCCGGGCGTCCGCGTAGAGCACCCCGCCGGGGAACCACTCGTGCGCCTCGTGCGCGGCGGCCGCCATCAGCGCCGACTTGCCCACCCCGCCCTCGCCGGTGACCGCTATCGCGGTGGGAGCCCCGGCGCGGTCGCCGGGCGCCAGCAGGGCCAGGAGCGCGGCGAGCGGGCCGGAGCGGCCGAGCAGGGCGGCCGGCCGGGGCGGCAGCGCGTTCAGAGAGCGGATGGGGGCGGGCGCCGGGTAGATCTGGACGACGCCACCCTGGATCACGTCGCGGGCCTGCCCGCCGCTGACCGTGTTGTGGGTGGCCGGAGCCGGCCCCGCCTCGCTCGCGTCCGCCACTCCGTAGTGGATAGCACGAGCGGGCCGGGCCCGTCAGGCCGTTACGGGATCATCTCCGGTCCTTGATCGCCTTGCGGATGGTGCGCATGACCTCCTCCAGCGGGGCGTCCGTACGCGCCACCGCGACCAGCACCTCGCCCTCCCGGGAGACCGACGCCGCGGGCTGCTCGCCCGTGGTGCCGCGGCCCGCGCCGATCCCGGCGCCGAAGGTCTCCCGGACGATCTCGAAGGCATGGTCCAGCTGGGCCTCCACATCACCCTCCGCGCCGGCCCGCAGCCAGCGGCGCAGCACGTGGTTGTGCGCGGTGACCACGGCGGAGGCGGCGACCTCCGCCAGCAGCGGGTCGTCATCGCCCTCGCGGTGCGCGCCCTCGTCGAAGTGGCCCAGCAGATAGCGGGTGAAGAGCCGCTCGTAACGGGCCACCGAGGCGATCTCGGCCTCGCGGAGGGTGGGCACCTCGCGGGTCAGCCGGTAGCGGGCCACCGACACGGCCGGCGAGGCCGCGTACATCCGCATGACCTCCTTGATGCCGCGGCAGACCGTGTCGAGCGGGTTCTCGTGCGGCGGCGCGGCGTCCAGGACCGCCTCGGCCCGCACCAGGGTGTCGTCGTGGTCGGGGAAGATCGCCTCTTCCTTGGAGCGGAAGTGGCGGAAGAACGTCCGCCGGGCGACGCCCGCGGCGGCCGCGATCTCATCGACCGTCGTCGCCTCGTAGCCCTTGGTCGCGAACAGCTCCATGGCCGCCGCCGACAGTTCGCGACGCATTTTGAGCCGTTGCGCGGCCGCGCGGCGGGTGCCGGGAGTGCTGCTGTCGGGGGCGTCGGAGGGCTGCGTACGAGCGGGCTGGGACATGTGGGGACGGTACTGCATATTTACCCGGCCTGCGGCATGAGGTCCCACCTCCGCCCTCGTGAGCGGGGGTGGACCGCCGTCCGGCTCCAGCAGCCCACCCCAGCCCGCCCCGTCCGGGCGGGGGCGCCCCCACGGGTCAGCGCCGGGCGTACTCACGGAAGCCGCGGCCCGTCTTGCGTCCGAGGCACCCCGCCGCGACGAGGTGCTCCAGCAGCGGCGCGGGGGCCAGTCCCGGGTCGCGGAATTCGGCGTGCAGGACCTTCTCGATGGCCAGCGAGACGTCCAGGCCGACCACGTCGAGGAGCTCGAACGGGCCCATCGGGTAGCCGCCGCCGAGCTTCATCGCCGCGTCGATGTCGTCCAGCGACGCGTAGTGCTCCTGGACCATCTTGATCGCGTTGTTCAGGTACGGGAACAGCAGCGCGTTCACGATGAAGCCGGCCCGGTCGCCGCAGTCCACCGGGTGCTTGCGGACCCGGGCGCACACCGTCCGCACGGTCGCGTGCACCTCGTCGGAGGTCAGGACCGTCCGCACCACCTCGACCAGCTTCATCGCCGGCGCCGGGTTGAAGAAGTGCATCCCGATGACGTCCTGCGGGCGCGAGGTGGCCCGGGCGCAGGCCACGACCGGCAGTGACGAGGTCGTGGTGGCCAGGACCGCGCCCGGCTTGCAGACCTTGTCCAGCGTCCGGAACAGCTCCTGCTTGACGGCGAGATCCTCGGCCACCGCCTCGACGGCCAGGTCCACGTCCGCGAACGCGTCCAGCGTCCCGGACGGCGTGATCGCCGCCAGCGCCGCGTCCCGGGCCTCGGCGGTCAGCCGGCCCTTGTCCACGGACCGGCCCAGCGACTTGGCGATCCGGGCCTTCGCCTTCTCCGCCTTCTCCGCGCTGCGGGCGGCCAGCACGACCTGATATCCCGCCTTGGCGAAGACCTCGGCGATCCCGCTGGCCATCGTCCCGGAACCGGCCACGCCGACCCGGGTGACCGTACGCCCGGCCGCGGCCTCGCCGCTGACCGCCGGGCTCTCCGCGTCCGGCACCACCGTGGCCGAGCCCGGTGCCTCGTACGTGTAGAAGCCGCGGCCCGCCTTGCGGCCGGTCAGCCCGGCCTCGGCCAGCTGGCCCAGGATCGGCGCGGGGGCGTGCAGCCGGTCCTGGGACTCGGCGTACATCGCCTCCAGGACGGTCCGGGCGGTGTCCACGCCGATCAGGTCGAGCAGTGCCAGCGGGCCCATGGGCAAGCCGCAGCCGAGCCGCATCGCGGCGTCGATGTCCTCACGGGTGGCGTACCGCGACTCGTACATCGCGGCGGCCTGGTTCAGATAGCCGAAGAGCAGGCCGTCGGCGACGAACCCGGGCCGGTCACCCACCGCGATCGGGTCCTTGCCCAGGTCGCGGGCGAGCTCGGTGACCGCGGCGACCGCGGTCGGCGCGGTGAGCACCGAGGAGACCACCTCGACCAGCTTCATGGCCGGTGCGGGGTTGAAGAAGTGCAGCCCGAGCACCCGCTCGGGACGCTGCGAATCGGCGGCGAGCCGGGTCACCGACAGTGCGTTGGTGCCGGTGGCCAGCACGGCGTCCGGCCGCACCACGGCGTCCAGTTCGGCGAAGACCTGCCGCTTGAGTTCGTAGTCCTCGGGGACCACCTCGATGACCAGATCGGCGTCCGCGGCGGCCTGCAGATCGGTGAAGGTGCGGAAACGGGCCAGGACGTCCTGCCGCTCGCGCTCGGTGATCCGCTCGCGGCGCACCGCACGGGCCGTGGCGGCCTCCAGCGCGGCGACGGCATGCCGGGCCGCGGCCTCGTCGGTGTCGATGCCGATGACCTCGCGGCCGGCCCGGGCGAGCACCTCGGCGATGCCGGTGCCCATCGTGCCCAGGCCGACGACGGCCACGGTGGAGAGGGACAGTGGGGAGATGTCGGGGGAGAGATCAGGGGTGGACGAAGGGCCCATCGCGAACTCCTGAGGGTGTTCCCCTGAAGGGCAGGGGAGAAGTGACGACTGAAGGGGTGGCCGCGCGGACGCGAGGGGCAGCGGATACGCGGCGGCCGGAGCGCGGCGGGGCCGCGGAGGCCGCAGCGCTGCTGGCAGCGCCGGCGGTGGGGGAGCCGCGGCGGGCCCTGTCCCGGGGCCGTGCCGTGCTCTGTATCGAGGTCGTGCTGTTGCGGTGCCGAACCGACTTCACTCTGTGGCGGCTGCGTCACCAGGCCGCCCGAGCAGGGGTGCTGCTCGTTCCAGCAGGTTAACCGGTGGGTAACCGCAGCGCCAGGGGTAGGGCGGGTCATTAGTCTGTGGTGCAGGCCACGTCTCGGCAACCGGGGCGCCCCGGCGGGAGGGAAGCGGCAAATGGAAGACGAATTCCACGAGTTGACGGACCGGGTGCGGGCCGAACTCCGCTCCCCACAGGATCTGGTCGCCTACGAGCGCCTGCTGGGGCTCGCCCGCAAGAACACCCCCGCCGGGCGGGAAGAACTCGCCCGGATGCTGGTCGCCGTCGAACGCCCCCTGTGGGCCCGTGAGATCGCCGCCTTCATCCTGGGCTGCGCCGGCGACAAACGCGCCTTCGAGACGCTCGTACTGCTGCTGAACTACCGCGATCCGGTGCGCTGCGCCACCGCGGCCCACGCCCTGAGCCGGCTCGGCGACCCGCGCACCGCCCGCGCCGCGGCCGCCCTCGCCACCAACCCGCTGCGCACCGCGTACGCCCTGCACCCGGTCCGGCTCCTCGCCGAGCTGCGCGCACCGCAGTCCGTGCCGGCGCTGATCGCCACCCTGGAGCGGCTGCTGACCCCGCACAACCCCTACTGGCGGGTGGCACTCGCCTGCGTCGAGGGCCTGGGCGCCCTGGGCGACCGCCGCGCCGTACCCGCCCTCACCGCCGCCACCGGCCACCCCCGCCTGGCCGCCGCCGCGGCGGCCTCACTGGCCCGGCTCGGGGTCCACGAGCTTCCGGGGGACGAGGGGCGGGGCGACGGGGGTGCGGGCGCCGCTGAGGAGGGCCCGGCGACCGCTGAGGAGGGACCGGCGGGCTGAAGCGGTCAGCTGGAGATCACGCGATGTCCGCCCTGGTGTCCCGAGAACACGGCGTGGGGTCCGGAGAACACGGGGAGAGCGGGCGCCGGTAGCGCAGCTCGGGGACGCTGCTGCCGCCCACCTTGTACGTCTCCTCCGCCCCGTCCGCCACGAAGCCGGCGCGCTCGTAGAACCGCCGGGCGCGGGCGTTGCCGCGCACCACCCACAAATACAGCGCGCGGTATCCGCTCTGCCGTGCCCGGTCCGTGCCCGCGGCCAGCAGGGCGCGCCCGACGCCGGTGCCGATCCGCTCGGGCGCGACGTACAGCGCGAACAGCTCACCCGCGGTCGGGCGCGGGTCGGGCAACTCCTCGGCGCCCGGGGCCACATCGGGATCGCGGGCCGGGCCGACCGAGGCCCAGCCGACCACCTCGCCGGCCGACTCCGCCACCAGGTCGACCACTTCCGGCGAGCGCCGCCCGAACCACGACCGCCGCCGCTCGGCGTCCGCCGCCACGCTCATCCCGTCCAGATACGTCTGCGGCATCAGCCCGCGGTACGCCGCCTGCCAACCGCGGACCCGCACCGCCGAGACCGCCTCGATGTCGGCCTCGCCCATTTCCCGTATCCGGAGCGGCCCTGCCGGCCTCCTGTCCCTGCTCCTGCTCCTGTCCGTGTCCATGAGGGAGAGGCTAGGGGCCCGGTCAAGGGGGCTTTTGGAGTTTCCGCGGCCGTGCGCTTGACCTTGCCCCTGGGGGCAGGGTTCGAGACTTCCGGCATGGCACACAGCGCGACCCCGCACACCACGCACACCACCCCCACCATGAAGACCCCGTCGACGCGGCAGGAGCCCGGGCCGAACGCCACCGGAACCGGCAGGCATCCCACGGACACCCCGCCGCGCCGGGTGGTGATCGTCACCGGCGCCGGTACGGGGATCGGGCGGGCTGCCGCCCGGGCCTTCGCGGCGGAGGGCGCGCGGGTACTGGCGGTGGGCCGCCGGGCCGAGCCGCTGGCGGAGACGGCGGCGGACGCCGAGGGGGACGGCGAGATCGTCCCGTACACCGCCGACATCACCGCGGACGACGCCCCGTCGAACCTCGTCCGCCACGCGATCGAGACGTACGGCAGGCTGGACGTACTGGTCAACAACGCCGCCATAGTGGGCACCGGGGCACTCGGCAGCTTCACCAAGGAGGCGATGGCGGCGCAACTGGCGACGAACCTCGTCGCGCCCGTACTGCTGACGCAGGAAGCGGTGCCCCATCTGGAGCGGACCGGCGGGGTGGTGGTCAACATCAGTACCTCGATCGGCCAGCGCGGCTGGCCCGGCAATGCGGTCTACGCCGCGACCAAGACGGGGCTCGAACTGCTCACCCGTAGCTGGGCGGTGGAACTCGCACCGCGCGGGGTGCGGGTGGTGGCGGTCGCCCCCGGCGCGATCGAGACCCCGATCGCGCTCCACCAGGGCCTGCCCGAGGAACAGCGGGCGGCGCTCCGCGCATGGCAGATCGCGCACACGCCGATGGGACGGATCGGCCGTCCCGAGGAGGTGGCCTGGGCCATCACCCACCTGGCCGCCCCGTCCGCCTCGTTCGTCACGGGGGTGATCCTCCCGGTCGACGGCGGAGCGGTGGTCGGCTGAGCCCGCCCGGGCCCGTGCCGTCATGGGCCCGGCCCGGCCCGGCCCGGCCCGGATCCGTGGCCGGGCCACCACCGCACTCGTGTTCCGTGCTGGAATCGGCTGCGAGGCTGGAGCCGAGGGAGGGGCCCGTGCGGATCGGGGAGTTGGCGGAGGTCACGGGGGCGACGCCGCGGGCGTTGCGGAACTACGAGCGGGAGGGGCTCATCGCCTCCGTCCGGGAGGCGAACGGCTATCGGGTCTACGACGCCCGCGCGGTCCTACGGGTGCGCAACATCCGCCACCTGCTGGCGGCCGGGCTCACGCTCGCCGACGTCCGCTGTTTCACCTCCTGCCTGGACGGCGACATGACCACCGCCCCGCCGTCCGCGGAGGGGCTGCGGATCGCCCGTGAGCGGCTCGCCGTCATCGACGAGCGGATCGCCGCCCAGACCGAGGCCCGCGACCGCCTGGCGCGGGCCCTGGAGGCCGTCCCGGCCGCTTCTGCGTGAGCGGCCGGCCGGCTGGTTCAGATGAGGGTCAGCTGGGTCGGCCCCGGCCCCGGGGGCGTGGGCGCAGGCGTAGGTGTGGAATCGGCTGAGGGCGTGGAATTTTCGGCCGGGTCCCCGGACGGCGGGCGGATGCGGCGGGTCTCCCCGGAGCGGGCGGGGCCGATGCCGTATTCGGCGGCGAGTTCGTGGACCTGGCGGGTGATCCGGCGCTGGTACCACGTGGGCGCGTAGGCGCCGTCCGCGTACATCGTCGCGTAGCGCCGTACGAGATGCGGGTGGTGGCGGTCCAGCCAGGACAGGAACCACTCGCGGGCGCCGGGGCGCAGGTGCAGCACCAGCGGTGTGACGGATCCCGCGCCGGCCTCCGCGATGGCACGGACCGTGCCGCGCAGCTGCTCCGGCGCGTCGCCGAGGAACGGGATGACGGGTGCCATCAGCACGCCGCAGGGAATGCCGTGCGCGGTGAGGGTGCGCACCACGTCCAGCCGGCGTTCGGGGGCGGGCGTGCCGGGCTCGACCGTGCGCCACAGCTCGTGGTCCAGGAAGCCGACGGAGACCGAGATGCCGACGTCGGTGATCCCGGCGGCCTGCCGCAGGAGTTCCAGGTCGCGCAGGATGAGCGTGCCCTTGGTGAGGATCGAGAACGGGTTGGCGTGATCGCGCAGGGCCGTGAGGATGCCGGGCATGAGGCGGTAGCGGCCCTCCGCGCGCTGGTAGCAGTCGACGTTGGTGCCCATCGCGATGTGGTCACCGCGCCAGCGGCGCCCGGCCAGTTCGCGGCGCAGTAGTTCCGGTGCGTTGATCTTCACCACGATCTGGGAGTCGAAGCCGAGGCCGGTGTCCAGGTCCAGATAGCTGTGGGTCTTGCGCGCGAAACAGTAGACGCAGGCGTGGCTGCAGCCTCGGTAGGGGTTGACCGTCCATTCGAACGGCATCCGGGAGGCCCCCGGGACGCGGTTGACGAGGGAACGGGCGCGCACCTCGTGGAACGTGATCCCGCGGAATTCGGGGGTGTCGATCGTCCGGCTGACCACGTCCGCACCGAACAGTGCGGCCGGGCCGTCACCCAGGTTGTCCCAGCGCATCGGGCCTCCTTCTGCATGCTGCATGCCGTCGAGCCCCCGGCGCCATAATAGAACACGTGTTCCCCTCGTGTTCTCCTCCCGTCCGACGGGGCGGGCCCGGGCGGATTTTGGGCGCGCACCCCAGTGGTGGTTGGCTTGGCCGCGCATCGCAGGACCGGCAGCCGACTACTGGAGGAAGACGCACATGGGTCAGGTCGAGGCCACCACGCAGCGCGAGATCGCGGCGGACCCGGAGGACGTGTTCGACGCGCTCGCCGACTACAGCGGCACGCGCCAGCAGCTGCTGCCCGAGCACTTCTCGGAGTACGAGGTCCGCGAGGGCGGCGACGGCAAGGGCACCCTCGTCCACTGGAAGCTCCAGGCCACGAGCAAGCGGGTGCGCGACTGCCTGCTGGAGGTCGACGAGCCCACCGACGGCCAGCTCGTGGAGAAGGACCGCAACTCCTCCATGGTGACCACCTGGGTCGTCACGCCGGCCGGCGAGAAGCGCGCCAGGGTCGTCGTCACGACCACCTGGCAGGGCGCGGGCGGTATCGGCGGCTTCTTCGAGCGGACCTTCGCCCCCAAGGGCCTCGGCCGGATCTACGACACCATCCTCGCCAACCTCGCGGCGCGCATGGAGAAGTGATCGGACGTCGTACGTCCCCTGTGCGTCACGCATCCCTGCGCCGCGCGTCCCTGTGCGTCGTACGTCCCTGGGTGTCATGCGCGCGCGGTTCGCCACCGGCGTCGGGTGCTTCCTGCGCTGAGTGCGGACGTCACATGCGTCACCCTGGACGCGTTGCGTCACGCTCACCGGTTCGGGTGGTTTCGGCCGCGCCGAGGTGCCCAGGCCGTCGGACCCGTTCCGTACGGAAAGCCCTGATGGGAGACCAAGGGGCCTGCCCGACAAGGCACTTGACGTCCGTTCCCGCCGCGCCCGACCCCTTTCGTCGCGCTTGAACGCTGTTGTCGCCCAATGCGAGAAATTGGGCGGCAACAGGCGTGACGAGGGGAGCAGCACGTGGGCGGGACCACCCTGAGCGACCCGGCCGGCCGGACCGGCCCACCGGCACCGGGCACGGCCACGGCGTCACCCGCCGGGGCCCGGCCCGGTGCCCCGGACGGCACGCCGGTGCCGCGCGGCCCCCGCCGGGCCCGGCTGGTCTTCGTCGGCCTGCTGCCGGTCCTGCTGCTAGCGGCCCTCGACCAGACCGTCGTCGCCACCGCACTCCCGAAGATCGTCGGTGAGCTGCACGGCCGGGGCGCCATGTCCTGGGCGATGACGTCCTACCTCCTCGCCTCCGCCCTCGCCCTGCCCCTCCACGGCAGACTCGGCGACCTCTTCGGCCGCAAACCGGTCCTCCTCTTCGCGCTCCTGGTCTTCACCGCCGGCTCGGCGCTGGCCGGCTGGTCGCGCACCATGGACGAACTGGTCGCCTTCCGGGCCGTCCAGGGCGTCGGCGGCGGCGGACTGCTGATCGGCGTCCATGCCCTCGTCGCCGACGTCGTACCGCCCCGGGCCCGTGGCCGTTCCCTGGGACTGATCGGCGCCGCCTGCGGCCTCGCCTCCGCGGCCGGACCGCTGATCGGCGGCTTCTGCGCCGACCACGCCTCCTGGCGCTGGTGCTTCTCCCTCAACGTCCCGTTCGGTGCGCTGACGTTCCTCGTCATCGCCTTCGCACTGAAGCTGCCGCGGCCGCCCCGCCGGCCCAGGCCGGACCTCGCCGGCGCCCTGCTGCTCGCAGCGTTCTCCACCTGCCTTGTGCTGCTGATGAGTTGGGGCGGCACGGAGTACGCCTGGACCTCGCGGGTCGTCCTCGGGCTGGGGGCCGGGGCGCTCGGCAGCGCGCTGCTCCTCCTCGCCGTCGAGCACTTCGCCGCCGACCCGATCGTCCCGCTGCGGCTGTTCCGCGACTCCCTCCTCGCCCGCACCGGCCCGATCGGCGCCGCCCTCGGCATCGCCCTCTTCGGCGCCGCCGGCTGGCTGCCGACCTTCCTGCGGGGAGCCGGCGGCGCCTCGGCCACCGAGTCCGGCCTGCTGATGCTGCCGCTGATGGGCGGCATCGTCCTCGCGTACGTCGTCTCCGGCCGGCTCATCGGCCGCACCGGCCACTACAAGATCTTCCCCGTGCTGGGCTGCGCGGCGGCCGCCGGGGGGATGTGGCTGCTGGCGCTGACGGCTCCGGGCACCCCCAGGGAGACCTCCAGCCTCTTGACGGCCCTCGTGGGCCTGGGCCTCGGCCTCGTGCTGCCGGTGCTGGTGCTCGCCGCCCGGAACTCCGTACGCGCCCGCGACCTCGCCACCGCGACCAGCGCCAACCACGGATTCCGGCACCTCGGCGGCAGCCTCGGCGTGGCCCTCTTCGGCATCCTCTTCGCCGACCGGCTGACCCGCCGGCTCCCCGGCCGGCCGCCGGTGTCGCGGTGGCTGCCCGACCCGGAGTCGATCATCCCGCAACTGCTGCGCGCGCTGCCCGCCTCCCTGCGCGACGGCTCCGTCGCCGCCTACGCCCACGCCGTGCCGAGGGTCTTCTTCTCCCTCGTTCCGGTGCTCGTCCTGGGCCTCGTGCTCGCCTTCTTCCTGAAAGAGAAAACACTGGTGTCCCACGCCTCTCACGCCCCGCAGACCTCCCCGACCCCGGACCGGCCCACCACCTACGGCGAGCCGACCGAATCGGCGGGACCTGCCGGGCCTTCCGTAGCTGCCGAACCGACTGGACAGACCGTGCCGACCGCCGTGCCGCAGGCCCGTTCCGCCGTGGACCCGGAGGCCCTCAACCCGACGTTCCCCGGGAGTGGTTACCGCCGTGGTTCCCGTTTCTCCGGTGGTGGGCATCAGGGCATCCCGGTGTGCGGGGCGGTACGGCACCACGACGGCTCCATCGTGCCGCGGGCCGCGCTCACCCTCATCGACGTCACCGGGCGGCAGATCGGCCGCGGCGCCTCCGGCGAGGACGGGCGGTACGCCCTGAGCACCCCCGGACCCGGCTCCTACGTGCTGATCGCGGCCGCCGGCGGCCACCAGCCGCAGGCCGTGACCGTGACCGTCGGCGAACGGCCGGTCGAACTGGACGTGGTCCTCGGCGGCGCCGGGCGGCTGGCCGGCACCGTCACCACCGCGGACGGCACCCCCGTACGCGATGCCATGGTCACCCTCACCGATGTGCGCGGCGAGGTCGTCGCGACCACCCGCAGCGGACGCGAAGGCGCTTATGTCATCGGGGAGTTGGTGGCCGGCGAGTACACCCTCGCCTCCAGCGCACCGGCGTACCGGCCGGCGGCGCTGCCGGTCACCGTCCAGGCGTCGCGGGAGACCCGCCAGGACATCGAACTCGCGGGTGGTGCGGTGCTGCGCGGGACCGTACGGGCCGGTGGCGGACGCCCCGTCGAGGACGCCCGGGTCACCCTGCTGGACGTCGCGGGCAATGTCGTCGACACCGCCGTCACCGGGCCCGACGGGCTGTTCCGCTTCGTGGACCTCGCGGCCGGCGAGTACACCGTGGTCGCCGCCGGATACCCGCCGGTGGCCACCGTCCTCCAGGTGGCCGGCGGCGGCCGCACCGAACGCGACCTCCAGCTCGGGCACGAGGACTGACCGCGCTCCAACGGGCGGTGACCGGGCGCCTGTTGTGGGGGCATACCACCTGTTCGGCCTCTTGGGGAAATGCCGCCCACCGCGTCGGCCCGCGGCCGTAGCGTGGTGGCGGTGAGGCACGATCGGGGTACCAGGAAGCAATCGCCCGTGGAGCGTGGCCGGTCGGACGCCGCCAGCCGGCCCGGTACGGCAGCCCGGGTGGCCGAGCCGCGCCACGCGCTGCCGGAGCGGATTCCGCTTGCGGTCGTGGTGGTGGCCGCGGACGGCCGGATCTCCCACTGGAACAGCGGCGCCCACCGGCTCTTCGGGCCCGGCCGCGCGGAGGCGGTGGGCACCCCCGCGCTCGACCTGATGCCGGTCACGGGTGCCCTCGGCGACAGCGGTGCGGAGGGGTGCGACGGGCACGGTGGTCCGCACGCCTCGTCGGGAGGTCGGACGTCCTACCCCACCGCGGGCCGGGCCCGGATGACGACCGGCGGGGCGGGGCCCGTGGACCTGCTGTGGTGGGCGTACCCGCTCGCCGCCCCTGGCCCCGGGCCGACTCTCGTCCTCGCCGCGGACACCGCCCTGTTGCCCGACGGCCCGGGCGGGCCGGGCGCCGGAGGTGAGCGCTGGATGCCCGGATTCGCCCGGCACACCGGCACCGAGCCGACCGACGCCGCTCTCCCCGGCGCCGCCGAACTGGTCGGCCGCTCAACCGAGTTGCTGCCGGACCTGAGTCCCGGCCTGAGCGCCCGGATCGTCGCACAGGTCCTGGAGCTGGGCTGTCCGGTGCTGGAGATCAGCCGCCGGGACGGCTGTGCCACCGAGCTCGCCTAGGAAGGTGCCGTGGCCGCCCGCGGGCGGCCGGCTCAGCGCTGCAGGTCGCGGTGGATGACGCGGGCGGCGCCCTCGACCGTGGCGACCCCGTAGTCCATGGTCGCGTTGCCGGTGGAGAGGACGGCCATGCCGTAGTCGTGGCCGTGGCCGGTGAAGGTGCCGACGCTGTTGATCCGCCAGCCGCCGGTGTCCCGCGGCAGCCAGCCGTTCTTGACGTGGACGGTCGCGGTGGCCGGGGCGCCGGCCGGTACGCCCCAGCGCTGGTCGGCCGCCACCCGGTGCATCAGGTCGAGTGCGTAGCCGCGGGAGGCCGGGCCGAGCACCGCCCCGTCCGTGGTGAGCAGCTGCATCAGGGTGAGCTGGTCGGCGGCGGTGACCTGGGTGAGGCCCCAGCTCGCGCCGCGGCCCGGCACGGTGTCCCGCATCCCGGCGAGGTCCAGGAAGCGCTGGACGCCGGCCGGGCCGATCTGGTGCCACAGGGCGTTGGTCGCGTCGTTGTCCGACTTGGTGATCATGGCGGTGGTCAGCTTGACCTCGTGCGGGGTCAGCTTCCGGTGCGCCTCCTCGGCCTGCCGCAGCAGTGCACCGAGCACGGTGACCTTCACCACACTCGCCGAGTCGAAGTGGGTGCCGGACTTGAAGGCGCAGCGGGTGCCGGTGCGGCGGTCGTAGACGGCCAGCGCCGAGGCGCTCCGCCGGCCGTGCAGGGCGTCGGCGAGGTCGTGGGACAAGGCCGGGGCCAGGCCGGGCTTCTTGGAGCTGCAGACGACCTTGGCGCCGGCCACCGGGGCGCTGGCGGTGCCGGCCGCGGCCGGGGTCGCCGAGGTGAGCACCGTGAGCAGTGATCCGGCGGCCACCAGCGCGGCCAGCCCGCGGCGCGTACCGGTGGTGGGGCGTCGTCCGTGGAGGCGTGATCCGTGCATGGGGGTGGTTCCTGTCCCGCTGTATCGGGGCCCCGCCGGTGGCGGGTCGGCCCTGGAGTGACCGGAGGCGGTCGGGCCGGCGCAGCCGCGTGCGGCGGCGGTGCGCCCTTCATGGGTCACGGTGACGATACGGGGCAGGCCGGAGGACACCCTCGGAATATGGGGTGCTATGTCCGTATTTGGGAGGTGTGGCTCGGGTGTGAGATTCGCCAAATGGGGACGGACGGGGCGGGCCGGGCGGAGCGGATGGAGGGGAGGGGTGCGGCACGCGGGGTGGGTGGCGCGGCGCCCTGGGGCGTGCCGCTAGGGGCGTGGCACCGGTTGGCGGAGGCGGCTGGGGCGTGGCCGGCGGGACGCGGCGGTCCGTCGGCGGTGGGCGCCCGCCATCAGCCGTCGGCCGCGCAGGGCCAGCTCGATCTCGAAGCGGGTCCGCGGATCGCGCAGCCGGGCGCCGAAGAGCTTCTCCAGCTGGCGCATCCGGTACCGCACGGTCTGCGGATGGATGCTGAGCGCCTTGGCCACCTCCGGCGCGCCCATTCCGCCCAGCCAGGCCAGCAGTGTCGCCTCCAAGCGCGCGCACCGCTCCGGTGACAGGCCCGCGAGCGGCCTGAGCCGGCGGGCGATGAGGGTGCGGGTGAGCGACTCGTCCTGGAGGAGCAGCAGGCTGGAGAGATGGTCGTCGACGAACGCCACGCCCGCGGCGGGGCCGTCGCACCGGGCGGCCAGCTCCAGCAGGCGGGAGGCGGCACGGACCGAGGCGGCGGCGTCCTGCGGTGGCACCGCATGGCCGACCGCGGCGGCGCGGTGGCGCAGGATGCCCTTCAGTCGGGCCCGGCCCTCGTCGCCCTCGGCGAGCGCGCCGGGGATCAGCAGCCCCGGCGCCTCGTCCGGCAGGCTGACCAGGCAGTCGCCGAGCGCCGCGGCGACGAGGTGGAGGTCGGTGGCGGTCGCCAGCCGGACCGCCCGCACGGTGGCCGGCAGCGGCCGGCCGGCCCGCAGGACGTCCGCGATCAGCCGGGTGACCTGCGCCCCGTCGTTCCGCTCCAGGAATTCCCGGAAGCCCGGATTGCGCTCGCAAAGGGAGTGGATGACCAGCTCGGTGAGGACGGCCAGTTGCTCGTCACCGCCGTCCGCCTGCGGGTCGCCGGGTTGTACTAACGGGCTGGCGTTACGTGTTGTGCTCATGATTCTGCCTCTGTCTCCTCATGTGGGAGGCCGGTTCGGGACGTTCTATCCCACCGGGCTGGGGGCGTCGGCGGCTGACAGAAGTCCGTCAGAACTCCATCGGAATTCTGGCGGATGCCCTTCCGCTTTGCGACAGAAACTGTGTGGAATACGGTGCCACACGAGCATGTCCGCGTCACCTGCGTGCGCTACGAGGGCGTCACGATGTTGCGGCCAACTCGGTGGTCCTGGAGGGTTCCGGACGAGGTGTCATGCCATGCCGGGCGCGTTCGGTGCCTCGGAAACGTTGTGAACGAGTGATGTCCAAAATCGTGCATACCGCCTGCTGCCTGCGATAGGACTGGTGACCGTGAAGATCCTCATCTCCGCCGACATGGAGGGCGCCACCGGCGTGACCTGGCCCGCGGACGTGCTGCCGGGCAAGCCGCAGTGGGAACGCTGCCGCCACATGTTCACCTCCGACGTCAACGCGGCGATCGCCGGATTCTTCGACGGCGGGGCCGATGAGGTGCTCGTCAACGAGGCCCACTGGTCGATGCGCAACCTCCTGCTGGAGAAGCTCGACGAACGGGCACAGATGCTCACCGGCCGGCACAAGTCGCTCAGCATGGTCGAGGGCGTCCAGCACGGCGACGTCGACGGCATCGCCTTCGTCGGCTACCACACCGGCGCGGGTACCGAAGGCGTCCTCGCCCACACCTACCTCGCCAACACCCTGACCGGCGTCTGGGTCGACGGCACCCGCGCCAGCGAGGGCTATCTCAACTCCCTCGTCGTCGCCGAGTACGGCGTGCCCGTCGTCCTGGTCACCGGCGACGACCGCACCTGCCAGGACGCCCAGGGATACGCCCCCGAGGCGCCCGCCGTGGCGGTCAAGGACTACGTCTCGCGCTACGCCGCGGTCTGCCGGCCACCGACCCGTACGGCCGCCGACATCCGGGCCGCGGCCGCCATGGGCACGGCGCTGGCGGTCCGTCACGAGGCGGCGCGCCGGGGCCCGTTCCACGTCGAGTTGGAGTTCGACGCGCAGCATCTGGTGGGTGCCGCGACCTGCGTGCCCGGCGTGGAGCGCAGCGCGGAGCGCCGGGTCGCGTATACCAGTCGGAACATGTACGAAGCCATCCGGTGCTTCAAGGCGGTCACCACCGTCGTGTCGTCCGCCGTGGAGGAAGAATATGGCTGAGAAGACCGAGCAAGAGGGCGCCGCCGGCCACGCGGCCGGGGTGGACCGGCAGGCGCTGGACGAGGTGGTGCGGTTCACCTCCGACCTGATCCGGATCGACACCAGCAACGCCGGCGACGGCACCTGCCGGGAGCGCCCGGCCGCCGAGTACGTCGCCGAGCGACTGGCCGACGCCGGCATCGAACCGACCCTGCTGGAACGCACCCCGGGCCGCACCAACGTCGTCGCCCGCATCGAGGGCACCGACCCCGCGGCCGACGCCCTGCTGGTCCACGGCCATCTCGACGTGGTCCCCGCCGAAGCCGCCGACTGGACCGTGCACCCGTTCTCCGGCGAGGTCGTCGACGACGTGGTCTGGGGCCGCGGCGCCATCGACATGAAGAACATGGACGCAATGGTGCTCGCCGCCGTACGGCACTGGGCGCGCACCGGCGTCCGGCCGCGCCGCGACATCGTGCTGGCCTTCACCGCCGACGAGGAGGCCAGCGCCGAGGACGGCTCGGGCTTCCTGGCCGACCGGCACGCCCCGCTGTTCGCCGGCTGCACCGAAGGCATCAGCGAATCCGGGGCGTTCACCTTCCACGCCGGCGGCGGGATGCAGCTGTACCCGATCGCGGCGGGGGAGCGCGGCACCGCCTGGCTCAAGCTGACGGCCCGGGGCCGGGCCGGGCACGGCTCGAAGGTCAACCACGACAACGCGGTCAGCCGGCTGGCCGGCGCGGTGGCCCGGATCGGCGAGCACGAATGGCCGGTCCGGCTCACCCCGACCGTACGGGCCGCACTGCGCGAACTGGTCGCCCTGCACGGCCTGGACGTCGACGTGGACGCGCCGGACTGCGATGTCGACGCCCTCCTCGGCAAGCTCGGCCCGTCCGCCAAGCTCGTCGAACCGACCGTCCGCAACAGCGCCAACCCCACGATGCTGTCCGCCGGTTACAAGGTCAATGTGATCCCCGGCTCCGCCGTGGCACACATCGACGGCCGGGTCGTCCCCGGCGGCGAGGTGGAGTTCCGCACCACCCTGGACGAGCTGACCGGCCCCGAGGTGGACTGGGAGTACCACCACCGCGAGGTCGCCCTGCAGGCCCCGGTGGACACACCGACGTACGCCGCGATGCGGGCCGCCGTCGAGGCCTTCGACCCGGACGGCCACGTCGTCCCGTACTGCATGTCCGGCGGCACGGACGCCAAGCAGTTCTCCCGGCTGGGCATCACCGGTTACGGTTTCTCGCCGCTGAAGCTCCCCGAGGGCTTCGACTACCAGGCGCTCTTCCACGGCGTGGACGAGCGCGTACCGGTCGGGGGGCTGCACTTCGGTGTCCGGGTCCTCGACCACTTCCTGCGCGCGGCCTGACCGGCCCGCGCCCCGCCCGACCGGTGGAGGAGAGGATCCGCACCATGGTGACCACGGCCCCTTACGGCAGCTGGACGTCCCCGGTAGATGCCCGGACGGTCGCCGCGCACGACGGCCGGCCGGCCTTCGTCGGCGTGGTCGGCGACGAGGTGTGGTGGACCGAGCCGCGCCCCGCCGAGGGCGGCCGCCGGGCGCTGGTCCGCCGGCGGCCGGACGGCACCGAGCAGACGGTGCTGCCCGCGCCGTGGAACGTCCGCAGCCGGGTGCTGGAGTACGGCGGCCTGCCCTGGGCCGGAACCGTGACCGAGCGCGGACCGCTGATCGTCTTCTGCGACTTCGCCGACCAGCGGCTGTACGCCTTCGAACCGGACAGCGGCCGGGAGCCCCGCCCGCTCACCCCGCTGTCCGTGGTGGGGGAGGGGCTGCGCTGGGTCGATCCGGTGCTGCGCCCCGAGCTGGGCGAGGTGTGGTGCGTCCTGGAGGAGTTCACCGGCGAGGGGCCGACGGACGTGCGGCGGGTGATCGCGGCCGTCCCGCTCGACGGCTCGGCGGCCGGACACCGGCAGTCCGTACGGGAGTTGAGCGACGACCGGCACCGGTTCGTGACCGGTCCGCGGATCTCCCCGGACGGTGACAGGGCGGCCTGGCTCGCCTGGGACCACCCCCGGATGCCCTGGGACGGCACGCTCGTCATGCTCGCCGAGGTCACCGGCAAGGGCGAGTTCACCGCCGTCCGGCCGGTGGCCGGCGACCTCGGCCCGACCGCTCCGGGCGGCGGCGCGAGCGGCGAGTCCGTGGTGCAGATCGAGTGGGACGCCGACGGCTCGCTGCTGTTCGTCTCGGACCCCGGCGGCTGGTGGGAGCTCCGGCGCCTCCACCCCGGTGCCCAGGACGACGGCGTGGTGACGAGCCGCGGCCTGTGCCCCGCCCGGCAGGAGGAGTTCGGCGGCCCGCTGTGGAACGTCGGCGAGCGCTGGTTCCTGCCGCTGGAGAACGGCACCCTCGCGGTGCTGCACGGCCGCGGCGCCATGACGCTGGGCATCCTCGACCCGGTCAGCGGCGACCTCGTCGACGCCGCCGGCCCCTGGACGGAGTGGACGCCCACGCTCGCCGCGCACGGCAGCCGGGTCGTCGGCATCGCGGGCGGCCCGGACCGCTCGTACGAGGTCGTCGAGCTGGACACCTGCACCGGGCGCGCCCGGGCGATCGCCTGCCGGCACACCGACGTCGTGGACCCGGCCTACTACCCCCGGCCGCGGCACCGCACCTTCCGCGGCCCCGGCGACCGGGACGTGCACGCGCACATCCATCCCCCGCACAACCCCGAACACAGCGCTGTGGACGGCGAGTTGCCGCCGCCCTATGTGATCTGGGCGCACGGCGGCCCCACCAGCCGCGCGCCGCTGGTGCTCGACCTGGAGATCGCCTACTTCACCTCCCGGGGCATCGGCGTCGCCCAGGTCAACTACGGCGGCTCGACCGGCTACGGCCGCGCCTACCGCGAGCGGCTGCGCGGCCAGTGGGGCGTGGTGGACGTGGAGGACTGCGCGGCGGTCGCCCGGGCGCTGGCCGAGGAGGGCACCGCCGACCCCGCCCGGCTCGCCATCCGCGGTGGCAGCGCCGGCGGCTGGACCACCGCCGCCTCGCTGACCTCCACCGACCTCTACGCCTGCGGCACCATCAGCTACCCCGTGCTGGACCTCTCCGACTGGGCAAACGGCGGGACCCATGACTTCGAGTCCCGGTACCTGGAGTCGCTGGTGGGCCCGTTCGCCGAGGTCCCCGACCGCTACCGCGAGCGCTCGCCGCTGCACCGCGCGGACCGGATCACCGCGCCGTTCCTGCTGCTCCAGGGGCTGGACGACGTGATCTGCCCGCCCGCGCAGTGCGAGCGCTTCCTCGCCGAGGTGGCCGGACGCGGGGTACCGCACGCCTATCTGGCCTTTCCCGGCGAGGGACACGGCTTCCGCCGCGCGGAGACCCTGGTCCGCTCCCTGGAGGCGGAACTCGCCCTCTACGCCCGGACCTTCGGCTTCCCGTGCGACGAGGTCCCGCCGCTGGAGCTCCGCGAGTGACCGGCGGCCGCGTCCGCCGTAGGCCCAATTAGGAGGTCCGCGGCGGACGGTGGCGAACTGACGTCCCTACGGCAAACGGCGTCCGGGAGCGTTGACACGTCGATACTCGTGTCACAACATGAACGCCGTTACCGACTGGTTGGTACGCCGTGTCCCCGTTGGAGGTCCTGGTGCCCCGCGAGTTCCGAGCCGTGTCCCGTCCGCTGCTCCGCACGTCCCTCGCCCTGCTGGCCGGCACCACCCTCGCCGCGCCCCTCGCCCTGACCGGCCCCTCGGCCGCGGCCGCCGGGCCGTACACCGTCACCGCGCTCAAGGTCACCGTCCGTGCCGGCGGCCGCAGTTGCACCGTCGACACCGACGTCTACCGACCGTCCGGCGTGGACGCGGCCCACTCCGCGCCCGCCGTGCTGACCACCAACGGGTTCGGTGGCAGCAAGGCGGACGGCTCCACCGACGCCCTCGCCAAGGCGTTCGCCGCCCGCGGCTATGTGGCGCTGGCCTACTCCGGCCTCGGCTTCGGCAGGACCGGCTGCCCGATCTCCCTGGACGATCCCCGGACCGACGGCCGGGCGGCGAGCCAACTCGTCGATCTGCTGGCCGGATCGCGGACCGCCGACAACGGCACCCGCCTCGACTACGTCGCCAAGGACGGCCGGGGCGACCCTCGGGTCGGCATGATCGGCGGGTCCTACGGCGGGGCGATCCAGCTGGCGACGGCCGCCGTCGACCACCGGGTGGACGCCCTGGTGCCGCTGATCACCTGGAACGACCTGTCCTACTCCCTGGACCCCAACAACGCCGGTCGCCGGCAGGGCGTCGGCGGACCGGTACCGGGCGCCTACAAATGGCAGTGGACCAACGGGTTCTTCCTGATCGGCGAGGCGCAGGGGCTGCTGCACCCCGGCATCGACCCGTCGCGGACCGGCGGCGCGGGCTGTCTGCACTTCGTCGCGCGGGCCTGCGGGACCAAGCGGCTGCTGGACTCCGGGAAGTACCCGGCAGCCCACACCGAGGCCATGCTCCGCTATGCGCGCAGCGTCTCTCCCGTCTCGTACCTGAAGTCCGTCACGGCGCCGACGCTGCTGGTCCAGGGCCAGGCCGACAGCCTCTTCAACCTCAACGAGGCCTCCGCCACCTACCGCGCCCTCACCGCCCAGGGCACCCCGGCGAAGATGATCTGGCAGTACTGGGGCCACAGCGGCGGCATCAAGAACCCGCCCGCGGGTGAACTCAGCCTCGCCAAGGGCAATATGGAGGGCAGCTACGTCGGACGCCGGATCCTCGCCTGGTTCGGCCGCTATCTGCGGCACCGCACGCACACCGGCACCGGGCCGGCCTTCGCGTACTACCGGGACTGGGTGACCGGCGGGAACACCTACGCCACCTCGGCCGCCTTCCCGGCGGGCGGCAGCCGGCGGCTGTATCTGTCCGGCGACGGCAAGCTCGTCGACAACCGGGCCAAGGTGGTGCGCGGCAGCCGCGAGTACCGCAATCTGCGGGTCGCCACCAGCCATTCGGAGAGTTCGCTGGCCGGGATGCTCCGGTTGCCCGACCCGGCAGCGTTCGACGCCCGCGGAACGCATCTGGACTGGACGTCCGCGCCGGTCACCGGCCGGCCGGTGGACGTGGTGGGCGCGCCCAGGGTGACGCTGAAGGTGGTCTCGCCGCGGACCGAGCAGGTGCAGAACTCCGCCGACGCGGCCGACAAGCTCGTGCTCTTCGCGAAGCTCTACGACGTCGCGCCGGACGGCAAGCAGACGTTGGTGCACCGGCTGGTGGCCCCGGCCCGGGTGCCCGATGTGACCCGGCGGTTCACCGTGGAACTGCCGGGCATCGTGCACCGTTGGGAGCCGGGGCACCGACTGCGCTTCACCCTCGCCGCGAGCGACTCCGCCTACGCGGGCAATCGCGGGGTGAAGCCGGTGACGGTCACCAGCGCGCCCGAGGACACCGGGGTCCTCGAACTGCCGGTCACCCAGGGGGTGTTGCGGTAGCGGAGGGGGTGGACGGGTGTCGGCTCAGTCGTCCGTGATCGTGATGGCCTGCACGGGGCAGGCCCGGGCGGCCTCCCGTACCAGCGGGTCGCCGGCGCCGTCCTCGCGGCCGGGACGCACCAGGCCGAAGCCGTCGTCGTCCTGGTCGAACACCGCGGGGGCGGTCAGGGCGCACTGGCCGGCGCCGATACACACGTCCTGGTCGATGGTGATCCGCATGCCGGACCCCTTTCGTTCGTCCGCCGCCATGGCCGCTACCAGGCCAGCGGCAGTTCGATCATGCCTTGGAGAGTGTCCCCCGGTTTGAACGGAATCTCGGCAGCCGGTACGGCGAGTCGCAGATCCGGGATCCGGGTGAACAGCGAACGGAGCGCGATCTCCAGCTCCGCCCGGGCGAGGTTCTGGCCCAGGCACTGGTGGATGCCGAAGCCGAACGCGACGTGGTGCCGGGCGGACCGCCCGAAGTCCAGCCGGTCGGGCGCGGGGTAGGTGTTCTCGTCGCGGTTGATCAGGGACGCCGGGAACAGCACGCCGTCGTCGGCGCGGATCAGCTGACCGCCGACCTCGATGTCCTCCTTCGCCACCCGCAGCAGGCCGTCGGCGATGGACAGGAACCGCAGCAGCTCCTCCACCGCGGTCGGCATCAGGCTCTCCTCGGACTTCAACTGCGCCAGCTGCTCGGGGTGTTCGAGCAGTGTGAAGACGCCGAGCGAGATCATGTTGGCGGTGGTCTCGTGGCCGGCCACCAGCAGGATCATGGCGAGCCGGACCAGCTCGTCGTGTTCCAGGGCGCCGGCCCGGAGCCGGTCCTCGATCAGCTCGTCGAGCAGTCCGTCGCCCGGGCGCTTCTCCTTGTCGGCGATCAGCCCGGCGAAGTACTCCTCCAGCTTGGCCCGGGCGTCCTCCGCCTCCTCGGCCGAGCGGCCGCGCAGGATGCGGCGGGACTCCTCCTCGAAGAACTCGTGGTCGGCGTACGGGACGCCGAGCAGCGCGCAGATCACCATCGAGGGGACCGGCAGCGCGAACGCCGAGACCAACTCGGCCGGCGGGCCCTGTTCCAGCATCCGGTCGATCAGCTCGTCGACGATCAGCTGGATCTCCGGCCGCAGCGCGGCGGTCCGCTTGACGCTGAAGCTGGGGATCAGCATCCGGCGCTGGGTGTTGTGCTCCGGGTCGTCCACCCCGATCAGCGGGGTGCGGACCCGGCGGATCGCCGCGAACCGCTCGAAGGGGATCGGAAAGGCCGGGTTCTGCCGGTCGGCCGACAGCCGCGGGTCGCTCAGCAGCGCCCGCGCCTCGGCGTGGCCGGTGACCGCCCATACCTTGCGGCCGTCGTAGAAGGTCACCTGCGTCAGCGGTCCGGCCTCCCGGAGCGGCTGGTAGGCACTGGGTGGGTGGTAGGGACAGGTGCGGTCCTGGAAGTAGGAAATGGCTTCGGTCACGACATGCCTCCCGGGCGAGGGGGGTTGGAGTGGACTCGAACCACTCGGGTGTGGGATGTCAACGCACCTGCGCGCCGTATTCGCCGCGCTGATCTCCACTTCATGCCTCGGGCACATGGCGCGTCTACGCGTAGATCGGCCAACTTGGTTCATCTTCGGTCGAGTTCGGGCACCGGTACCTCCTCCTGCCAGCCGTCACAGCGGACGCACCAGCATGTCGATCACGTCGTCCAGATAGTGCTCGCGCGCGGCCGCGTCCGGCAGGCTCCGCGGGACGGCGTGCGCCAGCTGGGTGTGCCCGAGGTAGGCGGTGTACGCCAGCAGTCCGCGCCGGCGCGCCTCCTCCTCGGGGAAGCCCAGCTCCGCGAAGAGCGAGGCGACGTAGCCGATCCGCCGTTCGGTGACCCGGGCCAGTGCGGCCGCGACCCTGGGCTGCGCCGCGGTCGCGAGCAGGGAGACCTCCAAGGGGTCCTCGGCGGACCGGTTCGCGGCGTGCAGCAGCAGCCGGCGCAGCCGCTCGCCGGGGTCCGGCTCGGCCTCGACCTCGGTGATCACGGCCTCCGTGCCGAGCTGCTCCCAGCGCTCCAGGGCGGCCTCGACCAGCGCCTCCCGGTTGGCGAAGTGCCAGTAGAAGCTGCCCTTCGTCGTGCCGAGCCGGGCGGCCAGCGGCTCCACGGCCACCGCCGCGAGACCGCCCTCGCCGATGGCCGCGAGGGCGGCGTCGGCCCAGTCCTGCGCGGTCAGCCGCTGCCGGGGGACGCCGCCGGATTCCTTCACCCGCTGCTGTCGTGCCATGTCCATACGCTACCGTACGGTAAAACATACGCCACCGTATGGAGGTGCTCCGTGCGTACCGTTCGCGACGTCCATTCCCGCACCGTCCAGGCCCCGGCCGAGACCGTCGGCGCCCTGCTCGACCGGCTCGGCAGCGACCACGACCCGCTCTTCCCCGCGCCGGCCTGGCCCCCGATGCGTTTCGACCGCCCGCTGGGCGTCGGCGCGGACGGCGGCCACGGCTTCGTCCGCTACCGCGTCGGCGCGTACGAGCCCGGCCGCCGCATCCGCTTCGACTTCACCGACGGCAGCCGCGGCCGGCACGAGGTCACCGTCCGCCCCGACGGCCCCGACCGCTGCCGCGTGGAACACCTCCTGGAGGCACAACTCCCGCCCGTCCGGAGGCTGTTGTGGACCGTCGCGATCCGTGCGATGCACCGCACCGTCGTCCAGGAGCTCTTCGACAACATCGAACGGGCCGCCGCGGGACGGCGGATACCGCCACCCCGCCGCTCCCCGTGGATCCGCCTGCTGCACCGCCTGGCGTGGGACCGCGCCCGGGCGGTCGAACTGCCCGCCGCCGCGCGGCTCGCGCGCCGGGCCTTCCCGCGCACCGACTTCGAGGACGCCTGGCAGCTGGATCTCCGGCCCGGCCTGCCGGACGCCCCGGAGGAGTGGCAGGGCGTACTGCGCGGCGCCCCCTTCCCGGTCGTCGGCCGGACGGACCAGGAGCTGCTGCTCGGCGAGGACGCCCGGCACCTCGACTTCCGCGCCTCGCTCCTGGTCGCGGACGGCACCGTCACCCTCGGCACGGTCGTCCGCATTCACAACACGGCCGGCCGGCTCTACTTCGCGGTGGTCCGCCGCGTCCACCCCTTCATGGCCCGCACGATGCTCCGCCGCATCCACCGCCGCCTGGCCCTCGCCGCCCCGACCGCGGCCGAGCGGGAGGCGGCGGTGCGGACCTGAGCGGCCGGGCTACTTCTCCAGGAGCGTGAGCAGGAAGGTGACCACCACGACGCCGATGCCCAGGGCGGCGCCGAGCACCGGGTTGACGTAGGCGAGGTAGACGGCGAGGCCGCCGAGCACGAGGGCGAGTGCGGTGCGAGTGTCCATACCGTCAAGTCCCGCCGGGGCGGCCGGAATTTTCATCCCGGCCCGATGAAAAACTTCCGGCCCCCGTCCCGTCCTTCCAGGGAGCCCGGGACCCCCGAGCGGTACCCGGTCAGCGGAGAGGGACGACACATGAGGCAGCTCTCAGGGGGCGGAAGCGACTCCGCGGAGTCACCCCGCCGGCTGTCCAAGGAGCGCGAGGCCGAGCTGATGGAGGCGCTGCGTACCGTCGAGCCGCGGCTGATCGCCTCGGTCACGCGGGTCACCCACGACTACCACCTGGCCCAGGACATCACCCAGGAGGTGTGCATCGCCATCTTCCAGGAGTTCCGCAAGGGCACGAGGTTCGAGAAGCCGGTCCTGGTCTTCGCGACCGTGGTGGCCCGCAACAAGCTCCGCGACCACTGGCGCAAGAGCTCCTCGGGCGAGCGGCCGTACGACGAACCACCTGAGCACGGGCGGCGGTTCGGCCCGGACCCGGCCGCCGGCCTCGAATACCTGGAGCTGCTGGAGTCGGTGAAGGCGGCGATCGCCGACGAGCGGCAGGCGGCGGTCTGGGAGCTCACCCACGTCTGGGGCCTGAAGGGCACCGAGATCGCGGAACTGCTGGAGATCTCCTCGGCGACGGTGAGCCGGCAGCTGGCCGCGGCCGAGGCGAAGGCGAAGTTCTGGCGGGAGGACGAGGACCTGGAACCGGCGTAGGCCACGGGCTCCCGGCGGCCGCACCTTGGCGGCCGCCGCCCGCCCACCGTCCCGGCGCCGCCTGCCGGGCTGGATCCCGCCCCGAGGCCGTGCGTCAACGCGGCTTCAGGGTGGGACCTATCCCGCCCCGGTCCTGCACATCCGAAATGGGGAGCATCCATGAGTGAACGTCAGTCCTCTCCGCACGAGAGGCTGCTGACCTACCTCCGAGAGGGGGACCGCCTCGTGCCACCGGACACCCGCAGCGCGCACGACTGGGACCTGCGCTACGGGGCCCTCGCGGCGGCAGCCGACCTTGGCGGGGCCACCGAACCACCGGAGCCCACCGACCTCTCGCCGGCGTCCTGGTACGACGACGGACACGAGGCGGGCCTCGGCCGATCGGTGGTGAACCGGTGAAGATCGGTCGCCTACGGAGGGACCTGAGTCCGCACGCGCACGTCACGGGGGGCGGGCGCGCGCGGAGTTGACGGCGGGGGCACCGGCGGCGCGGCCACACGGGGGTGGGCGGCGCCGGCGGGGCCCGGAGCCGGCCGCAGTAGGTTCCGGCGGGTCGCGGGGGCCGTGGCAGACTGCCTGTATGGGGCAACGACAGGGTGAGGGGGGCGGGCGCGGCACCGCTTCGGCGTGGGCGGCGCTCGGAGGTGAGCCGGGGCTGATCGAGCGGGTCGCGTACCGCGGACCGGGCGGTCTGCTGCCGGCGCGGCTTGCGGTGGGCACCTTGGCACGGGGCACGGTGGCCGTGTGCGCGCTCGCCGCGGCCGAGCTGGCGGCGGCCCGCCGCGGCGGCCCGGTACCCGCCGTACGCGTCGACGACGGGGCGGTCGCCACCGCCTTCGTCAGTGAACGCCACCTCCGGATCGACGGCCGTCCGGCGCCGGCGTTCGCGCCGCTGTCCCGCTTCTGGCGGGCCGCCGACGGCTGGGTGCGTACCCACGCCAACTACCCGCACCACCGCGCCCGGTTGCTCCGGGCGCTCGGTCTGCCGGACGGTGCCGGGGCCCCGGAGGTCGAGGCCGAGCTGGCCGGGCGCGCGGCCGAGGAGATCGAGGAGACCGTGTACGCGGCCGGCGGGCTGGCCGTCGCGGCGCGTACGCCCGGGCAGTGGGCGCGGCATCCGCAGGGCGCGGCGGTGGCCGCCCGTCCGCTGCTGACCCTGGGCCCGCTCGACGCCGGTGGACCGCCGCGCGTCCTGCCGCCGCTCGTGGGGCACCCGGTGCGGCCCGCCGCCGGTCTGCGGGTCCTAGACCTGACCCGGGTGATCGCCGGCCCGGTCGCCACCCGCACCCTCGCCCTGCTCGGCGCGGACGTGCTGCGCATCGACGCACCGCAGTTGCCGGAGAGCCAGGACGCGCACAGCGACACCGGATTCGGCAAGCGGTCCACCGCCCTCGACCTCGGCTCGGCCGCCGGCCGGGCCACCTTCGAGGAGTTGCTCGCCCGCGCCGACGTCGTGGTCACCGGCTACCGCCCGGGCGCCCTCGACCGTTTCGGCCTGGCCCCCGGGGAGCTGGCCGCCCGCCGCCCGGGGCTGGTGGTGGCCCGCCTCTCCGCGTGGGGCGACGACGGCCCCTGGGGCGGGCGGCGCGGCTTCGACAGCCTGGTGCAGGTGGCCACCGGCATCGCCGCCGTCGAGGCGGGCCCGGACGGGACCCCCGGCGCGCTCCCCGCCCAGGCCCTCGACCACGGCACCGGCTATCTGCTGGCCGCCGCCGTACTCCGCGCACTGACCGAACAGACCCGCACCGGCGGCCCGTTCCTCGCCACCCTCTCCCTGGCCCGCACCGCCCACTGGCTGATGCACGACCTGTCGGAGGGCGACGGGAGCGGGGGCACCGATGGGAAGGGGAGGGGGGAGGGGAAGGCGGAGGACGGACTCAGGAACGGGCCCGGGCGGCCGCCGGCCGGTGCCGCGGAGCCCGGCGACCGTGGGTACGACCCGGCGGACCACCTCCGGGAGACCGTCGGTCCGCTCGGCCGGCTGCGTCACGCCCTGCCGCCGGTCTGCTTCGACGGCGCGCCGGACACCTGGGCGACCCCGCCCGGCCGGGTGGGCGCGGACGCCCCGGTGTGGCGCTGAGAGGTGGTGCTGAGGGCGGGACGCCGAGAGGCGGCGCCGAGGGTGTGGCGCTGCCCGTAATCGCTGGCCGTACCGTGCGGCCGTCCGTACGATTTGCCGGTGACGATCAACCACCGCTACCTCGCGCGCGGACCGCGGGTGGGCATCCGGCCCTTCACCGCCGCCGACCGGGACGAGTTCACCGCCGGGGCGCGCGCCAGCGCCGAGCTGCACCGGCCGTGGCTCCACCCGCCGACCGACGCCGCCGCCTTTGACGCCTATCTGCTCAGGCTGCAGGAACCCCAGCGCGAGGGCTTCCTGATCTGCGAGCTCACCACCGGCCGGATCGCGGGCTACCTCACGATCAACAACATCGTGCACGGCGCCTTCCGCTGCGGTGCGATCGGCTACGGCGCCTTCGCGCACGCCGCCGGCCGAGGCCTGATGAGCGAGGGGCTGCGCCTGGTGCTCCACCATGCCTTCGGCGCGCTGGGCCTGCACCGGCTGGAGGTCAACATCCAGCCGGAGAACGCCTCTTCGCTCGCCCTCGTCCGGCGCGCCGGCTTCCGTCGCGAGGGGTTCTCCCCGGACTTCCTCTTCATCGACGGCGCCTGGCGCGACCACGAACGCTGGGCGATCACCAGTGAGATGGTCACGGACGGGGCACCGGCCACGTAACGCCGGTGCCCACCACGGCCGTGACCTTCGGCCGCACGGTGCCGGTCCTCCGCACCCGGCTGCGCTTCACCGAGCCCGAGTCCGAGCCGGAGCGCTGGTCCGAGCCCGAGTCGGAGCGCGAGTCCGGGCCCGGGCCCGAGTCCGCCCCAGCTCCCGTTCGGCCCCCGTTCACCGGGACTTGCGGTTGATCTTCATGGTGTCCATGTCGGTGACCGTGGACCGCAGGTCGCGGTACCCGAGGCCGGCCGCGGTCAGCGCTGCTTCCGCCTTCTCCTCGCCGAGGGCGGCCGCCATCTCCTCGCCGTCCGCGGCGTCCGAGACGATGACGCAGCGGTAGCTGAACGAGTGCAGCGCGGCGTCGTAGGCCAGCGCACCCTCGGGCGTGAACTTGTACTGCGACAGCCCGTGTTGGCCGGCCTCGGCGAGCAGCTTCGCCCGGGACGCGGCCGTCAGGCCGTCCCATTTGCCGCGGACGATCACCCGGTAGGTGTGCTGGGTCGCCATGGTCCTCGCGTCTCCTGTCGCTGCGTCAGTGGGGGTGGAGCTGGGGGTGGAGGCTGGGGGTGGAGCGCCAGGCTATGCGGCCGCCTCCGCCGGCGCTCCTGATTTTCCGATGCGATTGCATCGCACCG
Source organism: Streptomyces sp. NRRL S-337 (assembly GCF_000720175.1). GTDB lineage: Bacteria > Actinomycetota > Actinomycetes > Streptomycetales > Streptomycetaceae > Streptomyces > Streptomyces siderophoricus. Next base: position 42,991 of record NZ_JOIX01000037.1, read on the forward strand.
TTCCCGGGGCGGCATCGCACCGTTCCCGAGGCCTTCCTTTGCGTAACCCTGACCCCGCGGGCCGGAAGAAGCCCTGTCCAGACCGGCGAGGAGGCGGTTCCATGGTCAACAGGAGGCCGCCGAAGCCGAGGTGGCCGGTCCCCCCTGCGAGGCAGCCGTGGCCACGAGCGTGCGACGCACCACCCTGACCCTTCCCGCCGCCCCCCTCGGTCCGGACAACCCCCTCCCCGCCCTCCAAGGCGGCCACGACCTCCACCGTGTCCACATCCCCCGGGACGCCGGGCTGCCCGCCGACATGGCGCGCCAGATCGGATACCGGCCGCTGACGTCGCTCCTGCCGGTCGCGCGGCGCGACGGATACGGCCGGGACCGCCGCAGCACCGACCTCGACGCCCTGGTCATCGAGAACGACCGGCTGCGCGCCACCGTCCTGCCCGCTCTGGGCGGCCGGGTGTACTCCCTGCACCACAAGCCCACCGACCGCGAACTGCTCTACCGGAACCCGGTGTTGCAGCCCGCCGCGTTCGCCCTCAACGGCGCGTGGTTCTCCGGTGGCATCGAATGGAACATCGGTGCCACCGGCCACACCACCCTCTCCTGCGCCCCTCTGCACGCTGCCCGGGTCCCGGCGCCGGACGGCGGTGAGATGCTCCGGCTGTGGGAATGGGAGCGGCTGCGCGATCTGCCCTTCCAGGTGGACCTGTGGCTGCCGGACGGCTCCGACTTCCTCCACGTGGGCGTACGGATCCGGAACCCGCACCACCACACCGTGCCCGTGTACTGGTGGTCCAACATCGCGGTCCCCGAAGAGGCGGGCACCCGCGTCCTGGCGCCCGCCGACGAGGCCTGGCTCTTCGGCTACGAGCGGACCCTGCGCCGGGTCCCGGTCCCGGAATCGGACGGCGCCGACCGCACGTACCCGGGGAGCAGTGAATTCCCGGCCGACTACTTCTACGAGGTGCCCGACGGTGCCCGCCGCTGGATCACCTCGCTCGACGCGGCCGGCCGGGGCCTGGTCCAGACGTCCACCGACGTGCTGCGCGGCCGCAAGCTCTTCCGGTGGGGCACGGGCCGGGCCGGGCGGCGCTGGCAGCAGTGGCTCACCGAGCCGGGCACCGGCGGCTACGCCGAGATCCAGGCCGGACTCGCCCGTACCCAGCTGGAGCACGTGCCCCTGGACGCCGGCGGTGCCTTCACCTGGCTGGAGGCGTACGGGCCGCTGGCCGCCGATGCCGCGGTGGTGCACGGTGCGGACTGGGCGGCGGCCCGGGAGGCGGTCGCCGCCGGGCTGGAGGTGGCCCTGCCGCGGGCGGACGTCGACGCGGCGTACGCGGCCTGGCTGCCGTACGCCGACCGGGAGCCGAAGGAAGCGCTGGCCACCGGGTCGGGCTGGGGTGCGCTGGAGGCGGCCCGGGCCGGTTTCACGCTGCCCGGTACGCCGTTCGACCCGGCCACCCTCGGGCCCGAACAGGAGCCGTGGCTGGTCCTGTTGAGGACCGGTGAACTGCCGCCCGGCGGCCCGCTGCCCGGCCCGGCGCCGACCGCCCCGGCCTGGCGCGACCTGCTGGAGTCCGCCCCGCCGGGCCCGGCCACCGACTACCACCTCGGCCTCGCCCAGTGGCAGGCCGGCGACCGCGCCCAGGCGGTCCGCAGCTGGGAACGGGCGATCGGGCAGGGCGGTGGGGGCCTGGGCCGTGCCACCGCCACCGAGGCAGGAGCCGGGAAGCGCGGGCGCGGTGCCACCGCCCCCGAGGCAGGCGTCCTGCCCCGCCGGCCCGAGGCGTGCGTCCTGCCGCTCTACTGCCTGGCCGTCGCCGAGGCCGCGGCGGGCGAACCGGCGCGGGCCGCCGACCGGTACGCGCAGGCCTGCGCCGCCGTGGCCGCGGCGGCCGCCGCGGACGGTCCGGCCGCCCGTACCTGGCGTGCCGCCCTGCCCGCCCTCGTCCGGGAGGCGGTGCCCGCACTGCTCACCGCCGGCCGTACCGAGGAGGCCGCACGGCTGCTGGCCGCGCTGCCGGAGCGCGTCGCCGCCGAGGGCCGCTTCCGGTTGCTGACCGCCCAGGTCCTGCTCGCCCAGGACCGGCCGGACGCGGCCCGGGAGGTCTTCGATGCCGGCTTCGAGATCGCCGATCTGCGGGAGGGCGACGAGACGCTCAGCGACACCTGGTGCGCGATCGCCGAGCGGCTGACCGCGGCCGGCGGACCGGTCACCGACGAGGTACGCGCCAGGGCCCGGTCCGCGCATCCGCTCCCGGACGCCTACGAGTACCGGATGCGGCCGGTGTAGCCGGCCTCCCTACGGGTGCGCCGGACCCGTACGCCGATCCGGTGAACGTGTGCGCGGGTCCGGAATGATCCCGGACCGTCCCGTGTTGTGCCCGGTCATGAAGGCAATCAGCACACAGCGCTACGGCGACCCCGACGTCCTCACGTACTCCGACCTCCCCGACCCGAAGGTGGCCCCGGACTCGGTCCTGATCCGGGTCCGGGCGGCCGGGGTCAATCCGGTGGACTGGAAGGTCCTCGCGGGCTACCTCGACCCGATGCTGAACGTCCACTTCCCGCTCATCCCCGGCTGGGACGTGGCGGGCGTGGTCGAGGCGGTCGGCGCGGATGTCCCCGAGTACGAGGTCGGTGACGAGGTCATCGGCTACGTCCGCAAGGACGACCTCCAGCACGGCACGTACGCCGAGCTGGTCGCCGCGCCGGTGCGGACCCTGGCGCGCAAGCCGGCCGCGCTCAGCTGGCAGCAGGCCGCCGGGCTGCCGCTCGCCGGACTGACGGCCTATCAGGCCGCCGCGCGGGTCGGCGCCAAGGCGGGCGAGACCGCCCTGGTGCACGCCGCCGCGGGCGGTGTCGGCTCGCTCGGCGTGCAGATCCTCGTCGCCCAGGGCCTCCGCGTCATCGGCACGGCCAGCGAGCGCAACCACGACTTCCTGCGGTCCCTCGGCGCCGAGCCGGTCACCTACGGCGACGGGCTCGCCGACCGGGTGCGGGCGCTGGCACCCGACGGCATCGACGTGGCCCTGGACTTCGTCGGCGGCGGCGTGGTGGACGTCTCGCAGGAACTCCTCAAGGACCGCGGCCGGGTGGCGTCCATCGCCGACGGCGAGGTCAAGGAGAAGGGCGGCCATCTGGTGTGGGTGCGCCCGGACAGTGACGCCCTGACCGCCCTCGGCGCCCTCGCGGACGCCGGGAAGCTGACCGTGGCGGTCGACGCGGTGTACCCGCTCTCCGAGGCGCCCGAGGCGCTGCGGCGGAGCATGGCGGGACGGGCCCGCGGCAAGATCGTCCTGGAGGTGCCCTGAGAGAGCCTGAGGAAGCCTGAAAGAGGCCGTCCCGAGCGGGTGCGCCGGACGGGGAGCAGGCCGCCGGGGGAGTCCGTCAGGCTCCCGCGGCCTGTTTGCGGTCGACGTACTCGAAGATCGAACCGTCCGGATGACGGGCCACCACGTTCCGGCCGATCGGCGTCGGCAGCGGCCCGGCGATGATGTCCGCGCCGACCGCCGTCAGATCGGCCACCGCCTCGTCCACGTCCGCCACGGCGAGGGTCGCGGTGATCTTCCGCAGCACCGACAACTCCGCCTCGGGGCCGCTCATCAGGAAGAAGCAGCCGACGGCCGCGACCGACACACCGCCGCGCTGGAAGCGGATCGCCTCCGCGCCCGTCAGTCGTTCGTAGACGCCGATCGCGGCATTGAGATCACCGACGCACACCCGCAGCGAGGTCCCCAGAATGTCCATATGAACCACCCTAGTTGGGCCCCGGCCGGTGCGCGATCACCTGACCGTGATCGGACCGTCCGCACCCCGATGCGCACCCGCACCGGGACGGTGCGACCTCCCGGAGGTGCCGTCCCCGGCCCGGCGGCCGAGGACGGGACCGCGCTCAGACCCGGCACAGGATCTCGCCGTGCAGGATGCCGAACCAGCCGTCCTCCTCGGCTCCCCAGGCCCGCCAGGCCTCCGCGATCCGCCGCAGGTCGGCCGGTGTGGCGTGCCCGCCGTCCACCGCGATCCGGGCGTACGACGAGCTGACCGTGCGGTCCGCCCACAGTTCGCTCCACCAGGACCGCTCCTCAGGCGTCCGGTAGCACCAGGTGCCCGTGGTGGCGGTGATCGCCTCCGGGGCGAAGCCGGCCTGCCGGGCCCAGGCGTGCAGCCGGCGCCCGGCGTCCGGCTCGCCGCCGTTCGCCCGGGCCACCCGCAGATACAGCTGCCTCCAGTCGGCCATGCCGGGGACCTCCGGGTACCAGGTCATCGCCGAGTAGTCCGAATCGCGGACGGCCACGATCCCGCCCGGCCTGGTCACCCGGCGCATCTCCCGCAGCGCCTGGACGGGATCACCCACGTGCTGCAGCACCTGATGGGCGTGCACCACGCAGAACGTGTCATCGGGAAAGTCCAGTGCGTGGACGTCGCCGACCACGAACCGGGCGTTGTCGGCCCCGCGTGCGGCGGCGGTGGCACGTGCCTGGTCCAGTACCTCCGGCGCCCGCTCCAGCCCGGTGACCTGACCGTCCGGCACCAGCGCGGCCAGATCGGCGGTGATCGTGCCGGGCCCGCAGCCGATGTCCAGGACCCGCATGTGCGGCTTCAGCGAATCCAGCAGATACCCGGCCGAGTTGGCCGCGGTGCGCCAGGTGTGGGAGCGCAGTACGGACTCGTGGTGGCCGTGCGTGTAGACGGCGGACTCCTGCGGCATGGGGGCACTCCTTCGCCTGCGTCGGTGTGGCACCCACGGTACGCGTCGATCTCGTATCTTGAGAGTCCCGTCTCATGATGTGATCCGGCCGGGTGTCCGGGTCCACCGTGGCCGAGGCGTCGCTCAGTCGGGCAGCAGTCGATACACCGTCAGCGCCTCGCGCTCCTTCTCCAGCGTCAACTCGCCGCCGGACATGGCCACTTCACCGTCGTACGCGACCGCCGCGGTGTCCCCGAGCCCGCCGATCCGCAGCCGCGGCAGCCGCGCCTCGCCGAGCACCGGCGAGCGGCGCGGAGTGCCCATCAGGGCCGCCGCGAGCAGCCGGGTGCGGGCCAGCCGGCCGCCGTGCACCACCCGTACGTCGAGCACCCCGTCCGCCAGGTCGTGCCGGCGCACCGGTGCGAAACCCAGCCCCCGGTACTGGCAGTTGCCCACGAACAGCAGCCAGACCGAGCGCCGTTCGCCGCCGATCCGCACCGACATCGGTTCCGCGGAGCGCAGCACCTCCCACGCCGCGAGCACCCCCGCCGGCCAGGCACCGATCCGGCCCGCCCAGTGTTCCCGGATCCGCACCAGCTCCGGATAGACGCCCACCGAAAAGGTGTTGAGGAAATAGTGCCCCTCCCGGTGTGGGCCGGTCCGGAAGCGCGCCAGGTCGACCGCGACCGCCTCCCCGCTCTGCACGGCCCGCGCCGCCTCCGCGAAGCTCTCGATCCCCAGGTCGTACGCGAAGTGGTTGGCGGTACCGCCGGGCAGCACCGCCAGCGGCAGCCCGTGCCGCACCGCGACCGCCGCCGCCGCGTTGACCGTGCCGTCCCCGCCGACCACCCCCAGCGCGCCGCCCAGCTCCCGGGCCCGCTCCGCGGCGGCCTCCAGCGCCTCCTCCAGCGGCAGCCGTTCCGGCCCGTCGCACACCATCACCTCGGCCTCCGGCAGCACCGCGTGCACCTCGGCGGCCCGGTCCGGGCGCTGGCCCGTGCGCTGCCCGGAGCCCGGGTTCGCCACCACCACCAGCCCCCGGCCGCCGGGCAGCGCGGGCGCCTCCGCACGCGGCCGGGCCGGCGGCGCCAGCTGGGCGCGGGTCGGTACCAGCCCCCGTACCGCGAACGCCGCCCCCGCGCCCAGTGCGGCACCCGCCAGCACATCACCCGGATAGTGCACGCCCGTATAGATGCGGGAGAACGCCACCGAGACGGCGACCGGCGCCAGCGCCAGGCCCCACCACTTGTTCTCGAAGAACACCCCGGTCGCGAAGGCCGCCGCCGAGGCGGCGTGCCCGGACGGGAAGGAGGAGGTGAACGGCTGGCGGGTCAGCTGCCGTATCACCGGCACCGCGTCCAGCAGCGGACGCTGCCGGCGCACCGAGCGCTTGCCGAGCGTGTTCACCGTGGCCGAGGCGACGGCCAGGGACGCCACCCCGCGCAGCGCTGCCCGCCGCGCCGGCCGTCCGCCCAGTGCCACCGCGCCCGCCGCGATCCCGAACCACAGCACCCCATGATCGGCGCTGCGGGTCAGCCGGGGCAGCACCCGCTGGGCCCCGGGCCACTCGCGGGTGGCGATCAGGTCGAAGGTCCGCCGGTCGAGTTTGCTCAGGAGCGTTCGCATGCGGCACCTCCTACCCCCTCCCGACCGGAACTGTGCTTCCATCATCCGGTGCTGAGGAGACGACGGGCCACCGACCTCGACGCCTGCACGGCCGTACTGGCCGAGGTGCACGCGCACAGCGGATATCCCCACCACTGGCCGGACGACCCGGCGCGCTGGCTGACCCCCGACGGACTGACCGCCGCCTGGGTCGCCCTGTCGGCCGGCCGGATCGTCGGCCACGGCGCGCTGTGCGGACGCGAGGTCAGCCGCCTCTACGTCGCCCCCGGCGCCCGCGGCGCGGGCCACGGCGGACGCCTGCTCGGCGCCGTCGAGAACGCCGCGGCGGCCCGCGGACTGCGCCCCGTACTGGAGGTGAAGGCCACCGACACCGCGGCCATCGCCCTCTACGAGCGGCGCGGCTGGGTCCGCCACGCCACCGGGCAGCAGGACTGGGGAGCGGGGGAGAGGGTGACGGTGCACCGCTACGAGCGGGTCGGGCCGGCGAGGCGTGGGCTCCCCGCGTTCCCGCCTCGCTGATCGGGTGTTTCCGCGCCCCGGCGGGTGTGTGCCCGAACGGCCCGGCACACCGATGAGTCATGGCAGATTCCGAGAAGGCGGCACCGGGCCCGGAGGCCGGTGCGGTGCTCAGCACACGAGGGCTGCTGGGCGGCGCCGCGGCGATGCTCACGGTGTCCGCGGTGTTGATCTACGTGGCCGGCATCGTGGCGCTCGCGGCACGGATGAAGGTGCACGGGTTCTGGTGGGGACTGGTGCTCAGCCAGCTGCCCCGTGAGGTGCTCCAGGAGATCGCGGCCTCTTCGGTCCTGCTCCCCGCCCTGGCGTTCGCCGTGGTCGGCTACTTGCTCCCGAGACTGGTCCTGCCGGGCCACTCGCGGCTGCGCCGCGGACTCACCGTGCTCTTCGAGCGGGCGCCGCGATCCGCTTTCGTCCTGCTGACCGCGTTGTTGGCGGTTCCGGGAACCGTCGCCCTGATCCACGCCGGGACGGCCCGTGCGCGCTGGATGATCGTCCTGGCGGAGATCGTGCTCCTCCCGGCGGCGGCGTTCCTCGCCACCGCACTGCGGAAGATGCGCCGCTACCGGGAAGCCCAGCCCGGTGTCTGGATCGCGGCATGTACGACCGCGATGATGCTGACGGCCGTCCCGGGCGCGGTGGCCTGGTCGGCGAGTCTGCCGCTCTACGACGCGCGGGCCTGCGGGGCGGGTTACGAACTGGATGCCTACTTCATCGGTGCGGCCAGCGACTGGACCTATCTCGCCGAGCCCTCCTACGACCCCAAGACCGGCCGCGCGATCGCGCCGCAGCTGGTCATGGTCCCGACCAGCCGGGTGAACGCGGTGACCGTGACCCGGGGCGACACCGACTGCAGCCCCACCGAAGGCCAGCTCGGCACCACCAAGGCCGCGGCGTCCTGACGCCCCCCGGGGATCACCACCCGTCCCCGCGACGTGTCGCCCCCGGGCGGCACCGGCGCGATCTGCGAAGGTGGACGGGGCCGCCCATCATGTGATGGGCCCACGATCGACCCGCCGTCGTGGAGTGGAGGTACGGATGCAGCGGACCGCCCCCGATCCGCGGCCTGAGCCGGACCCGGACCCTCCGGTGGGCCTGCCGGTCCTGCCGGACCTCGCCGCGCACCTCGCCGCGGCCGCCGGCCGTACCGACGCCGAACCCCCCGGGGGCGGCGCCCCGCTGCGCACCGCCGCCGCCGGCCACTGGGAACGCCGCGGCCTGGCCACCGGCCCCGGCCAGATCCTCGCCGCACCCGGGGCGACCCCGCTGCTGCTCGCGCTGTACGCCGCCGCCGACGGCGCCGTGGTCCTGCCCCGGCCCTGCTCGGAGTCGTACGCACCGCCCGCCCGGCTGCTCGGCCGGGCGGTGCACCGGGCGCCGGTGCCCGCGGAGTCCGGTGGGCTGCCCGACCCGTTCGCGCTGCTGGAGACCGTCCGCCGGGCCCGCGGGCACGGCGACCCCCCGCGGGTGCTGGTGCTCTCCGTCCCTGACGACCCGACCGGCACCTGCCCCGCGCCCGAGCAGCTGCACGAGGTGTGCGAGGCGGCGGCCGAAGAGGGGCTGTGGGTCCTCAGCGACGAGACCCGCCGCGACCTGCTGCACGAACCGCACGACACCGTGCTGCTCAGCCCCGCCGAGATGCTGCCCGGCGAGGTCGTGGTGATCACGGACCTGCGCGCCACCCTGCTGCCCGCCTCCTGGCCCGCCGCGCTGGCCCGCTTCCCGGACACCCGCCGGGGCGCCGAGCTGCGCACCGCCACCCTGGAGGTGCTCGCCGAGCTCCGCACCCCGCTTCCGGGCCCGCTCGCCTGCGCCGTGACCCATGCGCTCGGCGAGCCCGACACCGTACGGGCCCGGACGGCCACCGTCGCCCGGATCCACAGCGTGCTCACCACCGCCCTCCACCACGTCCTCACCGAGGCGGGCGCCCTCTGCCGGCCGCCGCGCGCCGGCAGTCACCTCTACGCCGACCTGGAACCGCTGCGGCGCCCCCTCACCACCCATGGCATCGTCGAATCCACCGCGCTGGAACGGGAGTTGGCGCCCTGGGCGGCGCGCGGCGGACACCGCTTCGGCGACGATCCGGGCGCGCTGCGGGTCCGGCTGGGCGCCGAGGCCCTGCTGGGCGCCGACCAGGAGCTGCGGCAACGCGTCCTGGACGCCCCCGACCCGCTGCAACTCCCGCACATCACCGAGGCGTTGACCGCCCTTTCGCGCGCCCTGGCCGCGCTCACGGCCGCCGGGGACGGCTGATCCACCGGCCCTGCGCGCCCCGACCCCGTTGTGAACCGCCCCGGTTCTGTCCACCGAATGGAGCCCCTCGATGACCGAACAGACCGAGCGCTCCCTCGCCGAGCAGTCCGCCGACCACCGGGGCGGCATCGGCGCCGGACCGGGCGGGCCGGCGGACCCCGGCACCGCCCCGGCACCGGTCACCGCCCCGGCACCGGTCACCGCCCCGGCACCGGTCACCGACACCCCGCCGCCTCTGGCCGAGCCCCGCCCGCTGGGCGAAACCCGCACCTGGCCCCGGGACTTCACCGACCGGCTGACCGCCCCGCTGCCCGGCGTCCGCGCGCTGGCCCGGATCGCCCGCGAGGGCAAGCTGCGCCCGGCCCCCGAAACGCTGCGGGAGATCCAGCAGCTGCCGTTCGAGCCGGGCCCGCTGCCGGCCGCCGGCCCCACCACCGTCGCCCTCACCTGGGCCGGCCACGCCAGCTGGATCATCCGGATCGCCGGCCTGACCCTCCTGACCGACCCGGTCTGGTCCCGCAAGATCCTCGGCACCCCGCCCCGGGTCACCCCCGTCGGCGTCCGCTGGGAGGACCTGCCGCCGGTCGACGCCGTCCTCATCAGCCACAACCACTACGACCACCTCGACATCCCCACCCTCAAGCGGCTGCCCCGGCACACCCCGCTGCTGCTGCCCGCCGGACTGGCCTGCTGGGCCCGCCGGCGCGGCTTCCGCCACGTCACCGACCTCGACTGGTGGGAAGCGGTCGAACTCCCCGCACCCGGCGGCCCGGTGCGCCTCGACTTCGTCCCCGCCCACCACTGGAGCAAGCGCACCCTCACCGACACCTGCCGCTCCCTGTGGGGCGGCTGGCTGCTCACCGCCCCCGACGGACGGCGGGTCCACTTCGCCGGGGACACCGGCTACGGCCACTGGTTCGAGGAGATCGGCCGCCGCTACCCGGGCATCGACCTGTCACTGCTGCCGATCGGCGCCTACGACCCGCGCTGGATGCTGCGCCCGGTGCACACCGACCCCGAGGAGGCGGTCCGGGCCTGCCAGGATCTGGGCGCCCGCGCGCTGGTGCCGATGCACTGGTCCACGTTCCTGCTCTCCGGTGAGCCGCCGCTGGAACCGCTGCGCAGGGTCCGCGCCGCCTGGGAGACGACCGGCCGCCCCCGCGAGGACCTGTGGGACCTGCCCGTGGGTGCGTCCCGGGTACTGGCGGAACGCTGACGGGACGGTACGGCCGGGGCCGCGGCGGGACGGCTCCCACCACCGCCACGGTGCGGTGCGCGCCTTCGAGGAGCGGATCGGCCGCGCGGTGCCACCGCGGACGAAATACGGCCCGACGGCCCGGCCTCCGAAGGTTTTGCCGCGCCGGACCACCCTCCGCCGCACAAATCCCGCTGATTTGGGCCCCGGCCGTTCGATCACCGACCATTACCGTTGCTCGGTAACCCCGGGTGCACCGCGCACGACGAGAGGCCCACCACGCCATGCACGACCGGCACACCCGCCGCTTCGGTCTCGGGACCGCCACCTGCCTGGTGATGGGCAACATCATCGGCGGCGGAATCTTCCTCCTCCCGGCTTCCGTGGCCCCCTTCGGCACCGTCAGCCTGGTCGCCTTCGGCGTGCTCACCATCGGCGCGGTCGCCCTCGCCCTGGTCTTCGGCCGGCTCGCCGAGCGCCACCCGGACACCGGCGGGCCCTACGTCTACGCGCGCGAGGCGTTCGGCGACTTCGCCGGCTTCCTCTCGGCCTGGTCGTACTGGACCATGACCTGGGTCAGCAACGCCGCCCTCGCGGTCGCCGCCGTCGGCTACGTGCACGTCCTCGTCCCCGGCCACGCCTCCGCCGGCACCGACCTGCTGGTCGCGCTCGCCGCCCTCTGGCTCCCGGCCCTCGCCAACTTCGCCGGCACCCGCTACGTGGGCGCCGTCCAGATGGTCTCCACGATCCTCAAGTTCGTCCCGCTGCTCTTCATCGCGGTCGTCGGACTGTTCTTCTTCGACCCGCACAACCTGGGCCCGTTCCACGCCGGCCACGGCAGCGCACTCGGCGGCATGTCCGCCGCCGCCGCGATCCTGCTCTACTCCTACGTCGGCGTGGAGTCCGCGGCGATGAGCGCCGGCGAGGTCCGCGACCCGGAGCGCAACGTCGGCCGGGCCACCGTCCTCGGCACCGTCGGCGCCGCCGTCGTCTACCTGCTGGGCACCCTCGCGGTCTTCGGCACCGTCGCGCACACCAAGCTGGTGAACTCCACGGCGCCGTTCTCGGACGCGGTGAACGCGATGTTCGGCGGCCACTGGGGCGGCACCCTCGTCGCCGGCGCCGCCGTCGTCTCGATCATCGGCGCGCTCAACGGCTGGACGCTGATGAGCGCCCAGTCGCCGTACGCCGCCGCCAAGGACGGCCTCTTCCCCGCGCCGTTCCTGATCAAGCGCCGCGGTGTCCCCACCGTCGGCGTGCTCGCCGCCGTCGTCCTCGCCAGCGCGCTGACCGTCATCAACTACTTCCTCGGCACCGGCGGCGTCTTCCAGATCCTGGTGCTGATCACCACCTTCTCCGCCACCGTCCCCTACCTCCTCGCCGCCGGCGCCCAGGTCTACTTCCTCCTCACCGGCCGCCGCGACCGGGTCCGCCCGGCCCGCTTCGCCCGCGACCTGACCCTCGCGCTGGCCGCCTTCGGCTTCACCTTCTGGCTCGTCGCCGGCGCCGGCTACGCCGCGATCTACCAGGGCGTGCTGTTCCTCTTCGCCGGAATCCTCGTCTACGCCTGGATGGCCGCCCGCCGCACCACCCGGCAGGCCCCCACGGCCGGCCCGGCGGCCCCCGGGGCCGACCACACGGACGACCAGGAACCCGCGCGCCTTGCCGGGTGACCGCACCGGGGACAATGCCCCGGGCGCCCCGACGGAGAGGACAGCGTGATGCGGCTGCTGGTCACCGGTGCCGCCGGTTTCATCGGCTCGCACTACGTGCGCGGCCTGCTGGGCGGGGCGTACCCCGGCGCCGGGGACGTCCGGGTCACCGTGCTCGACAAGCTCACCTACGCCGGCAACCCGGCCAACCTCGCGCCGGTGCGCGACCATCCCGGCCTCACCTTCGTCCGGGGCGACATCTGCGACGGTCCGCTGCTCGCCGACCTGCTGCCCGGGCACGACGCGGTGCTCAACTTCGCCGCGGAGTCCCACGTCGACCGCTCCATAGCCGGCGCGGACGCCTTCGTCCGCACCAACGTGCTCGGCACCCACACCCTCCTGGAAGCGGTGCGCCGCACCGGCGTACCGCGCTTCGTCCAGATCTCCACCGACGAGGTGTACGGCTCCATCGAGGACGGGGCGTGGACCGAGGAGAGCCCGCTGCTGCCCAACTCGCCCTACGCGGCGACCAAGGCCAGCGCCGACCTCCTCGTCCGGTCCTACGCCCGCACCTACGGGCTGGACGCGAGCATCACCCGCTGCAGCAACAACTACGGGCCGTACCAGTACCCGGAGAAGGTCATCCCGCTGTTCGTGACCTCCCTGCTGTCCGGCGGGACCGTGCCGCTCTACGGCGACGGCCGGCACGTCCGTGACTGGCTGCACGTCGACGACCACTGCCGCGGCATCCACCTCGTACTGGAACGGGGCCGCCCCGGCGAGGTCTACCACATAGGCGGCGGCGAGGAACTGACCAATCTGCACCTGACCAAGCTGCTGCTGGACGCCTGCGGCGCCGGCCCGGACCGGATCCGCCACGTCGCCGACCGGCCCGGCCACGACCGCCGCTACGCCCTCGACGACCGCAAGCTGCGCGCGCTGGGCTACGCCCCCGAGGTGCCGTTCCGCACCGGACTGCTGCGCACCGTCGCCTGGTACCGCGACAACCCCGGCTGGTGGCAGCCGCTGCGCGTCCCGCACCCCCGCTGACGAGGGCCATTACCTCCGACGTCATCGACCCCGGCCGCGCCGCCCGGCAAGCTGAGGGCACCGGTTCACGGGCCGGCGCACTCCGGCCCGTGAACCGCGATCCCCACATGGTTACGGACGTGACGAGGAGCAGATCATGACGGAGCAGCAGCGGTACGCGGACGCGGTGGCACGGTACTTCGAGGCGTGGAACGCGACCGAGGAGGAGGCGCTCGGGAAGGCCGTCGCCGCGGCCTTCGACGGGCAGGCCACCTACACCGACCCGCTGGCCGACGTGGCCGGCCACGACGGACTGGCGGCGGTGATCACCGGGGCCCACGCGCAGTTCCCGGGATTCGTCTTCCGGCAGCTGGGGGACGTGGACGGGCACCACGACGTGGCGCGGTTCGGCTGGGAGCTGGTGGCGCCGGACGGCACGGCGCCGGTCGCCGGCTTCGACGTGGTGCGGCTGGCCGACGACGGGCGGATCCGCACCGTGGTGGGGTTCCTGGACCGGGTGCCCGCCATGTGAGGGGCGGGCCCGTTATCCGGCCTGCTCGCGCAGATAGGTGACCGTTTCCGGGTCGGCGGGGAGGAAGGTCTCCACCGCGAGTTCGGAAACGGTCACATCCATCGGGGTGTTGAACGTGGCGATGGTCGAGATGAAGGACAGCACCCGGCCGTCGTGCTCGATCATCATCGGCAACGCGAACGGCGCATGACCGCCGAAGGACGCCCGCTCGCGGCCGCCCGGAGGCAGCGGATAGCCGCTCACCTCCTCATAGAGCGCACGCAGCGGCGCGGACCGCATCAGGGCCAGCTGGCGCTCCATCTGGCCGAGCAGATGCTCGCGCCATTCCAGGAAGTTGCGGATGCGGGGCGCCAGGCCCCCCGGGTGCAAGGTGATCCGCATGGCGTTCAGCGGCGGCGTGAGGAGGGCCGGGTCGACGTCCGCCAGCAGCATGGTGATGCCGCGGTTCGCCGCCTGGACGGTGTAGAGCCCGTCGACCACCAGCGCCGGGAACGGCTCGTAGCCGGTCAGCAGCCGTTCCAGACCGGAGCGCAGGGCATCCATGGCGGGGTCGTCCAGCGGGGTCTCGGGGAAGGTGGGGGCGTAGCCGGCGGCGATCAGCAGCGCGTTGCGCTCGCGTACGGGTACGTCGAGGTGTTCGGCCAGGCGGAGCACCATCTCCTGGCTCGGGCGGGAGCGGCCGGTCTCGATGAAGCTGATGTGCCGGGCGGAGGAGTCGGCGCGCAGCGCCAGCTCCAGCTGGCTGATCCGGCGCCGGTCACGCCATTCGCGCAGCAGCGCGCCCACCCCTGCGCTCGTCTCCGGCGGGGCCGGCGCCGCAACAGTCGTCATGGCGATGACGGTAATCGATCGGCGGCCCGACGTACGATCGAATTGTCAGGAACCGTCAACCGGCACAGATGACGGGACGTCACCGCGCACGGCGGCGGCACGACGACACCGGTGAGAGGGGAACGCGATGGCCCAGGTGGAACCGCTCGGTGAGAAGGAGATCGAGGAACGGCTCGCGGAGCTGCCGGGCTGGTCCGTCGAGGACGACCGGCTGTGCCGCAGCTACCACTTCCCAGGACACCTCCCGGCGGCCGTGATGGTCATGCACATCGCCCGCATCCAGGAGGAGTTGGACCACCACGCCGATCTGACGCTGGGCTACAACCGGCTGACCGTCGCGGTGAACACCCACAGCATCGGCGGCAAGGTCACCGACCTCGACTTCGGACTGGCCCGCCGCATCGAGGAGATCGCCGGGGCACACAGCGCGCACTGACCGGTGCGGCACCCGCCCGCCCCGCCGGGCGGGCCGCGCTCAGTCGCCCGAGCGCGGCTTCACCACCCGGCCCGCCCGGGCCAGCTCCACGTTGAACTGCGCGCCCGACAGCAGCGACAGGTGCGAGAACCACAGCCAGATCAGGAACACCACCGGCCCCGCCAGCGAGCCGTAGAGCCGGTTGAAGGTGCCGACGCAGTCGACGTAGACGGCGAACCCCGCGGACGACACCAGCCACAGCAGCACCGCGACCACGCCGCCGGGCGCCGCCCGCCGCACCCCGCGCGAACTCGGCGGCCCGGACCGGAACAGCACCATGGCCAGCACGGCCGCCAGGACCAGCAGCAGCGGCCACTTCAGCACGTTCCAGGTGGCCTCACCGGCATCGCCCAGCCCGAGCGCCCGGCCCGCCCAGGCCGCGATCGGCCCACTCGCCAGCAGCGCCACCGCACTGCTGATCAGCAGCGCCATCAGCAGCAGCGCGGTGGCCAGGATCCGCGGCGCCTTGCGCCACGGCGGC
Organism: Streptomyces sp. NRRL S-337; assembly: GCF_000720175.1. Classification (GTDB taxonomy): domain Bacteria; phylum Actinomycetota; class Actinomycetes; order Streptomycetales; family Streptomycetaceae; genus Streptomyces; species Streptomyces siderophoricus. The sequence goes on from NZ_JOIX01000037.1 coordinate 58,265, forward strand.
CGGTCGTCCTTCGTCCGGTGCATGGCGTGCAGCGCCCGGCGGAACACCGCCAGATAGCTGCACGACGACCACAGCGCGCTGACCAGCGCACCGCCCACCACCACCCACGCCGCGGTGCGCTGCTGCGCCATGGTGGCCAGCGCGCGGTGCACGGTGCCGCCCGACCCGGCCGGCGCCAGCGAACTGATCTGCTCGACGAGCTGCTCGGTGGCCGCCGGATCGGCCAGGCCGATCAGCGACACCGTGACGATCAACGACGGCAGCAGCGCCAGAACCGAGTAGTACGTCAGGCTCGCCGCCCAGTCCGTGACGTCGTCGTGCCACACCGACAGCGGTGTCCGGCGCAGTGCGGTGCGGCACTGGGCCCAGGTGGGACGGGTGGCCGGCTGCCGCGGCCCGGCCGCCCCCAGGGCCCGGTCCAGCAGTGTCCGGTCCATCCCGCGACGCGTCCCGGTGTCGCCCATGTCGTCATCCGTCCTCTCCGTCGGTACCTGCATCATCCCCCGGCGGCGGGACCGCCCACGCCACGGTGACCACCACCCGCGGTGCGGTGGCCCGGCGACGTTCCCGCCCGTACCGCTACTTCTGCCCGCGTGCGCGCCGGAACCGCAGTGCCGCGTCCGCCAGGTCCACCAGCGGCTCCGGGTAGTCGAGCGCGGCGCGCCCGGGCCCGCTCAGCCGCCACGGCCGGTGCACCGAGGGCCCGGCGAGGCCCGCCAACTCCGGGACCCACCGCCGCACATATTCACCCTCCGGGTCGAACCGTCCGGCCTGCACGAGCGGATTGAGCACCCGGTTGGGCCGGGTGTCGGTCCCGGTCCCCGCCACCCACTGCCAGTTCAGCTGGTTGTTGGCCATGTCGCCGTCCACCAGCAGGTCCAGGAAGTGCCGGGCACCCACCCGCCAGTCCACGTACAGCGTCTTGGTCAGGAAGCCGGCCACCAGCATCCGGGCCCGGTTGTGCATCCATCCCTCGTGCCGCAACTGCCGCATCGCCGCGTCGATCACCGGGAACCCGGTCCGGCCGGCCTTCCAGGCCGCCACCTCCGCGTCCGCCCGCCGCCACCGGTCGCCACGGGAACGGTAGTCGGCGGCCGCCGCATCCGGGCGGGCGGCCAGTACCTGGTGGTGGAAGTCCCGCCAGGCCAGCTGCCGTACGAAGGACTCAGGGCCGGCCCCGGCACGCCCGGACGCCTGGTGCACCAGCTCCACCGGCGAGAGACAGCCGAAGTGCAGATACGGCGACAGTCGCGAGGTGGCATCGCCCGCGAGGTCGTCCCGCCGCTCCTCGTAAGCGGCGAGACCGGACCGCTGCCAGGACGCGAACCGGCGGCGGCCGGCCCGCTCGCCGCCCTCCGGGAGCGCCGGCGACGGCCGGCCGCCCGGGCACAGCTCCGCCGCCGACGGCACCGCCCCGGACCGCACCCCCTCCGGCACCGGCACCGCCCGCGGTGCCGGCAGCACCGCCCGCAGCTTCTCGGCCCGCCAGCGCCGGAAGTACGGGTGAAGACCGCGAAGTGGTCCCGGCCCGGCCCGGTGGGCAGCACCGCACCCGGCGGCACGGCGGTGATCACCGCGTCGTGGACGACCAGCGCCCGCCCGTCCCCGGCCAGCGCCGCGGCCAGCCGCCGCTCCCTGCGCTGCGCGTAGCCGCTCACCCCGGCCGCGAGATGCACCTCCCCGGCCCCGGCCTCCGCCGCGACCCGGCAGGTCTCCGTCACCACGTCGCCCGTACGGAGGACCAGCCGGCCGCCCCGTTCGCGCAGCTGCGCATCGAGGTCCGCCAGCGCTCCGGCCAGGAAAGCGGCCCGGTTGGGCACCGTGAACCCGGCTCGTGCGATGCCGGTATCGACCACGAACAGCGGCACCACCCGCGACGCGGCGCGCAACGCGGCCCGCAGCACCGGCTGGTCGTGCACCCGCAGATCGGAACTGAACAGACAGATCGCCACATCCATGGCCCCTCTCTACACCGGGCCGCGGTGGGATCAGGCGAACGGCAGGCCCCGCCACGGCGAGGACGGATCCTGGGTGAGCACCCGGTGCAGATGCACCGTCTCCGCGTACGCGGCACCGAACCAGCCGTTGTCGAAGGCCAGCACCCGGCCCAGCGCGTAGCCCGCGGCGAACTCCTCCCACGAGCCGTACACCTCCCCCGCCCGCGCCCCGGCGCGCTGGACCGCCTGCTCGGCCTGCGGCGGCGCGCACAGCCGGGCGCCCAGGCCCCACCGGACCAGGGCCACGGCATGGGCGAGGTCCAGCGCCACCACGGACACCACCGCACCGCCGGCCGGCAGCAGTCCGTCCGCGCGGAACCGCTCCTCGTACCGGGTCACCAGCTCGGGCAGGTCGGGCGCCGCGTCCGCCGCCTTCGGTGCCCCGTCCCCGTCCCCGTCCCCGTCCGCGGTGCGCCGGTCCGCCCGGGCGCGCAGCGCCGCCTCGGCGTCCGCCGGCGCGAACCGGCCCGCCAGCAGCTGCTCCAGGCGCTGCTGCCAGCCCACCGGATCGGTCACCGACCACTGCTCGCGCAGCGTGTCGGCGTCCGTCGCGGGATCGAGGAACGCCGTCCCCAGCTCGTTCCAGGGCACGCTGTGATGCACCGCCAGCGGCGCGCCGCACGCCAGCCCCTGAGCCACCGGCCCGTGCAGCGGACCGCCGAAGTGCGTGACGAGCAGCCCGCCCGGCCGCACCCCCACCTGGGCGCGGACCCGCAGCCAGCCGGCCCGGTGGGCGGGCGTGGCGGCCAGGTACGCGGCGCACGGCGTGCCGGGGTTGACCGCCAGCCGCCACTTGTCGTTCGGCCAGTCCTGCGCCAGCTCCTCCAGCGACACCCGGTCGAAGAACTGCTGCGGCTGCCACGGCGGCAGCATGCCGCGGGTCAGGACGGGGATGCACTTCCCGCCCACCGCCGGGTCGTCGTAGACGGGCAGCGGATCCTGGCCCGGCTGCGGGGCCGCCAGATACAGGTCCTCGCCGGCGATCGCGGTGACCTGCCCGTCCCCGTCACCACGTGCCGTCGCTTCATACAGCCGCCGCTCGGTATCCGTCGGCGGCATCCATCCCGGAGTTGCCACGGCTTTGACCCTACGAGTACCCCCGCGCGCCGCGGACTTCGGGGTTGCCGGCCCGGCAACGCCGCTTGCGGTCGCCGCCCGACCGGGCCCGGCCGCGGGCGTCCGGTTCCGGTCGTCAGCCCTGGTTCAGCGGATTCGGCGTGATCACGGCGAAGGTGGCGCCCTGCGGGTCCGTCACCACGGCCATCCGGCCGGCCATCATGTCGAACGGCTGCTGGAGCGCCGCGCCGCCGGCCGCGGTCACCTTCTCCACCGTCCGGTCGGTGTCCGCCACCGAGAAGTACGGCAGCCAGTGCGAGGGCGTGTCGGGCGCCATCTGCTCGGACATCGGCTGCATACCGCCCACGGCCTGGTCCTTCACCTTGAGCGCGTAGTAGTTGTCGGCGCCTTGCAGGGGGACGCTCTCGATGCCCAGCGCGGCCTGGTAGAAGGCGGCCGCGGCGGAGCGGTCGGTGGTGTTGAGCTCGTTCCAGATCAGCGCGCCGTGCTCGTTGACGATGCCCGCGCCGGGGAAGTCGACGGCCTGCCAGACGCCGAACACCGCCCCCGTCGGGTCGGCTGCGATGCACATCCGGCCGAGCGACATCACGTCCGTGACGGGCATCAGGATCGTGCCGCCGGCCTTGCTGACCGCGTCCGAGGCGGTGTCCGCGTCGTCGGCGGCGAGATAGGTGGTCCACACCGTGGGCGGCGGGGGCTGGTTGTCCATCGCGAGCGCGGCCATGATGCCGGCCACCGGCCTGTCCTTCAGCTGGCACACCGCGTAGCCGCCGGTCTCGGGGGGCCCGATCTCACCGGTCCAGCCGAAGACGCTCGCATAGAAATCGATGGCGGCCTGCTGGTCGGGGGCCGCTAGGTCGACCCAGCAGGGGGTCCCGGGCTGATAGGGAGAGGTGACATCGGGCATCGTGGCCTCCTCGGGGGCAGGGGCGGGGCGGGCCGCGCGAACCGCCCGCCGGGCGCGCCCGGGGAGCCCGCACGCTCCACCCTCCACACTTCCTGCCGTCCGCCGACCCCGCCACTCGGGCCGGACCGCCCACGGCACGGCGCCGCCCGGCGGTCCGGGCGGCGCCGTGCGCGCGGGACTCAGGCCATGTCGAACGTGGCCGGGTCCGGGCCGAGGCGGCTGCCGGTGTCCAGGCCGGCCAGCTCCACGAGGTCGTCACCGTCCAGCTCGAAGCCGAACACGTCGATGTTCTCGACGATCCGCGAGGGGGTGACGGACTTCGGGATGACGACGTTGCCGATCTGGAGGTGCCAGCGCAGCACCACCTGGGCGGGCGTCCTGCCGTGCTTGGTGGCGATCCGGCCGATCGTCGGGTCGTCGAGGAGGCCACGGCCCTGGCCGAGCGGCGACCAGGCCTCGGTCGCGATGCCGTGCCGGACGTGGAAGGCGCGGGACTCCTCCTGCTGGAGATGCGGGTGCAGCTCGATCTGGTTGACGGCCGGGACGACGGAGGTCTCGCCCAGCAGCCGCTGCAGGTGCTCGGGGAGGAAGTTCGAGACGCCGATGGCCTTGGCGCGGCCGTCGGCGAGGATCCTCTCCAGCGCCTTGTAGGTCTCGGTGTAGATGCCCTTGGCCGGGACCGGCCAGTGGATGAGGTAGAGGTCCACGTACTCCAGGCCGAGCTTGGTCAGCGAGGCGTCGAAGGCGCGGAGCGCCGCGTCGTAGCCATGATCGGAGTTCCACAGCTTGGTCGTGACGAACAGCTCTTCCCGGGGGATGCCCGAGGCGGCGAGCGCCTTGCCCGTGCCCTCTTCGTTGCCGTAGGCCGCCGCGGTGTCGATGCTGCGGTAGCCGGCGGCCAGGGCCTGCCCGACGGCGGTGAACGCCTGGTCGTCCTCGACCTGCCAGACGCCGTAGCCGAGCTGCGGCATGGCCGTGCCGTTGTTGAGCGTGATGGACGGAACCTTGCTCACGGGGGGATCGGTCCTTACGTCGACGTTCGTGTTCCGGATCGTTCAACGATCATCCGCCCTGGCACATTCCCGCGCACGCCGGCGGTGAGTTCGCCGAGAGTGAAGCCGCCCGCACAGAGCACCACCACCCCGGCGAACAGTTCCAGCGCGCCCACCAGGCCGGGCAGCCCGCCGGAGACCGCCGGTGCGCCGGGGGAGAGGCCGTCGGCGATCGCCCGGCCGAGCCACAGACAGCCGCCGCAGGCGAACGCCGAGGCACCACCCGTCCATGCCAGGGCGAGCGGCACCCGCACCCGCAGCCGGGGCCGGAGCCGCGGGAGGACCAGGAGCAGCAGCCCGGCCGCGCCGGCGAGCGAGAGCAGACCCTGCGACCAGTCCGACGCGGCGCTCAGCACCGTACGCCCGGCCGCGTCATCCGCCGGCACCCCGAGCGCCGAGCCCGCGCCCCACAGCACCTGCACACCGCCCAGTACGGCGAGCAGCACCGCCGCGGGCACCAGGAAGATCCGCTGCAGCGCCCGGCTACCGGTGTCCGGCAGCGCGTCCACCGGGCGCCGCAGCAGACCGCCCCACCGCTGGTGCGCGTACACCGCGAAGGCGCCGAGCAGGGCCACGCCCTCCACGAGGAAGCCGCCGTAGACCACACCGCACACCCAGGGCGCGAGGAAGTCCCCGGCCGCCATCGGGTTGGGCCGGCCCGTCAGCAGACCCGCGACGCTGCCGCCCACCACGCCCGTGACCAGAGGAACCAGCAGCCCGGAGGCCATCCACAGCGGGAAGGCCAGCAGCCAGGCGGGGACGCGCCGGCCGCCCGGACGGGCCAGGGTGTGCGCCACCACCGCCGCGACCGCGTCGAGCAGGAAGGTGAAGAGGTTGGCCGCCAACCAGGCGGCGCGGCCGATGCGGTGGGTGTCGACCACACCGACGTCGAAGCCCAGCACCCACAGCAGTTTGAGCACCAGATAGGGCAGGCAGGCGACGACCGCGATCCGGCCGAGGACGGTGAGACGGCGAGAGTCCATGCAGCGGAGTCTGCTGCGCCGCCGGCCCGGGATCCTCGTGCCCGGGACCGATCCTGCTCCGCCGCACGGGGGAGCCCGCCCCGGGCCCAACCCCCGGCCCGGCCCGCCTCACCCCTTGTACAGGGCGTCCACCTCGACCGAGTACGCCGTCTCGATCGCCTTGCGCTTGAGCTTCAGCGACGGCGTCAGCAGCCCGTGCTCCTCGCTGAACTGGTGGGCCAGTATCCGGAACGTACGGATCGACTCGGCCTGCGAGACCAGCGTGTTGGCGGCCACCACGGCACGCCGGATCTCGGTCTCCAGGTCCGGGTCGCGCACCAGGTCCGACGGCGGCATCTCCGGCTTGCCGCGCATGGCCAGCCAGTGCGCGACGGCCTCCGGGTCGAGGGTGACCAGCGCGGCGATGAACGGCCGGTCGTTGCCGACGACGATGCACTGGGCGACCAGCGGATGCGCCCGCACCCGCTCCTCCAGGGACACCGGCGAGACCGTCTTGCCACCGGAGGTGACCAGCACCTCCTTCTTCCGGCCGGTGATCGTCAGATAGCCGTCCTCGTCGAGGGCGCCCAGGTCACCGGTGGCGAACCAGCCGTCGTGCAGCACCGCGTCGGTCGCCTTGGGGTCGTTGTGGTAGCCCTGGAAGATCTGCCCGCCGTACAGCCAGATCTCGCCGTCCTCCGCGATGTGCACGGTCGTGCCGGGGACGGGCGTGCCGACGGTGCCGAAGCGGGTCCGCTCGGGCGGGTTGGCGGTGGCCGCCGCGGTGCTCTCGGTCAGGCCGTAGCCCTCGAAGATCCGCACCCCGGCACCGGCGAAGAACAGCCCCAGCCGGCGCCCCATCGCCGAGCCACCGGACATCGCGTGCCGCACCCGGCCGCCCATCGCCGTACGGACCTTGCTGTAGACCAGCTTGTCGAAGAGCTGGTGCTGCATCCGCAGGGAGGCGCTGGGGCCCGAACCGGTGCCGAACGCCTTGTTCTCCTGCGCCTCGGCGTAACGGACCGCGATCTCCACGGCCTTGTCGAACGGGCCGGCCTTGCCCTCCGCCTCGGCCTTCCGCCGGGCCGCGGCGAAGACCTTCTCGAAGATGTACGGCACCGCCAGGATGAACGTCGGCCGGAAGGTCTGCAGGTCGGGCAGGAGCGCCCGGGCCGCCAACTCGGGCTGGTGGCCCAGCTTGACCCGGCCGCGGACCGCGGCGACCTGCACCATCCGCCCGAAGACGTGCGCCAGCGGCAGGAACAGCAGGGTCGCCGCCTCGTCGTTCGGCTTCGAGGTGAAGACCGTCTCGTAGCGCATGACGATGTTGTCGGCCTCGGCCATGAAATTGGCGTGGGTGATCACACAGCCCTTGGGCCGGCCGGTGGTGCCCGAGGTGTAGATGAGCGTCGCGGTGGCGTCCGGGGTGACCGCCATCCGGTGGCGGTGCACCACGTCGTCCTCGATGTGCGCACCGGCCGCGGTCAGCTCGGCCACCGGGTCGGCGTCCAGCTGCCACAGCTTGCGCAGGTGCGGAAGCCGGTCGATGACCGAGCCGACGGTCATCGCGTGGTCCTCGTGCTCCACCAGGCACGCCGAGACGCCCGCGTTGTGCAGCATCCAGAAGACCTGCTCGGCGGAGGACGTCGGATACAGCGGGACGGACTGGACACCGATCGACCACAGCGCGAAGTCGAACAGGGTCCACTCATAGCGCGTACGGGACATGATGCCGACCCGGTCGCCGAACCGGACGCCCTGCGCGAGCAGGCCCTTGGCCAGCGCGATCACCTCGTCCCGGAACTGGGCGGCGGTGACGTCCTGCCAGTTCCCCGCGTCGTCCTTGCGGGCCAGCGCGACGCGCCCGGGATCGGCCTCGGCGTTGTCGTACACGGCATCTGCCAGCCCGCCGACCCGGGGCGCGGTCGCCAGAGGGGGGACGGTGAACTCGCGCAATGACCTAGCTCCTCGTGGTGTTGCTCACAAGGCCGCGACCGTACCCCACAGGGGCGTCATCCGGCAGGTGCCTACCACGGCGCGAAGACGTCCCCACGGGAACGCGCCAAGAGGAGAAAACGGATGACTTTGGAGAAGCAGGGACACGATCCGGGCTGTTCAACGCCGGACGATCACGACGCCGGGACCATATCTGCACCAAATCTCTGCACCTGACACCGGATCACACGCTCTGTTCGCGGAACATCCGTGGTCACGCCCGCTACGGAAGCTGCAGCCGGTCGCCGCCGGCCAGAATCGCCTCGGCCAGCGCCTCCGCCGGGCCCCGGGCCGCGCGATCGCGCCGCCCATGGAGAAGAGCGAAATCCACGCCGCCCAGTTCCGGCAGACCCGACCGTGGCTGAATCTGCACCAGGCCTGGCGGGATCATGCCCTTGGTATGCGCCATAACGCCCAGACCCGCCCGAGTTGCGGCGATCAGTCCGTTGAGGCTTCCGCTGGTGCAGGCGATCCGCCACTCCCGGCCCTGCCGCTCCAGCGCCTCCAGCGCCCGGGCCCGGGTGACCGCGGGCGGCGGGAAGACCACCAGCGGAACCGGCCGCTGCGGATCCAGCCGCAGCCGCTCGGCGCCCACCCACACCAGCCGGTCGCGCCACACCAGCCGGCCGCGGGTCTCCTCCGGACGCCGCTTGGCGAGCACGAGATCCAGCCGCCCGGCCGCCAGCAGCTCGTGCAGCGTGCCCGACAGCTCCACGGTCAGCTCCAGATCGACCTCGGGGTGATCCCGCCGGAACTCTTCGAGGACCTCCGGCAGCCTGGTCAGCACGAAGTCCTCCGACGCCCCGAACCGCAGCCGGCCGCGCAGCCGGGTCCCCGCGAAGAAGCTCGCGGCCCGCTCGTTCGCCTCCAGGATCGTGCGCGCGAAACCGAGCATCGCCTCGCCGTCCTCGGTCAGCTCCACGCCATGGGTGTCCCGGACGAACAACCGCCGCCCGGCCGCCTCCTCCAGCTTCCGCACGTGCTGGCTCGCGGTGGACTGCCGCAGCCCGAGCCGCTGCGCGGCCTGCGTGAAGCTGAGCGTCTGCGCCACCGCCAGAAAGGTGCGCAGCTGCACGGGCTCGAACATGACACCTCCAGGGGGCATGGGGCAGCCCTCGCCGACGTTTACGGACCCGGCGATCGCGAGGACCCTCACGATTCATGGGCCCTCACGATTCGTGGGCCATCACAATGGGCCATCGCGATCCATGATGACAGTGAGCACGGTAAGAGGGCTTCCCGATCGCCGCCCGGCCCGGCACCCTGGGCAGGGCACCGTCCCCCCGCCCCACACCGCCCGTCAGCCCCGCACCGCCGCCGCCCGCCGGACCACCGAAGAGAGACCATGCGCCACCCCCTGCCCAAGCCGCCCTCCTGGCTGCCCGTGGACGGCTACATCCTGGCGCTGGTCGGCACCGTCGCCCTGGCCGCACTGCTGCCCGCCCGCGGACCGGCCGCCACGATCGCCGACGGCGCCTCCACGACAGCCGTCGCGCTGCTCTTCTTCCTCTACGGCGCCCGGCTCTCCACCCGCGAGGCGATGGCCGGGCTGCGCCACTGGCGGCTCCACGTGACCGTCCTGGCCTGCACCTTCGCCGTCTTCCCGGTGCTCGGCCTGGCCGCCCGCGGACTCGTCCCGTACGTCTTGCCGCCCGCCTTGTACACCGGGCTGCTGTTCCTGTGCCTGGTCCCCTCGACGGTCCAGTCGTCGATCGCCTTCACCTCCCTCGCCCGCGGCAACGTCGCGGCCGCGATCTGCGCCGGCTCCTTCTCCAGCCTCGTCGGCATCGTCGTCACCCCGCTGCTCGCCGGGCTGGTGCTGCACGGCAGCGGCGGCGGATTCTCGGCCGGCTCGCTGGTCTCGATCGTCTGCCAGCTGCTGCTCCCGTTCCTGGCCGGGCAATTCCTGCGCCGCTGGATCGGGCCGTTCCTCACCCGCCACAAGAAGGCCCTCGGCTACGTGGACCGCGGCTCGATCCTGCTCGTCGTCTACAGCGCCTTCAGCACCGGGATGGTCCAGGGCATCTGGCACCAGGTCTCGCCGCTGCGGCTGCTGTGCCTGCTGGGCGTGGAGGCCGTGCTGCTCGCGGTGATGCTGACCGGGACGTCGTACGGGTCGCGCCGGCTCGGCTTCGGCCGCGCGGACCGCATCGCGATCACCTTCGCCGGGTCCAAGAAGAGCCTGGCGGCCGGGCTGCCGATGGCCAGCGTGCTGTTCGGTGCCCAGGCCGGCCTGGCGGTGCTGCCGCTGATGCTCTTCCACCAGATGCAGCTGATGGTGTGTGCCGTGCTGGCCCGACGGTGGGGCGCAGACGCGGAGGCGGAGGCGGAGGCGGGACCGGAGCCGCGGCGGGAGGGCGACCACCCCGCCGCGACGGCCGGCGGCGGGAGTTACCTGCCCGGTCCGCCCACCCGGTCCAACGACAGCCCCAGCACCAGCGGCGCGCTCACCGAGGCGTCGTCCTCGCGGACGCCGGACAGCTCCGCGTCGGTCAGCGCCCGGCGGTAGACCCGCACCTCGTCCAGCGCGCCGGTGAACTGCGCGCGGGCGTCCGGCTTCTGCCCGAGGTGGACACCGAAGACCGAACCGCGGCTGACCGACCCCGGAACGTCGGGCACGACGGTGGTCTCGGTGCCGTCGACGGTGAGCAGCAGCCGGCCCCCGGTGCGGCGCAGCGCCAGATGGTGCCAGTCGCCGTCGTTGTAGGCGCCGTTGGTGACGGCCTGCGCGGTGGCGGCCGGCTTGGCGCCGTCGACCGCGGTGAGCCGGGCGACGATCCTGCCGTGCACCGGATCGCCCTCCAGCGCGACCTGGGGCGCCCTGGTGCCCACGCCGCCCATCCACAGCAGCGGCTGCTCCCCGGTCCCGGCGTCGTAACGGAACCACAGGCTGCAGGTGAAGTCGTGCGTGCCCAGCGGGAGGGAGGTGCGGAACGGGAGGCGTACGGCGTCGTCCTTGCCGTCGAAGTCGAGCGCCCCGCCGAACCGGCCGTCGGTGCGGCGCGGACCGCCGAGGACGAGCGCGGGCCGGGCGCCAAGGGCGGTGTCGCGGGTCGTGGGATCGGGGCCGCGGCGCGGGCCGAGCCACTCCTCGGTGAAGCGGACGAAGCGGATCTCGTCCCGGGCGTCGACCCGGCCGCCCTCGTACATCAGGCCGGTGACGTCGGGGGAGACGGCGACCAGGTCCGAGTAGCCGGACCAGTCGGTGGTGACCCGGGCGCCCCGGTCGGCGCCCTCCCAGGTGCGGCCCTCGTCCCAGGAGGAGCGGATGGTCATGGTCCGGCGGCGGTCGGGGTCGGCGGGCGCGGCGAAGAGGGTGCGGCTGCGGCCGCCGGCGGCGGACGAGTGCGGCAGGCGCAGTGCGGAAGCCTGCACCATCGGCGTATAGAGGTCGGGGAGGGCGCGGAACGGGGCGCTGAAGGAGTCGCCGCCGTCTTGGCTGACCGCCCACGTCCGATGTCCCAGGTCGGTGCCGTCCTGTTCGCGGCCGTTGACGTAGATCGCGCCGTCGGAACGTTCCAGCAGCGTCATCTCCGAAGGCTTCTGCCGAAAGGTCCCGTCCGCGGCGATCGGCCAGGTGTCGAGCGCGCCGACCTTCCAGGTGTCCCCGTCGTCGTCGCTGTGGACCAGGGCGGCGTGGTTGGCGGTGACCCGATCACCCGCGTAACTCTCGGCGTTGATGCCGAAGACCAGCCGGCCCGCGTGCCGCCCGCGGGTGAGCTGGATGCCGTGCACGGGGCCGGTGGCATACCAGGAATTCCACCGCGCGGGCCGGATGTCGGACGTCAGATCACGGGGCGCGGACCAGGTGGCGCCGTCGTCGTCGCTGTACTGCAGGTGCGGAGTGCGGTCACAGGGCACATCGCAGCTCAGCCCGTCCGCCCGGCCCTTGTTGTACGTCTCGGCGAGCACGATGCGACCGGTACGGCGGTCCACGACGGGCGCCGGATTGCCGTGGGTGTCGCCGCCGCCGCGATTGACGACCTGGAGCGGACCCCAGGTGCGGCCGCCGTCGGTGGAGCGTTTGAGTACCAGGTCGATGTCGCCGGAGTCGCCGCAGTCGTGCCGCCGGCCCTCGGCGAAGGCGAGCAGGGCGCCGTGGGTGGACCTGACCACGGCCGGTATCCGGAAGCAGAAATAGCCCTGTTCCTGGGCGGCCTTGAAGAGGACCTGCTGCTCGAAGCCGCCGGCCGGCGGCGCTGCCGCGGCGGCGCCGGGCGCGTCCGACGCCGCGTCGGGTGCCGCCTGGGCGGGGGAGTTCGGCAGGAGGGTGAGGGCTGCGGCGGTCAGCGCGGAGAGCAGGAGGGCGGCGCGGCGGCGCCTGGATCTGCGGCGGGGGCTGGGGTGTGCGCGGAGAACTGACGTCATGGTCCGGCCTGCCCTTCGAGGGATCGGCGGTCGGGTCATCAGGACATCCCACGTCCTATGTGCATCCCTGACGGAAGCTACTGCCGCGTGCGGACCGCGACAAGGAGGTGCGACGGTTCTCCGCGCCCCAACCGCAATTCACTCGCCCGGACCCACCTGCCCCGCCCTCCCAGGCCCTGCTTCTCCCGCCCTCCCAGGCTGTGCTTCTCCCGCCCTCCCAGGCTGTGCTTCTCCCGCCCTCCCAGCCCTGCGATGTCGCCGGTCGCTGGTCGCCGGTGGTCACGGCCGCAGCACGACCTTGCCGAGGTTGGTCCGGCCCTCGATGATCTCGTGCGCCTTCGCGGCGTCCGCCAGCGGGAGTTCGGCATGGACCGCTACCCGCAGGCGCCCGGAACCGGCAAGTTCCCACAGCTGTTCGCGGTGGCGTTCGTACCGCTCCCGGTGGACGGTGGCGAACCGCCGCATGGTCAGCCCGGTGACGGTCTTGGAACCGGCCAGCAGCTCGTACGCCGGGACGGTCCCGCCACCGGAGTTGAAGAAGACCAGCCGGCCGCCCTCGGCCACCGCGGCCAGTGCCCGCGGCAGCACCTCTCCGCCCACCCCGTCCAGCACCACGTCGACCGGCTCGCCCCAGGACTCCTGGTCGTACGTCACCACCTCGTCGGCGCCCAGGCCGTACAGGAACTCCGCCTTGGCGGCCGAGCTGACGGCGGCCACCACCCGCGGCACGCCCTGCAACTTGGCCAGTTGGACGGCGAGGTGCCCGGTGCCGCTGGCCGCGCCGGTGATCAGCACCGACTCGGCGCCCTGCGGGTCCGCGGTGCTGAGCGCGGCGAGCGCGACCTGCCCGCTGCGCACCAGCGCCACCGCGTCCACCGCGCTCGCCCCGTCCGGTATCCGGCTCGCCAGGAAGGCGGGCGCCAGGGCGAGTTCGGTGTAGGAGCCGGTGAGGGTGAGCGAGGTGACGCGGTCGCCGACGGCGAAGCCGGTGACGTCCGGGCCGAGCGCGACGACCTCGCCGGCGATCTCCCCGCCGGGCATCGAAGGAAGCGGATCGCCGCCGCCCTTGCCGTCGCCGCGGACCCGCCGCACGCACGGCAGGGTGACGCCGATCGCCTCGGTGCGGACCAGGAGTTCACCGGGACCGGGCACCGGCGCCTCGGCCTCCTCGACGCGCAGGACCTCGGGACCGCCGTAGGCATGGAATCGGACTCGGCGCATGGGCCGGCACCTCCGGGAAGAGTCGGCCGACGGGCGCCGGCCGTTTCATTGGGTTCCCCAACGATAACCACAAACCATTGGGTGGGCCAATGGTTTTTCGTTGGTTGTCCCTATGGAATTCGCTACGGTGGTCCCATGTCCGACGACACCCCCTACGCCCCTAGCCGTATCCGCGCCCTCCCCAGCTGGCTGCTGGGCCGCGCCGCGGCCCGCGGCCACCGACTGGTCGCCGACGCCCTCGCCACCGAGGGCATGCGGATGATGCACCACGCCGTCCTGTCGGCGGTCGACGAGCTCGGCCCGGTCTCACAGGCGGAACTCGGGCGGACCGTCGGCATCGACCCCAAGGACATGGTCGCGCTGGTCAACGACCTGCAGAAGGACGGACTGGTCACCCGCACCCCCGACCCCAACGACCGGCGCAAGAACGCCGTCGAGATCTCCCCGGCCGGCAAACAGCGACTCCGCCGCACCCAGCAGCTCGGCGACCAGGCCAACGCGGAACTCACCGCCGCCCTGACCCCCGACGAACGCGCCCAGCTGATCACCCTGCTCGGCAAGATCACCGCGCCGGAGCGGTGACCGGCCTCAGCCCGTCGCGGCCGTCGCGGGCAGGGCGAGGCGGTGCTCACCCGCGTACACGTTCATCGACGCACCGCGCAGAAAGCCCACCAGGGTCAGACCCGTCTCCGCCGCCAGGTCCACGGCCAGCGACGACGGGGCCGAGACCGCGGCCAGGACCGGAATCCCCGCCATCACGGCCTTCTGCGCCAGCTCGAACGACGCCCGGCCCGAAACCAGCAGAACGGTCCGGGAGAGCGGCAGTTGCCCGTCCTGCAGGGCGCGGCCGATCAGCTTGTCGACGGCGTTGTGCCGCCCCACGTCCTCCCGTATGTCGAGCAGCTCGCCGTCCTCGGTGAACAGGGCCGCCGCATGGAGCCCCCCGGTCCGGTCGAAGACCCGCTGGGCCGCCCGCAGCCGGTCGGGGAGTCCGGCCAGCAGCTCCGGCTCCAGCCGCAGCGGCGGGGCGTCATCGATCGGCCAGCGGGCCGTCGTACGCACCGCGTCGAGGCTCGCCTTGCCGCACAGCCCGCAGGAAGAAGTCGTGTAGACGTTCCGCTCAAGGGTGATGTCGGGGACCGTCACGCCCGGCGCGGTCTTCACGTCCACCACGTTGTACGTATTCGCCCCGTCCGCCGTCGCACCCGCGCAGTACACGATGTTCTGCAGATCACCGGCGCCGCCCAGCACCCCCTCGCTGACCAGGAACCCCGCCGCCAGGGCGAAGTCGTCGCCCGGGGTGCGCATGGTGATCGCCAGCGGCTTCCCGTTCAGCCGGATCTCCAGTGGTTCCTCGGCGACGAGCGTGTCCGGACGGGTGGAGACCGCCCCGTCCCGGATGCGGATGACCTTGCGTCGCTCCGTGACTCGTCCCATGTCGTCCTCAGTCCCGGTTCGGTATGTGCTGGTGGCCGCAGCGCTTCACGGTCTCATTGTCCTGCACGTACGGACCGGCCTTGCATCCGAGGCCGCCCGGCCGCCGCGGCGGACCCCGGCGGCGACGTCGACCGGCAACGGCCTGCGTGGTCCGATCCGCGAGACCGCACCCGGCTGCCACCCCTCGGCCGGGTAATGTGCATGTGATCACCAGCGAAGTACCGAGCGACGCACCGGAACGACCACGGATGGCGAGAGGCACATGAGCGAAGGGACACCGGCGGCCGGCGAAGCGGCCACCGTCGCCGACCAGGCGGCCCGTGAGCAACTGCGTTATCTGCGCGGCAGCATCGACAACCTTGACGCCGCGCTGGTGCATCTGCTCGCCGAGCGCTTCAAGTGCACCCAGCAGGTCGGTGAACTCAAGGCCCGGCACAACCTGCCGCCCGCCGACCCGGCCCGCGAGGCGGCGCAGATCGAGCGCCTGCGCCGCCTGGCCGAGGACGCCCGGCTGGACCCGGCGTTCGCGGAGAAGTTCCTCAACTTCATCATCGACGAAGTGGTCCGCCACCATAAGGCCATCGCCAAGCAGAACAACCGCTGACGGCGCTTGGCTCTCCTCCCACGTACCCGTCTGCGGCGCCGCGGGGCGCTGCGCTTTGCGGCGCCCCCTACGTACTTGGCCGTCCCGCCGCGGTTGTTGTTCGCCGTTGCGCTTTGCGGCGCCCCCTACGTACCTGTCTTTCCCGCCGCGGGGCGTCTGGCCGTTGCGCCTGCGGCGGGCTGGGTTTGTGTTGGGTGCGGTGACGGGCCTCCGGGGCCTTGTTCGTGGACTGCTGTCGCTTTACGTCCACGAACAAGG
>NZ_JOIX01000038.1 GCF_000720175.1 Streptomyces sp. NRRL S-337
TCGCGGGCGTCACCGACGATCGGCACGTCAGCGGCGCGGTTCTTGCCGATCTCGGCCGGGTCGATGTCGGCGTGCACGACCTTGGCGTACGGCGCGAAGCTGTCCAGCTTGCCGGTGACGCGGTCGTCGAACCGGGCACCCAACGCGACGATCAGGTCGGCCTTCTGCAGCGAGGTAACCGCGGCCACCGAGCCGTGCATGCCGGGCATGCCCAGGTGCTGCGGGTGAGTGTCGGGAAATGAGCCCAGCGCCATCAGCGTGGTGGTGACGGGCGCGCCGATCAGCTCGGCGAGCACCTTCAGCTCGCTCGTCGCACCGGCCTTCATCACGCCGCCGCCGACGTAGAGCACCGGGCGCTTGGACTCGGCGATCAGCCGGGCGGCCTCACGGATCTGCTTGGCGCGCGGCTTGGTCACCGGGCGGTAGCCGGGCAGGTCGGTGTGCGGCGGCCAGGAGAACACCGTCTTCGCCTGCAGGGCGTCCTTGGCGATGTCCACCAGGACCGGGCCCGGACGCCCCGTCGAGGCGATGTGGAACGCCTCGGAGATCATCCGCGGGATCTCCGCCGCATCCTTGACCAGGAAATTGTGCTTCGTGATCGGCATCGTAATGCCGTAGATGTCGGCTTCCTGGAAGGCATCGGTCCCGATGAGGTTCGTGCCCACCTGACCCGTGATCGCCACCAGCGGCACCGAATCCATGTGCGCATCGGCGATTGGAGTGACCAGGTTAGTCGCACCGGGGCCCGAGGTCGCCATGCAGACGCCGACCTTGCCGGTGGCCTGCGCATAACCGGTGGCTGCATGACCTGCGCCCTGCTCATGGCGGGCCAAGACGTGCCGGACCTTCGAGGAATCCATCAAGGGGTCGTACGCCGGCAGGATCGCACCGCCGGGAATGCCGAACACGGTGTCGGCCCCGACCTCCTCCAGCGAGCGAATGAGGGCCTGCGCACCCGTGACATGCTCAACGGCGCTCGTCACAGAATTGGTGTGCTGTCTTGCGATGCGATCCTGCAGCTGCGATTCGGGGAGCCAAGCGGCCTGCTCAGTCATCAACTGTCTCTTCTCGGGTCACTGGCCAAAGTCCTGCGGAGGCGTACTCCTAGCTGGCGTCCGCGGCCAGGAGGACATCCAGACGGTGCAGCGCCTGATCCGCGCCGGCTGCAACCTCGGCGTTGTCCGGATCGCCGCACAGCTGGATGAAGTACTCGGCAAGGCGCTCCTGGGTTTCCTTGACTGAGCCGTCTACAGGGGCAGGGTTGGTGGTCACGGGGAGTCTCCCTTTCTCGGGCTCTGGAACATTCGAACGTGGAAGGCGAGGTCACATGGCGTTTGCAGCACGCCAGATGTGCACGAAGCCTTCAGCGCTCGCCTGTTCGGGGAAGGCCGCGTACTCGGTGAGGATCAGGCTCTGATTCCACTTGTCCTTGTAGGCCAGCTGGGAAGAGGCGGGGTAGACCACCTGGTTCTCCCACAGGTAGTGCATCAGCCACTTGAATCCGAGACTGTGGCCAGAGACCTCCCGGCTGTCGCTAAGGCTGGTGAAGGGGGTGAACCCAAAGTGCAGCCAGGGGGTGCCTTCTTCGCGGAACACGTCGATGGCGGCCTTGTTGATGGCTTCCATAACGCCGGCTGGACTGTCCGGGAGGCGACGGCTCAGGTCGTGCATCCAGCCGGGGTTCGAGCCGTAGACCGGCGAGTAGGAGACATAGCCGATGGCCTTGCCGTCGATGTGTCCAATGAACAGACGCCGGTGCTTTTGCATCTCTCCGCCGGTTTGCCCGACCAGGTACTCCAGTGGGCGTGCGCCTTCGCCTTTGAGAGGGAGCCAGCGTCGGTTGATGTCGTCGACACCTTCCTTCCACTGCTCGTAATCGGCCTCGACGATCGTCAGCCCACTGCGCAGCGCGCGCGAGATCTTGTTCCGGAGCTGCATGTAGCGAGACCCGGCAAGCGTGAACGTGGTCAGGTCGACGGCGTAGGAGGCTCCCACCTGGTTCACCGTGAAGCCGTGCTGCGAGTAGATCTGTGCATCACGGGCCTGCAGCTGGATCGCCGCGAGCTTCCGGCCGCTTGTGCGCGCGAATTCAGCGAAGCTCTGCATCAGGTCCGCATATGACTCGTCTGGCGCGAAGGGCCCGCCGAACTGGATCAGGTACTCGCCGGCGGGGCGGTACACGACAACGCCGGGGCGGCCGGGTAGCGCGAAATACGAATTCCCTTGGTTGACGGCCAGGAATGAACTCGGATTCTCTGCCTGCGAATATTTCTGGATCGCGTCGAGAACATACTCGACTGGCACGTCTGACGTGCCCGGAATCGTGACCTCAACCATTATATGGGACTCCTTGCCTGAGGGAGTGGTGGACCGGGCCCTCTTCGGCCGGTCGCCCCGGCCATGCCGGGAAGGGCAACGCCGTGGCACATCATGCGCTCGCCGTTAGTTTCATGCAATGTCGGTGAAGGCAAGCACGTTGCTCGCGTCAGATAGATGTCAACTTCACGTCAGAGCACATGGCCTGACCAGTCAACAAGAACCGCATCAGGAAGATGTCAGGAGGAGATCAGAGAAGCGTGTCACCGTAATCACGGTGATATTCACGAGAAGAGCGGCGCGTACACAGCCAGCGCGGTTCTTCCTGATCTTCCCGAGTTCTTAGAACACGGACATTGGACTCCCCGAAACGCTGGAGGCACTCCCAGATGCGGTCTCTCGACATTGCGCGCGACACCTGCGAACGTCACCATCCAGGGTTGCTCAAGGCTCTGGATGCGATACCGATGCAGGAGCGGGAGTCGGCTGCCAGCCCCGTTCTCGACATCTTCCGTGAACACGGCGGAGCGGCACTTCTGGTCCCAAAGGAATACGGTGGCATCGGCGCCGACGCGCTGGACGCGGTCCGCGTCACACGCGCCCTGGGCGCCTACTCGCCATCGCTGGCGGCCGCTGCCACGATGCACAACTTCACCGTTGCCATGCTCTTCGCCCTCACCGACCGGGTCGTCCCGCCGACGGAGGCACAGAACGAGCTGCTCTCCCGCATCGCGCCTGAGGGCATGCTGCTGGCGTCGGGCTGGGCAGAGGGCCGCACCCAGCAGGACATCCTCAACCCCGCGGTGTCCGCCACCGCGGTCGAGGACGGCTTTCTCCTAAACGGGGCGAAGAAGCCTTGCAGCCTCTCGCGGTCAATGGACCTGCTCACCGCCAGCGTAACCGTGCCGGCTCCCGACGGCGGCGAGCCCTCACTGGCCGTGCTGCTGATCCCTGCCAAGTCCGAGGGGATCTCCGTGCACCCCTTCTGGGAGAGCCCAGTCCTGGCCGCCGCCCAGAGCGAGGAGGTACGGCTGAAGGATGTCCACGTCCCGGAGCACCTGATCATCCGCGGTACCCCGGACGATCCCGACCGCCTGGATGACCTGCAGACAGCCACCTTTGTGTGGTTCGAGCTGCTCATCACCTCCGCGTACGTGGGCGCCGCAAGCGCTCTGACCGAGTTGGTCATGCAGCGTGAGCGGGGCAGCATCACCGATCGGGCGGCTGTGGGGATCCTCCTAGAGTCCGCCGTCGGGCTGACCGAAGGGACGGCCCGTGCCGTGCGCGACGGAGTCGCCGGCGAGGACGCCGTCGCTGCTGCTCTCACCGCACGCTTCGCCATTCAAAAGGCATTGGGTGCCATCTCCGAACAGGCGGTGGAGCTCCTGGGCGGCATCGCCTTCATCAAGTCACCCGAGGTTGCCTACCTCTCTTCGGCCCTCCACCCGCTTGCCTTCCACCCGCCCGGCAGGACCAGTTCCTCGCCGCACCTGGTCGAGTACTTCAACGGCGGTCCGCTCCAGATCTGATCCGTTACTGCCCTCACGCTGAGTGGAGCACCCATGGACCAAGTTAACTCCTTCGAATCACCCGCCACCATGCGCCTGCACCGAGCCGAGTACCTGGTCGGCCTCGCCGTCTCTTTGGTGCTGTTCATCGTCCACATCGGCGAGGTGCGCTGGCTGCCGGCCATCATCCTGTTCGCCTACATCGACCTCATCGGCTACATACCCGGCGCGATCGCGTACCGCCGCAGCCCGGACAAGAAGATCCACAAGGGCTTCTACGTCTCCTACAACCTGATGCACAGCCTGATAACCCAAGGAGCCGTGGCCGGGCTGTGGATCTGGCTGAGCGGCCCGGAATGGGCCCTGCTGGTGATCCCGATCCATCTGTTCGCCGACCGGGGCATCTTCGGCAACTTCCTCAAGCCGTTCGCCCTTCCCTACGAGCCGGTCCCCAACGAGGAATTCGCGCGGCTTTCCCACCAGTTGTTCGGCAAGCCCCGGCCGGCCGCAGCCGCTCGTGCCGCCACGCCTACCGCAGGCTCCACGCAATGACCTCCAGCCTCGTCCAGGACGACACGGCAACGCAGGCCCGAGCGCTGCGAGGCATCTCCCGGCGCCTGCCTACCGGGGTGGCCGTCCTGACTACCGCGCATCAGGAGGCAGTGCACGGCGCGACCGTCTCCACTGTGAGCGTGATCTCGCAGCACCCGCTCCGCCTGGGCATCAGTCTGCGGCACGGCTCTTTCATGAGCGGCCTGATCCAGCGCAGCGGACAGTGCATGGTCAACGTGCTCTCCTCGCGGCAAGCCCTGTTGGCCGACTGGTTCGCCAATCCCGACCGCCCCCGCGGAGTCCGCCAGTTCGACCTGGTCAAAACGCAGGCCGATGAAGCCACCGGCATCCCGGTGCTGCAGGAGGCGCTCGCCTGCTTCTCCTGCCGCCTGACCGATCACATGGTGCTGGGGGACAGCGATGACCTGCTGGTCACCGAGGTCCTCCGCGCCGAAGCCAGGCCCGGCCGCCCGCTGGTGAATTTCGACGGCCAGCTGCACGACGTCGAATTCCGCGAAGTGGACCGACGTCAGGGCTGGCGTGCTGGCGCCATGACCACTCTCGATTAACGCCCTATCCAGGACCAAGTACGCATCGAACAGGGAGAACCCCATGACGACCTCCATTCCGCCCGAGACCGACTGGGACCAGGCGCCCGGACTGCTTGACGGCGCGATGAACCTGGACCTCACCGCCGAGCAGTGCAACCTGGCCTACTGGCTGCGCGGCGTTGCCCAGGGCACTCTGAAGGACCGTGCGGAGACCGGGCATACCACCGATGAGCCCACCCCGGAGCACATGCGCACCGACGGGCCCCTTCGCGACGCCCAGATGCTCGAGCTGGGCTGCCGCTCGGTGGCTGAGGAACAGGGCACCCGGGCACTGGCGCACTACGTAGTGGGTGCCACCAACGTCGAAGAAATGGACTTCTTCGCCACCCAGCTGATCGACGAAGCCCGGCACTCCATGGTCTTCCGTAACCACCTGGTCGAGATGGGCGTGCCCGCCGACCAGTTGCACTCCACCATCGCGAAGCTCTCCGTGGACTACCGACGCGAGGTCCTCGACCCCATACTTGACTTCGCTGTACGGGCCGTGCGCGACGAGGGTGACTTCATCGGTGCAGTCGCGGTCTTCACCATCATCATCGAAGGGGTCCTGGCTCCGGCGGCCGAGCTCAGCGAGCGCAAGTGGAACGTCATCGACCCCGCAGCCAGCGCCATCGCCCGCGGCGCCGCCATCGATGAGATCCGCCACCTCACTGTGGGCAGCTCCATCGTCCGCCGGCACCTGCAGAAGTACCCCGACTCCCGCGGCCGGCTGATGGACATCATCAAGCGCGGCAGGGAACTGTGGGACGACATCCCGGACAAGAAGTACATCATGGAGCGGGAGCACCTCTTCCAGGACGGCATGCACCAGCACGCCGCCCTCATCGGTGACTATGAGGTCTGGCCGGACAAGCGCCTGCTGGAGACCACCGCGGAGGAGCGCTACCACATGGCGGAGCGCTGGACGGACAAGATGGCCGCCGCGCGCCTGGAGTACATGGGCCTGCCCGAGGCCGTCGAGATCCTCCGGCTGACGTAGAGCTCTGGCGGACCGGACCGGCCGCTGCCCCGCACGACGGGACAGTGGCTGGCCCCCACCCCTGATGCAGGAGAAGACCATGTCCGGCAGGCCCGGCCCCGCGCAGGACGAGCAGTTCCAGCGCACCCTGACTACCTCGAAGATCGTGTTCATCATCATCGCCGCTGCCGCGCCACTGGCCGCGATGATCTTCACAGTGCCGCTCTCCTTCGCGCTCGGCACCGGTCCCGGCGTCCCCGCCATGTTCCTCTTCGCCGGACTCACCCTGCTGTGCTTCACGTCCGGATACACCGCCATCGTCCGCCGGATCAGCAGCGTGGGCGGCTTCTACAGCCACATCGCACACGGCCTGGGCCGCCCCCTGGCTGCCGGTGCAGGCTTCATCGCCGTCATCTCCTACAACGCCGCCACCGTCGGCGTTCTGGGGGCCTTCGCCTACTTCACCCAGAACGTGGCCGACGCCCACGGGCTGCACCTGCCATGGGTTCTTTGGGCCTCGGTGGGCATGCTTGCCATCGCGCTGCTCGGCTACCGTGACGCCGAGCTCAGCGCCCGCCTGCTGGCCTTCTGCATGATCTGCGAGATAGCGATCCTGCTCGCGCTAGACGCCGTGGTCTTGGTCCGCCACGGTGCGGCCGCTCTTCCCCCCTCCGTCTTCGCGCCGCACACCGTCCTCGCCCCGGGCATCGGTGTCTCCGTCATGTTCGGATTCGCCTCCTTCCTGGGTTTCGAATCAGCCGCGCTCTACGGCGAGGAAGCCAAGCAGCCCCGCCGCAGCGTGCCCAGAGCCATCGTCATCGCTGTCCTGTCAGTGGCGGCGCTCTACGCCTTCACTAGCTGGGTCGCCGCCGGCGCCCTGGGGCCCGAGCACGTCCGCGCGCAGGCAACCCGGCACCTGGGCGACCTCTTCTTCGGCCTTAGCAACACCTACCTGGGCCACCCCGCCACCGTCATCATGCAGATCCTTCTCTGCACCAGTCTGTTCGCCAGCTGGCTGGCCCTGCACAACGCGGCCAACCGCTATATGTACGCCCTCGGTCGGGACCGGCTCCTGCCCGGGTGGCTACACGCCCTTCACCCACAGCACAGGTCCGTCCATCGCGCCAGCCTCATCCAGACCCTCTTCAGCGCGCTGGCAGTCGCGGGTTTCGCAGCAGCCGGGCTCGACCCGTACGTGAACATGTCGACCAGCATGCTGGGCCTGGGCACCCTCGGCATCATCGTGCTGCAGGCCCTTGCCTCCCTGGCCGTCTGGAGCTACTTCCGTCGTCGCCCCCATCACTGGTGGCACACGGCAATCGCCCCCGTCCTCGGCGCGCTTGGACTGATCATCGCCGCTGCGCTCGTGATGTGGAACTACGACATCTTGACCGGCACCACCAGCCCCGCCGTCAGCGCCCTCCCATGGATCCTGCCCATTGCCGCGGCAGCCGGAATCGCCTACGCATACCGGCTCCGCCGAGCGCATCCACACCGCTACACGCATCTGGGTGGCATCCAACCAACACCCTCACCAACCACACACCCCTCGAATGCGCCGGACCAGGCGCGGGCGTCCCAGCCCGACCGGCACCAGACAATCCACTGACGTCCGTCGCCGACTTCCGCGCCCGCAGCGAAAGGAACTGCCAGATGACGTCCGCCGACAACCACCCGGATATCCCCTTCGGCCCGGAAGACACCCCGTGGCAGAAGACCTTCAGCAGATTGCGGGTCCTCGATGGCCTGCCGCGCGTCACGCCGCCGTCCTACGACCCCCGCAGCGCCTATATGGACATACCAGAGGTCCCGTACGCCAAGGTCCAGCTGCCGCCGAGCGGCCTCGACGCCGACCAGTACGCCGAAGCCGAGGCTCTCTTCCGCAGCTATACAGACACCCAGACCCACAACTTCGCCGGCTACCAGGTCACCAGCGACCTCAACTATCGAGACCGCCTGAGCCACTACCTCGACCGCCACCTCAACAACGTCGGCGACCCCTACCAGTCCAGCTCCTACACACTGAACTCCAAGATCCTGGAGCGAGCTGTACTGGACTACTTCGCCTCCCTCTGGAACGCCAAGTGGCCCCACCGCAACGACGACCCCGACTCCTACTGGGGCTACCTGCTGACCATGGGCTCCAGTGAAGGCAACCTCTACGGCCTGTGGAACGCCCGGGACTATCTCTCGGGCAAGCTGCTCCGCCAGCAGGGCGGCCGCCGGGACGGCAAGGGGACCGCCACGGTTACCTACACCCAAGCCCTACGCCAGGAAGGGCAGAGCCCGCACGCCTACCACCCCGTGGCCTTCTTCTCCCAGGACACCCACTACTCGTTGACCAAAGCCGTCCGGGTACTGGACATCGACACCTTTCACACCGTCGGCAGTACTCGTTACCCGGATGAGAACCCCCTCGGACCTGGCACCCCCTGGCCGACCGAAGTGCCCTCCGTGGGCGGGACAGCCGGGGACGGCGCAATCGACGTTGACAAGCTCGCCATCCTCGTCCGCTTCTTCGCCAGCAAGGGCTACCCCATCCTGGTCAGCCTCAACTACGGCTCGACCTTCAAGGGCGCCTACGACGATGTGGCGGCCGCCGCCCGCACGGTCCGTGAAATCTGCGCCGAGTACGGATTGGATGAACGCCGCGTTTACCACGCACGAGGCAACGAGAACGACTACGACCTGCGCTCGGGGTACTGGATCCACATTGACGGTGCACTCGGCGCCGGCTACGCCCCCTATCTGGAGATGGCGTACGACGCCGGCATGGTCGAAGACGCACCCCCGGTCTTCGACTTCCGGCTCCCTGAAGTGCACTCACTGACCATGAGCGGCCACAAGTGGATCGGAGCGCCGTGGGCCTGCGGCGTCTTCATGAGCCGCACCGGCCTGCAGATGACCCCGCCCAAATCCTCGGAGTACATCGGAGCCGCCGACACCACTTTCGCCGGCTCTCGAAACGGCTTCTCGGCTCTGCTGCTGTGGGATTACCTTGCTCGCCACTCCTACGACGACCAGATACGCCTCGCCGCTGAGTGCGACCGGCTCGCAGGCTACGCCCACGACCGGCTTCTGACGCTCCAGGAGAAGCTGGGAACGGACCTATGGGTCGCCCGCAGCCCGCTCGCCCTCACAGTACGCTTCCGTCAACCCCACGCCGACCTGGTCCGCAAGTACTCGCTCTCCAGCGAAACGCTGCGGGTCGACGGCGAGGAGCGCACGTACGTTCATCTCTACGCGATGAAACACCTCACGCGCGAACTCATCGACGAACTCGTCCGGGACCTGCGCCAGCCAGGAGCCTTTCACGGCACCGAACTGTCGGACGCGGCCCCCTTGCGCCCCCAGCTGAACATGCTGACGGACGCAGTACCCCAAGCTCCGGAGGCTACCGAGAAGACAGACCTCGTCATGTCGCACGCGGTCGCGGGCACTAGCCTCACGGGATGACGGCTGCGCAGGACCCAGCCGTGGGAGATCTTCCAGCCTCGTACCAGGGGCGGTTCCCTCACAGGCGGGCAGAGGGGCCGTGACACGAATCAGCACCGTGTGGTCGCCGCCGGCGCCGCCCTCCGGCCCAGGCGGCGGCCATATGGACACAGCCATTGGCTGCCCCGACAGGCCTAACGGGTCTGCGCCATCTACTTCCACGGCTGCTACTCGATCGGCGACGAGAACCTGTGGGGCGTCAACCGTCGCCGCAAAGGGGCGGCCAACACCCTGGCGGCACTGAAGTCGATCCGGGCTGCCCGCCCGGACTGCGTCCCGATCTACGTGATCCTGGACAATCTCTCCGCCCGCAAGGGAGCGAAGATTGGCGAGGAAGAACAAGGTCGAGCTGCGCTTCACCCCGACCAACGCCTCCTATGCGCACCCGATCGAGGCACACTTCGGGCAGCTGCGGCAGTTCACCGTGGCCAACTCCCACCATGCGAACCACACCGTCCAGACCCGAGCCCTGCACGCCTATTTGCGCTGGCGCAACGTCAGTGCCCGCCACCCCGTGACCACGCGCCGGACGCCCCGGTCATAGCTCAGCGGTATGCCATGAACCTCCCCATCAAGCGTGTGGAACCCGGCGGGCAGGAACTTCGAAGACGAGTTCGCGACCGTCCTCCTCGTCCCACTGCTCTGCGACCTCAACGGAGCCGAAGCCCGAGATCGTGGCCAAGGATGCCACGTTGTCGGGGCTGATCGTCGCCCGCACAGTCGTGACTGCGGTTTCGTCCGCTGCCCGGCGGAGCAACTCGATCAGCGCGGATCGGGCATATCCCTGGCGACGGAAGTCGGGAGCAACGCAGTAGCCGATCTCGACCATGCCGACCTCATCAGGCGGTCCGTGGAACCCGGCATGTCCGACGACGAGACCCTTGTCGCCGACGACCGCTTGTCGCACCATCCACCGCCCCTGGCCGGGATCGGCGGCCATCTGGTCGAGCCGGAACCGCCATAGCCACCGTGCTCTGTCGGTCACGAAGTACTCGGTCAGCGAAACCCCGGCCAGATTTCGAAGCGGCCCGACAGCCACTCCGCGATGTCATCCACCAGCACGAACCCACCCCGGTGAACCTTCCCGGTCACAGCACTAGTGTCCACCCGTCAGGTCACTACCGGTCTGTCACTGCCGGAGCGCCAGGCCGGGTAGAGAGCGGCCATTGTCAGCATTGGCCGGTACGGTGCTCTCCGATGGCCCCGGGGGCGCCCATCCTGACGCTTACAGCTGATCGTGCGTTGTCGTTCACGTCTCCTCTTTGAACATGGCGTCACCGAGAGCTCGGTGGGCCAGTTCGAGCACTATGGCGGTGACTTGCGCAGGTTCGATGTCATCTTGCTTCGCGACGAGATCATCGAGCAGCCCGTCGGCCGCGTGGTAGACCATTCGGAAGGCGAGCCGGGTGTCTTGAGCCTGGAAGGCGCCAGCGCGAGTTCCGTGGGCTACGAAGTCGCACATCAGGTCGATGACCCGTTGGTTGGCCTGCTTACACAACTCGAGTGCCTTGGCGTTGGCGGACCCGTAGACGATGCGGTGCAGTTCCGCGTTGCGTATTGCGTGCTCGATGAGCGTCGCCATGACCTTGTCGATCGTCGGCCACCAGGCGGCGCCTTCGTCGAGGATGCTCTGGGTCGTGGAGACGATGGCGTCGACGTAGCGCTCCCAGAGGGCCCCCAACAGGTGGTCCTTGGAGTCAAAGTAGAGGTAGAAGGTGCCTTTTCCGATGTCGGCTGCGCTAGCGAGCTCGTTGATGGTGGCCTGTGCAAAGCCGATGGTGCTGAAGACCTTCTCGCCAGCGCGCAGGATGTCGTCCCTGCGATCATCGGGGCTTTTTGTCACACGCTTGCGCCGTGTCCGCTCTGCCATGACCCCCACCTCTGTTGCTTGCCTCCAGCGGCTTCTCTCTCACCCGACTCTATATGACCGGCGGTCGGTCAGCGTTGACCGACCGTCGGTCATTTGCTTGACTGACCACCGGTCACTTTTCAGGAGTGCTGCCCACTTTGGGCAGCGAGACCCCCTGCCCACCTCCACTGATGAGGATGAGATGACAACGGAAAAGCTCACAGCCTCCACCGGTGATCCATTAGTGGTGCCGACTCACCGAGCACCAGGCAGTCCAGCGCGCTTTTGGATCACTGCCTACACCCTGCTGCTGTTGCTGACCGGCACCAACCTGCCGACGCCGTTGTACCGCGGGTACGAGCAGGCTTTCGGGTTCTCGCCGTTGGTGGTGACGCTGATCTTCGCGGTTTACGTCGCCGCCCTGATCCCATCCTTGCTGATCGCTGGACCGCTGTCGGACTCGATCGGTCGCCGCAAGGTTCTGCTGCCGGCCGTAATCCTGGCCGCCCTCGGCTCTCTCTCATTCGCGCTTGCCGACAACGTTGGGTGGCTCTTCGCCGCTCGCATCCTGCAGGGTCTCGCCGTCGGTGCTGCCTCTGGCGCGCTGACCGCCGCGCTGAGTGAGCTCGAGCCGAACGGTGACCGCCGTCGCGCCGCACTGGTCTCCACCGTTGCCTCCGTCGGCGGGTTGGGAGCAGGCCCACTGCTGGCCGGTCTCCTTGCCGAGTATGCTCCCGCGCCCCGGGTGCTGCCCTTCGTGGTTGAGATTGTGCTGCTCATTCCGGCGCTCTTCGCTATGGCGACGCTGCCGACCGCCCGCCCCACTACGAAGTGGCGACCGCGCCGCCCCTCGGTCCCCGCATCCGTCCGTGGAGTGTTCGTCACCAGCGGCATGGCGAGTTTCCTGGCGTTCACGGTTGTCGGTCTCTTCCTCAGCTTGGTGCCCACCTACGTCACCAAGCTCTCCGGAAGCAGCAACCTCGCTCTCGCTGGGGGTGCGGTCGCCCTCATGCTTGTCTGCTCCGCGGTGGCGCAGATCCTCGCCTCCGGTAAGGCCGCACTCGGTCTGCAGATCACCGGTCTTGCGCTCCTGGCCGTCGGTCTGGTGCTCCTGGCGGTGGCCGGTCAGGTTTCCTCGCTCTCTCTGCTGCTGATCGCCACGGTCGTCGGCGGCATCGGTCAGGGACTTGCCTTCCTCGGCGGCATCACTGAGGTCAACCGCGTCGCTCCGCCCGACCGGCATGCCGACGTGCTCTCCAGCTTCTATGTCGTCATCTACTGCGGGGTCGGCATTCCCGTGATCAGCGTTGGTTTCCTCGCTGGGGTGACGGGCTTGCTGGCAGCCGTGCAGTGGTTCGCCGGAGTCGTCGCAGTGCTGTGCCTGATCGACCTGCTGGTGCTGTCCCGGAAGCGACGAAATCCTGCTGCAGCGTGAGCTCACCCGACTTCCCACCGCGCACTGCGTCTCTAGACACCGGATACCCAATGAAACTCTCTGCCCTGGCGGCCGGCTACCAGAAGCTCCTCGCCGCCGCTGAAGCCATCTCCCCGGCCGCCCCTCTCCTCCCGGACGTGCGCGCCGATCTCGACTGGCGGCTGTGTCACATCGCTCTGAGCGACCGCATCATCGTCACTGCCGCACACAAGACACTCGCAGGTAAGGCGGCTGTCGTGGACAATCAGGCAGCCATGGACTCCGACCAGATCGGAAAAATGGTCACGGCAACATCGCACACCGAACGGGTGGATGCTGTGCGCCGCAACGCCGCTGAGCTACTTGATGCTCTTCGGCGGTTCTCGTCCGATGAGACTGAGACCTCCGTGGAGCTGCGCATCTACAACCGGGAAGGTGAGCATGTATCGGACTCCTGGACTTCCTGGCAGGATCTGATCGCGCTTCGCGCGGAGAAGCACATTCCCGGCCATACGGACCAGCTGGTTGGCTATCAGGTGTAGGAAGAAGCGCTTGGCCGGCCCCCAGAGGCATCGGGCGACCCGCTCAAACCAGACGGGTCGCCCGGTCATGCCTGCAGACCGTCCTTCTCAGCCTTCCCGCAAACGACTGAAGGACAGTTTCCGGTCTTGTGCGCGCCTTTCCTCGATGAGGTGGATCAGTGAGGCCGCGTCTTCCTGGCACAGGGCAGATGCGGTGTAACGGCTATTCGCGCTGCCGTTCAGAATATCGACGTTGGCACTCGGGGAGAGGCCAAGTCTGATCAGCTGAGACGTGCATGATGCCGGCGTGGCCGAGTCAGGGACTGTACTGCCGTGGTGTTGTGGAGAACGGGGTCTTGTTCGAGGACTGCCCGTTCGTACTCCTGCATAGCGGGTGAAGGTGAGAGGCCGAGCTCCTCCGAAAGTTGACTGTGCAACGCCCGGTACACCTCTAGAGCATCCGTCTGCCGGCCTGAACGATAGAGGGCGACCATGAGTTGCTGGCGGAAGCGCTCCTTGTACGGATGTTCAACCAGAAGTGTCTGGAGTTCAGGGATGATCCGGCGGTGCTCCGCATTTTCCAACTCGCAGTCGAAGAGCATCTCCTGGAGTTCGAGACGCGTCTCTTCGAAGCGTGCTGCAGCGGCCTGGCACACCTGTCCTCCGACCGAGCCGCCAAAGATGGGGCCCTGCCAGAGCCCGAGCAAATTCCGTATGGTGCGCGCGGTTTCGGCGGGTGAGGCTCCGCCAGACCTGATCTGCTGATAGCCGCGCATGAAGGTGACTGCATCCAGCCCTCCCTCATCCAGAACTAATCGGTAGCCGGAGTGCTGCGTAATAAGCCTCGGACTTCGCGCGTCAGGCTCCAGGAGAGCCAGCTTTCTGCGGAGTCGACTGACGTGTGCGTGTACAGCATTTTCGACGGCGTCCGGCTGCTTACCTCCCCACATTTCATCGATAAGGCATTCGATGGAAACTGGGCGCCCTTCACTCACCAAGAGCGTAACCAGAAGAGAGCGTTGAAGTGCGCCTCTCGGTCGCACTTCCCCTCGCTCCGAGGAGGCACTTATCATCCCGAGAAGCTGGAATTTAAGCATCATGTCTCCAATGGGCCGCGCATCCGAGGCAGCGTTTTCGGAATGCATTGATGTCGAAATTTTGAATGACTTCCCGGGCTCCCGTTTAATTTCAGCATTAACCCGGTAGTTGCGAACGGGATTTAATGCAGTGCCCTGGTTTCCAGTTTGATGCAGCTCAAGTGGCGCAGATTGCGTCACGCCGGCGCCTGGGAGTCGTCGGAATGCCTGGACGGCCAGCCGGTGAGTGACTAGCGAACTCGACGTGGGGTACGGCGACATCCTCGGCGATGCGCCTGAGGATGCCTGACGACTGCATTGACCTGGTCGTATTGCCCACCCCCCCAGGTGCCCCCCGCGTGACCGACCGACGGTCATTGCTCGGATGTTTGCATATGCGGAAGCGCGTGGTCAACAGGGGTACATGGTGAGGCGAGGCGGCATCCAGCGGGGCCTGAGGGTTATCCGTGCGTCCTGGGTGATCGCCCGACCAGCACTCCGGGCTCGTATTGGCTGCACCGTACGGCAGGTCGTTCAGCCGTCAGCGTCCGAGAGATTCACCCCGGAGTCCCTCGCTTCTGGCGATGCGTCGTGAAGGTCCTAATTTCTGGGTACATGTAAGTTTCTTGCCTGACTGTCGAAGGTTTCATTGAAGTTGCAAAGAGATGGAACCCACTGAAGTCGCGCCGGCTATTTGGTCAAGAGCTGGTCAAGAATCATTGGCGTGGCGAGCATCTTAAGTGATCATTGTCCCCGCGTGTCACCACATGGGACAAAACGGGCAAATAGGGGGGATTAGTGATCGGGCGTATGGAGCATCCAGAAGGCTGGAATCCGCATTTTCAGCCGCCTTGCTGGCTGATCCTGTGAGGGGTGCCCGGCAGATTTAATAAGGGATGTTGTGGCATTGCCCCGGCATTCATGCCGTCGCGCGGGTCGATTTTTAGCCACTGAATGGGTGGCTTCAACCCACGACTGCCCGAGTGTCGCCTGCGCCGACTCACTCCTTGACCAGCGCATGACCGCGTGGCGCCTTGCCGCGCAGCGTCGACCAATCCACAGCCGGACAGGACTGCCTGCACATGAAGCGTCACCGTATTGCTGCCTGCCAGAAGCCCCCTCTGTGCATGGGTGCCGAAGCCCCGCCCTTGTCGAGAGGGGGCCTGGGCGCCACCCAGTTACCCCGCCAGGTCTACCGGTCTCGAGGATGGTGAACGCCATGGGTGCAGACAAACGCTTTGCCTGCCCCGCCGCCGCTGCATGGCATTCCAAGAACCCGCGTGTCGTGCAGCAGCCTGGCCCGCCTTCGATCGGCCCAGGGCATCCGCTGCGCTTGAGCAAACCCATGCGCACCCGGCTCAAGGCTGCGGTTAGGGCCCTGCTGGACAACCCGGGTCTGGCTAACCAGCCCGATGCGGTACGCCTGGCAGCCGTGGTTCTGTTGGGCAAGAGTCGCATTCATGACGGTCACACCTTTCTGCGCAGCGAGGAGTTGGCCCGATGGCTCGGGGTTTCGCGGTCATACGTGCAGCACACCGTGCTGCCAGCCCTGCGCGGGTCCGGAGCGGTGCTCACGCGGGTTATCACGGACACTCGGGGGCGGCCGGTTGGCTTGGACTGCGTACTCACGCCGACGCGCAGGGCTGCGGAGTCCGGAGACGGCCGGCACCCGCTCTTGCTGTCGCGGCCGCAATTGGCGACGCTGCTGCGCTTATGCGAGGCCGTGTTCGGCCCAGGATGGCAGCGTCGGGACCGGCTGGACGTGCCGCCGGGGCTACTGGCGGACCGTACGGGGAAAGGCGCTCCCACAGACCGGCTGGCCCTCCTGCTGCTCGTACTGGAGACGCGCGCAGACGGATGGGTGCGGCACTGCGGTGGCGTGGTCGATACCCGACGCGGACGACCGGCCGCGACCGTGGGGCGGTTGATGTCCCGCACCGCGGCTGCCGGGGAAAAGATCCTGCGCCGGCTGAGGGGAGTCGTTGAGGTGGTGCGGCAGGAGACCCCCTCGGGACTGCTCCATACCTCCCGAATCCACCTGCCAGCGGTGGCGGCGGCGCACCGCAACCAGGCACAGCATCCGGAGTCGGTCCTGCAGCTGGGTAAGCGCAGCACTTCAGACCCTGCTGCACGTGTGGCTGGACAGGACACAAGCCACCTCTCCCTACCCACAGCACGTGACCAGCGGAGACGGGGAGAGAGACGCGGATTATCAGATCCTGCCGTTGCAGCAGACCTTCACACTCCCCACGCTTCTGTGGTTGCGATATCGGAACCAACTGGAGGTGATCTTTTGATATCCGGCGATAGCCGTGGAGGGGCACCCATCGCTGCCGGGAGCGCGCGCACGCGCGAGAGATGCGGTGCGATGCCCGACGCTGTCTGTTCTGCGATGTCACCGGCAGGCCGACCGGCTGCTGCTCTGCTGGCTGATCTGCCCCTGAGCCGCTGTGTCCGGTCAGTGCTCGTCGCCGTGCAACCGGTCGTCGAAAGGCTGAACATCCAACAGGCACTGCTTGTCTCGCGGGCAGTGGAGCGAGCGCTAACGGTGGTGTCAGACGGATGGCTCGGCAGATACTTGGAAGGGCGCCTCGCCTCGCTGTCCAGCGGGAGCATGCGCGAGGCGGTGATACGGCTGCGTGACCCAATGGGCTGGCTGCTGGCGCAGCTTCCCACCGTAACGCTGTGCCCCCGCTGCCGCCGGAGTCGATACGGTCGCGCCTCAGCACTGCCTTCGCTGTGCGATCGGTGCCGCAGCCGCGAAGCCTCTGCATCCCCACGGGCCCGTTGCGCCCGATGCGAACGGGCCGCTGTGCTGTCTGCACAAGGCGAGTGTTCCCGCTGTGAGGCGCGGAGCGCAGTAGCGGCAGCGGCCGAGGAAGCGGTTGCTCTGTTGGCTAGACACGCTCCGGTCTCCGCGGCGTCTGCAGAGAAGGTACGTGCAGAAGTCAGCAGGGTTGCCTCAGCAGCTGCGCGACAGCTGGCGGCAGCAGGGGCGGTGCCGGCTGTGCAGCACGCTGGGGCACGTCTTGCTGCGGAAAGCCACGTGGCGTCCCTTCGGGGCATGAGGCGACCAGCCCAGGGTGAGCATGAGCCGGGATACCGCTTCCCAGTCAACCGAGGGGTGGGAACCGGGCCGGTCGGTCAGCCGCCGCCCAGCGGCGGTTTCCAGCTCATGGCCCTCGCTCAGGCTCCGCAGCCGCAAGGCGTCACAGAATGCGCCCGGCAGCCGGTTCGCTGCCCGTAATCGCTCATCGCCCACGTCATGCAGAAGGCACTCGGCAAGCTCCGGGCCGGTTGTACAGCATTGGCCATCGTCACTGGCGCCTCCGTTACCTGAGGAATCGAAGCCGGGATCCGCCCTGCCTCACTGGCTACACGTTGGCGGGAGCCACTCGACCCGCGGCCACAGAAACGAGGGAAAGACTGTTGTTAGACGAAAAGGTGTTCCGGAGTCTCGATGTGCCGGCAGCGGACCGGTTCGAGTACTGGTCCGAGTTGTTGGGCCGTACCCATGCCCCCATGGAGCTGCGCAGCGACTACGCCGACGACTTCCGGGCCTCCCAGCGTGTGCTGGACCTCGGCGCCGTGACCGCCTGGCGGGCCGTCTTCCCGCCAGTGGCCTTCCGGCGCACACCGAAGCTGATCCGGCAGTCCGACCCCGAGACCTACCATCTCTGCCTCGTCGTCCGCGGGACCGGGGCAGGCGTGTGGAGGGATCGGGAAACCAAATACAAGCCAGACGACCTCTTCATCAACTCCTCCACCCTGCCGAGCGACGTCCACAGCACCGGGGACCCGGCCACGACAGTGGCGCTAGAGATTCCCAAGACGCTGATTCCGCTGCCTCGCGACATGACCCGGCGGATAGTCGGGATGCCCGTATCGACCCGGGAAGGGATGGGGGCCCTCCTGGCACGGTTCCTCACCCAGTTGAGCGCGGACACGGCCGCATACCAACCCTCCGATGGCCCCCGGCTGGGCAGGGTCCTCACCGAACTAGTCGGCGCGCTCTTCGCCCACACGCTCGACGCCGGCCGCTGCCTCCCACCGGAGACTCACCGACGGACCCTGACCCTTCGCATCCAGTCGTTCATCCGAGAGAACCTGCACGACCCGCACCTCACCCCGACCACGATCGCCGCAGCGCACCACATCTCCACCAGCTATCTGCACCGTCTCTTCCGGGACGAGGACTCCACAGCCGCCGAGTGGATCCGCCTCCGACGCCTGGAGGCAGCCCACCGCGATCTCACCGACCCAGCACTCCACGCCACCCCCATCCACACCATCGCCAGTCGCTGGGGCTTCCCCTGCGCCACCCACTTCAGCCGCGCCTACCGCGCCGCCTACGGGGCCACGCCCCAGGAACACCGGCACCACGCCCTCCACGGCCACGAGTGAACTCATTGTCAACACAGTTGGGCACGCAACGCTAACGACTCACCCGCCGCATTCGGGCACCCTGGGAGGACGCTCCGATCGGCAGCGCGATACGGAGTGCAGACCCAAAGATGCAGATCCAGCCGAGCCCACTCGCCCGAGAGATCACCCGTCCAAACCGAGCGCAAGCACGCCAGCACGCCCCCCCAGTGCCGGCAGCAGCTGCGGTACGCGTGTGCTGAGCGCGCGTTCCGACTCATCTTCGAAAGAGAGGCAATGCGAGACTCCAGGCAAACTACTCGGCCGAGTTGGGGCCGCCGCCAACACCTTGAGGTACCCGCCCACTGGGCTCGGCACCCTCTCAGGCGCGGGAACAGTGGCTGGCCTCGACTACCGGGCGCAAATCATCGCCGCCGGCATGCCCGGCCTGGCCACGGCCGCCGCGCTTGCCATGACTGGCCGTATCGCGCGGCCCACGCACCGATCAGCGGGAAGTCAGTGCCTTAAAACGCGGGAAGTCGATTCCGCATAGGAGGAGTGTTGTGGGGAGCCCTCACGGCGGTTCAGCAGTCGCGTGTAAGCGCATCTTCCGTGTCACCGCTGATCATCACGCAGGACACGAAGGCCGGCCTTCACAAGATCAGCGACGCAATTCTGATCCGTACCTCACCGTAGGGATGGGACGGTCCATTGCGGGCTGCCGGATGGCGGTCAGGAGACGAGGTCGCGGAGGGCAGGCAGGGGAGCGGCCGCCCTGATCGGGCCTATGTAGACGACAGCCTCCTCGAACTGGAAGCAGGATAGGCCTCGTGGCCTGGGCCGACGACAAGCAGGTTGTCTCGATCCGGTGATCCAAGTCGTTAGGACACCGTGGCGACAGCCGCAGTCCGGGCGTTCGGCGCCCGTCACCCCCTCTGCGACGCCGCCACTCCGGACGCCGAAACCGACTGGGATCAGGCAGAACAGCACTTCACCCGTCTGATCGAGATCATCATGGGAGGGGCAGCGCCGTCGCGAGACAGTGCCGCAGCCACCGTGCAGCGGGCCGAAAACGAGGCCATCCAATTCCTTCTGTCGGTCAGCAACGTGCCCGACTACCGCTGCCCCATCTGTGTCAAGCGGCAGGCCCGCGCTGTGAGTCCTCGGCCTACGCTGGAGGCGACATGACGGACGACGAACGCGCCGAGCACGCAGCCCGTCTGCGCGGACTGCGCCACCTTCGACGACGACGTCCTGGCCAAGCTCGCCGAGTTGGAACAGCGCTCCGCCCAGCACGAGATCGACCTCCGCCCGCAGAAAACCGTCGACGGCTACGCCGCGGACTGGAAACAGTGGGAGGTCTTCTGCGCGCTGCTCGACCTGCCGGCCACCGCCATCACCCCCGGCTTCCTGACCGCGTTCGTCGAATGGCTGTGGTGGCAACCCGGCTGGAACCGTGGCCGCCCGCGCCCGCCGCGTGCTGAAGGCCAAGGTCCGCGAGTTGCAGAAGACCGACGAGGTCCGCGGTCGCGGACCGGCCCCTGCCCTGCTCCTCGCCCACCTGCGGGCCGGCCTGGACGCCACCCTCGCACCCGACTCGGCATCCGCGACCGGGCCATCATCCTTCTGCAGTTCGCCATCGCCGGCCGCGAG
The DNA here is from genome assembly GCF_000720175.1 of Streptomyces sp. NRRL S-337. Classification (GTDB taxonomy): domain Bacteria; phylum Actinomycetota; class Actinomycetes; order Streptomycetales; family Streptomycetaceae; genus Streptomyces; species Streptomyces siderophoricus. Next base: position 20,316 of record NZ_JOIX01000038.1, read on the forward strand.
CACGAAGTCGCCCGCCTCCGCCTACGCGACATCGTCGAGGTCGAGCACGGCCTTGAGGTCGACGTCCGCGTCTCCAAGATCAGCCCCCGGAAGGTGAAGGTGCCGTTCGGCTCTCGCCCGTCCACCTGCCCGGTCGGCGCCTGGCGGGCCTGGACCGAGGCCGCCGGCCTCACCGACCCCGACGGCTACGCCTTCCGCGCCCTGAACCCTGTTGGCACACCGTCACCGACCGCGGCCTGTCCCCCGAGGCCATCGGCGCCGTCGCCACCCGCCTCGGCGAGCGGGCCGAGCTCCCCGTCCGGCACACCGGACACTCCGCCCGCCGCGGCGCCGCCGAGGAGTCCCGCCGCGCCGGCAACGACCGCAAGACCATCGCCAAGCAGGGCGGATGGGTCCCCAACAGCGGGGTCATGGAGGGCCGAGGACGCCGATGGCTGGGAGGAGAACGTCATGATCGGAGTGCTGTGAAAGCAGGTGCCGACTTTCACAGCACCTCCCCCAAATGGGTTACCCACCCCGAAAAGGAGGGCATAGTGGATGCGATGCGATCACCGCAGGTCAGCGGGGTTTCCCTATGACCCGAGGCAAGTTTTACGCGTCATGGTGGGGTATCGTAAATTACGGATGACTCGTAAGACTTGCACGCCCCGGCTGGGGTCGATGCAACTCAAGAGTCGCCGCGTGCAGACCACCCAGGTCAGAGCACGCAAAGAGGCCCGGGGAACCGGCGGCTACCGGAACCCACGAGCCTCCCGCAGTTACCGAGCCCGGTCGACCTCGCACCGACCGGGCTCGCTGCATCTTCAGCGGCCGCCGATGGCCTCTCCGGGTCCGGGGCAGGGCAGCTACTGAGAGAGCTGTCCCGCCAGAGCGATGACCGTCGCCGATGTGCCCACCGCCGCTAAGAGAAGCATGATCCACTCGTACGTGGACCACTTCTTCTTGCCGCGCTTGCCCAAGGGGACGCTCATAGCACGTACCTCGCCTTCTTCTCGATCCAGGCCTGTGCACCAGGCCCGGCCCAGGACCCGCCAATCGGACCCCGGGGGCTCATGAACTGAGCACGAATTCAGCGCAGTTCGAGGAGAAGCCGGTGAAGCAGAGACGATGTTACCGGCACACAGCGACCATGCCGCACGCTTGCCCCCAGCCCTCGCGTAAGTCACACCCCCTCAGGGAAAAGCCGCAGCTCAGGAGTAAGGACCACCTCGAACAAGGGCAATATGGACTTCTCTCGGTGCTCAGTGGATCGGTGTGGCGAGCCCGGTCCTGTGACGGAGCCCGGCCGCCTTCGGCCACACAAGAAGGTGCTGACGGAGGAGGAGACGGAGCCGGCCGGCCGGACCCGAGCCCGCCAGCTCCGTGACGAGGACGGGCAGTCGTTCCGTGAAATCGCCGTGAGGGGCCGGCCGTCCTCGACGACGGCGGCCGGCCCCTGCTCGTTGCCAAGCGCCTGCTGTCCACGGAGCTCCGGTCCTCGCTGGCCCGCGACGCCTGGCAGGTCGCCCCCCGGCAGCCGGCCCGCCGGCCGCGGCCCGCCGGTGGCCAGGGCCGCTGTGTGCGGCTGTCTGTATTGGTTTGTTTTTCAGGCCGCGCCGTCACGCATGCGGCGCAACTGGGAAACGAAACGCGGTGCCAGCTCGGGGTGCTGCGCGAGCCGCATCGCCACTACATGGTCAGTCGTGAGCTTGTGCTGGTGGGCGAGGACAAACGACGCGAGTTCAGACGCCCTCGCATTTTCTTCTGTTACGACTGAAAGTAGGTCGACTTGCTTCTCGTAACGCCAAGCGCGTGTCCAGGCAGCCTCCCATGCAGGCCATTCCGGCTCGCAGACCTCACATGCTCGCAGGTACGCCTGGAACTGTTGCCGACTGTGAGGCATGGCCTGTTTGGTCACGATGCGGTGGGCGGTGCTGCGGGGCAGGACACCGAACTGTCCCGCCCGTTGCTCCAACGTGCGCAGTGATGGGGAGCCGGCCTTCTCGTACAGGTCCCGAAGGGCTGCGCTCAGATCCGCGAAGTCGCGAATGAGCTCCGGTCTCGGGGCCGGCACGGTACGGCCACCGCGTAACAGACGCGTGTGTTCATACCGGGCTCGCTTCCACAGGCGCCGTGCCTCCTCGGGCGATGCATCGCAGGCACGGGCGTAGTTGAGCACAGTCTGCAGCTTGGGCACGCTCTCGCCCGAGGCAGCACGCTGGAGCGTCGTGGCGTGACAGCCGGCACGCAGCGACAGGGCCCGGTAGCTCTGCCCTGTATGCATGCGCTGATCGCGCAGCCACTGCTGTAGGTCGTACAACGCCTTGTTGCTCGTGGTGAGGGGATTTTGACGGCGGCACACGACGCTGTCCTCCTCACGCAGCCGGAGCCAGCAGGGCGCGGACCAACGAGCGAAGCCCGCGGATGGGCTCCCCGGTGACCAGGCAGAGCACCAGGCCGGCGGTCAGGCCAGCTCCCGCGATGAGCTGCAAAATGACGGGCACGGACATCTCCGCAACGGCGGCCAAAGCCGCTGCCACCACGGTGATCACGATGATGACGATGGCTTCGGCGCCGTCGAGGCGTCGACGGGACGGGGCGCCGGTCTCCACGCAGGAGATGGAACGGGGCTGGGACACAGGGCCTCCCTGCTCGTGTGTCCGGCGGCCTCTGGCCGCCGGACACCTGCTGCTGACTCCAACGAAGCGCGCACCTATGGCAGTTGCAGCTGCCGTGGAGATGGTGCGTGAACAAAGATGGTGACAGCCTCGGCAGGTCAAAAGTCCCGCCCGGGGTGTTCCTGGGCTCTTTGATGCGCTCGCGTCCCAGCGATCAATTTGCATGTGGACGCGAGGACAGCGACCCAGCGTCAGTGGCTCCACGTGAGCTAACCGCTGACCTGTGGTTTCTCCGTGATCACCACGCTGGCAGGACTGTCGGTAGAACGTGGTAGTGGACAAGTTGATGCACACGTGCGCAGATGATTCTTGCGTGATCTGGGACGTCGCTGCGACGATCCGCCCACCTGGGGGCACCGAGCAGGTGGGCCCTGCCCTGATTGCTGCTGACTCCACCAACAAGCTGATTAGGGATTAGCCGGTCACGCGTTGCAGCGCGAGACCGGCAAGAGCCGGTACCTCCACAAGCGAGGTACCGGCTCTTCCGATGTGGCCTCGAAGGCCAAGCCCGGACTCCTGCCGGCTCAAAAGCCCCCGCCGGGCCCCTCTCGGGACCCGGCGGGGGCTTTTGGCCATGCACAGGCGTTAGCGCGGCGGCTCGGTGGCCGATGTGTGCCCGCCGCTGCGCTCGCTCCGCTTGCCCACAGCCTCGCGTAAGCCACACCCCAGCTGGGGGAAAACCGCAGCTCAGGAGCAATGGCCACCTAGAGGGGCATGCATCCAGCGGTACGCCGATGTGTGAAGGCATCGCCGGAGGGCGACGCCCTGCTTAACGTGCTGTCGGCGGCACTGATCGCAGCGGACGATGGCCCGGTCAGCGGTATAGCGCAGGCTCATGGAGCACTCCCGACGTGATCCTCGGCGCGGTGGGCGGCGGCGAGCTGTTCAGCGTAGTGGCTGGTGATGGCGCACCAGGTAGCAGTGGCAGCTGATACACGCCGCTTATGCTCGCCCGGGCTGTCGGCCTGGGCTGCGGGCGCGTAGGCGGCGCGGGCGGCTGACTCCGCGGCACGGGCAGCCTTCGGAGCGAACGCGGCCAGCACGCGCAGCTGCTCACGGACCGACATCGGCAACAGCGGCTCTTCACCGGTAGGTTCCTGTTCCTGCTCCGGCGACATCTCCGAATAGCCCGGGGCCGAGGCACCGGACGTGACCTCCGAACGATCAGGGGCAGGCTGCCCGGTGGGGGGAGGTGGTAGCGGCGCGCTGAGAGCGGCCTGCAGAGCCTTCCGGGCCCGGGGAGCGTCCATCACCTGCACCTCGCACTCGTCGCAGCGCACCGTGTCGGTGGCCCGGGCGCGAACCAGACCGGGACATCCGCGACGGGCACACGGGAGGGTGGTCTTGCCACCGGGCGCGTAGGGCAAGCCGATCGTCAGCGCCCACGACAAGCCGTCGCGGCGAAACACGTACGGCTGCTCTCCACCGTCAGAGACCAGGGGCTTCAGACGCTCCCGCAGCCGGGCCGCGATCATCGCGTCGTCCTCCCCCTCGATCAGCAGGCCGCGAACCAGGTTCCTCAGACGCTCACGCTGATGGAGGTTTGGCGACGGAATGATCTGGGTGAGGATCTGCGCGACCTGCGGAGCTTGGCGGCCCAGCTCCCGCACCAGCGGGGAATCAGGAGGCGAGGAACAGGGGGTTTGCCGTTCCGCGCGCAGCGCGCCGTCCGGGTTGGCGTTGACCGCGGCAGGCGCCGCGGCTGCGCCGGAGCCGACGGCGTGGTCCTCGCGTGCGCACGCGCATTCCGGCTGATTGCAGGACTCCCGACGGCCATAGCCGGAAAGACAACAACCACCTGCATTGTCCCCACTTTCCGAAACCACAGGTGAGTGGTCAGTGTGCAGTCCTGCAGAAGCACCACGCGGCTCAGGGACCGCTTTACCTCGTCTGACCTGCGGATTTTGCGTCTGAGGAGCTACCTGGTCCCACCCTGCAGAACGATCACCTCGTCGCGGCCGTGGGATGAGCCCACCAGGCCGTCCCGCCGCCCGCTGGACGCGGCGCATCTCCCGGTACGCAGCCTCCACCGCAGGGATCACCAACTGCTTTCGGCCACCCGGAGTCTGACGCACCTCCACCACGCCCGCCGCCTCCAGCCGACCGAGGACGCGAGCCCCGGCCGCCGACGAGCAACCCAGCAACCGCGCCAGCGTCGCCGCCACCCGCCCATGCCGGTCGACCGCACCGCCACACAACCGGACCACGCCTGTCGGTCGGCACTCCAGCACCGCCAGCAGCAGCGCGAGTCGGTCCGTCGCCGCGCCACGTCCTGTGCGCCTGCCCAGCAGGCCAGGAGGCGTCTGCGTACCGTCCGCGTGCGACCAGCCCGGCGCACACACCGCTTCCAACAGCCCCCACAACACCGCGAACTCCACCCGTTGCAGCCGCAGCGGGTGGTCGGAGGGCTGCTGGTAACGGGCGTCGCGCAGGGGAAGCAGCTGCCAGCAGATGCCGGTGACCACCCGCGTTCCCGGCCGCAGCCGATTATCGGAGTCGGTGATGTGTTCCCGGTCCAGATGCGGACGCACCTCATGCCCGATGGTCGACGCCGTCACACCGACCCAACGACCCAGCTCCCGGGCCGTCAGCTCCACCGAAAGGTCGGCCGCCGACGTCCTCGCCGCCAGCACCACAGCCGCCATCCGCACCGAATCCGGCGCACCAATGAGACCCGGCTGCCCCAGCAGGGCATGGACCGCAGCCCGCAGCCGGCCGCGCATCTTGTCCGTGTGCGTCAGCCAGCTCCCGGCCTCCCACACCGCCACCGGCCCCGCTGGCCGCACGGCCATCGACATCTTGCTCACCGTCGCCTCCCCGCGGCCACGCATCCACGCGCGGCGTGGGGGCCGACACCATCAGCCGAAGCGGACATCGGCCGACGAGCAGCCGAAAGGAGCCGGGAAGCGGACAAGCAGGTCACATACAGAGAGGGGAACGTCGAAAGGCCGGACTTGACGTCCAACCTGAAAAAGCGCGTCCGAGCAGGATGGGGAAGGGGCACAGCTGGCGAGGCTGAGGCCGCAGCGGAAGAGAGCATGCTGAACGATCGAACAGTTCCCCTACGGACAGAGGACACAGTCGACGCCTCTCCCACCGGACGGGAAAAAATCTTGGTTGAGGTGCCCGCCAGGCGGGACGGAGGACAAACCGACCACTCGGGAAGGAAATCCGGACGGTCGGCAGTGATGTGCATCACACGGAGGGCGTCAGTACCGGCCAATGGAGCATGCCGGAGCTGACAAGTCGGTCGGGTGTCGTGCACTATGACAACGACCTCCTGTTCTCAATTGCGAGTGGGCAAGAGGGCCGCTCCGGGAGGAGCGGTGAAGCCGGCCCCGCCAACGGGCCGGTACTGCGGAACCAGTCCTTGCCAAGGGACCGGGTACTGCGAGCGCGACTTCTGCCAAGGAGTCGCGGTGGAGCCCTTGCCAAGGGGCTCCGGACTTCGCTCAGGACCGGGCGCCAATCCGGGGTCTGAGCAGACGGGCCGCATGTCCGCCTACGTGGTTGCCAAGCCACGGAAGCGGGCGCGGCCGATGGCCTACGTGGTCATCCCAACCCCCTCAAAACGGTGGCTGGCGTCAGCATGCGCGCACGCCGGAGCAAGGTGATCATGATGCTCAAACGGCGCAGTCGCGCGTTCAGTTCCGGAAATGCGGGTAACCTGCATTTCGCGATCACCTCCTACTAGGTGCGTCGCCGGGACGGGGGTTACCTCCGTCCGAGAGCCCCCGTGGACCCGGCCAGGTCCTAGGGGGCTTTTACCGTTATGGATCAAGCCAGGGGTCACCCTACTCGCATCGGCCCCACGCAACTGCACGAGTGCGCGATGTGTCGGAATCGGCGTTGCACGACGGCGACGGCCGGTCAGACCAGGCCGCAACTGCGGGGATAGGCTGTCGCGGGCATCGCCCCAATTGACGGGGTACGGATCCGTACGATTGATGCGTGAGGTTGTCCGGGAGGGGCCGAAACCGGGGCCTGGCTCGCTGGGTGACGCCGAGCCGCCGGGCGTCGTCCTTCTTGCGCCGTCGCTACTCTTCATGAGCGCACCTGTACAAGGGCATGGGCTCCGGAAGTCCGCCAGTGCGCTGTTGCTTTGAGCTCGGCGAGAGTGCCCGCGTCGAGGCCGACGATGACGTCCGACTTCAGCGTGCGCAGTGCCGTGACGCGGCCCGGGAAATGACCCGTCACCTCAGCGAACGGGGTCGTCGGCTCCCACCAGCGGTCGCCGGTCAACCGACGGTAGTTCAGGTCCCCTTTCAGGATCGTCACTGTGGCCGACGTGAACTCTTGCCGCAGTGCCTCCGGCATTGCCGTGAAATCGAACGGTGCGCAGAAGAACGAGTCCGCACGCACGCGCAACCGTCCGAGGGCAGCTGCCTCGCGCAGCCGATCTCCCACGGCTCCGGCCTCACCTTTGCTGAGCAGAAGCGTCCGTAGGCAGTCGGCGACATCTGCGAGCGTGGCGTCGGAGACGTAGTACGGCGACGGCTTCACGTGTAGCACGACTTCGTGGGCCAGGCCGTGCGCGAGGAGGTGGTCGATGAGGACCAGGTCTGCAACCATCTCGCTGCCTGCGTTGTCAGCGACCAGGGCGACCGTTCCGCCTGCTTCGCTTCGGAGCAGTTCCCATAGGCGTGTACTGTCGTCGGCCACCAGGCCGGATGCCTCGGCCCTTTGGCCTGCAGTGATCTGGAAGCCCAGGTCGGCGCGGTTGCCCCAGAGACTCGACAGCAGCAACGCCTGCCCCAGCTCGTCGTCGGCCAGCCCGGCAACATCATCGAGCGCAGCGATCTCCGCCGCCACCACCTCACCCGCGAGCTCGGCCTGCTTGAACGAAGTGAAGGGATCGACGCCCCGCCACGGCCCGGGCTCGAAGTAGCCGGTGGCCTCCAGGAGGCGCCGGTAGAAGAAAGATTCCGCCCACAGGAACGGCACCTCCGCCCACGGGCGGCCGTACATGCCGCTCCCCCAGCCACGCCAGAGCCCAGCGTCAGCGGCGCCGTCCGGAAGCGGGTGGATCACGCCCTGAACGTTCTCCTCCGCGAGCTCGGACAGCGCTTCGCGCTGCTCAGGGCCGAAGGGCCAGGCATCCGCGACCCGTTCGATCAACGCCGGATGCCGCTTGGCGAACACATCGCTGGCGAAAGGCGACTCACTTGAAATGATCACCGGGGCCTTCTGGGCCATGAGCGTCTATCCCTCTCGGAGCGGGGTCAGGTTGAGGTCAAGGGTGACCACGCCGGCGGCGCTGCCGACGAGGATGCGGCCGTGGACCGGGTCGTAGGCCGCGCAATTGAGGCTGCCGTCGACGCGGACCTCGGCTGTCTGCTGCTGCTCGCCGAGGGACCAGAGCCGCACGGTGCCGTCGGAAGCTGCGGAGGCGAGCTGGCGCCGGCCTTCCGAACGGGCACAGCTCGCGGCCCGGCGCGCTGCCCTCGGTAAGGTCTGGCTCATGCCACTCGCGCTCTTCGACCTGGACAACACGCTCGTCGACCGGAGCTCCGCCTTCACCGACTGCGTGTCCAGGTTCTGCGAGACGGCCGGCTACGGCCCGCACGTCGAGGCGTGGATGCTCAACGAGCTTGCGGACCGCGCCGTGCCCGGCGACTTCGAGAGGCTGCGCGAGACCTTCAGACTGCACGAGCCAGCCGTGCAGCTGTGGCAGGCGTACGTCGACATGATGGCGGCCGCCGTCACCTGCCGACCGGAGGTCCTCGAGGGCCTTGCCCGACTTCGCACGGCCGCGTGGACCATTGGCATCGTAAGCAACGGGGCCTCCGACATTCAGCGCGCCAAGCTCACCGCGACCGGCCTCGCGGACCTGGTCGACGGTGTCGCGGTCTCCGGCGACCTGGAGATCCGAAAGCCGGACCGGCGCCTCTTTGAACTCGCGGCCGCTCGTTGCGGCATCAGCCTTGCCCACGGCGGCTGGATGATTGGCGACAATCCCGCCGGTGACGTCCGAGGCGGCCACCAGGCCGGACTGCACACCATCTGGCTGCGTGGTCGGCCTTGGCCCGACAGGCTCGCCGCCGCACACCGCACCGTCGACGACGTCACCGACGCCCTCAACATCCTGCTCAACGAGACGGAGTAGCAACGTGGACCAGCCCGCCGTCGGCATCCTCCACCCCGGCAGCATGGGCGCCGCCGTCGCGGCGTGCGCCGCGACGAACGCGGCCACGGTCCGGTGGTGCACGGAAGGCCGCAGCCCGGCATCCAAGGCCAGGGCCGAGCAGTTCGGCCTGATGCCGGTGGCCACGTTGCAGGAGCTACTTGACCGGAGTGACATCGTCATCGGCCTCTGTCCGCCAGCCGCAGCCGAGGACCTGGCCCGCGACGTCGCCGCATGCCGGTTCGACGGGGTGTACGTGGAGGCGAATGCGATCAACCCTGAGCGGTCCGCACGGATCGCCGCGCTGCTTGGGCCCGCCACGACAGTCGTGGACGGTGGCGTCGTCGGCTCCCCGCCCGTAAGCGGCAAGACCCCGACGCTGTACCTGTCAGGCTCGGAAACCGCGACCGCGCGAGTCGAGGGCCTCTTCGTGAACACGACCGTACGGACGAAGGTGCTGGGCACAAAGGTGGGGCAGGCGTCCGCGCTGAAGCTGGCGTACGCCAGCTTCCAGAAGGCGAGCCGCGTACTCGTGGGGCTGGCCATCGGATTGGCGCGCGAGCACGACGTCGACCAGGAGCTCATCGAGGTCGCCTCGCGGCGCACCGACTCGTACCTCTCAGAGCCTGAATACATCGCCAAGACCGCAGCGCGCGCCTGGCGCTGGGGCCCGGAGCTGGAAGAAGCCGCCGACATGCTCGCCACCGCCGGCCTTCCCCCAGAGGTGCTGCGCGCGGCCGCCTCCACGTTGGCACGGTGGAACGACGTCAAGGACGACAGTGAGCTCACGCTCACCGACGCCCTCAACCGGCTCGCCCAGCCGTAGCCCCTACTCACGCCGTCGCCGCTCCCGTCTGCTTCTCCAGCAACTGGTCGATGAGTCGTGCTGCCTCCTGTGGAGGCACGGCCGTGGTGTCGACGGTCAGTTCCCAGGCCCTGTCCTGGTGCGTGTCCAGGTCTTCCCGGGTCGCATCCCATGCCGCAAGGCGTGCCGTGGTGTCGCTGTCGCCCCGGCCTGCGGACCGAGCCGCAGTCACCTCGCGCGGGCACCACAACAGCACAACCGTCCAGTCAGCCGGGTAGCCGTCGACCAGGGCCCGGATGCCATCGACTTGACCGAGGTGCATCACCGGCACCCCGGCTGCGAACGCCGCGTCCAGGCCTGGCCTGTCGATGACGTAGGTGTTGCCGTACCGCGCGTTCGCATAGATGACGTCACCCGCGGCGTCGAGGGCGCGCAGCTGCTCCGCCGTGCCCATCCGGTAGCCGACACTCTTGCCCGTTCCGACCTTGAGACGCGCGAACTGCGCGTACCGCGGACTCAGCTCGGTGAGCGCCGTGGTGATGGTGTCCTTCCCCGCCGCCGGCGGGCCGTAGAGGATCACGCCCTGCTTCTCGGTCACGCGTACATCGCCCCCATCGCCTGCCGGGCCTGGTCCGCGAGTGTCACCGCGGTGCCCAACCTGTTGTCGACGACCAGGTGCGGCACCGCCGGGCGCAGGTCCAAATCGATGGTCGCCATGTACTCGTCCCACCGCTGGAGCTTCCACGCGTCCCGCGCCGCGGAGCGGAAGGTGATGTACTCCCGCATCGACTCCTCGTCGCAACGCACCCACACCGGGAACACGTCAACGCCCATGGACGAAGCCCGGTTGGACAGGCGCTGCATCCAGGCAGCGTCAGTCATCTCCGCAATGAACGGGGCGCTCAGCACGGTGCTGATCCCGCACTTGATGTTGGCCATGGCTGACTGCATGAGGCAGTCGTACTCCACCGACCGGACACGCTCCCTGTAGAGCTCCGTGTGCCGGTCGTTCGGATCGCCACCCAGCGCGACCAGGAGGCGCTCCACCAGCGGCCGGGTGAGCGGGTCCTTGTCGAGCAGCGGCCACCCAGTGAGCTGGACGAAAAATCGGGCCAACTCGGTCTTGCCGCTACCGGCGAACCCCCCAACCAGAATCAGGACCGGGCGGTGCGGGTCGCCGCCGGTGTGCCGGCGCTTCCACGCGTCGATGATCCGCTGCTGCAGAGCGAGGTGATCGGCTTCCTCGCTCCCCGGAGCGATGCGGTGGATCGCCCGCTCGACGGCCAGGACCTGCGAACCATTCAGCTGGTCGTCCAGCGGTGTGAGCTTGAAAGAGCTCTCCTCGCCAGGCAACGCAGTCCGGAAACCGAGATCCGGCTCGGTGGCCCTGTACAGGAGGCAGTAGGCACGGCGGTAGTGCGGGCCGGGGTAGACCTCGCCCTGCTCGTGCTGCCACAAGGTCTGTGGGTTCGCAGCGGGGATGCCCTTGAGCTTGGCCTGCTCGGCAACCTGTCGGAGACGCTCCCCCGCCTTCTCCAGGGTCAGACCGTGAGCTTCTCTCTGCTCGCGCAGCCTGTCCGGCCGCCATCCCGCTCGGTGCTTCCCCACCCTGGTCCCCTCCGTCATCGTCATGTCCGCAGCCTAGGTCTGAGCGCTCAAAACCCGTGTGTACGCGGATGTTGAAAACCCGTGTAGCCCGATGCCCATGAGCTTCGACAAGGCGCTGTGATGTTGTGATCCGGTTCCAGCGAGTGTGATTGCCCCCACAAGCGAGCGTTGAGGGGGCAACACAGTGGAACGAGAAAGCGTCGCCGAGATGTGCGGACAACTCCTGGACACACGGGGGCTAGCCCGAAATGGGCATGTGGGTGCCGGGGGCGTAGACGTCTTCCCAGTAGGCGAGCGGGCCGTTCTCGTCATGGAACGTCTGCGACGTGACGAGAACGGCAACGGACACATGTTGGGGGGCATCGATCTCCAGGGCGTCCAGCTCGTCCTGCGATGCCTGCCGCGCTCGTGCCGTGCGCTGGCCCTTCACGACCTCTCGGTCGGTTCGCTCGGTGTAGATGTCTGCCCAGTACCGCTCCATCCGACCCTCATCCGCGAGTTCGGGAACCTTGCTGGTCGTCTGCACCGGATAGACCGAAACCCCGACCGACGTGGCCCTGTCTCCTTGGCGGAAAGTCCGGATCCGGATGACGACCTCGTCGCCGGGCTCGAGGTTCAGCGCCTCACATACCTCGGGGTCGGCTACCGACCTGCGCATCACCCGGTGTCCTGTCGAGGTCTCGCCGGGGGCGTAGCGCAGGCCGTTCCTCTCCATGCGTTCGATTCGGTCGGCCCCTGTGATCACCATGGGCGACGTCGCCACGACAGTCCCGAGAGCTCCTCGGGCCACGACGAGGCCCTCGCTTTTCAGGAGAGCGAGAGCACGGCTGACGGTCTTAGCTGCGACGCCGAATTCGGAGCGGATGTCCGCGACCGAAGGAAGCGTGTCCCCGGGGGCGAGTTCGCCGCTCTGGATCTGCTGGCGGAAGTGGGCTGCGACATCGGCGTAGCCCTTGCCCGGTCCTCTGTACGGCATGCCCGCTTCTCTCTCTCGTTTGCTTGGACCCTACCTCTTGAAGGTACATCGCTCGCTGGTGAAGGTACAACGCTTGCCGTGACGAGCGATTGAATGTACCTTCGCTCTCACCAAAAGGTACATCAAGTACCTCGGTCGGGGTGACCTGTACCTACGTGCGCCCTACCTGTTATCCGCCGCCCGGAAGGAGCCCCATCCCATGAAGATCACCCGCCACCTCGCCGGCAGCCTCGCTACCGAGCACTTCGACGCTGAGACGCTCGCGCTCTTGGATGCGGTCGAGGTGCCGCTCCCCGAGTTCGCCGGCCTCGACCTGGACGTCGCGTTCGGGACGCCGTTGGAGATGTATGAGGTGGGGGAGCTGCCGCACGAACGATGGGCCGGCGTGGATATGGCCGTGACGCTGGATGCGCTACACAGCCGATACGCCCGCCTGGTCGCGGCCCGCGACATCGCCGCCGACGACCCGACCATCGCCATCCGTGTCCGGGAGCGGCTGGTCGATGTGCTCCTCCCCTACGCCGCGCAGCTGCACATCGCGCGGCTCACCACCGCCTTGCCTTCGCCGCTGGCGGCCTGATTGCTCGCCGGGTCCACACGGACCCGGCTCCCCCATCCGGAACCGCCTGAGGGCGGCGCCGGATGAGGGAGCCGGATCAACGGCCCCTATCAGCACGTCCGCAAGACCGCAGGAAGTCGTCCGCCCTTCGGGGCGGCCGGGGTTGAGAGCTTCATCAAACTCCCCCGGAGCCTGACGGCCGCGACGACTGTGTGCACGTCGCAGCGCTGTGCGCTGTCTGTCCTGCGGGACGCCGGCCTTGTGCCGTGCGGCCCGGAGGGCGGAGAGAGCATCGCGACCCGCGCCCCTGCCACTCCGTCCGTGAGGAGTCCAGATGTCTGCTTCGACCCTTGAGCGCACCGCCCGCCCCCGCCGGAGCCGGACCCGCTCCCGCACCGTCAATGCCCGCCCGGCGCTCGTCGTCTCCACCCTCAAGCCACACCAGTACGACCTGCGTCCGGCCTGCGCGTCGCTGGTCTGCCCCGACTGCACGACGTGGGTGCCGATCACCGGGTTCCAGACCAGGAAGCCCAAGCTCGTGCCGCACGACACCGGCCCGGCGGGCAAGGCTCCGGCCGTCCGCTGCGGCCTGGGCAGCAACCGTCTGGTCACGGTCGACGTCACGGCCAGGAAGTGGGAGGAGCGTCTGACGGACGGCCACGCGGAGACCGTTCACCGCCGCCGGACCACCGTGCGGCGCAAGCCGAAGGTGCAGCCCGCCCCGGCCGTCAGCCAGATCGCGGCACACAAGCAGATGGCGACGAATGACGAGCCCGGCGACGGTCGGCCCCTGTGGCTGCTGCGCAAAAGGCAGTGGAGGGCGAGCGAGGTGATGGTCCGCGACACCGACACCCGCCGCGCGCAGTTGCCCGCCGGTGGCGCGCCGCTGGGCGCGCCGCCGGTGCCGCTCAAGACGCTCCACCCGAAGCGCCGCGCACGCTGACCGGCCTGGACGAACGACCACGGCCCTGGCCCGCCCGATAGGGGGCGGCCAGGGCCGTGGCTGGTCGTAGGACCTCGGCTCCCAATTGGGGCCGAGGCGACAGCCCACTGATATCGGCCTCGCATTACACCGGTGCCCGCTCAGCTCGGGCGCCGGTGCCGACTCCAAGGAGACCCCGTGACCGTCACCTCGATCACCCGCCGCGCTCGACGCTTCTCGCCCACCGAGGAGCTGTTCATGACGCACCAGCAGCGGCTGCTGGCCTTCATCGCCAGCCGTCTGCCGGTGCCGGATTTCCATACAGCTCCCGACCCTCACCTGGTCGAGGACCTGGCCCAGGAGACGTGGCTGCGCACGCTCATCAGCGGTTCGAAGACGCCGGTGCAAATCGACCGGGGCGCGGACCAGGATCTCGCCGGGGGCCTCCCCTGGTGGCTGCGCAGCGCTGCCCGGCAGGTGCTGCTCGCCCATCTGGTCGAGTCCGTTGAGCGCACAGCTGGCGAGAGCCTCGACGCGGCCCAGCAGGTGGCGGCCTGAGCGTACGAACGACCACGTTCCCCGGCTCCCTCCTCAATGCGGGAGGGAGCCGAGTTCGTGGCTGCTCGTACGACAGCCGACTCCACTGAAAGGAGCACCTCATGGACTGGCGTCACCGCGCGGTATGCCGCGAGGAGGACCCCGAGCTCTTCTTCCCGATCGGCAACACCGGACCGGCCCTGCTCCAGATCCAGGAAGCCAAGACGGTGTGCTGCCGCTGTCCGGTCATGGCCCAGTGCCTGCAGTGGGCGTTGGAGACCCGCCAGAACGACGGCGTCTGGGGCGGCCTGTCTGAGGACGAGCGCCGGGCGCTGAAGCGCCGTAGCGCCCGCAATCGCGCCCGTAACAAGGCGGCCTGAGCGTACGAGCGACCACGTTCCCCGGTTCCCTCCTCAATGCGGGAGGAGGAAACCGGGGTTCGTGGCCCGCTCGTCCGAGCCGGCCACGGCGACAGCCCCGGAAGGTGAGAGCTCCGGGGCTGTCAGTACCAGGACCTGAGTTGGAGGACCTGATGACCGCCAGCATGACATCCGTACTCGACCGCCCGAGCGCCGGCCTCCAGGAGGAGATCGACCGCATCGAGCGCGAGGACGGCAACGAGCCTGAGGGCGCCGATGAGCTGGACCGTCTGCACGCCGAGGTCCGTCACCGTCTGCGCACCGCCGACGCCCGTATCACCGCCTCCCGGCGTGCGCCGCGCACGCTGGATGCGATGCGGGACCGTCTCCCCCTGCCCCCGGTCGCGGCGACGGAGGAGGACCTCAACCGCGAGCTGGACAACCCGGCGGAGGACTGGGACCAGGCGGTACCGCACACCGTGCTGCCGCAGGCGGCCGCTGACGGCGGCCGCATCGCCTGCATCGGTGGAGGTGCCCGATGAGCGCCTGTGGCCACCCCCCTCGGCTTGTGACTGTCAACCAGGTGGGCGCCGACGGAAAGCCGTATCAGGCCGTCCGCCATGAGCCCTGCAACTGCGGCGGCAAGTAGCTGCAGAACTGCTGACCAGCCCAACCGTCCCGCTCGGTGTCGGCTCGGCCTCTCTTGAGGAGGGCGAGCCCACGGACCGGACAGCAGGAGATCCGATCACCACCCCCGACATACACACTGCCCGCGCCGCCCAGCACTCCGCGGCGCGGGCCCTTGCCCGCTACGGGCTCACTCATCCGCTGGCCATCGCACTGCTCGCGGCCGCCTGCGCCGCAGCGGCCGCGGCCATGGAGGCCGGCCACCACGTCCACGACATCCACCGCCCACAGGGAGGACACGAACTCATGGACTCCACCACCCCTACCGAGCCCACTCCCACTCCCCCGCCCCCGCCGCCCCGACCACGGGTACGGCTGCGGGACCCGGACGGCCCGCGCATCCCCTGACCAGCCTCTGACGGTTGCCTGATCCGCCCGCACCGACCGCCGACCTCACGGCGGCCGGGTCGGGCGGTGACGGGGAGCCGGACAGCCGCTCTCGCCAACCACGAGCAAGGAGTCCACATGACCCAGCAGCCGCAGACGCAGGCCACCAGCCCTCAGACCACCTATCGCCAGGGCGACTTCGTCCTGTTCCGTGACGCCGAACGCTACTGGCTGGGCAAGCCCGGCCACACGTTCGTCGGTCGGGTGGCACGGTCCTGGCAGCACGCCCACACCGGCCAGGTCCTCTACGACCTGACCGAGTTGGGCAGCAACCGCTACATCGCCGGGGTCGACCGCAACTACATGCGGCTGCTTCCGCCGGACGATGCCATGGCCGACATCGACACCGCGCCGCTCGCCGAACCGGACACCGGGGCGATGAGCCCGGCCGCCGTCGCCTGGCTCCGCCAGCACCTCAGGCAGGACAGCAGCAAGCTGCCCGCCCAGCGCGACTGATCAACCACTCCGAACACCGCACCGAGTCTGACGGTTGCCTGCTCGGCCCCTCCCGCCACCCGGGGGGAGGGGCCGAGTCATGGGGAGCCGGACAGCCGTCCATCCGCTGCACGAAGAGAAGGGAATGGGCATGGCCGCGCGCACCGCGACCCGTACCAAGAACAGGCCGCCCACCAAGAATAGGAACGCGGCGAAGCAGACGACCGCCGCAGCAAATGTCCGGGACCGGGCCGCTGACGACTGCGACCTCGCCCGCGAGGCCGCCCGGTACGACGCCAACCAGGTTCTGGCCGCGGCGCAGAAGCAAGCTGCGGAGACGAACGGCACTGCTCGTACCCAGGCCCGGCAGATCCTCGCGGAGGTGGTCGAGGAATCCGGCCGCCGTTTGCGCCAGGCCAGCAAGGACGCTGACGCCACGCGAGCCTACGGTTCTCGCCAGGCGCAGCAGGCCCTGGAGGAGGCCCGCAGGCAGGCGAAGGACACCACCACCGCGGCCCGCGCGGCCGCGGCCCGGCACCGCAACCGTGCCGACCGTGCCGCCAAGGCGGTCCAGCAGCGTGCCACGGACCACGGCGAGCAACTCCTCGCCGACGCCCAGGCCCAGGCGCAGGAGCTGACCCGCCGGGCCCGCACCCAGGCCCAGCACCTGCGCCGGGACGCCCAGGCCCAGGTCCGGCAGGTCCTCGTGGAGGTGGCGGAGGAAGCTGGTCACCGTCTGCGTCAGGCCACCGAAGCCGCCGACCACGACAGGCAACAGATCCGCGAGGAGGCCCGTCGGGAGGCGAAGTCCGTCGTCACCGCGGCCCGCGCGGCCGCGGCCCGCTACCGCAATCGCGCCGACCGGGCTGCTGAGGCGATCGAGCGGAATGCCACACGCCAGGCCGAGGCACTGGTGGACCAGGCGCGGACGCGGGCGGCGAAGCTGTCGGAACAGGCCGAGCTTCAGGCCAGTCAGCTGCTGGACGCGGCTCGCGACCGTGCCGAAAGCCTGGTGGCCGAGGCCCGCGCACAGGCCGCCGACCTCACCGAGCTGGCTGCCGCCGACCGCGAGGCGGCGGGCAAAGCCGTCGCCGAGCTGCGCCGCCTGGCGGAAGGTGACCTCGCCGAGGTCAGCGAGTTGATCGAGGAGCGGCGCCAGCATGCCGGTGCCATCCTCGGCCTGGCGCAGGAGCAGGCCGACGAGCTGGTCACTACCGCCCGCCACGAACTGGAGCAGGCCCGTAAACGGTTTGGCGAGCTCGCCCAGACCTCGGCCGGCCAGTACGACGCCCGGCGCGCGGAGGCCGAGAAGCTGTACGCGGATGCGATCGCGGCCGCCGACGACCGCCGCCGCGAGGCCGACAGCTATGTTGCCGCTGCGCATACCGAGGCGGAGCAGGCCCGCACCGAGCTGCGCGAGCAGCTGCGCAAGCTGACCGACCAGTTCGACGCGGAGGCCGCCACCAAGCGCAAGGCACTTGCCAACGATCTCGCCGGGCTCAAGCAGGCGTGTGACAAGCAGCGGGAGCGGCTGCGGGAGGAAGCCAAGACCGTCGCCGCGCAGCTGCGGGAGGCCGCGCAGAAGGAGGCTGACCGCATTACCTCGGAGGCGGAGCGCAAGGCCAAGGGCATCGCCGAGCGGGCGCAGGCCGACGAGGCTCGCGCCCGCCGGCTGCTCGATGAGGCCCGCGAGGCGAAGAAGGCCAACTCCCGCTTCCGGGGCTGGCGGCAGAACCTCGGCCGCAAGGCGTGGAAGACGGCCCCGTGGATCGCGCTCGCCGCCGGCGTCGGCCTCGCCGCCTCCGGCGAGTTCGAGCTGGCTCACATGGTCGGCATCAACCGGTACGTCGCCCCGCTGCTGCCGGTATCGATCGATGTCTACTGCGTCACCGCGTTCCGCGCTAAGCGGGACATCCCGGCGGCGCTCGCACTGATGGCGTCGGCGAACGTCACCTATCACCTGGCCGAGCAGGCCCACCTCGTTGAGGAAGGCCAGTCGGCTCCATGGCAGCTGACGACGTTCGTCGTGCTGATCTTTGTGGCCGTCATCTGGCGCGTCCACGCGCTCATGCACGACACCAGTACGGACGGACACGGTGGTACGGACATGGCGATCGGGACGGACGGGCGTACCGGTACAGCCGCTCGTACAGACGGCGCGACCAGTACGCAGCACGCCCGTACAAGCCCGTCCGGTACGGAGTCGTACGGTGCGTCAGCCGGTTCAGTCCCCGCTCGTACGGCCCACGGCACCGCTCGTACGGAGCCTGTACAGGGAAGCCCGCACCACCCCGCCCCGCCGGGAGCGAAGGCGGGCCTGACCAGCGCGTACAGCGACCGTACAAGCGACGTACAGGCCGCCCCGAACTGGCCCGCGCGTACTGGTACGGAGCGCTCTGGCCGTACCAGCGCTGCCGCGTACGAGGGCGGAGCGCGTACCAGTACGGTCACCGCCCGTACGAACTCGGCCAACGACGTTCCGGTCGCGCGTACCAGTACGGCGGAGGCCCGCTCGCGTACCACCGCGACGGCCGCCGCCGGGCGTACCGGTACGGTCACGCCCGCTCGTACGGATGCTGAACTACTCCCCCTCGTACAGGAGCTGCCGCGCGAGGACGACGGCTTCGTCAACATCAGCCGCGTCCGTACCGAGCTCTCCGTCAACCAACCCCGGGCGATCCGCCTGCTCTCGCGGGCCGGCCTGCTGCGGCCCGAGGACGCGGACAAGTACCTGACCTGATCCACCGTCCGGCACACACCAGTGAGGGCCAGCCCGAAGGAAGCGGGCTGGCCCTCGCTGCGACTGCCGGAAGCAGCCAACAGCCCCCTGAGTACAGCAGATCCGTCCCTCGAAGAGACCGAAAAGGCCTTCTTCGACAATCGCCCCTGCCCCGAGAAGGAGAAACCGCAGCTCATGGATATCAACGCGCTGTTCACGGATGAGGGCTTGCGGGCCTTCACCGCTACTGTCCGCGACCAGCACGTTCGCGACGCCCAGCAGTACGGGCAGATCGCGGACATCGTGCGTCGGCGCCTGGAGCAGACGCCCATTGAGGGCGATCGCTGGATGGCCAAGAAGATCCGCGCCTGGAAGGTGTCGCGGCAGCTCAAGGCCATGCAGAAGGCGTCCGGCGAGGCCGCGAGCAAGGCGGAGGCCCTGTACGCGACGTACGTCAACGAGGTCCTGGAGCTTCCCCAGCGCAGGGCCGCGGCGGAGGCCAAGAAGCTGGAGCGCAAGCAGGGCAGGCAGGCCGCCCTGGGCGCGGCCGTCGCCAAGTCCCTGGACAAGACGGTGACTTCGCTCAGTGCCCCGCAGGAACAGGCACCGGGCGTGGTCCCGCAGGTGAGGCCGGCGGAGTTCGTGACGCCGGACAACCCCTGGAACCAGTGGCCGATGGCGGCAGGTGGTGAGCAGGCCCCGGCCCGCACGATCAACGACTTCTTCGCGAAGGGGGAGGGGCGTTGACGACGCCTCGGCAGACGCAAAACCGTGCGAAGCACTGGAATGCGCGGATCGCGGAAGCCGCGACCGACCAGGAGCGGGCCGGGGTCTGGTACGACGCGTGCCGGACTCTGGCCCGCCAGGCCGAACGCGACGGCAAGCCGGACCTGTGGCGCGCACTCACCGCCACGCTCCACGACTTCTACAAACGCAACGGAGGGTGATGAAGTTCTTCTTCATCACCGCCTCCTCCTCGCCGCCTGGAGCACCCCACGGCGCGCGCGTGTCGTGCGCGCGCGAGGGTCCCTCAGGCGGTGACCGTCTGTCAACTCCGAGAGGGAGACGTCATGGCCGACGACGACGGCCCGAACAACCTGATCCACTTCCCCCGCGTGGGCTACACCGCCCCTGCTGAACCCCCCGCGGAGATGCCCGGTCCGGCCCCGGCCGACGTGCCGTTTGCGGCCCCCGCCGACGTCTCCACGGACACGCCTGAAACGTTTGCACTCGCGACGCGGACTGCTCCTTTGGACACCATCGCGGCCCTGCCCGAGCCCGGTCTCGGAGCTCCGTTCACCGCCGATTCGCAGCCCGCTGCGGCCCCCGCGGCGACGGGGGCGATGCTGCCGGCGACCTTCCGCTCGGAGAGTTCGCAGCCGGCCGCGCCGCGCCTGGGCGCGCTGTCGCTGGCGGCGATCCTCGCGGTGTCCCTGGCGGCCATGCGCGGCATCCACTCCGCCATCGCGACGAACCGGGCCAACCGGGAGCAGCGCGAGGCGGTCGCGAAGACGGCGAGCACCGGCAAGGACGGCTCCTTGGGGGACGGCTCGAAGAAGCAGGTGCAGCCCAGTCACGAGTACGGCCGTAAGGTCCTCCAGCGCGGCCCTGGCGCCCTGGGAGGGCGCTCCGGAGGCGCTGGTCCGGGCCGGCCCGGGTGGGGCGGCAGCGGGGCGTACAGCGGCTCGGGAGGTCGAGGGCGCGGCGGGATGACGACCCGGTCGCCCAGCGGTGTCGGCGGCGGCGCCCGAGGCGGTCGCAGTGGCGGTTCGGGCGCCGGGCCCGGCCGCTCCAACACCGGCTCCGGCAAGGGCGGCCCGGGGATCACCCCGCTCAAGCGCAGCTCCCAGGGAGGCGGCCCCAGCCTCAAGAAGAACCGCGGTCCCGGATCCTCCGGCGGATCGGGCGGTTCGGGAGGCTCCGGCGGCAGCAAGGGCCCGAGCAACAGCGGCGGCGGTGGCGGCGGGCGTAAGCGCTCCCCCGGCAGCCGCGGCGGGTCCGGCTCCTCGGGGGGTGGCCCGAGCACGAACAGCAAGCGCGGACCCGGCAGCACCGGGCCCGGGGGTTCGTCCGGCAGCCCCGGCAAGAAGCGCGGGCCCGGCGCCGGATCGGGCAGCGGCAAGGCCGGTCCCACCAGCAAGAGCCCCGGCAAGGGCACGGGCGCGGGCGGCGGGAAGACCGAGCCCGGCGCGTCCAGCTCGAAGGGCCCCGGCACCGGCAAGGGCACCAGGTCCGGCACCAAGAGCGGCACGAAGAAGTCGCCGCGCGGGACGACCGGCCCGTCCGGGATCCTGCGGAAGAAGCCCGGCATCACCACCTCCGGCACCGGCCCGAAGTCGAAGGGGAAAGGCATCACCGGCCCCGGCGGCGCGGGTACGACGGCGTCCGGCAAGGGCGGCGGCAAGAAGGGCAAAGCCCGCTCCGGCAAGAGCGGGACCGGTCCAGCCTCGGTGCCCAAGGCGCCGGGCGGGAAGTCCCGCAAGGGCAAGAAGATCACGCTCACGCCGGGCATCGCGCACGGCACGTTCGCGGCGGCGGACAAGTACGGCTGCCGCTGCCGCAAGTGCCGACGCTTCAAGAAGGAGTACGACCGCAAGGTCGCCGGGGCGATGAAGTCCGCCGCCCGGGGCCGGACCACCTTCGGCGAGGCGGTGTACGAGACCGCTGAGAAGCGCCTCAAGCGCCGCCGCAAGAAGATGGGCCCGCCGGTCGTCACAAAGGTCAAGGTCAGGAAGCCCAAGAAGAAGACCGGCCCGAAGACCAAGACCACCAAGCCCAAGAGCCCCAAGCCCGCCGGCCCCGCTGCGAAGGCGCCGACCGGCCCGGCCGCGAAAGCACCGACCCGTCGCACGCCGTGGTCCACGGCCAAGGCACGGGCTCGCAAGCGCGCCCGGATGCGAACCACCACGGTGCCGGGCCCCCGCCCGGCACCCGCGACCGGCCCGGCCACGCCACCGGGACCAGCTGCCCCGACCACCGCACCGCCTCCAGCCGCCGCGGTCGCCGGGGCCACCACTGCCCCGGCCCCGCCAGGCGGGGACACGGTGCCGGGCACCGGCGAGCCGCGCCTGTCGCCGTTCGAGGCGATGGGCGTGGCGACGGCGGTGTCCGCTCCGGTCGATCCGATCACAGTCAAGCGGGCCGACTCCCCCGGATCCGCACCGGAATCATCCGGCGCGGGCCGGCCCGCCGGCACCTCGAGCACGAAGGAGAACAGCGTGAGTGACGCCTGGCTGACGAAGTGGGGCAGCGGCAGCGTCGCGGAGATGGACGCACAGCACGAGACCGAGGTCACCCTCGATGACAGCCTCGACCTCCTGGAGGAGCTCACCGAGCAGTCCTTCAAGGCGCACGAGACGTGCCGCAAGCTGGCGTCGAAGGCGCGGGAGATCCGGCACGAGCTGGACGAACTCGCCGCCGACCTGCGCTCCACCCACAACGTCATCGGCCGTATGACCGGCGCCGCGTTGGCCAAGCTGGCGGAGTCCATGGAGGTCCTGGCCCGCAAGGCCGACGAGATGTCCACGAAGTCGCTGACGGCGGCGGAGCTCTCCGAGAGCGCGGAGAACGCCATGTTCGACGCCTACCGGCCCCTCGTGCAGGCCACCGAGGACGCGGGTCTGGTCGTGCCCGCCGCCCGCGTCCACAACGAGAACTGAAAGGAGATCAGCACGTGAGCGACAACCTCCCCGCGATCCCGGGCATGAACAACGGGGCGGCCAGCGGCACCGGCAGTGCCAGCACGGGCAACGGCTTCCTCGCCCTGGCCGGCCGGACCGCCAAGCTCGCCGCCTCCGCCCTCTTCCTCAAGGAGGGCATGCACCTGCTCCGCTCCCACATGCAGGCCAACGCCGGTGCGGCCATGCGCCTGTCGGAGATGTGCGGCCAGGCCGAAGTCGAGCCCCGCTTCACCTCGATGATCGAAGACGTCTCCACCTCCCTGACCAGGGTGGCGGAGGCGTCCGGCGAGATGGTCAACGCCGCCGACGCCGTCGACACCGATGCCCGCGGCTTCAACGGCGCGCACGACCGGGAGTACCGCCCCGGCTACGAAGCCTCCAACGGCTCCGGAGTCCGGCAGGCCAAGCCCGGCTTCTACCGGCGAACCGGCCGCCGCCGCTGAACAACCCCCACCCCGCCGCAGCAGGGCCGCACCCGGACCTCCGGGCGCGGCCCCTGCTGCTGCCTGTCCTTGAACGGAGGCAGTGTTGAGCACCATCGACCAGGCGGCGCCGGCCGCCGACACCACCAAGCGCGTCCCGGGCCACGTCATCTACCGGCGCGTCCTGGCCGAACGCACCTCCTACGCACTCGCCGCGGCCGGGATGATCGTCGGCCCGCAGCTCGACGACAGCGCCTGGTCCTACCTCGCCTCCGGCGGGATCGGCCTGGGCACCCTCGCCTGGCTGTACGCGAAGACCAAGGACCCCGACCAGGGCCTGGACATGCTGACCCGGGCACAGCGGGCGATCCCGTTCCTGACAGCCGCCGGCACCTACATGGCGAACCTGATCACCCCCGGCTTCAACTGGTGGGAGGTCGTCGCCCCGGCCGCGTGGGCGTCCCTGATGGGATGGATGGCGCCGCTCACCCGCAGCGCCGGCCTGGTCCTAGAGCTCACCGAACACCAAGACCAGCAAGGCGCCGGACCCGGGGAGCCGCTGACCTACACCGAGTTCCTCGCCGCGAAGTGGCAGCAGGCCACCGGTGACGGCACCCGGCTGGTGTCCATCACCCCGTTCCGCGCCGACCGCCCCGACTTCGAGGCCATCGTCGTCGCCCAGGCCGGGAAGGCGGTGCCCACCTTCACGGACGTGCAGCTGGCCGCCGCATTCGACTTCCCCATCGGCACCGTGAAGCTGCGCCCGGTCCAGGGCTCCGGGCCCGGCCGGATGAGGCTGGTCGCCCGCCCCACCTCCGAGGACGTTGAGGCCGTCGCCGAAGGCATTCGCGGTCTGTGGGAGACCGCGGTCGCCGCCCCGGGCAAGGCCGCCCCCGGCGTCGACCTGGTCGACTACCGGGCCGAACCGCACCGCATCGTGCTGCTGGTCGCCTCCCCTCCGGGCAAGGAGATCCACCTGCCGCACACAGCGATCTGCTCCGCCTTCGGCATCGACGACCCCTCCCGGCTGGTCATCGAGACCGACGGCATCCGCCAGGGCGTCGTCTCCATCTACAAGACGAACCCGCTGATGAAGGTTCGCAAGGCCACCGTCGAAGACCTGGCGATGGACGCCAAGGGCCGCGTCACTATCGGCGTCTGCCACGACGGCAAGCCCGCCCGGATGCGGCTGTGGGACCCGAGCCAGGGCGCGCTGCGCGGCATCACCGCCGGTGTCACCGGCGCGGGCAAGTCGGTCCTTCAGAACCTGATCCTCGCCGCGGAGAAGCGCTCCGGCGTCGTCTCCTGGGTCGGCGACGTCCAGGGCGGCATGTCGCTGCCCGAGGCGGAGGGCCGGGTCGACTGGTTCGCCAAGGGCCCGGTGGAGACGCTACTGATGCTCACGGCCGCGCACGCGGTCATGAAGTACCGCGAGCGGATCTCCAACGAGATGGGCCGCGGCGACTTCGCCCTGAACCGGCCCTGGCCGCTCATCAACATCACGCTGGACGAGATCAACCGGCTGCTGTCCCACCCGGACGAAGCGATGCGCAAGGCCACCGCCTACCTCATCGCCGACATCCAAAAGACCGGCCGCAAGGTCGGCATCGGCATCCGGCTCGCCGTGCAGTCCCTGCACCTCAAGGACCTCGGTGACGACGACGCTATCCGCCAGCAGGGCAAGGTTGGCGCGCTGTTCCTCATGCGCACTGCCTCCTCCTCCACCAAGGAGATGGGTCTGGACGGCATCGCCCCGGCCGGTTTCCAGATGGAGAACATCCCCGCCCGGATCTACGAGAACGGGCAGATCGAGGCGCTGTTCTCCGGCAAGGACGACGAGGACGGCGAGTCCACCGCGGGCATGGCGTACATGTTCCTGGACGGGCGCGCCAAGTTCATGCGCACGTTCTTCGCGGAGAAGGTCGACGGCGTCTACCCCGACCTGATCGCCCTGTACGGCGACGAACCGCCCACCGGGCTGACCGAGGGCGAGGCCAAGCCCGCGCAGGCCGGGGCCGCGATCTACGGCGTGCGGCACACCAACCCGTACGCCGACTGCGACACCCTCGCCCAGGCATTCTCCGACGCACCCGGCAGCGAGCCGAAGGCCGGCACCTCGGCCCCCGACGCCGACGGCGACAGCGGCGATGCACCTGCCCCGTTCGAGACGCCGTTCGGCATCCCGTTCGGCGACAGCGGTCCTGACATCGGGGAGGAGCCCGGCCTCCAGGACCAGATCCTCGACCTGCTCACCGACGGCCCCAAGAGCCTCAAGCAACTGCGCGAGGCCCTGCCCAGCTTCCAGCCCTCCAGCGTCAGCAACGCCTGCACCCAGCTCAAGGCGAAGGGGCTGGCTACGTCGCTCAAGCGTGGCCACTGGGAGCTCGCCGACAGCTGACCCGCACCACCCACCCCGCTCACCACTCACACCGAAGGAACCGATTCCCGTGGTCCTGTCGATCTCCATGGTCCTGCTGCTCGGCATCGCCGTCTTCTTCCTCTGGAAGACCGGCTACCAGCGGATCGTCCCCGGCATCGTCGTCTGCCTGTTCGGCTTCTTCCTCGCCAGCACCGGCATCGCCCCCACGATCACCGCCACCGTCACCTCGGTCGCCGGATGGATCAGCTCCCTGTGACCCGCCCCGACTCGCCCCACGTGAAGGAGAACACGACGATGACGAAGCACCGCCCGCTGGTCCTGTTGGTCGACGACGCCGCTGACGTCCTCGCGGCCAGCCCCAAGGCCCGCGCGCTCGTCACCGAGCTGCTGCGCACCGGCCGCCGCAACGGCCTGGTGGTCCGCTCCGAGGACCGCCGGCCGCTGTGGCAGTACCCGACGGTCGGAGCGCTCGAAGCCGCCGCCGACCGGCAGTAGCCCCGCCCGCTCCCCCACCCCTGCGCCCTCCCCGCCCGACCGGCGGGGAGGGCGCCCCGCGTCTGCCCTGAAACGGAGATCACCGTGGACTTCGAGAACATCACCCGCCCGCTCACCGACGACGAAGCCAAGGCCGAAGCCGAGCGGATCATCGCCCGGTCCTTCCAGCACCCGCTGCCGCCCGTGCGGCACATGCCGACGTCGTTCCGCGACGACACCCCACTGCCCGCGTACGGCGACACCCCGCCCGTCCATCAGGACGACAAGCGGATCGTGCCCGCGTGGGCGGCCGGGATCGCGGTGGCCTCCATCGGTGTCGGCGCCGGCATCACCGGCATCGGCTGCGGGGCCTGGCTGGTCCTCCAGGGCCTGGCCTCCGTCACGCTCTACGGCGTGCTGATGGTGACCCTCCCCTTCGCGGGTGTCGCGATGGTCGCCACCGCGATCGGCGGCGCGTTCAGCAAGGCCCGCAGGTCGGTCTCCAAGACGGTCTACGGGGGCCCGGTCGTGCAGAACACGCAGATCAACAACACCAGCAACCAGCGCGGGATGTTCTCCCGCACCCGCAACGACATCCGCTGAACTCCGGGCCCCCTGCCTCGTATCCGACACCTCGCCCGCGGGCCGGACTTCGGGTGCGGGACAGGCCGTCCGGCCTCGCGGTCAGTCGTAGTCGATCCAGATCCGGCCGTCGCCGTCGACCTCAGCCCCCCGGATCTGCCCTCCGACGATCGCGCCGTTGATCGTCACCTCGACGTCGTAGTCCACGTCGATCCACAGCACACCGTCGTCGTCGGTGAACGCGGGCCAGATCGTCCCGTCCGTGTCCACGACCTCGTCGAAGACGACTTCCTCCGGCTCATCGCGGGTGAACCACCCCATCGCAGCCGCCCCCCTCTCTCCGGGCCCGTCGCACACAGCTTGGCCCACTCACACGCTCCGCGAACACCACATCGACACCTAGGAGTTGCCCCGTGCCGACCAACGACAACGCCCCCGGCCACAACCGCCAGGAGCTCGCCTACCTACCCGTCCCGTTCCCGAAGGCGCCGCCCAAGCCGCCACGGTTCGCCGTCCTGCGCGAAGGGGTGCGCGACTGGTGGAACCGGGCCTGGGACGTCGACGGTGTCCTGTACGAGATGTGGGACGACGTCCTCAGCGCCCCCGAGGACGGCCTCCGGTACATGGCGCCCTGGCTGCGCGCCGCGCTGACGACGGCTGGAGTCGCCTTCGTCGTGCTGATGGCCAAGGCCGCCGGCGAAGTTGTCCTCCAGGCGCTGCACCAGATCCTCACCGCCGTGCCCAAGGTGCAGGTCGGCGTCGACACCTCCAGCGGCGTGGCCTCTGTCGTCGACCAGCCGGTGCGCACGTACATCGCGCAGCATTCCGCCGGCCTCCCGGTCGCGGCCTCCACCGTCTACACGCTGTGGCTGCTCACCGGCATCGTCGGCCTGGTCCTCGGCTGCCTCTCCCGGAACAACGGCGTGCGGGCGATGTGGACCGCGTGGGGCGCGGCCACCGTGTTCATGGTCTGGACGACCACCCCGCAGGCCAGCCGCTCCGTCGCGGCCGGGCTCGCCGTCCTCGCCTGGACGTTCCTGTCCGCCTTCGCGATGCGCGGCCTGACCCTGCGCCGCCACGTCGGCGCCGGCCGCCCCGCGAAGGTCACCGTCAAGCCCGAGATCCACGTCCCCGTCCAGCCCCCGGCCCCGGCCGCCGAACAGCACCCGCACAGCGGCTGCCCGTTCCGGAACTGACCTCCGGTCGCTCCGTCTGGTCCTCGCCCACCCGCTTCCGGGTGGACGAGGGCTGGACAGGCCGACCGGCCACCTCGCACCGCGCCCCGCCGACATCAGCACGACGTCGGCGGGGCGCAGCGCTGTCCACCGACCATTGGAGGAACCGCTCGTGCTCATTCCCCGCCCGCGCCGCCTGATCGGCCGGGCCCGCCCGCAGCGTCCCGGTCCCCGCTACCCGCACCACCCCGACCGGCTGCCCGGCGCCTGGAGCAGGTGATGCCGCGTCCGAGGAAGAAGCGCTACCGCCGCGAGGCCGCCCGGGTGCCGCGCAGTGACGCGGCGCTGCCCGAGTACGACCGCAGCACGGTGCCGGAAGGCTTGGTCACCAGGCGGCAGTTACGGGGCATGGGCCTGAGCGCCGGCAACAACGAGGGCCCGGTCGCGATCCTGCGCTGCAAGCTGTGTGCCACCCGGCCCCAGTGGTCGTGCGCCCACCCCACCCGTGGCTATCTGCTTCGCCTCGACCTTGCCATGCCCAAGAGGACGCCGACGCTCGCTCAGGAGTGGGCCCTCGATCGGGCGATGGCAGCGAGGCAGACCTGCCCGCGTTGCCACCGGCGCTACTACTTCTGTCTCCCGCTGCGCACCCAGGGTGTCTGCGACCCCTGAGACAAGGGCTACGAGCCCAGCGCCGACACCTACATGTCGTCCCGGGCCCCGGTCGTGCATCGACTGGCCGCCTGACCAACGATTCTCTGAAGGAGAACTCACCCATGGCACTGAGCCTGTTCACCCGCCGTATGGACGTGCAGGATCCGGCGACTTGGACGCCGCCGGGCACGATCGTCGTCCAGCGCTACCGCAACGTCGTCGGACCGGCAGAGGGCGCGGTTGTCCTCGTCTACACCGCCGACAGCGACTGCCGCAGCGCCTACTTCGCTACAGCCTGCCTCGGCTGCACCTACCGCATGTCCGGCAGCGACCGCCGATCGCCGCTCACGCAGGCGAAGGCCGCCGACCTCGCCAACGCCCACGCGGCCACCTGCCACGCGATGAACTGCGGCGTCCCGGCAGCGCCCAACGACACCGAGGCCACGCGGATGGTGCGTTCCCGGCTCTGGGGCCTGCGCCCGCACGGCACCAGCCCCCACTACGTCCACCTCACCGACTTCCACGTAGACCGCGTCGATCTCCAGCGCGACGCCGCCTTCATCAAGAAGACGATGGTGCAGCTCACCCACACCGAGCCGCACTTCCTCACCTCCAGGACCATCCACGACGGCAAGGGCACCCAGTTCCTGGTCCAGCCGCACCCGCCCCGGGGCTGACTCGGTGCGCACCCGAACCGCCGTGCTCCTGACGGCCGTCGTGCCTGCCGCGGTTGGCGCGGCCGTCCTCGCGCTCAAGGCCGGCCACTGGCAGCTGTACGTCGACCGGCACCGCATCGAGCTGACGCCCCGCCCTCGCCGCTCTTGCCGCAACTGCCGGGGTGCGGGCGGCTGGTGGATTGGTGGCCCGTTCCCGGAGATGGAGGCGTGCGGCTGCTGGTCCGGCCGGCACGAGCTGCGCCTCCGTCTCCTGCCCGTCCCGCCCTGGCCGGACGAACCCCCGTTCTGAACGACCCGACCCCGGCCACACCGGCCGGGGCGGGGCCGCCGGGTGGCCGCGCATCGGCAAAGGGCCGACCACCCCGCTCCTTCACCCTCCTCGAGATCAGGAGACCTCAGCATGCCCCGTTTACTTATCACCACCGAGCGCCTGGCCCTCTTCGGCACCCTGCTGGCCACCTTCGGGGAGCTGCATCCTCTGTGCGACCACTGGGTGCAGGGGTCGAAGACGGCTGTGCGCAAGCGGCTGTACGGCGAGGACCTGGTCCACGCCGACGGCACGCCCGCCGACCCGGACTCCACCCGCCCGACCATGACCACCAGCGACCTCGGTCGGCGTGCGGTGGCCTGCCATGTCGCGTCCTACACCGCCGTGCAGCTCGCCGCGACCATCAGCATCACTCGTGCGTTCGGCTACCGCGTCACTCCCACCGCCCTGCTCGCCGGCGCGGCCATCAACGCTTCGACGCACGCCGCGATCGACCGCGGAGCCGTCCTGCTGTGGCTGGCGAAGAAGACCGGCAAGACCAGCTACATCGAGCACTGCAAGGCCGCCCGCCTCGACGACGACGGCAAGGCCACCTCGGAGCTCACCGGGCCGGGCAGCGCGTGGATGGAGCTGGACGCCGCCCTGCACCGCTCCATCGGCATCGCGGCCGCCGCTGTCACCACCTGGCTCACCACCCGACCCGACGCCCGCCACTGAGCCTCGCCTGCCTGGAGAACCCCGGGCAGCGCCTGAGCTGGTCCGCCCCATCCCTCGACCCGCAAGGAGAACACGAATGACCTCGCTGACCTACCCGCAGCTGCCGGAACGCTGCCTTGTGGTCCTCATCGGCGCATCCGGCGCTGGCAAGACGACGCTTGCCGCCACCTGGCCGGCCTCGCAGGTCCTTTCCCTGGACGCCCTGCGCGGCACGGTGAGCGACGATCCGGGCGACCAGGAGGCGACCGCTGACGCGGTCGATGCCCTGCACCTGCTCCTGGAGCGCCGAATGGCCCGGCGGCTGCTCACCGTGGTCGACGCCACGAACGTCACCAGGGCGGCCCGCGAACCGCTGGTCGCCGCCGCCAAGCGACACAACATGCCTGTCATCGCAGTCATGCTGTCTACCCCGGCGTCCGTGTGTGTCGAGCGGCAGCGCCCAAGGCCGGCCGACCGCACAGTGCCGGACGACACGGTCCGTCGGCAGCACAAGGCGATGGTCCACTCCCACCCCGGGCTGGCGTCAGAGGGCTTCAACGAGGTCGTCTTCGCCGACTCGCTCGGCCAGCTGCTGCCGCATCTTCGAAGGCTGAGCGAGGCCCGCAACGCTGACCTTGGACTCGACGGCGGTGATGGCTTGGGCGACCTGCTGCTCGTACGCCGGGTATTCGGCTCGGAGATCCTGCCGCTGTGGCGGTGGAAGCCCGGCTCCGACGTCGCCGACGGCGACCGCGTCGCGGAGATCCGGCTCGGACAGCAGTACCTCACCCTTGCCCTGCGCACCGACGTGGACGACGAGGGCGACTACGGGTTCGACGTGATGCTGCCGTGCCCGCACAACGACGAATGCGCCGGCTACGCCTGGGCGCCCGCCTACAGCATCACCTGCCTGTTCCGGGCGCTGAACGGTGACCTGGACACCAGCGACGACATCGTCTGCACCGTCCACACCGGCGTCGAGGACTTCGATCAGGAGGCCGATGACCACGCCCTGCAGGTCCTCTGCGAAACCGCTGGGAGCGTGCGATGACCTTCCGCGAAACCAGCGCCTTCCCCGACTGGACTGACTGGCAGCTCACCCGCGAAGCCCTGCACCACGCGCCGCGTTCTCCGACGGAGAGCAGCGCATCACCGAGCTGTTCACCGAAGAGCAGGTCCACCGGGTCAAGACGTACCTGGCCGCCGGCCGTCCCGACACCGAGCGCCTGACCGCCATCGAAACCCGCCTGAAGGCCGTCCCCGATGGCTGGCCGCAGCGCAACAACGACGCCGGTGTCATCGAGGACGCCAGCGGCCACCCCATCGCCATCCTCGGCACCAGCGGCGATGTACGTCTCCCCCTCGGAGAGTTCCTCGTAGCTGTTCCCGCCGATATCGAGTGGCTTGCTCAGCAGCTGAGGCGGGCGTGGGCGCAGCTGAACCAGCTGCGCGACCGGATCGACAACGCCGGAAGCCTCATGGACACCAACCACATCGCCACCGCCATCGATTACGTCCGTGGCTCGCGCGAGAGGGAGTGAGACTCAGTCCGCCGCCCGCTCGCCCCAGCTTGATGCGTGGGCCCGTTCAGGCTTCACAGCATGTGGGGGCCTGACCTGCGCGATCCATCTGGACTACCAACAAGGAGGGCCTCATGGCCGCCCAGAACCGCCAGTTCGACATCTTCACCACGCTCAGCGACTGCTTCGCCGCGGACCTCGCCGCCTTCATCGGTGACCAGCCGGCGCGCGGCGCCACCCCAACCGGCTTCATCGAGCTGGTCGAAGACGTCCGGGACGTCCTTGCCACCGCCAGCGTCGGCCACCTCCAGGACGCCAGTGCGGAGCTCGACTCCGCCGCCACCTACCTCACCGACGCCCTGAACAGCACCACCGGCGACCGAAGTTCGCTTCTGGCCTGGGCGCGGACCCACCTGCGGGACGCCATCGCCACCGCCTGCTGAACCCTCCGCTGAGTTGAGCGCATTCTGTGCCGCCCCGACCCACACCCACCGGGCCGGGGGCGGTCGCAGCAGCCCCTCAACCCACCAAGGCACGAGAGGAGATAACGCGCCCGCATCCGCGAGGCAATCGACCGCCTCTTCTCCGGGACCGACACCCGCTCCAATGGAAGCCTCACCATCGTGGCTCTCGCCGCCGAAGCCGACGTCCACCGCATGGCACTTCTTAAACGACACTCCGACCTGAAGAACGAGTTCTACGAACGTGTCCAAAACCAAACGCACCAGACCCCCGGTGTCGAAAAGCGACTTCGCGAAACCGTGGTCAAGCTGAAAAAGACCATCGAGTCGTGGGCGACAACGTCCTCCCCTTCACCGCACCACCCCGATAAGCCTCACCAGGCCACCGGCCTCGACACCTCCCGCTCCCTCGGCCGTCTGGGGTCCAGGTCCATTGGCGCATAGGTGACCTTGACCAAGTCCCATGGGGCTGGTCGGCTTGGCTGGTTGGGACGTCCTTCTGGGGGTTGGGTACGTGTTCAAGTCGGCTCTGCCTGCGCTGTTCCGGTCCGATGGCCGGGGAGCGGGGCTCATTGGGAATTGCGCAGGCGACCTGGTGACGCGCTCGTGAGAGCGAGGCGCGGCGCGACGATTGCCGTCATCGCAGGCGGGGGCGCGATCACCACCATGCTCGTGGGCTTGGTCACTAACGCCGTTTCCCAACAGTCGCACTGGCCTTCATGGCTGGGATGGTTGCAGGTGCATCCCTGGCTTTCGTTCGTCCTTCTGGGGGTGGTCACGGCCGGGCTGACGGCGTTGCTTGCCGCATTGGACGGTCACCAGGCACCGGGGCAAAGCCTCGAGCCGACAGTGCGCCCGGATGAAGGATCAGGGCCTCCCGGGGCCGCCCTGGTGCTGCGGTCGCTGCCGCGAGATACTGCGGCGTTCACCGACCGGTCGGCCGAGCTGGAGTCGCTGGTGCGCTCGGTACGCGCCGCGCAGGAGACCGGTGAGGCCCTGCTGGTCCACGTCATCGACGGGATGCCCGGAGTAGGGAAGACGACCTTCGCGGTACACGCCGGGCACGTGCTCTCCGAGCGGTTCCCCGACGGGCAACTCTTCGTCAACCTGAACGGGCACACAACGGGGCGCAGCCCGGTGCAGGCGACCGAGGCTCTCGCGTCGCTCCTCGCGGCCACTGGTGTGCCGGCGCAGCAGATACCCGTGGGCGACGACGTCGGGGCGATCACGGAGGCGCGGGCCGCCATGTGGCGGAGCAGGCTCGCGGGCAAGAAGGCGCTGCTCATCCTCGACAACGCGGCCAGCTACCGGCAGCTGGAGCCGTTGCTTCCCGGTGGGAGCGACTGTCTCGTGCTGGTGACCAGCCGCAAGCGGCTGGCTGCCCACGAGGAAGTGGTGCTGCCGGTCGAGGCGCTGCCGTCCGACCACGCGGTGGACCTGTTCATACGGCTCAGCGGGCGGACGGTGGACTCACTCGACCGGGATGTGGTCGAGAATCTGGTGCGGCTTTGTGGGTATCTCCCGTTGGGGGTGTCATTGCTCGCCGCGCGGTTACGGCACCATCCGTCCTGGAGCGCCGAGGATCTGCACGAGCGGTTTGTGGCGGCCCGGGACCGGCTCGGAGAACTGCGCGCCGGAGAGCGCGCTGTCGCCGCGACATTCGATCTGTCGTATCGGGACCTCGCACCGGAACGCCAGCACTTCTTCCAGTGCCTCGGTTTTTACCCGGGCGCGGACCTCGACGCGCACGTCGGGGCCGCGCTCGGATCGGTTTCCGTGGTGGTAGCCCGCCGGCAACTCGACGCGCTCTACGACGCCCACCTGATCGACGAACACCCAGGGAGCCGTTACAGGCTTCACGATCTCCTACGCGACTACTCGCGCGGTCTCGCTGACGAAGGAGACGGCATGGACCACGTACAGGCCGTTCAGCGTGTGTGCACCTACTACCTGGCCGCTCTGGCCGTCGCGAATGAGCACATTGTTCGCGGCGGCTCCGTAGTGCCACCTTCAGCGGACGACGCGGGACACATCGAGACTCCAGCCATGGAATCGCGAACGGCGGCCCTGGGATGGCTGGAGAACGAGCGGCCCAACATCCTGGCCTGCATCCGGCAAGCCGACGGGCTCGCTCTGCACGACCTCGTGATCCGTCTGGCCGCGGCCATGGCACCCTTCCTGCGGCAGGCCGGACCCTGGGACCAGGCCGTCGGGCTTCACCGGACGGCGGCCAGGGCCGCCCAGCACACTGACGACCAACAGGCGCTGGCCGGGGCTCTGGCCGAACTCGGTGTCGTACGACGCTTCATGGCGTCCTATCCCGAAGCGACCGAAGCCCTGAACGAGGCTGTGACACGGTACGACGCGGTCGGGGACCGACGTGGCAAGGCGGACGCCCTGAACCAGTTGGGCATCGTCTGGTACCTGACTGCGGACAACGATGCCTCGGCCCACGCCCAGACTGAGGCGCTCGCCCTCTACCGCGAACTCGGGTACCGGCTCGGTCAGGCCAACGCGCTGGCCGACCTCGGCATGGTGCGGCGCCAGACCAGTAGGTTCGATGAGGCCGTCGAGGCCCAGTCCGAAGCACTGTCGATCTACCGCGAGCTTGGCGACCGGTACGGGGAGGCCAACTCCCTGCGGGACCTGGGCATCGTGCACTGCCTCATGGGCGAGTACGGCCTGGCCACCCAGCGGCAGCGCGAAGCGTTCGACATCTACAAGGCACTGGACGACCGGGTCCACCAGGCCTACGCCCTCAACGAGTTGGGCGTGGTGCAGCGACTCACAGGTGATCTCGACGGTGCTCACGATGCCCACACCCAAGCGCTGGAGCATTACACCGAGCTCGGCGAACGCTTCGGCCGCGCGAACAGCATCCGCCACCTTGGGGTGCTGGACCGCTTGTCGGGCGACGTGTCGACGGCGATCTGTGTCCTCGAGGAGGCTCTGGAGATGTATCGAGATCTCGGCAGCCGTGGCGGCGAAGCCGCCTCGTTGAGCGAGCTGGGGATCGCCCGCGGGATCGTCGGCGAGCAGGACGGTGCTGTTGAGGCATTCCGGCAGAGCCTGGAGATCTTGCGCGATCTCGGCGATCGCTGTGGCGAAGCGGAGGTACTCAACCACTGGGGAGCGCTACTGCGGACGTCCGGCGCCCCGACCTCCGGACGCCAGCGCTTCGAACAGGCGCTGGTTCTGGCGCGGGACATCCGTTGTCCGTTGGAGGAAGCACGGGCGCTGGAGGGGATCGGCCGCTGCGATTGGACGATCGACAGCCCCGCGCAGGCTGAGGGGATGCTGCGTGAAGCGCTCACCGTGTACCGGCGGTTGGGCGTGAGTGCGCCGGCCGACGACGTCGAGCGGCTCCTGGTGTCGCAGACGGGATGAGCTGGAGCGAAAGACGTGACCATTTTCCGCATGTCGCGGTGAGTGGCGACACTGCTACGTTGCGAACCGATCTATAGCTTCAACAGCTTCACCTGCCCGTCGCTTCATCCGCCATCGCAGCGTGCCGGTCTCCCGGCACACCCACCACGAGGAGCGTTGAATGCCGCCCAGCTCGAATGTTCCCTCCCCTTCGGCCTCCGGCCCGGACACTTCGGAGTCCGCGCCCCGTCCCGAAGTTCTGGACCGTGTTGCTGCCCGCGTGCAGCGCCGCCTGGCGGCTGAGCGGGCCGCCTCGAACAGCATCGGGGACGGCGCCCACGCCGCCTCGCTGATCTGGCCGTGGCCGCTGTAGTCGCTGCTGCTTGATGACACAGACGCCACTTCATACGCCGTTCCACACCTTCATCCTCAAGGTCGCAAATCGATGCAATATTGATTGCGACTATTGCTATGTCTTCAACTCCAAGGACCAGGCGTGGCGGAGCCTGCCTGCGCGGATGAGCGTGGAGGTGGCGCGGGCGGCGGCTCGGAGGATCGCCGAGCACGTGGTGTCGTACGGACTGCGGACCGTCCACATCGTGCTGCACGGTGGCGAGCCGCTGCTCGCCGGGCCCCGGCACCTGGGGGAACTTCTCCACGTGCTCAAGGACGGCATCCCGTCCGACGTCGAGGTCCGCTTTGAGCTCCAGACCAACGGGACGCTCGTTTCGGAGGCGTGGCTCGACCTGTTCGAGCAGTACGCGGTGACGGTGGGTGTCAGCCTCGACGGGCCGCCCGCCGCGAACGACCGGCACCGGCTCACGCACGCCTCCCGGTCGAGCACGGCCTCGGCAATACGGGGCATCGAGCTGCTGCGGTCCCGGCCTGGGATGTTCGCGGGGCTGCTCGCCGTGGTGGACCTGGCGAACGATCCCGTGGAGGTGCACGACTACCTTGCGGCGTTCGAGCCTCCGGTGATCGATTTCGGGCTGCCGCACGGAACCCATGACACGCCGCCGGATCGGAATGATCCCGCCGTCCCGGAGTACGGAGCATGGATGAGCCGCGTCTACGACGCCTGGCTTGCCCGGCCCGAGTACCAGCACAGCGTGCGCATGCTGGAAGACATCGTGGCGCTGAGCTCTGGCGCGCACGGTGCGGTGGAGACCCTTGGACTCGCCCCGCCCGCCAGCGTTGTGATCGAGTCCGACGGCTCCGTTGAGGGCGTGGATACCCTGCGGTCGGTGGAGGAGGGCGAGTCCCGGCTCGGGCTTGACGTCTTCAGTGACTCATTCGATGCCGCCATCCATCACCCCAAGCTGCTGCATCGGCAGAAAAGCGGGACGGCCGCCCTATCCGAGGAGTGCCAACGCTGTCCGCTGGTGCCCGTATGCGGCGGCGGCTACCTGCCGCACCGCTTCAGCGCGGCACGCGGGTATCGGAACCCGTCCGTCTACTGCGCGGACCTGGCGTATCTCATCCGACATGTCCAGGGTTCTCTACAACGGCACGGCTGGGCGCTCGGGGCTGCTGCCGCCGGGTCCTCGTAGCCACTGTGAACGACAGCGCAAACGACAGGAGTTGCACGCCGATGACCGTGACGATCCGGGCCGCCGAGAAGAGCGACGTCCAAGGGCTGGCTGAACTGATCGAGGAGATCGAGCGGTTCTACGGCACGGCCGACGCCGATATTCAGCCTTTCGACGAGCGCGAGGACCAGGTCGAGGGAGCACTCTTCGGCTCACCGCCGCTCGCCTCCGCCCTGCTGGTTGAGGACGAGGAGGGGGATATCGTCGGACTCGCCGCGTATTCGTTCCTGTGGCCGTCGGCGGGGTCCACCCACTCCCTCTTCCTCAAGGAGCTGTACGTCCGTGACACGCTCCGTCGGCAGCGTGTCGGTGAACGCCTCATGAACGAGCTTCGCGCTATCGCCGCGGCGCGCCCCGGGTGCACCCGCGTCGAGTGGATGACGGACCGCGATAACCCGGGTGCCCGAGCCTTCTACAAGTCGCTCGGGTTCGCGGAGTTCGACGGGAAGATCGTCTACCGGGTCGAGATCAGCAAGGCATGAGAAGGAGATGGGAACGAGCGGGGCTGTGAAGGAAGAGCGCTGCGAACGGTGTGAGTGCATCATCGGGCGCGGGTTCAGCGGCGTGTTCCAACAGGGCTGGTGAGGAGTATGCGTAGCGCATCGCGATCTTCTCGTCGAGCCCGAACGCCTCGGCGAGGTGCCCACGAGAGGGAGGAGCCCGTCAGCGCGTGCCAGCGGGCTCACCTGACGCAGATTGAGTCGCCTAACGCCACAGCCCCTTCTGCCTTCTCTGTGGTCCGCCGGTGGCCGCCAGCCTGCCGTGCCTGATCGGCGCCGTTCTCGCCGGTGTTCTTCGCCTGTTTCTTTGCTTCCCAGATGACCCACCGGGCGCTGTCGAAGATCCAGACGGCGTCCGGCTTGGCGGCTCGCCGTCGCGAGGTCTCCGTAAACGGTTCGGCGCACGTTGAATCACACCCGGGTCGAGTTGAAGCGAGCCATCGAGGACCACAAAGTCGTGGTGGCAGCCGACTTATACGCCCTGGCCTGGCAGCAGGCAGCCGGTGCACCACCGAGCGAAACCAGAGAACAGCGCGCACAACTGCAGGTGTACAAGAAGACCCTCGGCTCCCGACGTTGGCGGGACGAAGAGCGACAGCAAGCGGCGCAAGCGCGGCTTTCGAAGCCCCCACAGCAACCAGAACGCCCGGCCGCTCGGCCGCCCCGGCCGGTTGTCGAACAACGCCGCAGGGTGCAGACATCGCCACGCTCGACGGTGCGGTCATCGGCTGGCAGCGACGCCCTGCAGTCGGCAACAGAGGGAGCCCGCTCGAGGACACAGGCCCCTCCCCCGGTCGTCAAGCGGAAGCGGCCACATCGTTCTGCAGAGCCCGAGCCAGCCCTGCTGGACGCCGGCCAGTTGCTGGAGGTCCCGACTGAGCTGCGCACGCTGCTTGAGCAGATTGCCCGTGACGGCGCCACGACCACCTGGACGCTGATCCGCAAGCGTCTGAAAGGACTTCCCCGTCTCCACACGGACGACCAGTGCGTGGTCCTCTGGATGGTCGACGATGAACGCCGGAAGGACGAGCCACTGCTCTCCGCGCTGGTCACCGTCGGGAACCGCCAGGTGCATCCACGCTATCCAGCGATCGTCGAACAGCTCGGAATCCGGACCGGGAGCATCCCATCGGGGCAGAGGACAGCCTGGAGCTACGAAGTCCTCAAGGCGCGTCAATACTGGCGTCACCGCTGAGATACCTGCGCAAGCTCGACGCTCCGCGTGCCGAACGACAAGGAAGGCCCGGCCCCACAGAACCTCTGTGGGGCCGGGCCTTCCTTGCGTTTCGTACATGCTCGCCTGAATTCGGCTTCCAGGCAGTCGGGGCAGCGGGGCGACTTAACCGGGTTAACTCCGTGCATGGCGGAGGGGCGGAACCCGGGTCTTCGGGGCCGCCCCCCTGCGGCACTCAGATCCAGGTGATCACCACGTGAACGTGATGCACCACATAGATCGTGGTCTCCCAGAGCGCCGCGCCGGCGATGGCGTAGAAGGTCGCGCCGAGCCGCGAGATGGGATCAGGCAGCCAGTGCCTGGGCGGCTTGAACTCCCCTGCCCCGGTTTCCCGCACCGGCTCGTCGATTCGCGGGGTCGGTTGAGCCGACGGCTCAGAGGTTGCTGTGCGACGATTGAACATGGTGTGTCCTTCGGATATGCCATGGGCCGGCCCCTCATCGGGTGTTGTGAGAGACGGTCGGTGAGTGGGCGGGCCCGTTCTTAACCTCGGTTCTTGAAACGCAGGATGGACGTGACAACGCCAGGGACAGTGGCGACCACGGTGATGAGGGACTGGAGAATCTCGGAAGAGACGCCCGTTGCGAGCAGCGCACCCATCATGAGCACCCCAGTGAGGACAAGGGTGGCGAACGAGGTCCTGCTAAGGACCACGCTGATTTCTTCGTCTTCCCGACGCTGTCGAGCCTGGATCGCATCGGCCTTCTCCATGATTCGTACGTAGCGTTGGTCGGTTAGTGCCTCTCGTCGGGCGGACTTGCCGGGCATCAGGAACCCCCTTCCATCTGTTCCGCGAAGAACGTCTTGACTGCCTTCAGGTCGGTCACCGCGCTGATGCGGGCGTCGGCTTTCGTGGTGCCGACGGAGTTGATCGAGACGCCCAGCCGGGACGCGGTCAGCGCCATGGGGTAGGCGAAGATCCTTCGGGCTTCGAAGATTCGCTTCATCGCCTCGGGCATCGCGTCGATGACGTGGAGTGCCTTCATGACCTCCGTGTCCGCGACGTCGGCGAAGATCACGGCGTACTCGTGGTCGGTCCAGTCCCTGCCGGTCCAGGAGTCAGGTACGTGCTTCAGTGCTTCCCTTGCGTAGATCCGCACAAGTTCGTGAAGGGACTGCACTGCGCGTTTTTCCTGGCGTACCCAGTCGGCGCAGAGACGGGCGTATGCATCCTCCACGACGCATTCGGTGTCCACGCGGGGGTCCGCGCACGTGGTGAGAGCGATCCGCCGGCAAGGGGTGTACTGCTCAGCGATAAGTGCGCGCTGCACGGCAACAATCGCAGGCGTCTTCTCGTAGAACCGGACGCGACCCTTGATGAGGGACCTGCTCTCGATGAAACGGGCCACCGATACCTCCTTTCGATTCGAACCCCACCGAGTACCTACGGTGGCAGGTCCTTGGACCGGCGCTGTGGTGCTACTTAGGGGAACCACGACGCGACAGCCAGCCCTTCAACGGGGCCGTGAGGCAAGGGAGATGGGGCACAAAAGTGGAAGGCCGTGTTCCAGACCTCGCGGTCTGAAACACGGCCTTCCGTCAGGTGTTCCTACTTACTGTTCGCTGTCCGGTTCGGGTAGATGACGCGTGACACGGTCCAGGCGCTCTCGCAGCTTGGCCACCAGCTTGTCTGCCTCGCCCTGATCGACGGTGGCTGCCTCTCGGTACGAGGCCGCGATGCCCTGCATCTCGGCAGCGAAGTCGACGGCGCGCTCGACGTAGCGGGAGAACGCGGCCACCGGGTCCGCCGCAGGCGCGTCGCGATTAACCGGGTTAATCGTCTCGACGGGTGCAGCGTCCGCTGATTCCTGGGCTGTCGTCTGCGAGGGCAACGCAGGGTTGGCGACGGCGACCCCCGCATGCGTCGTCGCCGGCTCGGCCGAGGGCGTCGTGCTCGAAGAGCTGCCACGCGGCTTGCGCGGAGACTTAACCCGGTTAATCGCCTTGTCGGCTTCGGCGTGCTGCACCTCGGGGGGCATGCTGCCGATCCGGCGTCCGTCCTTCACCGTCAGCTCGCCGGTCTCGACCTTTTCCTGCAGGTCTTCGGGAAGCTTCAGCAGAGCCAGACGCTGGGAGACCCATGCCGGGGTCTTGCCGAGCCGGGCGGCAACTTCCTTCTGCTGGCCGTGAGTCTGGACCAGCTGCTGAATCGCCTTCGCCTGGTCCAACGGATCGACGTCGACGCGGTGGATGTTCGCGATCAGAGCCGACTCGAGGATGTCCGCAGCGCTCGCGGCCAGATCGTCGTTTACGTCGATCCGCAGTTCATCGATACCGGCCAGGCGTGCGGCGGCCAGTCGGCGGTTGCCGTCGATGACCACGTACGAGGCGTCCCCGAGCTTCTCCTCCTGACCTTCGTGGGCCTTGAGGAACGCCTCGCGGCGGACTACCGTCACCGGCTGAATCTGTCCCTTGGCCTTCAGCGACTCGGCGGTCTCCTCGACGTCGGTGAGTTCCTCGCGCGGGTTGTACGGATTGTGGGCGAGCTCGGCCAGCTTCACCGACGCCGGCGGACGCTTGCCCTCACCGTTCATGATCTGCTGACGCGTCCGGACCCGGCGAGGCTCAGGAGCACCGCCGTCCTGCCCCTCCTCATCCAGCGTGAAGCCGCGCGTCACGCGCTGCTGCTGCTTCGCCTTGGCCTGCCTCATACCGCGAGCTCCTTCGCCAAGTCACGCATCGCCTGCGCGTGTTCACTGTCAGGTGCGTACTCCAGCAGCGGGATCTCACCGTCCGCGGCCTCTCGGCCCTCCTTGAGGTCCCCGATGACGGCGAGGACGGTGGGGGAGGTGCTGCGCTCCCACTGGTCGCGGTTCTCCTTGACCAGCTTGCCGCGCCGGCTGTCGTACGCGTTGATGACCAGACCCAGATAATCGACGGTGATGCGTCCCTTGCGGCAGAGGTCTTCCATCTGCGAGCGCAGAAGACGGAAGGCCCGGTGGGAAGCCTTGTTTGCCCACACCGGCGTGATGACTCCGGAGCGGTCGGAGAGTTCGCCGTCGCGGCGACGAACGTAGTACAGCGCGGTGTCCATGTTCAGGCCGAGGCTGGGCGGCCCATCGATGATGATCACGTCGTAGTCGCTCTCCAGCGGCTCCAGGGCCCTCTCGAGAGCGGCCTCGCTGAAGGAGACCTTGGACAGGGCGACGTCGCGCAGGAACGCGTCGTCGGATGCGGGCAACAGGTGGAGCCGCTCTCCGAAGCGCTCGTGGTCGAGTGCGACCAGGAGATCGTGGATATCGCCCTTGGCGGTGCCGTCCATGTGCATCAGCAGCGTCTCGACGTCGTCCTCGTACATGAGGTCCTCGAAGCCCAGCTCGGCCGTGAGGTGACCTTGTGGGTCGTAATCGACGATCAGGACGCGATGGCCGGCCTCGGCGAGAGCCTGGGCCATCCCGCTGGAGATGAACGTCTTGCCGACGCCGCCCTTCTGGTTGGCCACTATGACCCGGACGACAGGCTGGGCCGTCAGTGGAGTCGTGGGGGAGGGGTGAGCCTCCAACCACATCGTCAGTGCCTGGGCGAGGCCCTTCACATACGTCACGCCTCGCTCGGTGCAGGCAGATTTGAATGCGTCAGGTTCCCCCGCAGGCAGGAAGGTGCCCCATGTTCGGGCACCGTCTGTCTTAACCTCCGGCACGCTCGTGGCGCTGTACCAGGCCTTGATGGCGACTTCGACTGCGTC
Organism: Streptomyces sp. NRRL S-337; assembly: GCF_000720175.1. Lineage (GTDB taxonomy): Bacteria > Actinomycetota > Actinomycetes > Streptomycetales > Streptomycetaceae > Streptomyces > Streptomyces siderophoricus. The sequence goes on from NZ_JOIX01000038.1 coordinate 62,454, forward strand.
CTGGATGTCCATGCCATGCTCAAAGGCACGGATCTTCAGGTGCCGACGCAACTGAGGAGTGAGAGCAGTAATTAGCTTCTCTCGGTCTCCTCGTGAGGTTGGGATGCTCATACGGCCGAACTTTACTAGGTCCCAAGGTGGATCTGTCCACACTCGCCGACCGAGTCCCTCTTGAGCTGCTCGCAGGACTGCGACACACCTGCTTCCTCATCTCTCCTGCCCCGGTTTACTCGAGATTGGTCGGGATTAAGGTGTGTTGACCAAGGAGATCTCTGCGGGCCTCATGCAATGGTCCGCGCGGGTGCAGGATGCGCGCCGACGGGTGCGTGAGGCAGGACCAGCAGAGCGGGCGGCGCGAATTCGCTACGGCGCGCAATGCCGCCGGGAGGCGTTCGCCTATCTCGCGAGAGCCTGCGGAGTACTGAGGTCCTGGCCAGGCACGGCACAGGTCGGCGAAGAGGCCGTGGCGGCCGCCCAGACGATCGTTTTGGCATGCGACGCACCGGAGATCCGCAAAGTCCTGCCCCTACTCACCGCAGCCGCCCAGCAGCGCCGCATCCCACCGCTGATGATGGCCCAGGCGACAGATGCCCTGTGCGTCGCCGAGCGCCGTCCGCAGGTCTATGGAACGGCCAAAGACCATCCGGTCGCTGACGAAGCCCGCGCCGAAAACCTCCGTGCCCTCATCGGGCTCCCGCCATTGACCCCAAGCACCCTTGCCCTTGCGTACCGACCAGCGCTCCCTCTATACCCCGGAGCGCCAGGCCGAGGTGCCCACCGACCTGTCTGTGCTGGACGGGCTGTTGGCCGAGCTGCCTCCGGTGGGACCACTTCCGCGCACGGTGCGCCCAACAGTGGCGCCGCAAGCAGCATGGGGGTGTGCGTACTGCGGCGGTGCGGCCGGCCCTGAATGCGACGAGCTCACGGCCAAGGGCAGAACATGGCGGGTCTGCTCGGTGTGCGCCAACTGCCCGGACACGAGTGAGGGCCGACTCTTGGACATGCTGACCACCAAGGGCGGCCTCGCGCTGGAGATCGCCCGCGCGACATCGGCGCTGGCACGCCATGAAGGATTTCGACTGCCGATGCGGTACGAGGACCTTCGCTGCCGGCCGAACCACCGTCCGCAGCCGCGCTGGCACCATCTCCCGGCCTCTGCAGTGGACGCGCTGATGACATTCGCCGAGCACCGTCGTCCGCCAGTCACCCCGGTCGTCATGCCCGCACAACGCCCGGCTCGTCGTGTCCATCCGGGAATGCTGATGAACGAAAAGGCGTGGGCGATGCTCGCCTGGCCCCCCGACGCAGAGCTAACCGCACTACAGGTGGGGCAGGCGCTCCAGCTGGCGCCCCCCACACTAAGTAAGCGTGGCTTGAGCGTTGGCAAAGTGGCCGAGCTGCTAGCGGTCTTTGCTGATCCACCGCTATGGCTGCTCGACCTCCACCGGCTCCTGGCGACACAGCGCGCCACCAACCAGGCACGCCAGACCGCTGTGGCGCGGGCCGGAAACACAGCACCCGTGGCACCGACGTCTGACAGGGATGCCCGCTTGGTGGAGCTTGTCGACGCCCTCTTCACAGCGACCGAACCCGACTCTCGCTCGATCCCGGCACTACCCGGGCGGCCGCTGGCACGTGCGCAAGGGCGGCCGCATCCGCAACTGTTGGTCAGCGCAAGGGCCCAGCGATTGCTCGCCCTGCCCGCCGACCATCCCCTTTCCCCCGCCGAGATCGGCCGCGCTGCAACTCGACTGCTCAACCTTGATCCAGCATGGGTTGGACATTTGCACAGCCGGAGAGCTGACAGCCGGGTTCACTGAGCCACCGCAATGGCTGGTCCAAGCCCACGCCCAACTGGCCGCCCAGAGCACCGACAAGGCGGGCAGCAAACCAAGCACCAAGCCCCTGTCCCACGCTGGCCCCCCGCATCCGGACCTCCTCATCTCCGCCAGAGCACAGAAAGCACTGGGGCAGCCGCACCACACGAAAATGTCCGCGACTCAGGTATGCAAAGCACTTCAGTACGCCCACCCTTCTAAGACCGTGAAACGCCACCTGGCTCACGTCACAACCGCCGGCGCGTTCGCAGCCTTGGTGCACAATCCGCCGAAGTGGCTGCTCGACGACCACCGCAACCTTGCCACCGCGAGGAGCGCCGCATTTCTGAGATAGGAGCGGACTACAGCAGGCCGAGGCTGCGGGCCCAGTCAGCGACTGCCCCTCGGTTGCGGTCAGTGAACAGATCCGCGTTCAGTTCGCCCGCTGTGGATATCAGGCCGGTCTCGGGCAGTCCGAATGCCTGCACCAACTCGTTGCTGACCAGTGCCACGGCTTGGAGAAGGCCCCGGCCTTGGTCTGCGATGTCGTCCAGAACCACGGTGACAGCCGTGGAAGTTGAGGCGCACGCCTGGGTGCTCGTGGGAACCCTCTGACCGTTCCCGCGGTCGACTCTGTCGATCCGCAGTGGGAGCGGCTTTGCTGTCTGTTCCAACGCGAGCACGGGGTTAACGGCCGGGTGGGACACGAGACTATTCACCAGCGTGCCATTCACCAACGCCGTGCCGGTGGCGCCTGTGCGATCTCTGGCGTGCCCTGCCAAGAAGGCCAGCGAGCACAGCGCTGCGTACACCACTTCACCCGGTTCGACGAAGTAAAAGGACGACGGCTGATTGGGGAAGGACGTGTTGCCGGCCAAAGGCCAGGCGAGGGTCGCGCTGCCATCACGGTGCAGTTCGGCCCGCCTGGAGTAGCCGTCGCTACCCTCGCTGCACACCAGACGGCGCTCACCTACGGTGATGGATCCGAGGGTGCGATGGCCCTGGCCCAGGTGAAGCACTGTGGCCCGCAACTCGGTGCTGTACCGAGCGAAGGACTCCCCGTTGATCACCATGTCACCCGGCACTTCCGGAACCACGGTGACGATGAGGTGCGGTATCGAGCGCCTCCTGATGGCGTGGACGATGTCACTTTCGACGTCTTCCGCCCGCTGGTCGCGTTTCGCCGCTGCGGCGTACCGTGCGCGGTAGGCCGTGGCGACCACGGTTTCGGTGAGCCAGTCCGTCTGGCTCCCGCTGCGCCGCGGGTACCGCAGGGCGTCTTTCGTCCTTTTGGTGGGAGGTGCTGTCACGGCGTGTGGTGCTTGGGGACTGCGCGGGACGGCCAGGAGCAGAAAGCCCACGCTGGGGTTCTCAGGGTTGGGCAGTCTGATCGCTTGGTAAGGCACTGGTGGCGCGGTGTTGTTCGCGACAACCTGACGTATGTGCCGCAGAAGCCTGTCGTCCAGGTCGACATCGAAGACCTTGCTGGGGACCCCCTTGGTTTCCGCTATGCCAATGATGAGCACGCCGCCAAGGTGATTGGCGAAGGCTGCGATGTCCTTCGCTAGCTCCTCTTTGCCTTGATCTTCAGTCGAGTAGTGAGCCTGCTTGTAATCCAGGTCTTCAGACTCGGCCGCATCCGGGTTGCCAACCAGGTCGGCGACGTCTTTGTACTGCAGCCTGTCCAGCCGCCCACCGAGCAGATCTTCCAAGCGTCGCAAGCGCATCACCATACGCGGACACTACTGGCCTCGCCGTCACTCCTGGAGCCGTATAGGTACGGCCGGAGCCAGGCATCCTGGACACCACCTAACTCGGCTGGCGGCCGACGCATCACCCGGGATGGAGCGTCGTGAGCTGATGGCGCCGCCGGACCTCTGCTCCTGCGTCGCCTTGGTGTCAGGGGCCGGTGAGGATGGCGTGGGTGCCGATCCGGCGCCACACGATGTGGCGGGTGCCGCGTATCTTCTCCTGGCCGTACTGCCATGTCGCGCGGCCGTTCTGTGCCCAGGTCAGTTCGTAGACGCTGGGGGCGATGCGTACGCCCTTGACGCGCAGGCCGGGGCGGAACAGCCCGGTGCGCAGGTCGGGGACGAAGGCGTCCAGGACGACGCGGTGGAAGCGTCGGCGTTGGGCGGGGGTGAGGTGCTGGAGGTCGGCGGTGAAGCGGGGGAGCGTCTCGAAGGTGGGCACGGTGGTCTCCTCCGGGGCAGCACGGCGAAGCCCCCGGCGGTTGCCGGGGGCTGATGGGTGGTCGTCCGTATAGGGGCGGTGCTCGTTGGTGGTGCGCGTTCCTTGGTGCTTGTTGGTGCTCGTTGGTGTTGGTGTCGCACGGTTCGTCGGGTGGCGGTGGTGGGTGGTGTGAAGGGCTGCCGGAGAGCGATGACACTGGCTTCTCGGCCGGAGCCGATTCCCGCCTGACGGGCACTCGGGAAGAAAGTTCGCCCCCTGCTCCCGTCGGGCGGGAGGGGCCGCTGATCTTCCTTTCTTTGCAGGTCAGGGCCGTGTGGCGTGGTCTTCATGATGGATATCGCGAAGATCACCGCCGGGCAGATGTACCGCTACTACCTGCGCCAGGTCGTCGTCGGCGACGGCCGCCGTCCGGCCCGTAAACCTCTGGCGACGGCTCAGCAGGAAGCCGGTGCCCCGGCCGGGCGATGGATGGGCCGCGGGCTCGCCGTCCTCGGTCTGGCCCCCGGGGACGTCGTCACCGAGGCGCAGCTGCGGAACCTGTTCGGGGAGGGCGGCCGGCACCCGCACGCGGACCGGATCGAGGCCGGCCGCCTCGCCGCGGGGAACTCCCCGAAGGCAGCGTGGCGGGCCGGCGCGCTCGGACGCCGCGTGAAGGTCACCGGCGTCGATCTCGTTTTCCGACCGCAGCCGACGATCTACCTCCTGTGGGCGCTGGGTGATGACGAGACCCGGCGGGTGATCGAGGCCGCGCACGAGCGCGCGATCGAGAGAGTGCTGGAGTGGATCGAGGACCAGGTGGCGGTGATCCGGTTCGGCCGCGGAGGCATCCACCGGGTCCGCCCGCCCGGCGGCCTGGTCGCCGCACGGTTCCGCCACTACGAGGCACGGTCCGGAATGCCGTTGCTCCACGATCATCTGATGCTGTCGGTGAAGGGGCAGCGCCTGGACGGAACGTGGGGCTCGGTCCACACGGAGGCGCTGTTCGAGAACACCGTCGCCGCGTCAGCGCTCTACAACGAAACGGTGGCTGCTGAGGTCTGCGAGGCGCTGGGACTGGCGACCGAGCCGCGCACCGTCACGGCGGGCCGCCGACCGGTCATGGAGATCGCCGGGGTGCCCCACGAGCTCATCGGCTGGACCGCACGGCGCGGCGAGCAGATCGCCGCCTGCCTCACCGAGTTGGAGGCCGAGTACGTCACCGCCGTCGACGACGACGGCGAACTCCGCTTCCTGCCCGTGGTCTCCGATCGGGCCCGCGCCAAGCTGAACCAGATGGCGGCGAAGATGACGCGCCCGCCGAAGCAGAAGGCCCGGCCGCTCGCGCAGCTGCGCGCGTGGTGGAAGGCGAGCGCGATCCTCACCTCCGGGGTGGCCGCCGGCGTCATCGACTCGCTCCTCGAGCGCGCCCGCGCCGCAGCCCGAGCGATCCGGGCCCGGGTCGCTGCCGTGGTCGACGTCGCCCTGGCGGCCGTTGACGTGACCGCGATGGTGTTTGTGATGAACGGCGGCGGCCGGTTCCACCGCCGGCACCTGCTCGCCGAAGCCCGCCGTCACCTCGCCCTCGTGCTCCGCGGCCGCCGCCGCGACCCCGGCCTGGACGAGAGAATCGTGGACGCCGCGCTCGCCGCGCACTGCCTGGACTTCAGCGAACCGAAGACCCTGCGCGGCCGGATGTCGGCCTACCGCCTCTACACCGCCCGGTGGTCGCTGGCCGACCTCGAACCCGCCCGGCGCCCGCCGACCGTGCCGGAACCAGACCGACAGCCCCCGGCCGACCCGGGCACACCGGCCGCGCCACGGCCTCCGGACCAGGAGCCGGGAGAGTGGGAGATACCCCGTGTCCCGCTGCGCTACGACCGCGCCGTCCTCGCCGGTGCGGTGGTCCGCGAGAAGCTGCGCACCACTGTCGCCGGCGCGCGGGGCCGGGCGTACGACGTCGTCGCGCACCAGCAGGCGGCGATGCCCGAGCAGCTGCTCGCGCACCCGGGCCCCGCCGACCAGGAGCCGGAGGCCGAACCCCGGTCGGCGATCGACCTGACGGCGCTGCGGGCACTGAAGGCGTCGCGCACCGACGTGGAAGCCCTGGAGTTCACCGACGAACGGCTGCGTCACCTCCAGGACGCCTTCACCAAAGCGGCCGACCAAGCCCGCGCCACCATGGACCGCTACGACCGGGACGACACCGACGGACCGCACCCGGTACGCCAGGACGACCAGCAGGCGCACCGCCCGCAGCAGCCCGGACCGCAGCGCGGACGAGAAGCCGGCCACTGAGTGGATCCGATGCCGCGCACCCGATGCGGTGGTGCGCACCCACCCGCGCGGCGGTGCGGCTACCGGTGCGCACCGGGTGCGGAGTGCACCGCGTGGGCCAGCACCAGGTGCTCGTTGCGCATCGCCTCCAGGGTGTCGGCGGTGTCCGCGTGGTCGGGGTCAGGGACGACGTTCACCGTGAACCGGATGATGCTGCGGGCGATGCCCGGCGCCGCCGTCGTGGGGGAGTCCCGCGACCAGTCCCGCAGCGCGTACAGCAGTACGCACCCGACCTCCTCCAGCGCGAAGGAGTCCGCGCATGGGGCGGTGTCCCCGTCCACGGCCGTGACGGGCCAGATGATGTCCTCGGCCAGCCGCAGCAGTACGAACGCCAGCTCCGGGTCTGCTTCTGCCTGCCCAGCGATGGCGCCGCCGCCACCCATCTGTAGCGCCAGGACGTAGTCGAAGGCCCGCTCCACCTGCTCGGGCATCAGCGGTGTGCGGGGCGGGATCAGGTACGGCATCAAGGTCTCCTCACGCGGTTGCCGCCGTGTCGACCACGGCGACGTCCCGCAGGTTCGGCCCGCTGGCCTGTGGACAGTGGACGGAGAACTCTCCCCTCCCACCAGGAGGGACGAACCCGCGGTGGTAAGCAGCCTGGTGCTGAAGGGTGTTGAGGGCTGCCCACGCGGCATGCCCCCTGCTGCGCGTCCTACGGTTTCCCCTACCGATCCCCCTACGCCGACCTCCCCAGCACAAGGGAGAAAAGTTGCAGGTCAGAGCCCCTGGTAAAGGGGTTTCCGCAGCGCCGACAACCCTCCTTCCCCTCTTCATGTCAGTGGTTGGTGTTAGTGATTGGTGGTTGGTGTAAGTGAGTTGAGGGCGGGGGCGTCGGGTTCGGAGCCGTGCTCGTGGCCGCGTGGCCGAGAGGACGCACCAGCTGTCGCACCGGCTGTCAGCGGTGCGGTGGGAGGGATGTGCGATGGGCGGGACGAAGCGGCGGCCGTACGGGTCTACGGCCAAGACGCGGCAGATGGTCCTCGCAGCGCTGGGTGTGGTGAAGGTGGCGACCGCCGAACAGATCCGGCAGCTGATGTGCCCGGGCACGGCCAGTGCGCAGACCGTCCGCAACGGCTGCCTCGATCTCGGGCGTGACGGCCTGGTGGAGTCGCTCGGCTCGGCCAGCCGCACGAATGCCGCGGGCAACCTGGTCACCGAGAAGCTGTGGAACCTGACCGGGCCCGGCCTGGAAGCCGCGGCCGCGGTGCTGGACCGGCCGGTGCGGGAGATGGGCGGAACCGCTCGGGGGGCTGCGCGTTCGGGGGCGAAGCACGTGCTGAAGGTCACCGACACCATCGCCGCGTTCCTGCAGACCCCACCCGAGCTGACCCACCCTGTGCCCCGCAAACGGCCTCAGACGCCCACCACCGCGCTCTCCAACACACCGGCGGGCAAGGACATGGCCGCTGCCTCTGCGGCCCTGCAGGCGCGCCCGCAGGGGCTTGGACAGATCGCCTCCTGGGCGACGGAGGTGGTGCTCCCGGTGTCCGGCACGCTCACCACCCCCGGCAAGAACAGCCCGCGCGCTGATGCGGTTCTCACCGCTCCGGAGGCCGGGGTGCCCGTGATGTTCGTGGAGGTCGACAACGGCACCGAAAACCCGGTCACTCTGGCCTCCAAGGCCGCTCGCTACCGCGAGTTCTTCCGCCGCACCGTCAAGGCGCCCAGCTCCTCACCGCACTCCTATGCCCAGCCGGGGCAGAAGTCGATCCCGATGTGGGAGACGCTGTACGGCCCCTTGGGGAGGGAGGGGTATCCGCCGCTGGCGATCGTGTTCACCAAGCAGGTCGGCCCCACCGCGATGAACAACCGGATCAACAGCGTCATGCGCCTGACCGAGGCGCACTGGGCCGGCGAATACCACGGGTTCTCCATTAGCTACGGCGCGGAAGAACGGGACGGCTACACCGGCTACGCGGACGCCGTGCCGATCCTGGTCACCACTCTTGACCGGCTCCGCGAGCACGGTCCCCTGGGCCCGGTCTGGTTCCGCTTCGGCCACTCCACCTGGCAGACCCTTCCCGACGCCCTCGACAACCCCGACGACGAACGCGCCTTCAGACGACGCCAACGCCAGCGCGACCAACTCCGCCAGCAGCAGCTCAAGCGGGAGGAGGAGCAGAGGGACCGTGAGCTGAGGGAAGCGAAGGAGCGCTGGGCAGCACAAGAGGCCGCTGCCAAGGCTGCCCAGGAGCCCGACCCGGTGTGCCAGAGATGCGACGGGCCGCTGGAAGGCAGCCCCGCGGAGTACGACCTGCTGGAAGTGGACGCGCCGCCGGCCGACGGACAGCACTGTGCGGGGTGCCGCATTCAGCTGGCCGAGCCCACCGGCCGCTTCGGCCGGGTGATCCGCCGCCTGGTGACCGGCGACGAGGGTTACCCCCGCCGGTAGCGGCCCGTCCAGGGGAGGGCGGGCCGGATACCAAGATGCTTACCCCGGCCTGTGACCCGCGTGGTAAGCGGCAGCCGATGGTTACGTGGTGGCCGATGCCTTGGTTCTCCCTGCTTCGATCTTGACGAGCAGCGGTCTGCCCGCGCGCGGCATGCGCTGGGGCTCGGCAGGCTGAAGGCATGCCCAAAAGCATGCCCCGCATCGTGGTCCACCCACCGGCACCGACTCTCGCTTTCGGAACCGACCCTTGCCCTCGCTGAGTCGACGCCATCCCTTTTGCGATCAGTCAGAAGCGGCTTCACAATTAAGGGGTCGGGATGCATTAAACCCAGAATATCGAATCACTCGGCGGAAAGATGGCCTGATATGGAAAAGCGGGATCCATGGGCAGTGCTCGGGATCCAATCCGGGGCCACCATGGAGGAAATCAAAAAGGCATACAGGGAGAAAGTTCGCCTGCTCCATCCGGACATTCACGAGAGCCGTCCGGAAACGCGCGGGGAAACTGAAGAAGAAATGAAGGAAGTAAACGAGGCGTACTATTTATTGACGCGCCGGACAGCGGGCGAAAGCGTAAATGAATGTGATGCTCGTCGAGGGTCGACGGCTCAGGAACAGGCGGCTCGGGAGAAGGTGGCTCGGGAACAGGCCATCCGGGAGAAGGCGGCTCGGGAGAAGGTGGCTCGGGAACAGGCCATCCGGGAGAAGGCGGGCCGCCCGAGAGAAGGCCGCCCGGGAGAAGCGCGTGATTGTGCTGGCAGCTTTGAGTCTCTTGCTTGTCGTTGCTGCAATATCTGCTGCTGTGATTTTTGCTAACTCTGGAGGGGGCCCTCAGTCAAGCACTAAAGGGCATGGAGCGACTACCCCACGCCGACCGAGCCCCACTAAAGGATCTCAGCACCCTCCTCATGTAACTCCAGTCACATACGAAGCGGAAGGAGGGGCGAATAGAATTTTGCCCCCTTCCACTGCCGAAACTTGCGACGCGATGTTGAATTGCTCTAATGGCAGGGCTGTACAGATAGGTGAGGGATCATGCGAAGACGGTGTAAGCATATGCGGAGAGCTCTATATTGAGGACGTCAAGGCCCCGGCGTCGGGCACATATGCGGTAACCATCTACTACAACGCCTCCGGGGATATGTACTTCTATATGCAGGTAAACAATGGTTCGGCGGCGCGGGTAGATACGCCGGGGAACTGGGTTAACGAACCGGTAAAATTGGGAAAGGCGGTCGTCAAGGTGAAGCTATCGAAAGGGCAAAATATCTTGCACCTCTACAATCACGAAAATTATGGCCCATCAATCGATAGAGTCGTAGTTAGTTAAGGGGCGGAGGGTCGGCTGGCAGAGCCTTCGCTCGGGTATTGGCCAGCATCTTCATCCCGCGAGCTGGGGAAATCCGGGTCTTCAAAGTTGAGCGGTGTGGTGGCGCTGAGAGCCTGACCGTCTGTCACTCCGCGTGAGCTTCTTGTTCGGGCGATGGCGCTTCTTGAATCTCCCCATACGGCGCTCAAGCGTGGGACGCACCTGCTTCGTTGGGTTCCCCACCTCCGTCGGCGTGTGTCGAGACGGCGGAGGTGGGGTCCGCGTGTTCGGCAGTCGCTTGGTCACGTGCCCTCGCGGGGACGTGCGACGCGGTGCCGTCAAAGGGCGCGTAGCAGCCAGGTCAGTTGCAGTTCGCGGGCGGTCAGGTCGGATGTCTCGCGGAGCTGGTCGGTTTCGGCTCCAGCGGGCAGTTCGCCGGCGAGAGTGAGGGCCGCTGCTGCGGTTTGCGGGCGGGCGCCGAGGGATGCTCGCAGGTGGTAGGACCGCCGCAGCTGGGCGATGCCTTGTTCCCGGTCCTGCTCCAGGAGGTGGGCTCCGATGTGGCGTACGGCGTAGGATTCCAGCAGTGCGTCGCCATGTTCCCGTGCGTGCCCCAGTGCCTGTCGGTAGGCCGTTTTGGCAGCGTCGGGATCCTTGTCGATGTTGTCGGCGAGCACTCCGAGCCAGAACGTGGCCCAGCCGGTCAGCCGTGGGTCGGCTGTGGCGGTGGTGAAGTCCTCGCGAGCCCGCTGCAGGTCTTCGGGGAGCGTCTCCAGGCTGAACAGCAGCCGGGTGTAGCGGATCTGTGCGGTAAGGAATCCGGCGAGTACGGGGTCGGACGGCTGGAGTGCGCTGACCGCTTCCTCGGCCGCCCCGGCCCCGTCCAGCCTCCACCAGTAGCGGTCCACCTGGATCTCGGCCCGCTCCGCCACCGCGTCCGTCGGCAGCATGGCGAGCGCCTCGTCCCACCGGCCCATACGGTGCAGCATTCGCGCGACGGCGGTTGGGCCGTCCATCATGTAGGTGGCATCAGTAGTCATGGTGCCTACTCTTCAGGCGTGGGAGGTAGGTGGTCAAGTGCGTTACGTCGACTACATCGGGAACCTGACCCGACTTGCGGTAGAGATCGTCAACGGAGACGACCCGAGCGAGCTGCGCCGGGAGATGTTCCGCCAGCACCGGATCGCCGAACCGGACCCGGAGCGGCTCGGCGAGTTCCTGCCCAGGCTGCTCCGCGCGGTGGAGGCCGCATCCCATGGCGGGCCGCTCGGCCCCGTCAATGCCCTGCTGGAACAACACCCGCCACTTGTCCGGGTCGACGACCACAACGGCCACGGATCGCCGCACCTGCACTTCGCTCCCAACGGCGAGGACGCCGTGAGCTGGCTCGGGCGCAGTTGCTCCGCGGCACTCGCGCACGTCCTCTGCGGCGACCCGGCCGTGACGATCGGCCGCTGCCACGCCGTCGACTGCGAGCGTTTCTACGTCGACGACTCCCGCAATCGCACCCGGCGGTTCTGCTCCAATGCCTGTGCCAGCCGGACCACCGTCGCCGCCTACCGTGCCCGCCGCAAGGGTGGACACTGACCCGTCGCGGTCACCCCTCACAGATCGTCAATCACTCTTCAACCCGCACCTGCCCCGAATGGTTGCCGAGGGAACGACCTGGGGCGAAGAGCAGCCCTGACCGATTCCGGGTCCTCATCACGGGCGGTGCCCCTGGATGCAGAACGCCCGTGGCCATAGCTGATCATGTCTGTTCTCTACGCAGCTTGATCACTGGGAACCACGGGCTTGGACAACTCTACGACGTTGCTGCTCGATCTGGACGGCCTGGCCGTCGTTTCGGTCGAGCGGCTGGAGGACGGCATCCGGCGGGTGCACCTGACCACGGCGGACGAAACCGCGCGGGCCTGCCCGTCCTGCGGGGTGGTTGCTTCCCGGGTGAAGGGCTCAGCCATCACCCGGCCCCGTGATCTGCCATACGGGGAACACGGGTTGGAGTTCCGCTGGCACAAGCGCCGCTGGCACTGCCGCGAGCCGCAGTGCCCGAGGAAGTCGTTCACCGAGCAGATACCGCAGATACCGGCCGGCGCGCGGATCACCATGCGGCTGCGCAATGCCGCCGGGCGCCGGATACGCGACGCCGGGTCCACCGTCATCCAGGCCGCCCGAGATCTGCATCTGTCCTGGCCGACCGTGATGAACGCCTTCCGCACCCAGGCCCACGAGGTCATCGAGGCTCCGCTGCCCGAAGTGGAAGTGTTGGGCATCGACGAGACCCGGCGAGGAAGGCCGCGCTGGGAGCAAGACCCCATCACGGAGAAGTGGCATCTGGTGCGAGACCGGTGGCACACCGGGTTCGTCGACGCCCTGGGCACCGGCGGCCTGCTCGGCCAGGTTGAGGGCCGCACCGTCGCGGACGTCCTCACCTGGCTCGCCACCACCCCACTGACCTGGCGCAAGAGCATCAAGTGCGTAGCCATCGACATGTCCACCACCTACCGGGCCGCCGTCCGCACCGGTCTCCCGCACGCCACCGTGGTGGTGGACCACTTCCACGTCGTCCAGCTCGCCAACAAGATGCTGTCCGCCGTCCGACGCCGCACCACTGCCGAGGTCCGAGGCCGCCGAGGACGCGCCAGTGATCCGGAGTGGAAAGCCAGACGGCGGCTCCTGCGCAACCGCGAAGACCTCACCGACGAGCAGTTCGCCGCCATGTGGAACACCCTGCTGGACGAGGGGAAGATCGGCCAGAGGCTGCTGACCGCGTGGATCGCCAAAGAGAACCTGCGCACCCTCCTCGCGCTGGCCCGCACCGGTGCCGACCGGCACCAAGTCGGGCACACTCGCTGGAAGTTCCTCACCTGGTGCGCCGACTCCGACATCCCCGAAGTCCGGCAGCTCGCCATCACCGTCGACCGCTGGTGGCCCAAGATCGAAGCATTCATCGACACCGGGTACAGCAACGCCAAGAGCGAGGGCATCAACCGGGTGATCAAGCTCGTCGCCCGCAATGCGTTCGGCTTCCGAAACGCCGACAACCAGCGCCTACGGACACGCTGCGTCACCACCCGCCGAACCCGCGGACACCTCCGCACCGCTCAACTTTGAAGACCCGGAAATCCGGCAAGGTTGATGACCTGCTTGAGGGCGCCGGCGTCGCCGAACCCGAGGCCATCCTGGACGACCCGCAGTGGGTGGAGGGCGCGGCGGCCACGCCCACCAGTTCCAGCCGCCTGACGGAGGCGGTGGGACCGGGCGCAGCATGTGCACCCGGCCCACCGCCGGTCAGCCGATCAGCTTGTGCAGCACGGGAACGCTGCCTCCAGCGGCTACCAGGCCCGCCGCGACGGCCGAGGGCACGGACTTGTCGTGGAGGAACATGAGGCCGCCCATGACGAGGCCGATGATGACGGCCGCCAGGAACACCACGGCGGCGTGCACCGACAGCAGCGGGGTCTCCGACGGCGTCCCTGCGCTGGCCGGGCCGGGCGGTTCGGGGCGGGCGGGTATGGGGGAGTGCGGGTGCGGGTCCCGAGACATCGGGAGTCTCCTACGAGGCGGAGGAACAGAGACGGCGGACACCTGTGGTGGTGTCGTCCGCGTGGGGGTGGCGCGCGCCTCGCGGTCGGCGGTCCTGCTGCGGCTCTGTGGAGAGCGTCCCTGTGGGGATTCGGCCCGGCCCAGGGTGGGCGTGTTCAGCGTAGCGGCGATCGGCACGGGTGCTGCCCCGGGTGCCTGGCGGTTAGTCATCGGTACTGCCTCCGGCGTGAGTTCGCCATGTCGGGCGGGACAGTGACAGGACTCAGGTGCTTGCGTCTCGTCCTGGCGGGCACGGCTCCTTCACCCCGTAGGGCCGGAGGCCGGGACCCGGACAGCAGCGACCGGGAGAAGAGATTCCGGGGCACGACGAAGGCCCGGACGCCTGGTCCGGGCCTTGAGCTGTCGAAGTCCTCTAGTGAGTCGAACGTCAGTAAGGGAGTCGGAGACCTACCGTCTACTCGTGGTCTCCCCAGGAGCGGTTGGCGACCCAGTCCGGGTCCCGTACGGGCGCCAGCGCTTGGGTCTCGGTGGCCGGGGCGCGCATGATGCGCCAGCTGGTGCGCGGCGCGGTGACGACGTGTGCCAGGACGACGACGGCCTGACGGCCAGGCCCGCCCCGGACCCACGCCCCGGTGAAGCGGACCTGATCGGCTGCCCAGTCGCCCAGCCGCTGCCACGGGCGCAGTCGCCCGAGCAGATAGCCGGCCGCGAGCGCGGCGGCCGCGGTGACGACGACGCCCACCATCAGGACCACCGCATCCCGATCGCGGACAGCAGCTCCATCCGCTCCGGCGTCAGCGTCGCCGCCCGGCTGCGCTGATTCCCGATCCAGGCCCCCAGCTTGTGCTCCCGCACCTCGTGGTCCTCGCCGACGATCCGCTCAACCCACTTCCTCGGGACCTGAAGGTGCCCCTCACGCTCGTAGAACTGCTTGGCGGCCGCGTAGTTCATCGCCCACTTGTCAGCCTGCGTACGGCGCGGCGGCGGCTTCTCGTCCTCGCTGGCGGGCTCGATCCCGAGGACCTGCTCGCACATCCACTGCTGCACGGTCGTGAGCTGATCCCACCCGATCCGCACCGACTGCACCCACCGCCCCAGATCCTCGCCCTGGCGCACGACGTCGCCCGCCTCGGTGGGCAGCGCCTCGCCCGCGTCCAGGTGCATCCGCACCAAGTGGAAGCACCGCTGCCACGTCACCGGCCAGCTCGGGCACCAGGACGCGTCGATCTCCTCCAATTGCTCGCGCCGCTCGTCCGACAGCGCCCCGGCCGACGACTCCACCGGCAGGCCCTCAGCACGACGCTGCTCGATCTCCTGCGCCTTCCGGGCGGCGGCCCGCGCGTTCTTCAGGAAGATGCCCACCTTCGCGCCCTGGTGGGTGGCGTCCAGCGGGGCCAGGAGGTGGCCGTGTTGGGCGGCCCACCCGCGCGCGGCGGACAGGCTCTCCTCCCAGGCGACGTCGAAGTGGGACCAGATCATGCCGAGCTTCTCCAGCTGGGCGATGCGATCCTCGTCCATGTCTCCGCGGGCGTAGAAGCGGCGGGCGTCGGCGGTCCACTGCCCCAGCGGGAACCCGGCGAGCGAGGCCGGCCACCCCTCGCCTTCCGTCTCCTGGTCGTCGACGGCAGGCACGCGGAACGTGAACGGCACCTTCAGATCGCCGTGTTCACGGGCATAGATGACGGCCGCCTCCACGCCGCGCCGCCAGTGTTCGTGCTCCGGGTTGAGGACCCGCAGGTTGATGAACGCGGCGAGCGCGGCCGGGTCGCGGGGCGTGGAGAACTTCAGCAGGGCCTTGGCGGGGGCGCTGACGCCTCCGGAGCCCTCGCCGCTCCCGCCCGTGCTCGTGCCGCTCTCGTCCTTGCTGACGGGCTTGTAGCGGCTCGGGGCCTGCTGCTCCGCGAGGCTCTCCACGATCCGCGCATCGTGCGCCCGCAGCGCTTCCAAGAGCTTCGCCAGGCCGCCGAAAGCCCGGCTCGTCAGCATGTTGTCCGCCGTCTCGCCCGGCCCGAGCAGCACCGGCACCACGAGCGAGGCCACCTTGCCCTCGCCCGGCTGCATCCGCAGCGCTCGCCCTACGGCCTGGACCAGGTCGGGCATGGAGCCGCGCACATCCGCCCAGTACACGGAGTCGCAGTGCTTGGTGTCGACGCCCTCGCCCAGGACCTTCACCGAGCACAGGAAGCACCTCTCCACCACGGTGCCGTCCGTGGCGACCCCGGCGGCGAACTCGCCGAGCAGACGCCGCCGGTGGAGCGGCTTGTGGTCGCCGCACAGCCAGTCCGCCCAGATCGTCTTGGGGTACAGCTCGGGGTCGGAGGCGTGCAGCTGCGCGGCGACGTCGGGAAGGCCGGCCGCGAACGCTTCGGCCTCGCGGACCTGGTGGTGGAAGACGAGCGTGCGGCGGAAGCCCTCCTCGGCTGACGCCTTGACCAGGGCGGTCTGCAGCGCGGCAAGCCGGGCCCCGCGGACCTCTGCCGAGCGGCCTTCGGCGCCCAGGAGCTGCGCGGCCTGGAGGGCGGTGTCGGTGACGTCCACGCATACGACCTGGTAGGGGGCACAGATTCCCCGGTCGATGGCCTCCGAGAGGGTCAGGGTGAAGCAGCGGCTGCCGAAGGGGCCCTCGGGGTCGTCTTCCATGCTTGCGACCAGCTCGCCGGGTGCGCCGGCCTCGTCCTCGTCCCCGAGCTGCCACAGCCGGGGCGTGGCCGTCATGTAGAGGCGGCGCAGGGACGGGATCTTCTGGTTGTCGTGGACGACCGCCCACGGCTTCCCGATCCGTCCCGAAACGCGGTGGGCCTCGTCGACGACAACCAGGTCCCAGGCCGCGAGGCCCCCGGCGTGCGCCCGCTCCAGCGTGCCCAGACCGAGGCTGGCGTACGTGGCGTACACGGTCACCTTGTCCATGCCCCGCGTCCACTCCACCAGCTCGTCCACGTCCGTGGTGTTGGGGAAGGACACCTCATCGCCGCGCAGCGAGGACACTCCGAGCATCGGCCCCCGGCGGCCTCCCTCGCGCCACGCGGCCTCGGTCTGGGCGAGCAGGTCCAGCGAGGGCACGAGCACCAGCACACGGCCCGCGTGGAGCTCCTCCGCGCTGCGGACCGCCACCCGGGTCTTCCCGGACCCGGTCGCCATGATCACCTGCGTTCGAAGCCCTCGTTCGGGCACAAGCGATCTTGCAGGCAATTCGAGTGCCCGCACGACCGCGTCAATGGCTTCTCGCTGGGCTGCCTCGCGCTGATCAGCGCGGTCTGTGCTCGACATATCGCCTGCCTTCTCCTGCGGTGCCGTCCGGTCGATTCGAGCGGCGGGAAACGGAAAACCTGCACGTAGAGGAGCCACAAGGGCTACGATTGGACTGACGCGATCGGCTCGTTGATCCGCCCCACCGGAACACCGGCAAGGCGGTTGGGTGGATCTCGATAACCCTCCGGAGCGGTCCGGGGTGGTGTGCTCTGAGTCCAGAGTCTATCTTTCCGTCAGAAATGAAGCACAAGGAATTCCGAGATTCCCCCGAACGTGGCTCAAAGTTGTTAGTCTCGTCTTATCGCCAACCAATCCGGGACCTTGACGCCCCCTCAATCCCGTCCGCTCCTCCGGGTGGCCTGCCCCCGAGTCCTGGTCACCCTCCCGACCGCCTGTCACCCCTCTCCCCCTTCTTCCTGCTGGCGCTCCGTCAGCCTCGCGTTGACGCCCCCTCGGTTCCTGTAGCCCGCTTGGTGGCGCGGAGCGTCACTGTGGCTGGAGCGCAGCGGAGGCCACGGGGTCGGCCGGAGGCCGGCCGCGCCTCGCAACGCGAGGCGCCTGCACTGCGGTTGGCGGTGCGCGCGCAGCGCGTGCCGCCTGGCGGTGAGCGGAGCGAGCCGCATCCGCTCACGCGGAGCGGGAGCGCAACACCCCCGCGTAGCGGGGGTGTTCGCTTC